>DAITAC010000145.1:0-2934 GCA_036824465.1 Burkholderiaceae bacterium
GTGATGAATTCGTTCATCACGATCGATCGGAACGAAGCGCATCTGGTGATCCGAGCCCCGCTTTATCTTTTCAAGGCGGCCAAGTTTCCGGTCAAGGGCGCGGAGATCGACGTAGACAACGCGGGACCCGCGATTGCACGTGCGCTCGAGGGTCTGCAGCACGACGTCACGCTGTTCGAGGACGGTCGCGCGCTGGCGGCGCAGCGCGCGCTGGGCCGCCTTGCGCTACCGTCCGATCGTGCGTTCGAGAGCTACGAGAAGGCGCTGGCTCATGTCGTCACGCCAATTGAGCCCGGCACCAGCATTGTCATCGACCAGGGTTATGTCGATGCACATTTCACGTTTGCCATCGTGTCACCCAGTTCCGAGTTCACGGTACGCACCGCTGCGGCACGCGAACTCGGCGACTTCCTGAAGCTCACCATTCGCTATCAGCCGCTGGGCGAGCCAGGGCGCGCCATGGTGATCACGAGCCGCTCCGGAACGGTTGCGCTCAATCCCACGTGGCTGCGCGCGGCGGCCGGGTTCATCGGGCTGGGCGTCGTGCACATCGTTTCCGGATACGACCATCTGCTGTTTCTCCTCTGCGTCGTCATACCGCTGCGCGGGATGCGGCAACTGCTGACCGTCATCACAGGGTTCACGCTCGCGCACTCGTTCACGCTGATCGGCTCGGCTTTCAATCTGGCGCCCGGCGGGGCCTGGTTTCCGCCCTTCGTCGAGTTGGCCATCGCGATGTCGATCGTCTACATGGCGCTGGAGGACATTGTCGGCGTCGACGTGCGGCGTCGACTGCTGCTCACAATGCTGTTTGGCCTGGTCCACGGCTTCGGCTTTTCCTATGGCCTGAAGGAGGATCTGCAGTTCGCCGGCACACACCTGCTCGTGTCGCTGTTCGCGTTCAATCTCGGTATCGAGATCGGCCAGATCCTCGTCCTGAGCTTCATGCTGCCCGCGCTCGCGCTCGTGAGGCGCACGCTCCTGCCCGGGCGGGTCGGAACGATCATCCTCGCGGCGATCGTCGCGCACACCGGCTGGCACTGGATGAATGAACGCTGGGACGCGCTAATCAGAGTCAGCTGGCCGAGTTTCGACCTTGCGAACCTGACCGTTCTGCTGCTCTGGATGGGCGGCCTGGCGCTGACGGGTGGCGCGGTTGTCGCCATCGTCTCGCGCCTGCGGTTGGAGCAGCAGGCGCCGGAAGCGCAAGGTGGCCGGCAGATCGCGGCCGGGCACGCGGGCGAGTAGCGCAGCTCGCCCTCTTGGCGCGAGGCCATCCACCAAGTCCTCAACCTATGCCCGTGTTGGGACGCCGCAGCTCACCGAATCGGATTTGCGTCGCGCGAGCGTGAGCATTGACGATACGGTCTGTCACCGCAGAAGCGGAGCGCTTGTTAAATGAAAGAAATCACACCCGCCTTGCGCGCTCTGATTGACCGATATCAAATGCGAAAACCAAGCGTGTGACCGATGGCCTGAAGCCGTCACGCGGCGCACGCCACTTGCCGACCGCGGTCACATGGAATACCGCTTCTGCAGGACCGCGCAGATGAGTCACTTCATCGCGTTTTGACTTGCGTCCAGTGCGATCCAGTGCAAACGCCTATCTTTGTTTTTTGCTTGGCAAACTCATACTTCCGTTGTTTTGCCTTGCTTACTGTTCGGAGAAATCGCGAATGCTGGATCTCACCGTCAATGGTCGCGCGCATCGCGTCGACGTCGAACCCGAAATGCCGCTGCTTTGGGTTCTGCGCGATCACCTTAACCTGCCCGGCACCAAGTACAGCTGCGGGGTATCGGTCTGCGGCGCTTGCACCGTACACATCGATGGCGAGCCGGTGCGTTCCTGCACGCTGCCGGTCTCGGCAACCGTGGGCAAGAAGATCGTCACGATCGAGGGCCTGTCCAGGGACGGCCTGCATCGCATCCAGCAGGCATGGATTGAACATGAGGTTCCCCAGTGCGGATACTGCCAGTCGGGGATGATGATGTCCGCCGCCGCCCTGCTCGCGAAGAATCCGAGGCCGTCCGATGCGGACATCGACGCGACGATGACTAATCTGTGCCGCTGCGGAACGTACGCCCGCGTCAGGAAAGCGATCCATGCGCTCGCTGAGAGTCCGGCAACGTCAACCGGCCGGAAATCCTGAGGAGAGCCACCATGACGATCGCTGCGTCCCGTCGTGAGTTCCTGAAAGTTTCCGCTGCGCTGGGTGGTGGACTCGCCATTGAATTCTGTTTCCCGCTCGCATCCACCGCTGCCGGTGGCGCGGCTGCGCCGGAAGTGAATGCGTGGATCCTGATTCACCTCGATGACCGTGTCGTCATTCGCATCGCCCGCTCCGAGATGGGCCAGGGCACGTTGACCGCACTGGCGCAGCTCGTCGCCGAAGAACTCGACTGCGACTGGAACAAAGTGAGCACGGAGTTCGCCTCGCCCAACGAGCACATCCGGCGCAATCGCATCTGGGGCTCGATGTCCACCGGCGGAAGCCAGGGCGTGCGGTCATCGCAGGACTATGTGCGCAAGGCAGGCGCGAGCGCACGCGAGATGCTGATCGCGGCCGCGGCCGCGCAATGGAAGGTTCCCGCCTCTGAGTGCGGCGTCGAGCGCGGTGTCATCTCGCACAGTTCAAGCAAGAGAAAACTCCGCTACGGCGAGGTCGCTACGGCGGCAGCGAAGCTGGCGCCTCCCAAAGAGGTCAAGCTGCGCGACCCGAGGGACTGGAAGATTGCCGGCAAGCCGCTGCACCGTCTCGATATCCCTGACAAGGTCCTTGGCAAGCCTGTCTTCGGCGTCGACGTCACGCTGCCCGGAATGCTGCACGCCTCGATCGCGCAATGTCCGGTGTTCGGTGGCAAGGTCACGAGCGTCGATGCACGCGACGCGGAAAAGATGCGTGGCATGAAGAGGATCGTGCGCGAAGACAACTT
>DAITAC010000145.1:3034-5682 GCA_036824465.1 Burkholderiaceae bacterium
TGGCTGAAGCCGGAGGGGTTTCTGGAAGTGTGGACGTCCACGCAGAACGCGGAAGCGTCCATGGCAGCCGCGGCAGAAGTTGCGGGTCTGCCGCTCGAGAAGGTCGAGGTGCACAAGATGATGCTCGGCGGCGGCTTTGGCCGCCGTGGCGGTCCCCAGGATTTCGTCAGACAGGGTGTGGCGATCGCCAAGGCGATGCCGGGTGTGCCGATCAAGATGATGTGGTCGCGCGAAGAGGACATGCAGCATGGCTTCTATCGCCCGGCCAGCCTCGTGCGCATGAAGGCGGGCCTTGATGCGCAGGGAAACGTCATTGCCATGCACACGAAGATCGCCTGTCCGTCGATTGTCCGGGTTCTGATGCCACAGACAACGATGAAGGACGGCATCGACTTCACGGCGGTGCGCGCTTTCAACGACATGCCCTACGCGGTGCCGAACCAGCAGGTCGACTATGCGATGCGCAACGGCCATGTCCCGGTCGGCTTCTGGCGCGCACCGGGCCAGCAGAACGAGTTCTATCGCGAGTGTTTCATCGACGAACTGGCGATCGCGGCGGGTAGGGATCCGGTCGAGTACCGCCTGGCGATGTTGAAGGATGGGGACAAGAACCGTCTCGTGCTCGAAGCGGTGGCCAAGGCCGCTGGCTGGGGAGCCGCGCTGCCGTCGGGCGTGCATCGTGGCGTGGCGCTCGCCTACGGCTTCGGCAGTTACGCTGCCATGGTCGCGGAGGTGTCAGTAAGCGCGAAGGGTGCAGTGAAGGTCCACCGCATCGTTGTCGCCATCGATTCTGGCCATGTCGTGAATCCGGATACCTGTCGTGCGCAGGCCGAAAGCAATGTGGTGTTTGGCCTGAGTGCCGTGCTGTACCAGGAGAACAACGTGAAGAAGGGGCGGATCGTGGAATCGAATTTCCACGACTTCCCGCTGCTGCAGATCGACGCGATGCCGACGGTCGAGACCGTGCTCGTGCCCTCGGGCGGTTTCTGGGGCGGTCATGGCGAACCGGCCATCCTCCCTCTCGCGCCCGCCGTGTGCAACGCCGTTTCGCGCGCCATCGGCAAGCGCATCCGATCGCTGCCGCTCAAACGCCACGATCTGAGCTGGGCATGAGCGCTGAAAGGCAAAGCCGCGGCCTCTGTGATCAGCGGCAAGTTGATTGACGAGGAGCCGATCGGGGGCAAGCGCCCTGTTCTTTCTTGCGTGCCGACGGCGACAAGTCGACACGAGTGCATCACGTCAAGCGCGTGGCCTCGGCACTCGAATGCGACGAGCTGGCCTGCGGCTCCTCGCGCCTGGCGACGTTGCCCGTGCGCGGGGCACGGCGCAGAATCGCTGCAGTCGCACGAGCCAGAAGCTCGCCTTCGTGCGCCGATCAGAGGGGGATTGCAGGACATGAGCAACGCGCCGTCGAAGCCGTTCGGCACCTTTGACTATGTGATCGTCGGCGCGGGCACGGCGGGCTGTCTGCTCGCCAACCGGCTATCCGCCGACGCGGACATTGCGGTGCTGCTGATCGAGGCGGGCGGCCGCGACGACTGGATCTGGATTCACATTCCGGTCGGGTATCTCTACTGCATCAACAATCCGCGTACCGACTGGTGCTACCGCACCGAGCCCTGCGATGGGCTGAATGGACGCTCGATCATCTATGCGCGCGGCAAGGTGCTCGGCGGCTGTTCGTCGATCAACGCGATGGTCTACATGCGCGGACAGAAGCGCGACTACGACGAATGGGCCGCGCTCGCCGGCGACTCTGGCTGGTCATGGGACAACGTGCTGCCGCTCTTCAAGCGCAGCGAGGATCACTGGCGCGGCGCGAACGAGGCACACGGCGCCGGCGGCGAATGGCGCGTGGAGCAGCAGCGCCTCGAATGGGAGATCCTGAACGCGTTCCGCGCCGCGATGGTCGAGACCGGCATTCCGCGCACGGAGGACTTCAACGGCGGCGACAACGAGGGCGCCGGCAAATTCGAGGTCAACCAGCGGCGCGGCGTACGGCTGAATACGTCGAAGGCGTTCCTGCATCCGATCGCGCACCGCAAGAATCTCACCGTCGTCACCGATGCGCAGGTCACGCGACTGCGCATCGAGAACCGGCGTGCTGCCGGCGTTGAGTTCGTGCGTGGCGGCGAGCGGCTCTTTGCCGAGGCACGCATCGAGACCGTGATGGCTGCCGGCTCGATCGGCACCGCGCAGATCCTGCAGCTCTCCGGCATCGGCCCCGCCGTGCTGCTGCAGCAGCACGGCATCGCGGTCGCGCACGAGCTGCCCGGCGTCGGTGAGAACCTGCAGGATCACCTGCAGCTGCGCATGGGGTTCAAGGTGCAGAACGTGCTCACGCTGAACAAGCTCGCCAACAGCTGGATCGGCAAGGCCAAGATGGCGCTCGAATACGCGCTGTTCCGCACCGGCCCGCTGACGATGGCACCATCGCAGCTCGGCGGCTTCACGCGCTCATCCAGCGAACATGCAACGCCGAACATTGAGTTCCATGTGCAGCCACTGACGCTGGACAAGTTCGGCGATCCGTTGCATCCATTCCCCGCCTTCACCGCGAGCGTATGCAACCTGCGCCCGACCTCGCGCGGACACATCCGCATCAAGAGCGCCGATCCGCGCGAGGCGCCCGTGATCCAGCCGAACTA
>DAITAC010000145.1:5782-7794 GCA_036824465.1 Burkholderiaceae bacterium
ACATCCGCATCAAGAGCGCCGATCCGCGCGAGGCGCCCGTGATCCAGCCGAACTATCTCTCGACCGCGGAAGACCACCAGGTGGCCGTCGATTCGCTGCGACTGACGCGGCGTATTGCGCAGGCGCCAGCGCTCGCGCGATATGCGCCCGACGAATTCCTGCCGGGACCGCAGGTACAGAGCGACGCCGAACTCGTGCACGCCGCCGGCGACATCGGAACGACAATCTTCCATCCGATCGGCACCTGCAAGATGGGGCGCCCCGAGGATCCAATGGCGGTGGTCGATCCGCGCCTGCGCATGCTCGGCGTCGACCGATTGCGCATCGTCGATGCGTCGATCATGCCGACGATCACGTCCGGCAACACCAACTCGCCTGTGCTGATGATCGCCGAGCGCGGGGCGGAGATGATCCGGCAGGACCGGAAAGCATCACGCACGGGATAGTGCGACGCCACCAGCTCCTCAAAGTGAACGATCGAACTGCGCACCGGGAGAACTTCGGACCAGGGGCCACGGCAATGACCCGGGACGATCGCCCAGGGGTCTGAACTGCGAGACGCGGTTCGACACGGGCTCGGGTTTGATGGCGGCAGCCGCGTAGTGTCGAGAATCTTTACACGGCCGATCTGGCGCCGGCTCGACGGAGTCACTTTGGCTTTGAATTAATTGGGTTTTTCAATGACGGCACGGGACTTGCAGCGTCCTCCACCATTGACCCGCGTGGACGCCTGTACCGCGGGCGTGGGGAGCAGCACAAGCGGTACGACATGGGTGCCGGTTCCCACGCTCGGAGCAAGAAGTTTGAGCAACCCAGATTTCGGGTCGCCCCGCGATGTGCGGAACAAGGCGCCTCAACGGTACCGCAGCACTTTGATAGCGAATCACAAGACCGCAGTCGACCGAACGAACGAAGTGACCATGGCAAAACTGCTGGTGATGCTTGACGGCGTCGAGTTGCGTGAGGTCCGTCTGTCCAAGGACCGGACCACGATTGGTCGGCGCCGAGTCAATGATGTAGTCATCGACGATCGCGGCGTCAGCGGCGAGCATGCCGTCGTGCGCCGCCGCGCTGAGGATTTCTATCTCGACGACCTGGATTCCACCAACGGCACCTTCGTCAATGGCGAAGCGATCAGGAGTCACCCACTGCAGTTCGGCGATCGCATCGAAATTGGCGAGTACCGACTGAAGTTCCTCCCCGACAGCGGTTCTGAGACGGACGGCGACATCGAACACGACACCGCGTACTCGTCGCCGCATGGGTTCTTCGATCAGGCGCACCCGGCGGTCCAGAGTCCCCCACTCCGCAACATCGACGAAGTGCCGGGAAGCAGTTGGCCGATGTTACACATACTGTCCGGCCCTACGGCGGGCCATGAACTGCGACTCAAGAAGGAAATCACAAGGTTCGGGCGCCGCGGGCATCAGATTGCGGTCGTCACGCGCCGCCCGAACGGTTACTTCATCGCACACGTCAAGGGCGAAGAGTTCCCTATGGTCAACGGCACCAGTCTCGGCTCGAAGGCGCATCTGCTGATGGCTGGTGACATCATCGAGGTGGCAGGCGTGTGGATGATGTTTTTCGACGATAGCCGTCCAGAGGCACAAGAACGACGCTCGGAGCAGCGTTCTGCGTCAACAGCGCTCGCCGCACCATGATCGAACGGCGCTCGGGAATCGTGATCTGCGCAATGCGCATGCCGTCTAAGAGGTTCGAGACGCCACGCGGATCATTGGCGCGTTACTGCATCGTTGCTCCCCTCGCTTAGTCCGCAACCACGAGGCGTAATAACGCCGCGAGCCTGACTTGCGGGCGAGTTCATGCTGTGAGCGAGGACGACCCGCTTGGATTTGCGCCTATGTGAGGCAACGTGCTTCCCGGCGGCCGCGACATTGCGGTTGCTCGTCGTTCTGCGCCGCCCAGCCGGGGCCGAACTCTGCACTGCGTCGTGGCGAATGACCGCTTGACGGAAAGGCGTGGGTTTCCGTCTCGCGGCGGGTCCTGGCCGG
>DAITAC010000241.1:0-2342 GCA_036824465.1 Burkholderiaceae bacterium
ACGGTCGAGCGTCGCGGGCCGGACCGCCTCGGCGCCAATGAAAGCGAGGGACCAGGAGGAGAGGTCGAGGTTGGCGCGTTGCTCCGCCGTAATCTTGCGAACGCACAGATCGTAGGCGAAGTTGGGCCCGCCGGAGATCGCTGCGCCGGACTTGCTGATCGCGTCGAGCCAGAGGAAGGGATTCTTGAGGAACGTCGCGGGGGCCATGACGATGATGGTCCCCCCGGAGAAAACGGGCGCGAGGACACCACCGATGAGCCCCATGTCGTGGTACGCCGGAAGCCAGAAAACGGCCGTGGTGTTGTCCCGAACTTCGAAGGCGTCACAGATCGCGCGCGTGTTTTCGATGAGGTTGGCGTGACTCAGCATGACGCCTTTCGGCCTGCTGGTGGAGCCGGACGTGTACTGGATCATCGCGAGGGAGTCCCGGGCGGGGTCGTGTTCAACCCAGCCTTCGGCGCGCGCGTCGGCGATCTCGTCCGTCGCAAGCCACGGAATCCCCGCGGCCCGGCCGGCCATCGGCTTGAACTGGGCGATCGCGGCCGCAGTGCTGAGGGCGACGGGCGCGCCGGCGTCGCTGGCGAGCGCCTCGAACAGAGCGAGCGTGCGGTGGCGCGGCAGGTAGGTAGGGACGGCAACGCAGCCCGCGTAGAGTGCGCCGAAGAAGGCCGTGATGAATTCGAGGCCGGGCGGATACGCAAGCATGACGCGCTGGCCCGCGAGGTCCATGTCCTGAAGGCAGGCTGCGATCGCGCGTGCGCGGCGGTCGAGTTGCGCGTAAGTCATCGCCGTTCGCTTCGACGGGTCATCGATCGGGCACAAGAATGCGGCGACATCCGGACGCTCGCTGGCGCGTCCACGCAGGCAGCGGAGCAGATTCGCGCGGCCGGGGCGCAGGCCAACCTTTGCGGCTGGTCGAGTCGGCACGTCTAACACATTGTTCTCCTGCTGTACGGGATCGAGGCGTTATCGTCCACCGCCGCCTCCATCGGCGCCTCGAGACGCGGTGCAAGCCGCCAAGCGGCACCCGCTGCGGCATCGGACGGAAGCGGGCTCGGTATCACGTCGTGTTCCGAGTGAAGACGGTTGTCAGGGGGCGACGACAATGCCATTCATTGCGCTGCCCTTCGCCCTTGGTGACGTCTTCGATATCGCCGACTGCGTTTTGGGTCTGGCCGAAAGACTGCTGATCCAGGCCTTTCGCCTGCTGCGCCATCCTTCCCGCCACCTTGCCCTCTTCTTGCCGGACGTTTCCTATGGGATTGTTCGCCACGCCTCGAATTTGAGATTTGTTCATGCGCAACACCCCTGACAATGGCCAGAAAACCACAATCCTTGGGCCTGACCGGCGTGCAATGAAATCGTGCGTTTACCTTACTCCTTCGACTAAGCAGGGTCAGTGCGCTAGCGTACAGTCGATCAAGGTGCTGCGCGGGCTCGACGGCGCCTTCACGGAAGACATCCGGGTCTGGGACCCCTTCGCCGATGCCCCCGCGGACCGGACGACGATCGTCGACCCTCAGACCGGCGCCGTGCGGCCAGTGCGCGGGCTGTCGCTGTCCCAGGTGTCCGGCGTGGCCGCTGGGGGCGCCGCGCTGCTGCTCCCCAACCAGGCGAGCATGATGACCCACTTGCGGACAATCCCCGACACCGTCGACGACTTCACCGGCTATTCGACCGGTTCGACCTCTGGGCGTGGACTGTCGCCAGGATAGCCTCCGACGAATACCGGTCGAACGGCCACGCGCACGTGCGCAACGTGACCCTGCCCCTTGGTACAAGCACGTCTTCCTCCCGGTCACGCAGGATCTCCCACACGACCCGCCGGTCCGGGCGTGGATCGATGCGTAAGCGCCGGACGCTGTGCAGACCTCGGTCCCAATCGAGGATTCGAGTCGCAGCCTGCTCTGGGCTGCCGATGTCTGGCATAGCGTAAGGAAGCACTGCTGCCTCGAGGCCCAACGGCTGATCCGCGCCTGCACTGTCGCGCGGCGGGTCGTGAGCAGCGGGTTAACATCCAAAGTCGCCCATGCAGCTTGCCGCGGCAACGGCGCGGGCCGACCGACGCAGGACCGCGACGCAACCACGCCAACAAGAACGCAACCGCACACCGGAATCCCCACCATGACCGCCCCGTTGGCCGGAAAAGTCGCGCTCGTGACGGGTGCCGCCCGCGGCATCGGCCGCGCGATCGCAGTCAAGCTCGCCACGGCGGGCTGCGACGTCGCCGTCAATTACTACAACAGCGCCCACAAAGCCGAAGTGCTGTGCCGCGAGCTCCGGGAGCTCGGGCGGCGGGCCGTCGCGATCCAGGCGAGTGTCGGCATCCCTGAGAGCGTCGA
>DAITAC010000065.1:0-17379 GCA_036824465.1 Burkholderiaceae bacterium
GCCACCGCCTCGTGCGCATCGCGGAACGGCAGGCCCTTGCGCACGAGGTAATCGGCCAAGTCGGTCGCCGTCGAAAATCCTTCCTCGGCTGCGCGCCGCATCGCCTCGGGGTTGACTTCGATCCCGGGCAGCATCTCAGCAAACGCGCGCAGGGTATCGAGTACCGTGTCGACGGTGTCGAACAGCGGCTCCTTGTCCTCCTGGTTGTCCTTGTTGTAGGCGAGCGGCTGGCCCTTCATCAGCGTCAGCAGAGCGGTGAGGCTGCCATAGACCCGGCCCGTTTTCCCGCGCGCGAGTTCGGCGACGTCCGGATTCCTCTTCTGCGGCATGATCGACGAGCCGGTCGTGAATCGATCCGGCAGCCGCACGAAAGCGAAGCGCGGATTCATCCACAGCACCAGTTCCTCGCTCAAGCGAGACACATGCATCATCAGCATGGCGCCAACGGCGCAGAACTCGATCGCGAAGTCGCGATCGCTGACGGCGTCGAGCGAGTTTTCGCAGATCGCCTCGAAGCCCAGCCGTTTCGCCACGAATGCGCGATCGATCGGAAAGGTCGTGCCGGCCAGCGCCGCCGCGCCCAGCGGCAGTCGATTCAGGCGCTTGCGGGTATCGAGCAGGCGTTCCCGATCGCGCTCGAACATCTCGACGTAAGCCAGCAAGTGGTGCCCGAAGGTTACGGGCTGTGCGACCTGCAGGTGGGTGAAACCGGGCATCACCGTGGCCGCGTGAGTGGCCGCCTGCGCGACCAGCGCGCGCTGCATCTGGGTCAGCGCATTCACGATGTGATCGACTTCGCCGCGCAACCACAGCCGCACGTCGGTGGCGATCTGATCGTTGCGTGAGCGGCCCGTGTGCAATCGCTTGCCGGCCTCACCGATCAGGTCAGTCAGCCGCTTCTCGATGTTCAGGTGGACGTCTTCCAGTTCGAGCAGCCAGTTGAACTCGCCGCGCTCGATCTCAGCGCGAATCTGCGCCAGGCCTTTCTCGATCGCCGCCAGGTCAGCGGAAGTCAGCACCCCGACATGCGCCAGCATCGCGGCGTGCGCAAGCGAGCCTTCGATATCCGCCATTGCCAGCCGATGATCGAACCCGATGCTCGCCGTGTAGCGCAGCACGAAATCCGCCACCGGTTCGCTGAAACGGCCGGACCACCCGCTTTGCTTGGCGTGCAGAGATGACGCTTTCTTTGACATGGCGAGTGAGCCTGCTTGCTTCGCGGGGCCGCGCAAGGCGATGATGCGACCTTTACGGACGCGCCGGGTTTCGATTGATTCGCGTCCGGACAACTACCGGGAAGTATAAGTACGTGCGAAGAGCCCCAGGAAAAGTCGACATCTACATCGGCTCGCGTGACGAAACCGCGGCGCCGACGCCGCGTCTGGTGGTACCCGATGGCTGCAACTTCGGCGTGATCCTGCGCGTGGCGATCGGCGTCAACGTCGCGGCATTGGTCGGGGCGGCGATTGTCGCCGAGTCATCATCTGCCATTCCGCGCGGGTTCCTTGCGCTGGCTGCAGTCATTGAACCGGCCACGCTCGTGTCGCTGCTGATCTGGTGCCTGGCGCGGCGTGGCCTGCCGCCGCTTTCGGCCATGGTCCAGCGCGCGATCGCCTGGGGCGTTCCGGTACTGGCGGTGCTGATCGTCGTGCCAATCCTGACCGCGACGGCGCAGGGCGGGCTTCGTCCGCCGACGCTCGGCATGTTTGTCGCCGCGCTGGCCGCGGGCATTGTGATCCAGCACTACCTCGAATTGCGCGCGCGCGCTTACTCGCCGGTGCTGGCGGAGGCCAAGTACCAGGCGCTGCAATCGCGCATCCGGCCGCACTTCTTCTTCAACAGCCTCAATGCCGCAGTGTCGATCGTGCGCACCGATCCGGCGCGTGCCGAGCGCATGCTGGAATCGATCGCGGAACTGATCCGCGCCGTGATGGGCGACGTGCGCAGGCTGGTGCCGTTCGAACAGGAACTCGACCTCTGCCGTAAGTACGTCGAGATCGAACAGACGCGGCTGGGTGACCGGCTGCAGGTCGATTGGCAGATCGGTGCCGTGCATCCGCGTGCCGAGGTCCCGCAGCTTCTGCTGCAGCCGCTGATCGAAAACGCCGTACGCTATGGGGCGGAGAAGCTCGCTGGCCGCTGTGAGATCGTGGTGCAGGTCAAGCAGCGCGGCTTCAACCTGGAGGTGTTCGTCAGCAACCCGATCGCGCGCGATCCGATCCAGCGCGAAGGCAACCAGATCGGATTGACTAATATTCGCGGTCGGCTCGCCCTGATTTACGATCTTGAAGGGCGGCTGGAGACCCGTGTGCGCAACGACCGATTCGAACTCAACCTCACCATACCGGTGGAGCAGAAGTGACACTCAAAGTCCTGATCGTCGATGATGAACCGCCGGCCCGCGTGCGCATGCGCCAGCTGCTGGCCGAAGTGGATCGCGCCGAAGGCAATATCGACGTGATCGAAGCCGACAGCGGCATCGCGGCGCTGGAGATGGTTGATCGCGAAGCGCCCGGCATCGTGCTGCTCGACATCCACATGCCTGGCATGAACGGCATCGAGGTGGCGCGGCACCTCGCCGCGCGCGAGGCGCCACCGGCAGTGATTTTTGTCACCGCCTTCGATGAACACGCGCTCGAGGCGTTCGAGGTCCAGGCGATGGATTACCTGCTCAAGCCCGTCCGCGTCGAGCGCCTGGCGGGCGCCCTGCAGCGCGCGCAGGCGCTGCGCCAGAACGAGCCACGGCTGGAGGAAGTCGCCCGCACGCTCGGCAATCAGCGCACGCATCTGACGGTGTCAGAGCGAGGCCGCATGGTGCTGATCCCGGTCGACGAGATCGTCTACCTGCGCGCGGAGCTGAAGTACGTGACGATCCGCACCGCGCAACGCGAGCACCTGACCGAGGAATCACTGACGTCGCTCGAAACCGAATTCGGCGAGCGCTTCGTCCGTATTCATCGCAACGCGCTAGTGGCGCGCAAATCCATCCTCGGCTTCCAGCGCGTCAAGGGCGAAGTTCACGAGGATGGTGAAGCGGGCGAGGGGCACTGGGAAGTCATGCTCAAGGACCTGGCTGAGCGGTTGCCGATTTCAAGGCGGCAGTGGCCGAGCGTGAAGGCGGCGGCGAAGAGCTGAGGTGTCTTCGTGCCCTGGGCGGCGCGTGGGGCGGTTCGCTTGTGCCAGCAGCCGCGAGTGCCAGGCCCATGCAGATTATTCCGGCGTGACCTTTGCGTCGCGAATCACTTTGCCCCATTTTGCCGTCTCGGCAGTGATGAAACGGTCGAACTCCTCCGGGGTGCTGCCGACCGGAACGACTCCCATACTGTCGAGGCGCGCCTTGACCTCGTCGGTGCGCACGATCGCTGCGACTTCCGTTGACATGCGGCGGACGACTTCGGTCGGCGTGCCGGCCGGTGCGAGCATGCCGGCCCAGGTGCTGCCGGTGAAGCCGCTGAAGCCTTGCTCGATGAAGGTCGGAACGTCAGGCGCTGCCGCAAGCCGGCTTTCGGCAGCGACGCCGATCAGACGCACCTTGCCCGCTTTGCCCGGCGCGATCAGTCCGGACGCCGCATCGAAGAACAACTGAACCTGCCCACCCATCAGGTCGGTCAAGGCAGGTGCTGCACCCCGATACGGGATGTGCACCATATAGGTCCTGGTGATTGCCTTGAACAACTCCGTGGTCAGATGGGCCGCCGATCCATTGCCCGAGGAAGCGAAGCTGATCTTGCCCGGATTTGCCCGCGCATAGTCGATCAGTTCGCGCGCACTGTGGAACGGTGCATTGTTGTTGACCGACGCGATCAACGGCGCAATGCCGATCAACGACACTGGAGTCAGATCCTTGCGCGAATCGTAGGGGAGCTTGGGATACAGACTCGGGTTGGCGGCAAAGGCGGCGATCACAACCGCAAACGTGTAGCCGTCGGGTGCTGACTTCGCCAGTGCATCCACACCGATGATGCTGTTGGCGCCAGGCTTGTTGTCGATCGTCACGGGCTGCTTCAGGCGCTCCTGCAGTCGCTGCGCGACGATGCGAGCCATCTGGTCGGTGAACCCGGCCGGCGTGTACGGCACGATGATGCGGACCGGTTTGGCCGGCCAGTCGCTTTGTGCCCACGCGGCCGGCGCAGCGATCTGCGCCGCTGCTGCGACCATCGCCAGCATGCCCGCGAGCACCGCGCGCCCAGTGCGAGAACGACGGACGATCATTGCTGCCTCCCTGAGAACGAAACGGGGCTCGACCGTATCCCCGCGAATCGATGCCCGGATTTCCGGTTGCCGTTGTTTCCTTGATAGCGGTCTCAGCCGGTATTGCGCAACCCCGCCGACACGCCGTTGATCGTCAGATGGATCCCGCGCTTCACCCGCGCATCGCTGCGCTCATCCGTCTTGCCAGATCGGTGGCGCTTGATCAGCTCCACTTGCAGATGATTCAGCGGATCGAGATAGGGTCGACGTACGCGGATACTGCGCGCCAGTTCGGGGTTTGATTCGAGCAGTCCGCGCTGGCCGCTGATTGCGAGCCAGTGTTTGAGCGTCAGTTCGAATTCCTGTCGGATTGCGGCAAGTATCTGCCGACCGCGCTTCTTGTCCGATGCCAGTTGTGCGTAACGACCGGCCACCGCGAGATCGGCCTTTGCCAGCACCATTTCCATGTTCGAGGTCAACGCGCGGAAAAACGGCCAGCGCGCCAGCATCGTCTGCAGCAGTTGCAGTCGCTGCCTGCGCGACGATGCCGAGCGTCCCGCTTTGAGGTACGCATCGATGCCGCTGCCGAAGCCGTACCAGCCCGGCAGAACGATGCGGCACTGGCCCCACGCGAAAACCCACGGGATCGCGCGCAGGTCCTCGATGCGTCCGGTGGCCTTTCTCGACGCCGGCCGACTGCCGATATTCAGCTCCATGATCTCGGCGATGGGCGTCGCACTGAAGAAGAACTCGGCGAATCCTTTGGTCTCATACACCAATGCGCGATAGGCGCGATGCGCGTGCTGCGCGACTTCTTCCAGCGCCACTTCGAACTCCTCTTGAGCGCGCGCAGATTCGTGCGGGGTCGGCAGCAGGCTTGTCTGCAACACGGCCGATACCAGCCGTTCAAGGTTGCGACGCCCGATGCGTGGGTCGGCGTACTTGGCCTGGATGATCTCGCCCTGCTCGGTCAGTCGGATCTGCCCGCGCACGCTGCCGGGCGGCTGCGCCAGGATCGCCTCGAAGCTGGGACCACCGCCGCGACCGACGGTGCCGCCGCGTCCATGGAACAGACGCAACTGCACCCCGTGTTCGTCGAACAACGCCAACAGGCGTTGCGTGGTCTTGTAGAGGTGCCAGTTGGACGCGAGGAATCCTCCGTCCTTGTTGCTGTCCGAATAGCCCAGCATCACCTCCTGCAGCGGCCGCCCGCCTACATTGGAGATCAGCAAGTGCCGCAGGCCCGGATGCGCGAGCAGATCGCGCATGATCGCCGGCGCGTGCTCAAGATCCTCGATTGTCTCGAACAGCGGTACCACCATCAGCGCGCAGCAGCGCAGCTCGGTGCCCGTGAGCAGTCCCGTTTCCTTCTGCAACAGCGCGACCTCGAGCAGGTCAGACAGCGATTCGGTATGGGAAACAATGTGCCGGTCGATCGCGTTCGGACCGAACGTCGCGCGCAACGCGCGCGCGCCGTCGAACACGGCGAGCTCGGCGCGTGTGCGCTCCGAATACGCGAGGTGCGGTGACACCAGGGGCCGCGTGTGCGCCAGTTCGCGCGACAGCAGCTTGATGCGCTCAGCTTCCGGCAGCTTGCGGTAGTCGGTGCAGACCTCGGCTGCAGCGAGCAACTCACCGACCACGGACTCGAATACGTCGGAGCTTTGACGCAGATCGAGCGTGGCGCCATGAAAACCGAACACCTCGACCGTGCGCGTCAGCGGGGCGAGCCGATGCTCGGCCAGCGCGCGGCTCTTGTGGTGCGCGAGCGATGCCGCGACGACCAGGAGGTCCGAGTGGAAAGCGACGGCATCCAGATATGGCGCGGCGTCACCCAGCGCGCTGCGCGCACGCACATCCAGGTCGAGCGCTTCCGCAGTCGCGGTCAGGCGGGCATAGATGCCGGTCAACGCGCGTCGATATGGCTCATCGGCGCGTTGTGGCGATCGGTCCGGACTGCGCTCGGCCAGCGCGGTCAACGCCGGATCGACCTCGACGAGCAACGCGGCCATCGACAGTTCGGCTCCAAGCGCGTGCACTTCGCGCAGGTAGTGATCCAAGATCAATTCGGCCTGCGCCGTCAGTGCGGCGCGCATCGTCGCCGCCGTCACGTGGGGGTGACCATCGCGGTCACCACCGATCCACGATCCAAGCCGCAGGAACGGCGCGAGATGCTCCTCGCCGAGCGCATGTTCCATCGTCGCGTATAGCCGTGGAATCTCCGGCAAGAACGTCGAGCGCCAGTACGACAGCGCGTTGGTGATCTCGTCGGCGACCGTGAGCTTCTGCGGGCGCAGCATGCGCGTTTGCCAGACCGTGCTGACCTGCGCCGCGAGGCGCGCATCGATGGCGGCGACTTCATCGGCGTCCTCCAGCGCCGCTGCCAGTTCGCGTGCGTCCAGCAGCCGAGCAATCTCGCGCTCGACATCGAGAATGCTCTTGCGCCGTACCTCGGTCGGATGTGCGGTCAGGACCGGCATCACGCAGGCATGCCGCAGCAGCCCGCGGATCTTTCCGAGCGTGACGCCGCGCTGTGACAGCAGGGCAAAGGTGTCTTCAAGGCTGCCGGCGAGCGACTGGTGCTGGCGCCGCACCCGCCGCATTTCGCGGACCTGCTCCTGGTCCTCGGCGATGTTGGCCAGATGGGAGAAATAACTGAAGGCGCGCACCACGCTGACCGTGGCATCGCGCGGCAGCTTTTTCAGCAGGCGGTCGAGCTGGCGTCCATCCTCCGGATTGCCGCTGCGAGAAAAGCGCATCGCTGCCTGGCGGATATCTTCCACCGTCGCATACAGCGCCTCGCCCTCATAATGCTTCAACGCCTGGCCGAGCAGGCGACCAAGCAGGCGGATGTCTTCGCGCAGGGCGAAGTTGTCTTGCGTCATGGACGAAGGATTCGGGTGCCCGAGCAAGATAACAGACGCGCTAAAGTTCGCGCCGGTTGAACAAGGGAGACGTGCCGATGACGGCACATTGGATCATCGCAACCCGCGCAAGCCCGCTGGCACTGTGGCAGGCCGAGCACGTGCAGGCGCGGCTGCGCGAACTTCATCCGGATGCCCGTGTCGATCTGCTCGGCATGACGACGCGTGGTGACCAGATTCTCGACCGCGCGCTGTCGAAAGTCGGCGGCAAGGGACTGTTCATCAAGGAGCTTGAGGTCGCGCTGATCGAAGGCCGCGCGCATCTGGCGGTGCATTCGCTGAAGGACGTGCCGATGGAACTCGCGCCGGAGTTTCGTCTGGCGGCCGTGATGGAACGCGAAGACCCGCGCGACTGCTTTGTGTCGTCGCGATTTGACTCGCTCGACGAACTGCCCCCCGGCGCCAGGGTCGGCACGTCCAGCTTGCGGCGCGAGCTGATGTTGCGCGCCCATTACCCACACCTCACCATCCAGCCCGTGCGCGGCAATGTCGGCACAAGGCTGGGGAAGCTGGATCGAGGCGATTTCGATGCGCTGCTGATGGCAGCGGCGGGACTGAAGCGGCTCGGGCTGGCCGCACGAATCCGGCAAATCCTGCCGCCATCGACGTTCCTGCCGGCGCCGGGACAGGGTGCGCTTGGCATCGAGGTGGTGGCAACGAATGATGACGCTGCGCTGGCGGTTGCGCCGCTTGAACATGCGGCGACGCGCGCGGCAGCAATGGCCGAGCGCGCCGTGTCGCGCGGACTCGGTGGCAGCTGTGAAGTGCCGTTGGCTGCGTATGCCGAGATCGAGAATGGGCGGCTGCGATTGCGGGCCCTGGTCGGAAATCACGTTAGCGGCGAGTTTGTCGAGGTGAGCAGCGACGGCCCGATGGCGGACGGCGAAGCGATTGCCGCGCATGCGGTGGCGGAACTGAAGGCGCGCGGCGCGCTGCAACTGCTGGCGAAGTGAATACGGCTTTCGCCAATCCGATTCTCGTGACGCGACCGGACGAAGCGGGCCGGATGCTCGCCGCGGCGCTGAATGCCGAGGGGGCCCGAGCACTTTGGGTACCGGCGTTTGATCTGAGCGGTGCGCCCGATCCGGAGAGTGCGCGTGCGACCCTGGCGCGGCTATCGCGCTTCGATCTCGCCGTCTTCGTCAGCCCGTCCGCAGTGCGTGCGACTAGGCAGCTGACCAGCGGGCCCTGGCCATCGAACACAGTGATCGGTGCGGTCGGCGCAGCCACGGCCGCTGCCGCGCGAGCACATCTGCATCCTGGCCGAGATGTCACCCTTGTCGCCCCGCCCGGGGACGACGAAGGCGGTTCGGAGGCCCTGCTGCGTGCGCTGGACGCGCGGCACGCCTCTTTCAGAAGCGTGTTGATTCTGCGCGCGAGCGGCGGGCGCGAGTGGCTGACGGAGCAACTGGAGACGCGCGGAGTCGAGGTCGAGTCGCTCGCGGTGTATGACCGGCGTGCACATGCGTTGACGACGCAGGAGCATTCCGATCTCGTGGCGCTGCTCGCTGGTCCGCAGATCGCGATCGACAGTGTCTTTTCCAGCAGTGAAGCGGTCGATGCCGTCCGCGCGGCAATGTCCGCACATGTCAAGGTGTGGCAGGCGATGCAGCGCGGTGTCGCGATCACATCGCACCCGCGCATTGCACAGCGACTTGCAGCGGCCGGATTCGCCCGCGTCGCGATCGCACCCCTGCGCGCTGGCGAAATCATCACGGCCATTGCCCGCGCCACCCGTCAGTAGAATCGCTGCTGCGGCGCGCACCGGGCGCTGTATTGAGCTGCGATGAACGAGCCGTCCCCGTCTGCAACTTCCCCACCGTCTCCGTCGTCCACGGAGCGCCGCGCGACGCCGCGCCGATCCCGTCCGTGGATCTGGCTGGCGCTCGGGGCCGTCACGGTCGCGGGCATTTTTGCCTACCACGATCTGGTCCGCAGCAGCGCTGACCTGCGCGACCAGATGGCGCAATTGGCGCGCGATTCCGTGCCGGCGATCGTGCAGGCGCGGCAGGCTGCACAGGACGCACAGCGTCAGGTGGCAGATCTGGCGCAGACCGTTGAGGCGATGCAGGCCGAGCGCGGTTCGCTCGATCAACTGGTGGGCGACGTCGTACGCATGCGCGACGAAGCCGCGCTGATCGACATCGAACGCCTGATCACACTTGCCGCGGCCGAGTTGGAGATCTCTGGCCACGTGCCGACCGCGCTGGCGGCGCTGCAGGGCGCGGACATGCGCCTGATGCAGGTCGAGCGGCCGCAGTATGTCGGCCTGCGGCGCGCGCTGGGCCGCGATATCGACCGGCTGCGCGCGGTGCCGCAGGTGGATTTCACCGGGCTCGCGCTGAGAATCGATCAGCTGGTGCAGGGGGTCGACAGTTGGCCGCTGCTGTCGGATCCCAAGCCGGCCCGTGCAGCGGCGCCGACCAGGAGTGAATCGTCGACGCCGTCCAAAGGGGCCTGGGACCAGATTCGCGCCTGGGTTGCGCAGGAGTTCGGCGACCTGATCCGCATCCGCGAAGTCGAAACGCCCGAAGCGCTGCTGCTCTCATCGAGCCAGCAGCAGTTGGTGCGCGAACGTTTGAAGCTGCGTCTGCTCAGCGCCCGACAGGCGCTGCTGGCGCGCAATGACAAGTTGTTCCGCAGCGATCTGGCGAATGCGCAGGCGACGATCAGTCGCTATTTCGATGCGCGCGCGGCGGCGCCTGCGGCAGGAACGGTGCAGTTGAAGCAGATCGCGCAGACGACGCTCGCGGTCGATGTGCCTTCATTGAACGAGAGCCTGGCCGCGCTGCGCGCAGTGCGCACCGCGCCGCCGCTGAAGCGATGAAATCGCTGATCTGGGCACTGCTGCTGGCGCTGATCGCCGCGGCCCTGGCGATGGCGGCGCAATTCAATGACGGCAACGTCGTGATCCTGGTGCCGCCGTACCGGATTGATCTGTCGCTGAACCTGTACCTTCTGTTCTCAGTGCTGTTTGCGATTGTGGTGTACGTGATCGCGTTCGTCGCCCATCGGGCGTTCGATTTTCCGCGCCAGGTCGCGCTGTATCGCGAACGGCGCGAGATTCTCGGCGGTCAGCGTGCGCTGAAAGACGCCTTGCAGGCGTTGCTGGAGGGCCGCTTTGCGCGCGCCGAGCGCTCCGCCAAGACGGCGCAGGGCTCATCGGAGAGCGCCGGACTGGCGTCGTTGATCGGTGCGCGTGCGGCGCATCGGATGCAGGAATACGAGCGCCGCGATGCATGGCTGCAGGCCGCCGCCGCCGATCGCAATGTGCAGACCGCGCGGCTCGTGTCGAGCGCGGAAATGTGGGCGGAGAGCCGCGACAACGATCGCGCTTTGGAGGCGATCCGCGGCGTGCAGGCAGGCGGTGGTCGCCACATTCATGCGGCACGTATCGCTCTCACGGCGTATGCGCAGGCAGGCCGCTGGAATGAACTGCTCAAGCGCGTGCGAGCCCTCGCCAAGCGCAACGCGCTGCACGAGGTGCTGGTCGCGCGCTACAAGCGGCTCGGATATCGTGCGCGGATGATGGAAAAACGGCACGATGCCGGCCTTCTCGAGGCCGAGTGGAGCCGCATTCCACAGGAAGACCGGCGCGAACCGGGGCTTGCCGCCGACGCGGCGCGCTGGCTCGCGGCCGTCGATCGGGGCGCAAGCGCTGCAGCCCTGCTTGAAGATGCACTGGCGCACGAGTGGGATCCGCGGCTGATCGATGCTTACGGCCAGATCGATGCGCCCCCGTATCGTGAACGAATCGAGAAATGCGAAGCGTGGCTGCCGGAGCATCCCAACGACGCCGTGCTGTTACGCTGCCTGGGACGGCTTTGCATGCGCGAACAGCTGTGGGGCAAGGCCGCGCAGTACCTGGCGGAAAGCGCGGTGATCCTGCCGCATCCGGAGACGTCGATCGCGCGCGCGCAGCTGGCCGAGTTCACCGAGGACGAGACAGGGGCGCGCGAGCATTATCGGGCCGCCGCCCTTGCGTATGCGCGCCTGGCGCAGACGACGGAGCGCGATCCATCGGCGCGTGTGGCGCGGCGCGATGCATCGATCTGATGGATTTGCGTGGGGCGCCTGATCGATTTGCATCAGGATTGATTGTCGGCTTGACAAGCGAGCATGTGCTGCGGAGACTTCCCGCGCCTTGAACGAAGGAGACACGATGAACTCGAAGCGATCGCTTTTCATTGCCGCGCTGCTTGCCGGTACTGCGCTTGGTGCTGCGCATGCGCAGACGACGATCAGGATCGGCTACGCGACATCGCCGACTTCGCACTACGGCGTGGGTACGTCGGTGTTCTGCGAGGAGCTTGAGAAGCGCACCAGCGGTCGTTACAAGTGCCAGCAGTTTCCAAACTCCGCGCTTGGCGGTGAGCGCGAGATGATCGAGGCCGTACAGCTCGGTACGCTCGACGTGGTCAACACGTCGACGGGTCCGATCGGCAACTTCGTGCCGGAAGTCAATATCGTCGATATCCCGTTCCTGTTTCGCGACTACGACCACGCGCGCAAGGTGATGGACGGGCCGATCGGTGACGAGTTGCGCGCCAAGTTCCCGGCCAAGGGCCTGATCGCGCTGGCGTGGACCGAGAACGGTTTCCGCCACATGACCAACAGCAAGCGCGCGATCAACACGCCCGATGACGTCAAGGGGCTGAAGGTGCGCACGATGCAGAACAAGGTGCATATCCAGGCGTTCCAGTCGATTGGCGTGCAACCCACGCCGATGGCGTTTCCGGAGCTGTTCACCGCGCTTCAGCAAGGCACGGTCGACGGCCAGGAGAATCCGATTCCGGTGATCCTGTCGGCCAAATTCGCGCAGGTGCAGAAGCACCTGTCGCTCACCGGTCACGTGTACTCGCCGGCGCTGATCATCATGGCGCCCGCGCAATGGAACAGGCTGTCGGACGCTGACAAGAAGGCTTTTGCTGAGGCTGGCAAGGCCGGCGGCGCTGCGCAGCGCAAGAAGGTCAATGATGATGAGGCGACCGGCATCGATGAACTGCGCAAGGCCGGAATGCAGGTGGTCACCAATGTCGATGGCAATGCGTTCCGTCGCGCGATGACACCCGTGTGGTCGGAGTTTGCCAAGCAGTACGGTGCCGATGCGATCAAGCGGATTCAGGATGTGAAGTAGAGGTAGGCGCGCTTTCATTCACACGTTACGATCCGGCCCCGAGGTGGCAACGCTTCGGGGCTTTTTCTTTGCGGGGTTCTGATGTCCCGGTGGATTCTCGGTATCGATCGCGTTGTCACCAATGCGATCTGGGCGATCGCCGCGGGATTGCTTGGTGCGATCGCGTTCCTCGGTCTGTACCAGGTGCTGGTGCGCTTCGTCTTCAACCAGCCGAGTCCGTGGACGGAGGAAGTGATCGGGCGTCTGTTGATCTGGATGGTCGCGCTCGGCATCGTTGCGGCATTTCGCCAGGGCGCGCTGGTATCGGTCGATGTGATGCTGCGGCTGTCGCGCGGCGCCTGGCGGCGCCTCGTCCGGCTGGTCATCCTTGCGGTGACGCTCGCGTTTCTCGCTCTGCTGGCCTGGGTTGGTTACGACCTCGCCTGGCGCATTCGTTTCCAGACTTTCGCCAGCCTGCCGATTTCGATCACCTGGGCCTATCTCGCGTTTCCGGTCGGCGCCACGCTTTCACTGCTGGCGGTGATTGCCAATTATCTCGATCCGATCAACCGCGAGCTGGAAGCCCAGCAGTAACCAACGCATCGGTACACGTCGATGTCATCCGCGCTGTTGATCACCATGTTGTTGTGCTTCGCGTTCAGCATCTCCGTCGCGGTGTCGATCGGCTTTGCGGCGTGGGTCGGCATCGCGGGATTCACCGACTTGCCGTGGCTGGCGATGCCGAAGGAGATGTTCACCGCGATCGACCGGTTTCCGCTCGCTGCGGTGCCATTCTTCATCCTGGCTGGCAATCTGATGGAAACGGGCGGTATCTCGCGCCGGTTGGTGGACTTCGCCAAGTCGATCGTCGGCGGCGTGCAGGGCGGGTTGCCGATGACCTGCGTGCTGACCTGCATGATCTTTGCCGCGGTGTCGGGCTCATCGGTTGCGACGACGTTCGCGATCGGCGCGATCCTGATTCCGGCGCTGATCAAGCACGGTTATCCGCGCAACTGGGCCGCGGCGCTGCAGGCGTCGAGCGCCGAGCTCGGCGTGATCATTCCGCCGTCGATCCCGATGATCTTGTATGGCGTTTCAGCCGAGGTGTCGATTGGTGAACTCTTCATCTCCGGATTCGGACCGGGAATCCTGATCGGCGGCGCGCTGATGCTGTTCGTTTTCCTGTACTGCAAGCGGAAGGGGTGGGGCAAAAGCGACGGCGACGGCCGTCTGCCTTTGTCGTCCGCGGGGATCGATATCGTCGCACTTGCGGGCGCGCTCGCCGCATTCTGGTTTGGAAATCGCGTCATCGGACCCCTGTTTGCCAGCGGTTCCGCGCAATTGATCGATCGCTTCAACGACCTGATCGGTTTGGCGTGTGGCCTCGCATATTTCATCGCGCTGACGGCCGTGCCATGGCTGCGCGAGGCGCTTCTGAAGCGCGCCGCTTTCGCGCTGATGATGCCGGTCATCATTCTGGGCGGCATCTATGGCGGTGTGTTCACGCCGACCGAGGCGTCGGTGGTGGCCGTGTTCTACGCGGTGATCGTCGGCATGTTCGTCTACCGCGAAGTGCTGCTGCCCGAACTCTGGCTGGCGCTGAAGAAGTCAGTGATTTCCGCGGCGGTGATCATGTTCATCATCGCCAACGCAGGCCTCTTCGCGTATCTGATCACTCGTGCCGGGATTCCGGAGCAGATCGGCGCCTTCCTGAAGGACACGCTGCGGAGCAAGGACGTGTTTCTGCTGGGGGTGAACGCGGCGCTGTTCGTCGTCGGCATGTTCATCGAGACATCGGCCTCGATCATCGTGCTGGCACCGATACTGGTACCGGTGGCGGTGCACTTCGGCATCGACCCGGTGCACTTCGGCACGATCATGGTGGTGAATCTTGCGCTCGGCATGATCACGCCGCCGTTCGGCGTCAATCTCTTCGCCGCCTGCACGGTGGCGAAGATCTCGCTCGATCAGATCGTCACGCGCCTGCTGCCGTTCGTGGGCGTAGTGCTCGCCTGCCTGATGGTGATCACCTATTTCCCGCCGCTGACGCTGGCGCTGCGTAATCTTGTGTATCGGTGACGATCCGGGCTTCAGCCTCTGTGCTCCTGGCGGACCCGAGCATCGTCGCTGTCCTCCCGCGCTCGCGCGAGCTTGGTTGACCCGCCTCAATGAGCCGGGCGAAAGGACTCAGCACGCCTTTACATCGGATGTGCGGAGTGATCGACTTGATTTCGTGAACTTTGGGGGTCGGGGAGCTACGGAACGGTTGCTATCGATTTGCGTCAGGGAGGAAGCTTATGCGCGTTTCAGCTGCGTTACTCGTCGCAGGTCTTCTCGGTGCATATCCTGCTGCGTTCGCGCAGGACGGCATTGTCGGTAAGTACACCGGCATGATGGAGGTAGGCCGCGCAAGTGGCGGGCCGACTCGGCATGACACGGTCTACCTGGTAATTCACAAGGTCGACGCGGGAATTGTCGAAGGCACCGCCACACTGGGGGCACGCGGCTGTGGCGATGTCGCAGTCAACGGTGTGCTTGATGGCAGCAAGCTGACGTTGCACCATAGCGCGAAGGGAGAGGCGAAGCAGGGTTGTGGCGTCAACTGGGAACTGACGGTGGCCGGCAACAAGCTTGAAGGAAAGACCAAGTCAGGCAACACGCTGCGATTCTCGAAGTAGAAGTAGCGCGTCTAGAGCTTCAAGGCTCGCGCGCAGCGGGTTTACCGATCAGACGCACCGCCCCCCATCCACTTCGAGGCAGGCGCCGGTGATGAACGCGGCCTCGTCGGAGGCGAGGAACACGCACGCGTTCGCAATGTCGAGCGGCTTCGAAAAGCGCCCGAGGGGAATCGTGGCGAGGAACTTCTTGCGGTTCTCCGGCGTGTCAGGCATGCCCATGAACTGCTCGAGCATTCCGGTCTCGCCGATCACCGGGTTCACGCAGTTCACGCGGATGTTGTCGGGGCCGAGTTCGGCGGCCATCGCCTTGCTGGTGACGATCGCGGCGCCCTTGGAGCCGTTGTACCAGACGAGTCCCGGCCGCGGACGCACGCCGGCGGTCGATGCGATCGTGATGAGGCTGCCGCCATGGCGCGACCGGAAATAAGGCACCATGTGGATCGCCGTCCAGTAGAGGCTCTTGACGTTGACCGCGTAGACCCGATCAAAGTCCGCTTCGCTGACGTTCAGGAGCGGCTGGTTCCGATGCGTGGTGCCGGCGTTGTTGACGACGATGTCGAGCTGGCCGAAGTGTGCGAGCGTGGCGTCGAGCAGGGCTTTGACGTCGGCGCTCTTCGACACGTCGCCGTAAGCAAACTGCGCATTGCCGCCGCCGGCGCGAATTGCCGCCGCCACCTGCTCGCCGGCATCGCGCGCGACATCGTTGACGAGCACGGCGCAACCTTCTTCCGCAAAGCGGCGCGCAATGCCTTCGCCGAACCCCGAAGCCGCACCGGTCACGATCGCAACCTTGCCCGCCAAGCGCATTGGTTTCTCCCTATCCGTGTTTGATCGCGATCGTCTTCAACGTCGTGAAGCCGAGCAGCGCCTCGAACCCTTTTTCGCGCCCGTAGCCGCTCGACTTCACGCCGCCGAACGGCAGTTCGACGCCGCCGCCCGCGCCGTAATTGTTGATGAAGACCTGGCCGCTCTTCACCTTGCGCGCGACGCGCAACTGGCGCGCCCCGTCACGCGTCCAAACGCCGGCAACCAGGCCGTATTGTGTGCTGTTGGCCAGACGCAGTGCCTCGTCTTCGCTGTCGAACGGCATCGCCGCCAGCACCGGGCCAAAGATCTCTTCCTGCGCCAGCTTGTGCGCCGGCGGTACGTCACGCAACAACGTCGGCGCCTGATAAAAGCCGGTCTGCGGTGCATCGTCGACAACATGCCCCTGCGCGGCGATCGGAATCTGATCGACTTGCGCCTGCGACAGATAGTCCCAGACGCGCTGCAGTTGCGAGCGGCGGATCAACGGGCCGACATCGAGATCAGCGAGTGCCGGCCCGACCCGCAAGCGCGACATCGCATCGCCGACGCGCGCGAGCAGGTCTTCGTAGACGGCACGCTCGACGAGCAGCCGGCTGCCGGCCGAGCAGGTCTGTCCCGCGTTCTGCACGATCGCATTGACGACGACCGGCACGACCGCATCCAGGTCCGCATCGGCGAATACGATCTGGGGCGACTTGCCCCCGAGTTCGAGCGTAACCGGGCAGTGATGCTTCGCTGCGGCCTGTGCAACCGCAGTGCCCGTGACCGGCGAGCCGGTGAACGAAATGTGGTCAATTCCCGTGTGTGCCGACAACGCAGCGCCGGCCTCGTGGCCGAAGCCGGTGACGATGTTGAGCGCTCCGTCGGGAAAGCCCACCTCAGCCGCGAGCTCGGCCACACGCAGCAGCGACAGGCATGCATCCTCGGCCGGCTTCACCACGCACGCATTGCCGGCAGCCAGCGCTGCGCCGACGCTGCGGCCGAATATTTGCATCGGATAGTTCCACGGGATGATGTGCCCGGTGACTCCGTGCGGCTCACGCAGCGTGAGCACCGTCATTCCCGCGCTATAGGGAATCGTCTCGCCGTGCAGTTTGTCGGCGGCGCCGGCGTAATACTCGAAGTAGCGGGCGAGCGCGGTGGCATCGGCGCGACCTTGCTTGAGCGGCTTGCCGGTCGTGCGCGACTCCAGGCGCGCAAGTTCTTCGATCAGCCCCGTCACCCGCGCGGCGAGCTTCAGCAGCAGGCGGCCGCGCTCGGTCGCACTCAGGCGACCCCAGTCACCGTCGCCAAATTCGCCGAAAGCCCTGCGCGCACCGCGCACCGCTGTGTCAATATCGGCCGCATTGCCGCGCGCGATCTTCGCGAACGCCTGGCCGTCGGACGGGTCGACAACGTCAATCGACTGACCCGACTGCGTTGCAATCCAGCGATTGCCGATGAAGTGATGCCGCCCTTCGGTGGGTGTCCAGCCGCCGTCCATGGTTGCCCCCTGCGGATCGTTGTGAGCGGATTATCGGCCACGATTCCGACGGCCGCTAGAATCGGCGCCACTTCCTTGAGGAACCGCAATGAGCCTGGATCGAGTGCCTTCGGGCCGCGCGCTGCCGGACGACTTCAATGTCGTGATTGAAATCCCGATGAACGCCGACCCGATCAAGTA
>DAITAC010000065.1:17479-18809 GCA_036824465.1 Burkholderiaceae bacterium
CAGATGGGCCTTGTTCCCGGCACACTGAAGCTCGTTCCTGGCGGTGTCCGCGAAGAGGCGCGACAGACAATGCAGAACATCAAGACCGTTTTGGAAGCACATGGACTCGGGCTGGATCACCTCGTCAAATGCACCGTGTTTCTGGCCGACATGGCGGACTGGCCGGCGTTCAACGAGGTTTATGTGTCGTTCTTCAACGGTCGGTTTCCGGCGCGTAGCGCATTCGGCGCCAATGGACTCGCCTTGGGCGGGCGTGTCGAGGTCGAGTGCATCGCGGCCATCGATCTTTGAAACAGTCTCGGGGTCAGGCCGGCAGGAATCAGCCGCGCCGATAACTCATCACATTCAGCGCCAGCCCGCTTAATACCAGCGCCGCGCCGGCGAGCTTCCACCACAGCACCGGTTCGCCGAGCAGCCACACGGCGCACGACATGCCGACGATCGGGACCAGCAGCGTGAACGGCGCGATCAACGCGGCAGGGTACAGCCGCAGCAGCCAGGCCCAGATTCCAAACGCGAGCAGCGTGGTGGGCCAGGCCTGAAATGCGATGCCGATCCATTGCGGCACGCTGAGCGTGCTGATCGTCTGCAGAATGCTGCGGTGCCCGTCGATCAACAATGCGACCGGCAGCATCAATGCGGCGGCAAACGCGCTGGCCCAGATCACGATTGCGAGCGGCTCACCGCGCACGCGCCTGACGATCATGTTCGCGGTCGCCCAGGAAGCCGCGGCCGCCAGCACGAGCAGCAGGCCGAGGCGTGTTCCGCCACCCGGGAGATGAAGCCCGACCAGCACGACGCCACTGATGGCAAGCAGCGCCCCCGCGACTTGCGGTGCCCGCGGTCGCTCATGGGCCAGCAGCACGGCCAGGCCAATGGTGAAGAACACCTGCATCTGGATCACCAGTGATGAAAGCCCGGTGGGCATGCCAACCGCAATGCCGGCGAACAGGAACGAGAACTGCAGCGCAAAGGCGAACAGTCCGTATGAGGCGACCTGCCACCAGGGTGACCTTGGCCGTGCGACGAAGAGCAGCGCGGGAAATGCGGCGAGCACGAATCGCAGCAACGTCAACGTCAGGGGTGGCACATCGTTCAGTCCCCAGCGAATGACGATGAAGTTAAATCCCCAGATCGTGACCATCAGCAAAGCGGCGCCCAGGTGCCAAGGTCTCATGCCGTCACCGAGCCGTGTCGAAGGGGAAGGGGATTTCGTAAACCTTCCCCGCAGGGGCCGGCGCACAGCGCCGCGCCCCCGATCGTGACCATCAGCAGAGCGGCGCCCAGGTGCCAAGGTCTCATGCCGTCACCGAGCCGTGTCGAAGGGGAA
>DAITAC010000065.1:18909-24577 GCA_036824465.1 Burkholderiaceae bacterium
AGCGGCGCCCAGGTGCCAAGGTCTCATGCCGTCACCGAGCCGTGTCGAAGGGGAAGGGGATTTCGTAAACCTTCCCCGCAGGGGCCGGCGCACAGTGGTTTGCCCCGGACAATCACCATCAGCAGGGACGCCATGGAACAGAGGGGTATCAGGCGACCTCCGTGCCGCGCTTGAATGAACGGTGTTCGTTCAGTTCATCGATCGCATGCTCGACACTGGCGCATTCCTGCGCGAGAAAGCGCCGTACCGCGTCGTGCATACCGGGGTGCGCGAGCCAGTGGGCCGAGAACGTGGGCACCGGGTCGAGCCCGCGCGCGACCTTGTGCGCGCCTTGTGCGCCGCCTTCGAAGACCTGCAGCCGGCGTTCGATGGCGAACTCGATCATCTGGTAGTAGCAGCATTCGAAGTGCAGGCATGGCACATGCTCGATCGCACCCCAATAGCGACCGTACAAGTGACGCGTGTCGAACACGCCGAGCGCGGACGCGATCGGCTCGCCCTTGCGCGTCGCCACGACCAGCATCAGCTGCTCCGGCATCGCGCGTCCGATGCGCTGAAAGAATTCGAGGTTCAGGTACGGCGTTGACCAATGGGCCTGGTACGTCGCGCAATAACAGCGATAGAAGAACTCCCAGTCCGCATCGGTGATGTCGAGCCCGGTCTTGCGCACGAGCTCGACGCCGTGCTCGGCCGCCTTCCTGCGTTCGGCGCGGATTTTCTTGCGTTTGGGCTGCATCAGTCGCGCCAAAAACTCGTCGAACTCGGCATAACCGGCATTGGTCCAGTGAAACTGGACGCCCCGGCGCACCAGCAGGCCGCGCTGGGCGAGCAATTCGATCTGTGTCGGCGGCGCCAGCAGCACATGCAACGAAGACAGGTCGCTGGCGCGAGCGTGCGCGACCAGAGCATCGGCGAGCGCCGTGCGCGCCCCCTCGTCGACCGCGATCAACCGTGTTCCCCCGACCGGGGTAAACGGCGCCGCGACGAGCCACTTCGGGTAATAGGTCATGCCGTGTCGCTGATAGGCCTCGGCCCAGCTCCAGTCGAACACGTACTCGCCGTAGGAGTGCGCCTTGGCGTACAGCGGCACTGCCCCGACGAGTCGATCGTCGCGCCGCAGCGTGAGATAGCGCGGCGTCCAACCACTCGCATGGCAGGCGGAGCCGCTTTCATGCAATGCGTTCAGAAACCCGTAGCCCAGAAACGGATTCGCGTCCGCGTCTTGAACGAGCAGCGCGTCCCATGCGTCGCGGCCGACTGCGGCAAGGCTCCCGATGATCTGCGTGCGATAATTCGCGGGCAACGTCAATGACACATTCGATGAGTTCGCACGTCCGGGTCGCCGTCGCTCAGATCAATTGCACGGTCGGCGATTTCGAGGGCAACAGCCGGCGGATTCTCGACATGGCACGGCGCGCGGCCGAGGCCCACGCCGATATTCTTTTGACCCCTGAGCTCGCACTCAGCGGCTATCCACCCGAAGACCTGCTGCTGCGGCGCGCATTTTACGCGGCGAGCGACGATGCGCTTGAAAAGCTGGCTGCGCAACTGTTGCAGTGGCCAGAGTTGCGCGTGGTCTTGGGGCATCCGCTGCAGCGCGAAGGGCGTCGCTTCAACGCCGCGTCGCTGCTGTATGGAGGCGCCGTGCACGGCACCTACTGCAAGCACGATCTGCCCAACTACGACGTCTTCGACGAACAGCGCTATTTCACGCCCGATAATCGTCCCTTCGTGTTTGACGTCAAGGGCACACGCTTCGGCATCAACATCTGCGAAGACACGTGGTTCCCCTACGCACCAGAGTGCGCACGGTCCGCGGGCGCGCAGGTACTGCTCGTCCCCAACGGATCACCGTTTCATCTCGGCAAGCAGGCGCAGAGACTTGACGTGATGCGGGACAACGTCTCGCGGAGTGGATTGGCCCTTGTCTATGCAAATCTGGCTGGCGGGCAGGATGAACTCGTGTTCGACGGCGCGTCATTCGTGCTCGACGCACATGGACACGTCGCGCGGATGGCCCCTCAGTTTGAAGAAGCGCTGCTGGTCACCGACCTGGTGGACGGCGCGCCGGAACACGGCGCATGCGCGGACCTGGGGTCGCTCGAGAGCCAGGCATATCGAGCGCTGGTTCTGGGTGTGCGCGACTATGTCGGCAAGAACGGTTTTCCGGGCGCGATCATTGGTCTGTCGGGAGGCATCGACTCGGCGCTGACGCTCGCAATCGCCTGCGACGCGCTCGGCCACGACAAGGTGCGCGCGGTGATGATGCCTTCCCAGTTCACGCGCGACATCTCGTGGCTCGACTCGCGCGAAATGGCACGAGGATTGAAGGTCCGTTACGACGAGTTGCCGATCAAGCCGGTGTTCGACGGCTTCCTCGCCACGCTCGCGCGCGAGTTTCGCGGCCTGCCGTGGACGACCGCTGAGGAGAACATCCAGGCACGCATCCGCGGCACGCTGTTGATGACGTTGTCGAACAAGTACGGTTCGATCGTGCTGACCACCGGCAACAAGAGCGAGATGGCGGTCGGCTACGCGACGCTGTACGGCGACATGGCGGGCGGCTTTGCGGTGATCAAGGACATTCGCAAGACGCTGGTCTACGCGCTGTCTCGGTATCGGAATTCCATTTCCGAAGTGATCCCGGAGCGGATCATCACGCGCGCGCCGAGCGCGGAGCTGAAGGCCGATCAATTCGATCAGGACAGCCTGCCGCCGTATGACATTCTCGACGGCGTGATACAGCTTTACATGGAAGAGGGCCGTGATATCGACGAGGTGATCGCCGCCGGCTATCCCGAGGTCGAGGTGCGGCGCGTGGTGCGGATGATCCGCGTCAACGAGTACAAGCGGCGACAGGCGCCCATCGGCATCCGCGTCACTCACAGAGGCTTTGGGCGCGACTGGCGCTACCCGATTACGAATCGGTTCGTCGAAGAGAAGGGATAGCCATGTGGTCGCGCCCGCCGCCTCCGGCGGAAGGAATTGACTCGCATCCGACCCGGGGGCAAGACAGGCGCTACCCGATCACGAACCGATCCCGCGGGGACAACGCAGGCTAAAATGGATCGCAACTGAGGGGGCACCGCAAATGAAACAGATCACCGCAGTCATCAAGCCGTTCAAGCTCGACGAAGTGCGCGAGGCGCTGGCCGATGTGGGCGTCAGCGGGTTGACCGTTACCGAGGTCAAGGGCTTTGGTCGTCAGAAAGGCCACACGGAGCTCTATCGCGGTGCCGAGTACGTGGTCGATTTTCTGCCCAAGGTCAAGATTGACGCCGTGGTGCCGGAGGCGATCGTGGAGCGCGCGATCGAGGCGATCATGAAAGCGGCGCGTACCGGCAAGATCGGCGACGGCAAGATCTTCGTACGCGCGGTTGAACAGGTGATCCGCATCCGCACGGGTGAAACCGGCGACGATGCGGTTTAAGAATTATCACTTGATCGTCCACTGCGCGCGCCAGGCGATCATCCGCACGGCGACGATCAGCGCGGCGGACGTCCAAAGCGCGAGCGGGTCGGGCGCACCGGCCTGCACCATCAGCAGGTAGAACCAGCAGCCCGCGAACGAGGCCAGCGCGTACGGCTTGCCGTCACGCAGGACCAGCGGGACTTCATTCAGGATCACGTCGCGCAGCAGGCCGCCGCATACGCCGGTGACGACACCGAAGATCGCGGCGACGATAAACGGCATGCCTGCGATCAGCGATACCGAGGTGCCGGCGATCGAGAAGAAGCCCAGGCCGATCGAATCGGCCAGCACGAACGCGGTCTCCGGCACCACGCGGCGCGCCAGCCGCAGCAGCGGTGTGGCGGCGAGCGTCAGCACCAGAATCAGGACCACGTATTCGACGTGCTGCACCCAGAAGAACGGGCGCCGGTCGAGCAGCAGATCGCGCAGCGTGCCGCCGCCGAAGGCGGTGACGAAGGCCACAGTGAACACGCCGACCGGATCCATCTGCTTCTTGCGCGCTTCCGCGAAGCCGGAAAACGCCGCCGCGAGCACGGCAACGAACTCGATCGTGGGGACAACCGCCAGCTCAGCCTTCACTTCAGGACGCCGGTTTCGCCGCCGCCGTCGGGCGCAGCAAGACGACCAGCGCACCGCTGCCACCTTCGGCCGGCCGTGCCTGGCAGAAGGCGATCACCTCGTCGCGCTGTGCCAGCCAAGCGCGCACCTTGCCTTTCAGCACTGGCGTGCGGTCCTTCGATCCAAGGCCCTTGCCGTGCACCACGCGCACGCAGCGCAGCCCGCGCTTGAGCGCGTCGCGCAGGAACTCGACCAGCGCCTCGCGCGCCTCGTCGACTCGATGGCCGTGCAGATCGATTCGATCCTGGATCGACCATTCGCCGCGGCGCAGCTTGCGCAGCGTATCGGGACCGATGCCGGGGCGGCGAAACGACAGCGAATCATCAGTGTCGAGCAGGGAGTCGACATCGATCTCGTCCGACACCGAGGATTCGAGCACCTCGCGCTCGTCGCGCAATCGTTGCTCGGGGTGCGGCGAGTGATGCCTGGCAATCGGGAGCTGGCGTCCCTGCGGCGCAAGCGGCTGCACGCCGCCGATTTCCTGCATCGCCTGCTTGAAAGTGTGTGTCGACTGCGCGGCGTGCTTCTGGCGCGCGACAATCGCGCGCGCCTCGCGCTCATGCGCGCGCGCGCGTTCGGCGAGTTGTTCACGCAGTTGCGAGAGATCGCCCAGATGCTTGAACCGGGCGGACATGGCGAAAGCGGAACCTAAGCCGTGACCGCTGTGCGCACGGCCGGTGCGGGCTGCTGCGCCTCCTGCTGCTCCAGCCAGCGCTGCGCGTCGAGCGCGGCCATGCATCCCGTACCAGCCGAAGTGACCGCCTGCCGATAAACATGGTCCTGCACGTCGCCGGCCGCGAACACGCCTTCGATACTGGTCATCGTCGCCAGCCCGGCGAGGCCGGTGCGGGTGATGATGTAACCGTTGGTCATGTCGATCTGGCCCGCAAAGATCTCGGTATTGGGCTGATGCCCGATTGCGATGAAGCAGCCCTGGACCAGCAAGTCGGACTTTGCGCCGCTGCGGCTGTCGCGAATGCGCACGCCGGTTACACCGCTGTCGTTGCCGAGCACTTCGTCCAGTTCGTGCCAGAGGTGAAATTCGACCTTGCCTTCCTTCGCCTTGCCCTTCAGTTTGTCAATCAGAATTGCCTCGGCGCGGAACTTGTCGCGCCGATGGATGACGTGGACTTTCTTGGCGATGTTGGCCAGATAGAGCGCCTCTTCGACCGCGGTGTTGCCGCCGCCGACCACGCACACGTCCTGGTTGCGATAGAAGAACCCATCGCAGGTGGCGCAGCCGCTGACGCCCTTGCCCATGAACGCCTGTTCGCTGGGGAGGCCGAGGTACTTGGCCGAGGCGCCGGTGGCGATGATCAATGCGTCGCAGGTGTATTCGCCGCTGTCGCCGATCAGGCGAAATGGGCGCTGCTGCAAGTGCACGGTGTGGATCTGGTCGAACACAATGTCGGTGTCGAAACGCTGCGCGTGCTTGAGAAACCGCTCCATCAGCTCAGGTCCCTGCACGCCATCCGCATCGGCCGGCCAGTTGTCAACGTCGGTCGTCGTCATCAGCTGCCCGCCCTGTGCGATTCCCGTGATCAGCATTGGCTTCAGATTCGCGCGTGCGGCGTACAC
>DAITAC010000146.1:0-7767 GCA_036824465.1 Burkholderiaceae bacterium
GAGGCGCACGTGCTGGCGGCGATCCGCCGCAAACATGGGGTTACGCTGCAGAGCGTTCGCCGGGCGCTCGATTACACGCGCACCAGGCTCGAGGTCGAGCGGCCGCTGGCGCATCAGCAGTTCGAGACCAATGGTGTCGATCTGTTCGTCGAAAAGCTGGGCAGCACGATCAACGTGTCGCGCAGCGGGCAGCTTGCGATGGCGAAAGAGCTGCGTGCGCACCTGGAGCGCATCGAGCGCGACCCGAAAGGCGTTCCGATCAAGTTGTATCCGTTCACGCGGGCGCCGGAGGCTGGTCGGGAGATGCGCTCGATCGTCATCGATCCGCGTGTCTCCTTCGGTCGTCCAATTCTTGTGCACACCGGCGTGCCGACGGCTGTGCTGGCCGACCGATACAAGGCTGGTGATTCCATCGACGCGCTGGCGCAAGATTTCGGAGCTTCGCGTGACGAGATCGAAGAAGCGATCCGCTGCGAGCTCGCCCTCCAGGCTGCCTGAGCCCGTCTTCTTCGTCGATCGCTCACTGGGGCGGGTCACCGTTCCCTCGGCGCTGCGAGCTGCAGGCGCAATGGTCGTCACTCATGACGAGCATTTCGATGCCGATAAACCCGACGAGGTCTGGCTCGCCGAAGCTGGCCGCCACGGCTGGATCGTGCTGACGCAGGACCAGCACATTCGGTACCGAGCTATTGAACTGCGCGCGTTGACTGAGGCGGGCGTGCTGGCGTTTGTCGTCGTCGCTGCTGGTGCGACCGGTACCGAACTTGGTCGACTGCTGGTGCGCGCGCTGCGCCGCATGCGGGCAATTGCGGCAATGACGCATCGGCCGGCCGTCTTCTTGCTGCGCCGAGACGGCAAACCGGTGAGGGTTGGCTTGCGTTGATCTGCGGGTCTCGGCGACCGCAACATCCCGTGATGGCGGCATGGTTCGAACAACAGCCGACAGGCCGCTTTTGTAAGTTCTCGATTACCTCGCCGACAACGACTGGCTGACGCCGCGCACGTTCGGCGCGCTGTGCGTCGCGCAATCCATCACATCGTCATCGCCTTCCCTCGCGAGGAGTCCGAGATGTCCCGTCGATCTCTGTTGCGCGCCGCCGCCGGGCTGGCGCTTGTATCTGTGGCACCCGCGCTTGTGCGCGCGCAGACCCGCAAGCTGCGCTTCGGCGTTGGCCCTTTCCTGCCGACTCCCGAAGACACGCGCAGGACCTACACGCCGTTCTTTGCGTACCTGGCGAAGGAGCTTGGCGCATCGGACTACGAACTCGCTGTGACCACCGACTGGGCCGGCCTCGCGATTGCGATGGGGTCGGGCCATCTCGACATGGCGTGGATGGGGCCATGGGGTTACGTGCTGGCCAATGCGGCATCGGACTGCCGCGCGATCGCGACCGTCAAGTACGACGACAAGCCGACGTATCAGGCGATCGTCATTGCGCGGCCCGAACTGAAAATCGCGAAGTTCCCGGATGACACGCGCGGCCTGTCGATTTCGTTTGCTGACAGCGGGTCGACCTCGGGCTGGCTGATCCCGCACTACTACGCGAAGGAGGCGTGGAAGATCGATCCGCGCACGTTCTGGAAGTACACCGAGGGCGCATCGCATCCGGCCAACGAGATTGCAGTCGCCTCGGCGCAGGTCGATCTTTCCACCGACTATGACCGCAACCGCAACGCAATGATCAGCGCGGGCCGCATCAAGGCGGAGAGTTCAAGCGTGGTGTGGACATCGGACCCGTTGCCCAACGACGCGCTCGCCGTGGCGCGCGACTTTCCCGCTGATCTGGCCGAGCGTGCGCAGAAGGCGATACGCGCCATCACGCCGTCGATGGCAACGACGCTGATGCCGCCGCGCTATACGGGTTTCGTCTCCGCTACGCACGCGAGCTACGCGATGATCGAGCGCGCGGGAGTTCTGCTCGGCCGGCTGAAGAAGGGTTGACCTTGCGGCAGAGTCACAGCAAGTCGCGCATCGACGCCGCCGTCGCCGCCTACGCGCGGGGCAGCGCGCGCTGGGACATGGCGCGCACGCAGCGGTGGGGCCTGGGTCTGCTGTTCGTCGTGCTGGTCATCGCCTCGTGGCAACTGGCACAGGTTGATCTCACGCGCCTCGCGACCGGCCTGCCGAAGCTCGGCCACTGGCTCGCGCAGGCGTGGCCGCCCACGCTGCACGAGCTGCCGATCTTCCTGCTGCGCACAGGAGAGACGGTCGCGATCGCCTTCCTCGGCACGCTCGCCGCGGTGCTCGCCGCGGTGCCGGCCGCGTTTCTTGCAGCACGCGGTATCTCGCCGCTCGGCAGCTTGCGCGTGCCGCTGCGCTGGGTGCTCAATGCGTTCCGCGGTGTCGATTCGTTTGTGTTCGCACTGATCTTCGTCGCGGCGGTTGGTCTCGGGCCGTTTGCCGGGCTGCTCGGCGTCGCGCTGCATACGTGGGGCAGCGCGGCCAAGCTCTTTTCGGAGCAGATCGAAACCATGCCGCTCGAAACCACCGAGGCGCTCGAAGCCGGCGGCGCCGGCCGCGTGGTCGCATTCCGCTACGCGCTGCTGCCCGAGTTGCTGCCGGCATGGGCGTCGCAGGCGCTGTACCTGTTCGAGTTCAACGTGCGCGCATCGACCGTGCTCGGTGTGGTCGGCGCCGGCGGCATCGGCCAGGAACTGAAGGCGAGCATGGACCTGCTCGACTTCGCGCGGCTGGCGACCATCATCGCCGTGATCCTGGTGGCGGTCACGCTGATCGACACACTGAGCGGCTGGATCCGGAGGCGGCTGTCGTGAGCGCGGGCAACGTGCTGTCGGCGCACGGCCTGACGCGCGGCTTTGGCGTCGAGCACGCCCGAGGTGTTTTCGACATCGATCTCGCATTGCATGCGGGCGAGTTCGTCGCGCTGCTCGGTGCCAGCGGCGCCGGCAAGACCACGCTGCTGAGGTTGCTCGCCGGGCTCGATGCGCCGGACCGCGGTCGCATTGAACGTCCGGGCGGCGGCGTGCGCCGGCATCGCGGCGACACGTCGGTCGCGGTGATCTTCCAGCGGCCGCGCCTCGTCGGCCGCTTGTCTGCGATCGACAACGTGCTGGGCGGACGGCTCGGCCATGTGTCGCGGCTGCGCGGGCTCACCCGGCGTTTTCATGCGCGCGACTGGCGCATTGCGTTTGCTGCGCTCGATCGGGTTGGCCTGCTCGACCGCGCCGGCGAGCGCACCGATCGAATGAGCGGCGGCGAGCAGCAGCGCATCGCGATCGCACGCGCACTCGCGCAGCAGCCGCGCGTGCTGCTGGCCGACGAACCGGTATCGAGTCTCGATCCGGCCAACGCCGCGCTCGTGCTGGACACGTTGCGCGCGCTTGCCGGCGACGGGCTGGCGGTGCTGTGCAGCCTGCATCAGCCGCAACTGGCGCAGCAGTATGCCGACCGCATGATCGGATTGATCGACGGCCGCATCGCTGGCGCGCACGCGAGCGACGCGGTCGACGATTCGGTGCTGGAGCGGCTTTACGGCCGCGCGCTGACGCCGGCGTAGTCCGCCGCTTCCTTCGCGATGAAGCGCTCGGTGAGTTCCGCCAATTCGCGGTAGAAGGCGCATTCGGCCCCCGATCTGACCGCGGCCGCGAAGGGCACGACCCAGCGTCCAAGGTGGTCGTCAAGGAGACGCCGGCGCAGAACGGCATTCGACTTTACGGCATCTGCATCACCCTGCAGCCGGGCCTGCGCCTCGCGGAACAGCAGCAGGTACAGGAACTCCAGTTCGGCGGCGATGTGATCGGGCAGGTCGCAGAAGTCGTCGTCGATTTCGAAGCCGCCCTCGGCGTACAGCGCCAGCACGGCGACGGTCGACTCCTGCATCAGGGTCGATTGCCCGTTCAGCCAGACCGAGCCATAGGGCTTGGCGAGCGCCTGCACCGGGCCGAGAAAAAGCCGCGTGTAATCGATCAACAGATTCTGCAGATCGTCGGCCATGAACGCGTCACGGAGGCGGTGCGCGCGTTCGGCGAGGTCGGCATCAATCGCTGACGCTGCCTGCAGTATCGAGTCGAAGACCTTCTCCTCCGCGAACTCCGGCGCCGGCTGGTAATAGCAGGCGGACAACAGTCGGCAAAGATCGGCGCGGGCCGCGCCGTGGTCGAACTGCGGCATCCTGAATCTCAAAAAAAGGGGCGGGTCGCGCCCGCCCCGGACTAGAAAGCGCGCGGGTTACGCCCGCACGTTGTACTTGCCGACATAGTGCACGTTCGGCTTCGTCCCCGCCTCCGGTTTCAAAACGGTGGTCTTCTGCGTCTTCAGGATCAGCGCGATCTGCGATTTCGGATCGTCCTGGTCGCCAAAGATGCGCGCCTTGGCCGGGCACACCTCCACACACGCCGGCTGCAAACCGTTCAGCGTGCGGTGATAGCAGAACGTGCATTTCTCCACCACGCCGGCGCGGCGGATCGGCTGCACGTCTTTCGCGGCGAACTGGTTCATCGCCGGGGCCGCGGCGCCGGCTCGCTTCGCGACCTCGGCGCCGGAGGACGTCGCACCCGGGATGATCGCCGTCTTGTCGGTCCACTTCGGCTGTGTGTCCTTGTCCTTGAAGTTGAAGCTGATCACGCTGTAACCCGCACCGTCGAGGCTCGTCTCGTCAAGTTCCGCCTCGCTGTACGGGCAGGCGCCCTGGCACGCGCGGCAGCCGATGCACAGCGCCGGATCGTGCAGCGTGATGCCTTCGGGGGTCTTGTACATCGCCTTCGGCGTGACCGGGCAGGCCTTCACGCACTCGGCCTCCGAGCAGTGATTGCACAGCACCGGCATCACCCACTGCGTGACGTTGGGGAACGTGCCCTCCGTTTTCATCATGAAGTCGGCCCAGTTGTAGCTCTGGCCGTCCGCGCGGTCGCGCGTGTTGTTCTCCGCCTTGCAGGCGAAAGCGCAGGCTCCGCAACCCACGCAGCGCTGCAGGTCGATGACCATTCCGTATCTCATCTCGATCTCCTTCAGCTCGCAGGTTGGGGTCAGGCCTTCTGGATCCGCACGCCCGTGAAGCCGCCATTGCGCGCGGTGGAGCCGCTCAGGCGGTCATAGTCGTCGACCAGGATGTCGTTGTTGTTGCCGCCGAGCGGAATCGCCTTCGCGTAGTCCTTCGCGGCAACGCGCCCGTAGGCCCAGTGGCCCTGTCCGTAGCACTTCGCGACCGTGCCGGGCCGCACGCCCTCCCACAGCTTCAGCTTCGTGACCATGGATCCCGAGGGCGAGGTCACGCGCACCGTATCGCCGGTCTTGAGGCTGAGCTTCGCGCCGTCGGCCGGGTTCATCTTCAGCACGTCGTCCCACGACACATCGCCGGGATCGACCTTCTTGAACTCCTGATACCAGGTCAGGTTCTGCGACCGGCCCTCGCGGTTCAGCCGCGACTTGTAGTCGATGAACGTGAACGGGTACTGCTCGAAGCTGCCATGGCGCTTCGGCGGCTCGTAGTGCGGCACGAACGCCAGTTCGCCTTTCGCGACGTAACCCGATACCGCGAGGATGTCGTCGATCGTGGTCTCGTACTTCTTGGCGTGTTCGGCAAGGCCCTTCTTCGCGGTCTCGCTGTAGAACTCGAATTTCCTGGTTTCGGTCGCGAACTTGCCGCCCCAGCCTTTCTTCATCGCGTACCGCGACCCCGCATACATGCCCCTCTTGCGGAAGTCGGCCCAACCTTCGATCTTGTCGCCCTTCAATGGCTCCTTCGGCATCCAGATCGACGAACTGGAAATCTTGGCCGCGATCTCGGCGAAGTCACGCTCGTTGGTCGCAAGCTTGCCGGTCTCCGGATCCTTGAATTCCTTCGTGTAGTAGTCGGCGAGGTTCGGGAAGCCCTTGGCTTTCAGCTTCGCGGCGAGCAGCCACATCACCTCGGTTTCTTCCTGCTTCACGTCCCACAGCCGCTTGACCGCGCCCTGCTGGATCGACGCGTAGCCGTAACCGTTGCCCATGTTGGTGACGATCGACCAGCCCTCGGCCGAGTTGAACGTGGCCGGCAGCACGATGTCGGCGAACTGCGTCATTTCCGATGGATTCGTGACCATGTGCACGAAGAACGGCACCTTGGCCATCGCCTGGTCCCAGCGCTGCGCACCGGTGCACGAGAAGTTGAAGTTCGCCCACGAGGCCATGAACACCTTGACCGCGCCCGGATCCTTCAGCATGCCGTTGGCAACGTTGTTGGTGACCACGCCGCTGCCGGGGCGCGCATTCATCATCGCCGGCATGTCCTTGGCGCCGCGCCCGTCGAGTTTCTTGCCCTTGCCCGCGGCTTTTGCCAGGTCGTCGACATACGCGTCGGCCTTCGGGAACGCGGCGATCGGCACGCTGCTCGACTGCCACACGCCGCCTTCGACGTCGATTGAACCCAGCAACCCGTTGAGCGCATGCACTGCCATCGCGGCGTACGTGCCGCGCGGGTTCATCGCCACGCCCGGGCCCATCCAGACCGCGGTCTTCGGCGCGGCCTTGCCCATCGCGCGTGCGACGCGCACGATCTGCGCGGCCGGGATCCCCGTTTCTTTTTCCGCCCACGCGGGCGTGCGGTCCTTCAGTTCGAGGTTCCACCACTTGACAAGGCCGAAGGTCTCCTTCTCTTCGAAGGCTCCTTCGTCGACCGTCTTGCCGGCTGCGAACAGGTTCTTGCCGTCCTTGAAGTCGCCGACGAATTCGCGATTCCACATTCCTTCCGTCAGCAGCACGTGCGCGATCGCACCGGCGAGCGCGCCGTCGGTGCCCGGCAGAACGGGCAACCATTCGTGTGCTTTTGCGGCGACGTTGGACAGGCGCGGATCGACCGCGATCACCGTGCCGCGCGCCAGGATCTCGCCGAAGCGGTGGATCGTGTTCGGCACTTCGCGGTTCGATGCGAGCGGGTCGGTGCCCCACAGCACCAGGCATTGCACCTTCTCGAGGTCGTAGTCGCGGTAGCCGAAGAAGCCCTGCGTCAGGCCCGGTCCCATCTTCTCGGCTTCGGCGCAGATCGCGCTGTGCGAGAAGTAGTTGGTGGTGCCGAACACCTTCGGCAGCGTGCCATACAGCAGCTCGGTCGACGTCGGCGAATAGCGGCCGCGCATGTAGCAGAACTTGTTCGGCTCGTTGCCCTTGCGCAGTTCGATCAGCTTGTCGGCGACGGTGTCGAGCGCTTCGTCCCAGGTGATCGGCACGAATTTCGGATCGACGCCGCGGCCCTTCTGCGCATTGGTGCGTTTCATCGGCACCTTGACTCGGTCCGGGTCGTAGACCTGCTGCGGAATCAGGTGGCCGCGCGGGCAGACGTAGCCGTGGTTGGTCTTCGACAGCGGATTGCCGCGCACGCGCACCGCGCGCCCGTCCTGCACGAAGATCTGGATCGCGCACCATTGAGTGCAACCCTGGCAGGTGCTGGCGATCCAATCGCCCTCCGCCGGGCTGGCGCCCTTGGCCTTGCGCTCCGCCATGGCGCTGGTGACCGGTGCCTGGGTGGCGCAGCCTGCCGCCAGCAGACCGGCCGACGTGGCCGATGCCTGGATGAAATTCCGTCGCGTGAGTCTCATTGGTGAGTCTCCTCTGTCACTATTGAAGTCGGGAACTTGTGCTCGATCCGCGCTGGAATGACTGACCCGGCTGGCCGGGTGCGCGATCGCATCGAGGCTTCATCCGCCGCTGCATACGCTGCAGCGTGGGTCTGATTGGAGAGCCTTCGTGTTGCTCGGTTCATCGCCACGGTCCGTGGCAGTTGTAATTGGTGGTTGAGGTTTGCGGCAGCATCGCTGACTGTGATCTAGGTC
>DAITAC010000066.1:0-24007 GCA_036824465.1 Burkholderiaceae bacterium
ACTTCTTGATGTTGTCGTAGATCCAGCGGCCGCGCTCGATCGCCCGCACGATCGTGGCGAAATTGTCGTCCGCGAGAACCATGTCAGCGGCTTCCTTCGCGACATCGGTTCCGCTGATTCCCATGGCGATGCCGATGTCGGCGTGCTTCAGCGCCGGCGCGTCGTTGACGCCGTCGCCCGTCATCGCGACGATCTCTCCGCGGCTTTTCCACGCCTTCACGATCTTGAGCTTGTCCATGGGTGACACGCGCGCGTAGACCGTCACCTGGTCGACGATTTGCGCGAAACTCTCGTCGCTCATGCGGCCCAGTTCATCACCCGTGAGCACCATGTCGCCCTCGCGATAGATGCCGACTTCCGCGGCCACGGCCATGGCGGTGAGCATGTGGTCGCCCGTGATCATGACTGGACGGATATTCACCTGGCGGCAGGTCTTCACGGCCTCTTTCGCCTCGTCACGGGGCGGATCCATCATGCCGACCAGCCCGAGGAACGTCAGTTCGCGTTCCGCCGTCTCCTCGTCATGGGGTCCGTCCGCGCGAACCTCCTTGTACGCGAGGGCAAGCACGCGCAACGCGTCCTTCGCCATCCTTTCGCTCGCGGCGAGTATCTGGGCTCGGATCGCGTCGACCAGCGGCCCTGCACGGTCGTGGCCCTGCACCTGCGCGCATCGCTCGAGTAAGACTTCGGGAGCCCCTTTCACGAACGCGATGTGGCGCCCGTCGGGCATTTGGTGCACCGTGGTCATTCGCTTGCGTTCCGAGCTGAACGGGATTTCCGCGATCCTCGGCGCTTCCAGACGCGCCTCGCGCTGCTGCAGGCCCGCCTTGGCAGCCAAGACAACCAGCGCGCCTTCCGTGGGGTCGCCCTTGACCAACCAGCGCCCCGCGTCCTCGCTCAGCACGGCATCGCTGCACAACAAGCCCCCCGTCAGCAGGAGGCGCGACGCGTTGTCGGTCGGGGCAAGCGGAGATTCGAAACTGCCAGTGGGGGCATATCCCGCGCCCCCGACCTCGATGGTGCGGCCATCCACCCACACTCGCCGCGCCGTCATCTCGCCTTTGGTCAGCGTGCCCGTCTTGTCGGAGCAAATCACCGTCGTGCATCCGAGCGTTTCCACGGCGGGCATGCGTCGCACGAGCGCGTTGCGCTTCGCCATCTCGTGCATTCCAACTGCGAGGGCGCCGGTAACGATGGCAGCCAGCGCCTCAGGAACCGCCGCTACCGCCAGTGCGATGGCGAACATGGTGATGGTCAGAACGAGCCCGACGTTGAGCTGGTCTCCCATCCACGCGCGCGCGATACTGACCACGATCGCAACGCCGCATACAGCGACCGCGATCAGCCCGAGCCAGCGGCCTATTTCCTCGGTTCGCTTCTCCAGCGGAGACGTCTCTACGCTCACGGTCGCGACCTGTTCGGCAATCTTGCCGAATTCCGTATTCATCCCGGTGCCCGTGACGATCGCCCTCGCACGACCGTAGGTCACCGTCGTCCCGGCGAACACGACGTTGCGGCGATCACCGACCGCGGTATCGGCAGCGAGCAGCGTCAGGGATTTTTCGACGGGGAAGGACTCACCGGTAAGCGGGGCTTCATCGCATTTCAGAGCATGGATTTCCGCCAGGCGGGCGTCGGCCGGAATGCGGTCGCCCGCCTCCAGAAGCAGGATATCTCCGGGCACGAGTTCCCGGGAGGGAACGCGCGCCTCGATGCTGTCTCGCAAAACCGTGATCGTGGACGCCAGCATCTTCTTGAGCGCATTCAGGGCCCGATCGGCGCGGTACTCCTGAATAAAGCTGAGCACGGCGCAGAACAGCACGATCACGGCAATGATGACCGCGTCGACGATCTCACCCAGCGCCGCGGAGAGCACCGTTGCCGCAATCAGGATCAGGATCAGCGTGTTCTTGAACTGGGCCAGGAAGAGCCTGATCGGCGACGCGCGTTCCTCCTTGACCAGTTCGTTCGCGCCGAATCTCCGGAGGCGGTCCTCCGCCTCTTGCCGTGTCAGACCTCTATACAGATCGGTCTGAAAGCCGCTGACGAGTTCCTCAACCGGTTTTGCGTGGGCTTGTCTGTCCTGCATGTCGGATCCCCCTGGCTTTCCAATTCCACCGGCCGCCGCTCGCACCGCGGGCGAGGCCGTGTGTCGACAAGCCAAGTATGGATGGCTGCGTGACCGCAGGACATTTGAAGTTTGCAAAGCCATCCATAACGGAATCGAAGCGTCCGCAACGATTCGTAATGGAATGCATAACGGCATTGGATGGATTCTGGGCGGCAGTCCGCACGATCGTTGCGCGATCCACTTGAGATAAGACCCGGGCCGTGCTAGAAGTCAATCGGACCCCGGCGGTGTAGTCGGGGTGCCCTCCAAAGGGGAGTAGCTTCGGTGGCCGGTTTGGCCACCGCGACATGGTCGTCAATACGGGCTCAGGCCCCGGCTGTGTCGGCATCCAAAATATGCAAGCGAGACCTTTGCCCAAAGGGTGAAGGTACGTCCCGGCGGCGGCCTTCATCCCCGAGGTGAAGGCCGCTCTGCATTTGGGGCATAGCGGCATGGCAACGCCAGGACAGAGGAGTCCGCCATGTCAGCACGGAACATCCATCGCTACCTTCGGCACGGGACACTCCCACAGCTTCGCCTATTCGAGGCAAGCGCGCGCCTCGGCAGCTTCACGCTGGCGGCGCAGGAGCTGAACATGTCGCAGCCGGCCGCCTCGGTGCAGATCAAGAAGCTATCAGAAACGGTCGGCATTCCGCTGTTCGAACAGGTTGGTAAGCGCATCTACCTCACGGATGCGGGCCGGCGCGTCTACGAGGGCTGCCAGGAAGTCTTCCGCGCACTCATGTCGGTGGAGGAGTCGCTGGCAGACATGCGTTCGCTGGAATCCGGTTCGCTTCGCCTCGCGGTCAGCACGACGGGCATGTCGTTCGCACCGCGGTTGCTGGCAGCGTTCCTCGATCGCCATCCTGGAGTCGAGACCTCGGTCCACGTGCACAATCGGCAGAACCTGGTTCAAAGGTTGCTCGGCAACGAGGATGACCTTTACATCTTCGCGGACGCTCCTGAACTGGAGGACGTGGTCGTGCAGGAACTGCTGCCGAACCCCTTGGTGGTGCTTGCGCGTGACGATCATCCGCTGGCGCACGAAGACAACATCCCGTTTGCACGGATGGCGGAGGAGCCGTTCCTCATTCGCGAAGACGGATCCGGCACCCGGCGAATCGCGATGCAGCTATTCGCTGGGCATGGGCTGGTGCCCAGAATTCGAATGGAACTGGGCACCAACGAGGCGATCAAGGAGGCGATCCTCGCAGGGATGGGCGTCGCGATCCTGTCGCGCTACACGTTTGGGCTCGATCCGGAGTCATCGCGGTATGTGTGCCTCGACGTCCGGGGGTTCCCGCTGGAGAACCACTGGTACCTCGCCTATCCGGGCGGGAAGCGGCTCACCACTGTCGCGCGTGCTTTTCTCGATTTCGCTCGTGTCGAGGCGAAGGGATTGGTGCGGGAGATGTTTGGCCCGGGGATTTCCCAAGCCTCAGGCCTGTGACGTGTTGCGCCAACCGACCCCAACGCGGTCAGTCTTGAGTCGGTACCGACGGCGGAGTCAATCCAGCGACAAGCCGCTGCAGAACCGGTACGCACTTGGCCGACGGCCGCAACCTCAACCTCACTGGATCGCCAGGATGTCGCTTACGCGTAACGGCGCAGCTGCTGCGAAAACTCCGCCAGCGACCGGATGCCGCTGGCCTCGGCGCGCTGGCACCAGTCCTGCAGCTGCTTGACCAGTTGCTCGCGGGTGGCGGTCGAGCGCCCCCACACTGCAGCGAGCTCGTGCCGCATCGCATACATCGTCTGCAGCGTGCCGGACTTCGGCAGAGTCAACGAGAGCTTGGCGCGTTCGACATCGCGCAGCATCTTCTCGTCGCGCACCAGCAGCGTGGGCTTCAAGCTCTCCAATGCGCGCGCATCCTGAGGCGCAACGTGCCGCAGTTTGGCGATCTCTTCGGCATAGATGTGCTTGAGCGACTTGGCGTACTTCGCCAGCACGTCGTAGCGGCAGGCGATGACCGCCTGCAGTGTTTGCAGATCGACCGCGGGCTTGGGCGCGGCGAGGTGCGGGGTCGGCATCACATGCTTGACCTGCGCGAGCCGCAGCACCGCAAGCAGCCGGATATACAGCCAGCCGATGTCCAGTTCGTACCACTTGCAAGAGAGCTTGGCCGACGTCGGGTAAGCATGATGGTTGTTGTGCAGTTCCTCGCCGCCGATGAGGATGCCGATCGGGAAGATGTTGGTGCTTGCGTCCGGCGTCGACCAATGGCGATAGCCCCAGTAATGGCCAATGCCGTTGATCACGCCGGCCGCCCAGAAGGGAATCCACACGATCTGGGTAAGCACGACGAGGAGGCCCGGCACGAGTCCGAACAGGAGAACATCGACAACGCCCATCAGGATCAGGCCGAGCGACTGGAAACGCGAGTAAAGATTGTGTTCCAGCCAGTCATCCGGCGTGCCGTGACCATAGCGCTCGATGGTCTCCGGCCGGTGGGCTTCCTTGACGTACAAGAAGACGCCTCCCCACAGAACACGGCTGATGCCCAGCACCTGCGGGCTGTGCGGATCCTCGGGGGTATCGCACTTGGCGTGGTGCTTGCGATGGATCGCAGCCCACTCCTTGGTCACCATCCCGGTGGTGAGCCACAACCAGAAGCGGAAGAAGTGGCTCGCGACGGGGTGCAAAGCGAGCGCGTGGTGCGCCTGGTGGCGATGCAGGAAGATGGTGACAGAGGCGATGGTGATGTGCGTCAGGACCAGTGCGATCGCAGCAACGCCCCACCATGGCAAATCGAATACGCCAGAGAACAATATTGTTTTCATAAACGTTCCCGCGGTGTTCCAATGAAGAAAAGCTAGATCGGTACGGCGTTCGGTGCTTGACGCCGATCAAGCTGCTGGCCGCTCCCGTCGGCGGCAGATCGAAACGGGCCAAAACGCCGTTTCAGCGCGCATCACGAATCAACGGGGGTGCGGCCTCAGTTCCCAGCGGCTCCGATTGTTCGCAATCACCAAAGCCATGGGGTTCGCCGATCGCCGCTTCCGGATCTTGATCGGCCAGCGTCACTTTGTCGAGCAGAAGTTTTGCCCCGCGTTCGAGCTCACTACGTCCCCGCGTCAGTATTTGTTTGCCCTTGTTCATGGCGTTATCGGCCGGCGCGCGGATGGCCAGATCGACTCTGCGCGTAGTCGATCCGGATACACAGGCCGCGGCCGCGCGCACAATCTTGCCAACAGGAGACGACCGATTGTCTTTGATCGCGCGTCACCTGCCTGGCCTCAGCCGCATTCAGATCTGAATCCTGGGAATGGAAATGGATTGGAAGAACACCAGAGCCGGATACGAGTTGTTTTCGGTTGCGTTTCACCGGTTGATGCTGTTCAGCCACTGACGCGCTGTGGCAGCTCGAAAATCAAACTCGGCCGGCGATACCCAGGCGGCGGCAAACACCTATGCGGCACGTGGCTGGTCGGTGATTCCGATCGAGCCGCGCGGCAAGCGCCCGCTGGTCGCGTGGCTCGACTTCCAGATCCGCATCGCCAGCGCAAGCGAGATCAACGACTGGTTCCAGCGCTGGCCTGATGCGAACGTGGGGATCGTGACGGGGCGCATCTCGCAGCTCGTGGTCGCGGACGTCGATGCGCAGCACGGCGGTCTGGAAAGCCTCACCCAGCTGGAGCGCGCTCATGGCCCGCTGCCGCGTACCGTGGAGGCGATCACCGGCGGCGGCGGTCGACATCTGTACTTCGTGCATCCAGGTGGCACGGTGCACAACCGCGTCGCCGTCCATCCCGGCATCGACCTGCGCGCCGACGGTGGCTGCGTGGTGGCGCCGCCTTCAGTGCACCCCAGCGGCCGGCGTTATGCGTGGGCGGCGGCTTGCGCACCGGATCAGTTGGCGATTGCACCTCTGCCGGCGTGGTTCCTCGACCCGACGCGCGCCGCGACACGCGCCGGACACGGCCTGATGCACTGGCGCCGTCTCGTCCGCGAAGGGGTCGTCGAAGGCGAGCGCAACGCGACCCTCGCCTCGCTCGCCGGGCATCTCCTTTGGCATGGCGTCGATCCGGAAGTCGCGCTCGAACTGCTGCTCGCCTGGAACCGGGTCCGCTGTCAGCCGCCATTGCCGGACAACGAGGTGGCGCGGGTGGTTCAGAGCATCGCGCAACTTCATGAGCGCGACGCGGATGAATACCGTACCGATCACGGATGATGTGCCGGACCGAAGACGGGTAAGAGGCCGCGCGTGATCCCGATTCATTCGCTGCTGGATCGAATCCGCTGGGATCCGGACTTTGGCCATGCTGATTTCATCATCGGTTATTACGACCGCGTCAAACGCAGTCTCGTGCAGGTGCCGTTCGCGCGCATCCAGTTCGATCCCGGCAACCGTTTCTCCTTCACCGCCGTCGAAGCGGACGGCTCAGTGCACGAAGTGCCGCTGCATCGTGTGCGCGAGGTTCATCGCAACGGTGAACTCGTCTGGCGGCGTCCGCCGCGGCGCGCCCTGTCCGAGCAATCCTGAAGCACCCTCCCAAAGGCGCACGCGGCCTTCGTTGTACGGGTCGCGTTGTCGAAGTTGACGCAAATCACAGTCGATGCGAGGGCGCCGTGATCCACCGCGCGCCCGAAGACAGGCGAGCCGCCGGCAATGCGCTGCCCTGACCGGAATCATCTGTCGCGGTCTGAACGCGACTATGTTTTTATCAGGCGGTACAGAAGGGGAAGACGATGAAAACCACACGCGAAGCCTGGCGCCCGCTGCAGCGGGAGGAGTTGCGTGACGAGCTTGTTCACGACAGCTACAAGTCCAAGAGGAAGCTGTCCGAGACCACACGCTGCCCGGAATGCGGGGCGGTGTATCACGAGGGACGCTGGGGCTGGGGCACGGCGGCGGCGGGCGTGCATGAGGAACTGTGTCCTGCCTGCCATCGCATCCACGACCGGTTTCCGGCCGGCTATGTGACGCTGAAGGGTGCGTTCTTCGCCGCGCACCGCGATGAAGTCCTGCATCTGGCCCGCAACCGCGAAGCACATGAAAAGGCCGAGCACCCGCTCGAACGCATCATGGCCATTGAGGACGTCGAGGACGGCGCGCTGATCACGACCACCGATACGCATCTGGCGCGCGACATTGGCGAGGCAGTGCATGCCGCTTACAGAGGCAAGCTGGAGTACCACTACAACAAGGAGGAAAACCTGTTGCGCGTCCAATGGGCACGCTGAGCGGGCAGGCAGCAGGATGGCCTCTACATTGGGCAACGACACTTTGGTCCCTGTTTCGACCAGAGGCTATTGCTTTGAAGGAAGGTGACAAAGATGCAAGTTCCACTCCAGATCACGATGCGAGAGTTCGATCGCTCAGAAGCACTTGAAGCGGACATCCGCAAACACGCAGCGAAGCTCGAGCAGTTCCATCCGCGTATCACAAGCTGCCGGGTGGCGGTCGAAGAGGCGCACAAACACCACCAGCAGGGACGCGAATTCAATGTGAGGATCGACCTGCGCGTTCCCGGCGACGAGATTGTCGTGACGCGTGACCACCACGAGGACGCCTTTGTGGCCGTGCGCGACGCCTTCGATTCGGCACGGCGCCAGCTCGAGGAAGTCGCCCGCGAACAGCGAGGCGACACCAAGACGCACGAAGTTCCAAAGCATGGAACCGTCGCGCGGGTGTTTGCGGAAGAAGGCTATGGCTTCATCGAGACCGCGGATGGCCGCGATTTGTACTTCAGCCGCGATAACCTTGTGAACCAGTCATTCGAACGCCTTGAGCCTGGCACTGCCGTCCAGTTCATCGAGGAGATGGCGGCAGAGGGGATGCAGGCGAAACGAGTGAGCGTCGGCAAGCACAAGGTGGTCTAGTTCCGCAGGTCTTCCGGCTCGCAACCGGGGCATAACGAGCAACAACATGATCGAGCCGCATGTGCATATCGCGTACGCGCCGCGCGGCGCGGGGTTGCTATGCGCGGCGTTCTGGTTTGTGCAGGGTGACGATGTCTACGGCTGGTCCACCGGCGCGCGCGGAGGCGACTATCCAAGCTTCTTCTTTGTGCTCGAGGCTTACTACTCGACGCGCGACACGGTCTGCTACCGGTCGGCGCAGAACGATGTGCACGGCAACTGGTTCGTCGGGTCGACCGAAGGCGAGTCACCCATCGGCGGAACCGGGCCGGTGCCGCCGGCGTTGCGCCCGGAACTCGAGCGGATGCAGGACGCGTTTGTCCGCGAGTGGCTCTTCTACCGTGACGACCCCACGCACCACGAAGAAGCGCAGGAGCTGCGCGCGCGCGAACTGCCAGTGCTTGCGGTCAACCCGCGGCCGAAGAAGCTCAGCAAGCTGGCGACCGGGGCGCCGGTGTGGACGTTCTCCACGCCCGGCGCAGACCTGAACATCATCACCTTCCTGGGAAGGCGCTGGACGTTCGACTACGCGCCGCAGTGAGCAGACCGCGGCGTCGACACCTAGTGGCCTGTAACAGTCGATTCGAGAGTGAAAGGCGCGCCTGGGCGAGCCGAGTGCGCGAAGCGAGCCGCGTCGCGTAGCCGACGCATACGCGCAAGGCGAGCGACAAAGCAATCGGCCGGCCAGGCGTGCAAGGCGCTTGCGAATTGGCTGTTACAGGCCACTAGATCATCACCTCGGTGCGGCGCACCCACAGGCCGCGCTCCTCGCAGTGGAGCAATTCAGATCCGCTGCGCACCCACTGACCGATCGGATACGCGACACCGTTGTAATAGCAGGCACCGCTTTCCAGCTCGAGATCCAGCGAGAACTCCTCGCCTTCATCGAGAATCGGCGATGTCTTCTTCTCCGGATCGGGGGCGCCGACCTCGGGCACATGGTTGGTCATCGATGCTCCTCAGCGTCTGTGCCTTCGACGGCAGCTTTCCTGACATGTTGCCGCGGCGTCCCCGTTCACTGATCCCCGACCTTCTTCAGTTGACCAGTTCTAGCTCCGACCGCATATCCTCCGGAATGACCACCGCCGGTCCCCTGCCGCGAGACTGCGTGTGCTCATGGACCTGGACCTGCAGACTGTGCGGCTCGAACTCGTCCGCATGGCTCAGTCGCTCGTGATTGAGAATGCAGATCGTGCGCCGATTGACGTCGACATAGCCGCGCGCAGCGAGCGAGGTGAACGCACGACTGACCGTCTCGATCGACAGACCGAGATAGCTTGCGATATCGGCACGCGTCATTGCCAGCCGGAACGCGCGCGAAGAGAAGCCGAAGCGCGCCATGCGCTGGCCGAGATCGTGCAGAAAACGCGCCAGCCGCGCTTCGGCGCCGAGCGCACCCATCGCGCGCATCGCCTGGTAGTTGCGCAGCAGCTCGGCACTGACCGCCTCGAGAAATGCCTGCTCGAGCACCGGGCATGCCAGCGCCAGTTCGAGCAGCTCGCGATGCGGAATCACTGCGACGTTGGCCTCTTCCAGCGCAGTGACGGTGACCGGATAACGCGTGTTCTGAATCGCGTCGAGCCCGATCAGGTCACCGCGCATCGGAAATGCGACGATTTGCTGCGTGCCGTCGGCCTCATTCAACGTACTCTTGAAGCTGCCCGACAGCGCGAGGTACATGTTCTCGAACGGCTGCCCGGACACAGTCAGCGACTGCCCGCGATGCACGCGTCGATTGGTGAAGTGATGTTCAAGGGCCGATGTCTTCTCGGACGAGTCATGGCCAAGCAGTCTCAGTACGTCGGCCAGGGTCGATCGCGCACCGATCACCGGAAGACCAATCCGCGGCGCCACCGGCGCCACATCGGGTTCCGTTTCCAGAAGGCGGCTCGACAACTCGATGCCTTTGAGGCCCAGCATGATGTCCTCCATGTTCGTCAAGGGGCAACGCTCAGATGTTCGGCAAGGCGCTGGCGCAATTCGCGTTCGGGCAGCGTCGTGTAGTCATGTGCGAACTGCGCGTCCACCGCGTCCCGGACCGCTTGCGGTAGACGCGCAGCCAGGATTCCCAACATCGGATTCGATGCCACCAGCGTCAGCCGTGCGATCCGCCCGGCGCCATGCAATCGGTCGAGTTCGTCCGCCAACTGTAGGCCGAAATGCTCAAGCGCATTGCGTTTCGGGCCGACGCGCTGAACGTAGTGCGTGCTGTCGCTGCCGTGGCCGCGGACGGCGCCCGGCCGATCGGTGACGAGGTCGATGCCTTTGCGGCGGCTGTCGGGGTGCGTGAACTCCCCTTCCAGTTTCAGCGCGAACTCCTCGTCATCCAGGTTGCGGCTGTAGAACGCCGCACGCGATCCGTTGGCAACGACGATCCATTGGCTGTTTGTTGTCATCTTCGACTCCCTTGCTGCATCTTTCCTTCAATGCCGAGCGCCGCGCGGCCGCACGATCAGCAGCGGCGTTTTCCCGCTGGCGGCCACGCGCATCGCGACCGAGCCCAGCACCGCGGCCTTGAACGCGCCATAGCCATGCGAACCCAGCAGCGTCAGGTCGGCGTCCTTCCGCGCGTAGGCGGCAACTTCGTCGCCCGCCACGCCAACCAGTCGCACTTCAGTAAACGGTACCTGCGCCTGGCGCATCATTTTGCGTGCCGGTGCAAACGCGGCCTCGAACGCCGCGTCCTGCATCTTTGTAATCTCTTCCGCCGTGAACACGGGCGTTGCCGCGCTCATCATGTCGCCCACCACCGGCGTGACGAAGTTGGACGCGACATGCAGCAGTGCGAAGGTCGGCCGAGCACCAAACATCTCACGGTGTCGCATCGCGTACTTCACCGCTTCGAGACTGAGCCGGCTGCCGTCCACGGCGACCGCCACGCGCAGCGAATCACGTGTCGGCACCGCCTTGCCGCGCAACAGAAGCACCGGGACACGGGTCTTGGCGAGCACGCCGTAGGCGACCGAGCCCAGCAGCATGCGCGTGAACTCGGAACGGCCGTGCGATCCCATGACGATCAGGTCGGTGCCGCTCCGGGTTGCCTCGTGGGCGATCGCTTCGCCCGGGCTGCCGACCACCGCTTTGAGAATCGCATTGACCCCGGCGCGCTTGAGTTGCGCAAGGGACGATTTGGCGATCTTCTCCGCTTGCTCCTGGTAAATGCTGCGCGTCGCGGCGCGACCGATGATGCGCTCCGCCTGCGTCGATATCGGCCATTGCGCATTGACCAGCAGGATTTCGGGCGCGGTGCCGATCAGCATCGAGCGCGACAAGACGAAATCGACCGCTGCCTTGCTTAACCGGCTGCCGTCGACTGGAATCAGGATTTTCACTTAGTCCCCCGCCGAAGGATCCGGCGGGTCGAGGTGGCGTCTTAAGGCCAATCCGCCGTTACCCCTCGCTACTGTTTGCATTGTGCTGCGTTTCTCGTCGAGAAGATGCGCGATGGCAAGCAAAGCAGTGATGCGGATCAAAGTTGGCTTCAATCGACGCATACCGCTCGATTGATGCGAAGGACTCCTAGTTGGGATCGCGTCGCGTTGACGCAATCACATCATCCAAGTCCGCTGTGCGAACTGGCGTGCTGCATCGCCTGCACAAAGGAATCAAGTTGTGATGCCGGCAAACGATCGATTCCAGCGGCGCCGGCGCGCCCGCTTCCTTCGAACTGCCGGCATAGAGTATCGGCGCCGCGCGGCGATGAAAGCGGCGCACGCACACTGACGGTGTAGGTGTCGTCCGCATTGCGCCTGAGAACGGCATGCATCCGATTTGCATTCTCGTTTGCGAGCCGATGCGCGAACGTGCCGATCACGCGACGGCTCCAGGGCTCATCGGGCAGCAGGTATGCCGCACAGGCTGCCGTTGCGAACTGCGGAGCAATCTCCAAGGCCCGCGCCAGATCGTCGGCACGGCAACCGACCAGTTCAGCGACGATCGGGTCGGTCGTGGCGAAAATCGCCGGATCGTCAAACGGCTGCAGCCGAAGGTAGAGCTCGCGCGGATGGATCAGGACATCGGCAACCGTGTCGCCGTAGCCGTTGTAGTTCAGGGACTCGCCCAGGTCACGCAACTGAGCGACTTGCGCCGGGGTCAGCCCAAGCACGGCGGCGCGCTTCGATGCGACCGCAACCAGGTTGTCGCCGAACGCGCCGACCACGGCCCAGCGCGCAAACCGGCCGCCGAGAAAGCGATCCACCAGAAGACTGGTGCAGACGTCGGGCGCCGGATCGATGTGCAGTTCGAGCTGTCGATGAGACGGGGCATCACCCGCGAAGTGATGATCGAACCAGCGCACCCGCGCACCGCATTGCAGCAGCCGGTCGAGCGCCGTGCGATTGCGCGCCAGTGAAATGTCCAGCACCGTGATGTCCGATTCGGCGCTGGCCTCGACGCGCGCGAGCAATTCAATTTCACGCTTCAGTCCCGTCACCAGTTCGGACGCCGCCGGCTGTGCGAGGCGCAACTGATGCAACGCGCAGATGCCGTCCGCATCCCCATTGAAGACATCGATGATCCGCATCGTCAGTCCGCCGCGGCGATTTGCGCCGCGACTTCGTCACAGCGTACTTCAAGCGCCGCCGGATCGACGTCGGTGCGCACCTGCCAGCACGCGGCGCGCTCGTCTGGCGCCACCGGTTCATGCGTGGCGAGCTGGCGCTCGAGTACGGCGACCGTCGCATCGGATGCATCGCTCCCCTGCTCCATGCGGCGCGCGATGCGCGCGCGCAGCACATCGGCCGGCGCCGTGCATTCGATCAGCACGAAGCGCGCGCCAAGCGTGCCCGCCAGCGCACGGAATTCGTCGCGCTCGGCACGGCGCAGAAACGCCGCATCGATGATCGCCGGGTAGCCCGCGGCGGTGATGGTGCGCGCCAGTTCGAAAAGGCGTGCATACGTGCGGCGGGTGGCATCGTGCGCATACATCGCCGTGAGCGCCCCATCTACCAGCCGCGTACCGCGCGCGACGCTGAACAGCCGCTTGCGTTCGACGTCGGAGCGCACGCGCAGCGCCCCGAGCCGCTCCAGCAGCAGGCTTGCTACCGTCGTCTTGCCCGCGCCCGAAAGGCCGAACGTGATCACCAGCAGCGGCCGTGGCAGTCTGATCTGCGACAGCGAATCGGCCAGTCGCACGTAATGCGCGCAGTGGGCGAGCGCTCCCGCGTGCTCGTCCGCGCTGATGCTGGGCTGGTCCGCGCGGATGCGCGCGACTTTCGCGCGGACCAGCGCGCGATACACCGCATAGAAGCGCAGCACCTCCAGACCCGCGTACTCACCGGTGGCCTGCAGATAGCGATCGAGCAGGCGCCAGGCAAAGCGCTCCAGCCCGTGGTCGAACAGATCCATGAACGCGAATGCGAGGTCGTTGATGACGTCGATCCAGCGCAGCTGCGGATTGAATTCGATCGCATCGAACAGGGTCGGACACCCGTTGAGCAGCACGATGTTGCCCAGGTGCAGATCGCCGTGGCATTCGCGCACCTGTCCGCCTTCGAGTCGCCGCGCCATCGACGCGCGTCGGCCCTCGAATTCGCGCTCAGTCCACTGGAGCAGTTGATCCAGCGTCGCCTGGACTCCCGCCAGCGGCCGCGCCTGCAACTGCGAGAAGTTCTCGCGCGCCCAGTCGATCGCACGGTCGGGCGTGCCGTAGCCGGATTCCCGTGTCGCGCGGGCAGCCACTGCATGAAAGTCCGCAATCGCCTGCGCCAGCCGATCGATCTCGTCGGCCGCGAGTTCGCCGCGACGTGCACGCCGGTCGAGCAATGCTTCGTCTTCAAAGCGGCGCATCCGCACCGCATACTCGATCACGTTGCCATCACCGCCGATGCGCGGCTGCGCTTCGGTGCCCGTGATCGGCACGGCATCGAGGTACAGCTGCGGCGCGGTGCGCCGGTTCAGCCGGATCTCCTCTTCGCAGTACAGGCGGCGCCGGGCGAGCGTTGAGAAGTCAACGAAGCCCAGATTGACCGGTTTCTTGATCTTGTAGGCAAACTCGCCGGCCAGCAGCACCGACGAGATGTGCGTCTCGATCAGCTCGACGCGGTCGACCGGGTGCGAGTACGCGGCGGTCTGCATCAGCCCGGCGATCAACTCCGAGTGTCGAACGAGCGCGGGGTCGGTCTTCATCTCAAGGTGGGCGCCTCACCCGGCCGCACCGTGCCGCTCGAGCGCGGCGCGGAAGCGCGACAGTTCGAGCAGATTGTCGAGGTCGATCAGGCCGATCAGCCGTTCGCTATCGATCACCGGCAGCAGGTGGCCGTCGCCTTCGCGCAGTCGCTGCCAGATCGTCTCGAGCGACTCGTCGGCGCGTGCAGTGGCCACATCGCGCCGCATCCACTCGCCAACGGTGGATGCGTCGCCCTGCGCGCTCAGTCCGCGCAGAAGCGCCGCCTGCGACAGCAGCCCGATGAAACGCTGAGAACGATCGATGATGGGAATATCCTTCTGCGTGCCAGAAAGCGTCAGCGACACTGCATCAGCCAGCGTGTTCTCGGGCGCAAGCGTCCGGAAGTCGGTCACCAGCACGCTGCGCAAAGGCATGCCGGCGAGCGCGGCGCGCAGCTCGACATCAGCCGCCTCCATCGCCGCGCCGATCCAGATGAACAGCGCGATCAGCATCAGCATCGGGTTGTAGAGCAGTCCCAGCACCGCGAAGAGGACCGCGAAACCCCGTCCGACACGCGCCGCCATGCGGGTCGCACGCAGTTGCCCGAACCGCAGCGCCAGCGCGGCGCGCAGCACGCGCCCGCCATCCATGGGGAATGCCGGCGTCAGATTGAAGATCGCCAGCATCAGGTTGACCGCAAGGACACTGACCGCGAACGAGATCTCCTTCTCGTCACCAGACAGCAGGCTCAGGTCCACTACCTGATCGCCGATCATCAGCGCCAGAAACATGGCGATCACGAGATTGACCGCCGGTCCGGCGAGCGCGATCACGATTTCCTGCGACGGTTTTTCCGGCATCCCCTGCAGGCGCGCCACGCCTCCGATCGGCAGCAGCGTGATGTCACGCGTTCGGATCCCGTAGCGGCGCGCGGCCGTTGCATGGCCAAGCTCGTGCAGCACCACGCAGCCGAACACGACGATGATCAGCGCCACGCCGTTCGCGAGCCCTTCGAACGTGCGCGTATCAGCCCAGGAAATCAACCCGTACCATGCCAGCAGCAGGAAGAAGGTCACATGGACGCGGATCTCGATTCCGGCCACGCGCGCGAGTGTCCACGATTGCTTCATGCGTTTCTCGGTGCGATGCGGCTTTGCGGCTGAGTCCATTGTGCGACGGTTGCCCGCGCACCACTTGCATCAGGTCAGCGAAGGCACCCGGAATCCGGCCAACTACGCCAGGTGCGCGGCGTCGAGCAGCGCGCGCGTGTATGCGTGCCGCGGATTGGCGAACAGGGCCAGCGCTTCGCCCTGCTCGACGATTTCGCCATCCTTCATCACCAACACGCGATGGCACATCGCCCGCATCAGCGCTAGATCATGGCTGATGAAGATGTAGCTCATGCCGTAGTGCGCCTGCAGGTCGGAAAGCACCTTCAGCACCTGCTGCTGCACGGACACGTCGAGCGCCGACGTGGGTTCATCGAGCACCAGCACCTCGGGACGCAGGATCACTGCGCGCGCGATCGCGATGCGCTGCCGCTGGCCGCCGGAGAATTCGTGCGGATAGCGGCCGAGCAGATCGTCGAGGCCGGCTTCTTCGCGCAGCCCGACCTCAGCCAGCATGTCGATGATGCGCTGCCGGCGTTGCTCGGCGCTCAGTTCGGGCATGTGCAGTTCGAGCCCCTCGCCGACAATCTGTTCGATCGTCATGCGCGGGCTGAGCGATGCAAACGGGTCCTGGAACACCACCTGCATCCGCCGCCGCATCGAGCGCAGCGTGGCACGGTCGGCCGCGTCGATGCGCGTGTCGCCCAGATGCACCTCGCCGCCGGCAATCGGCTGCAATGCGAGCAGCGCCATGCCGAGCGTGGTTTTGCCCGAGCCGGATTCGCCGACGATGCCGAGCGTTTCGCCGCGCCGCAGCTCAAGGGTGGACTTGCGCACCGCTTCGAGCACGTGTTTGCCGAACCAGCCGCGCCGGCTCGCGAAATGCACGTCGATGTTCCGGCCGCTGACGAGCAGCGGTGCGTCGCCCGCCAGCGGCAGCACTGCGCGCTGCGGCCGGCTCGCGATCAACTTCACCGTGTACGGATGCTGCGGATTGCCGAACACCTCAGTCGTCACGCCCTGCTCGACCAGCTTGCCCTTCTCCATCACGCCGACGCGGTGCGTGAAGCGGCGCACGAGATTAAGGTCATGCGTGATGAAGAGCAGCGCCATCCCCATCTCGCGCTGCAGTTCGTCGAGAAGCAGCAGGATCTGCGCCTGGACCGTCACGTCCAGCGCCGTGGTCGGTTCATCGGCAATGAGCAGCTTCGGCTTGCATGCAAGCGCCATGGCGATCATCGCGCGTTGCCGCTGCCCGCCCGATAACTGATGCGGATAGACATCGATGCGCCGCTCGGGCTCGGGGATTTGAGTCTTCGCCAGCAACTCGATCGCGCGCGCGCGCGCCGCGTTGGGCCGCAGGCCTTCGTGCAGTTCGAGCACTTCGCCGATCTGGTTGCCGACCGTGTACAAGGGATTGAGCGCCGTCATCGGCTCCTGGAAGATCATCGCGATGTCGCGGCCGCGTAGCCCTCGCATCTCGCGTTCACTCTTCGCGCAAAGGTCTTCACCGCCGAAACGAATTGCCCCGGTGGTGACCGCCGCATCGACCAGCCGCAACACCGACAGCGCGGTGATCGATTTGCCCGAGCCGGATTCGCCCACGAGGGCGAACTTCTCTCCAGCGGCGATCGTGAACGACACATCGTCAACCACGCGCGCATCGCCGAAGCGGACGACGAGATTCTCGATCGACAGCAACGGTTCGCTCATGACTTTCTCGTATCAAACGCGTCGCGCAGCGCGTCGCCAATGAAAGTGAGCAGGGCCATCGTCACGACCAGCAGCACGAAGGTCGGCACGATGATCCACCACGAATCGAGGTTGGACTTGCCCTGCCGCAGCAGGTCGCCCAGCGACGGCACCGACGGCGGCACCCCAAGCCCGAGGAAGTCGAGCGATGTGAGCGCCAGGATCGCGCCGCTCATTCGGAAGGGCAGGAACGTGATCACCGGCGTCAGCGAGTTCGGCAGCACGTGGCGCCAGACAATCTGCAGGTTCGACAGCCCCAGCGCGCGCGCCGCCTTGACGAATTCAAGGTTACGGTTGCGCAGGAATTCGGCGCGCACGTAGTCGGACAGCCCGATCCAGCCCCAGACCGACAATAGGATCAGCAGCAGCAGCAGTGACGGCGCAAAGATGGAGGCAAAGATGATCAGCAGGTACAACTCGGGGATCGAGTTCCAGATCTCGATCAGCCGCTGCATGCCGAGGTCGAGGCGGCCGCCGAAGAAACCCTGGAGCGCGCCCATCAGCACGCCGATCGCAGTGCCGACCACCGTCAACGCCAGCGCGAAGTAGATGCTGACGCGGAATCCGTAGATCAGGCGTGCCACCATGTCGCGCCCGACTTCGTCGGTGCCCATCACACTCGACTCGCCCGGCGGCGCGGGATTCGGCGGTTTCTGGAAGTAGTTGAGCGACGTTGCCGAGTGCGGATTGAGCGCATACAGCGCCCAGTTGCCCGGTTGCTTGAAGCGCTCGACGATCAGCGGATCCTTCCAGTCGGTCGGTGTCTTGAAGTCACCGCCGAACTGCGTCTCGGGCGGATTGTTCAGCACGGGGAGGAACCATTCGCCCTGATACCTGGCCACCAGCGGCTTGTCGTTGCTGATGAACTCTGCAAACGTCGCCACCAGCAGCATGCCCAGGAAGACCCACAGCGATACATAGCCGATGCGGTTGCGCTTGAAGCGCGCCCACGCGCGCTGGTTGGGCGAGCGCGGTCGGGAGGCGACCGCCTTGGCGGGTGTTGCGACGACCGCGCTCACTTGGCCACGCTTTCGAACTGGACCCGCGGATCGACCACCACGTACAGCAGATCGGAGACCAGTTTCACCACCAGTCCGATCAGTGTGAAGAGATAGAGCGACCCGAGCACGACCGGATAGTCACGCCGCACCACCGATTCATACGACAACAGGCCGAGCCCGTCGAGCGAGAACAGTGTTTCGATCAGCAGCGCGCCGGTGAAGAACGCACCGACGAATGCGGCCGGGAAGCCGGTGACCAGCGGGATCAGCGCATTGCGGAAGATGTGCTTGTACAGAACGCGCTGCTGCGACAGGCCCTTGGCGCGCGCGACCAGCACGTACTGCTTGCGGATTTCCTCGACGAAGGTGTTCTTGGTCAGCATCGTGATAGTCGCGAAGCTGCCGATCACCAGACAGACGAGCGGCAGCGTCAGGTGCCAGAAGTAGTCAGCGATGCGCGCCGGCCAACTCAACTCTTCCCAGTTGTCGGATGTCAGGCCGCGCAACGGAAACCAGTCGAAGAAGGTGCCGCCGGCGAACAGCACGATCAGCAGCACGCCGAGCACGAAACCCGGGATTGCGTAGCCGACCAGCACCGCGACCGTCGTTACCGCGTCGAAGTGCGAACCTTCGCGCACCGCCTTGGCCACGCCAAGCGGAATCGAGATCAGGTAGGAGATCAGGAACGTCCACACGCCGAGCGAGATCGACACCGGCAGCTTCTCCTTGATCAGTTGCCACACCTCCTTGTTCTGCAGGAAGCTGCGCCCCAGGTCGAACTGCGCAAAACCCTTGAGCATCTCCCAGTAGCGCACGTGCACCGGCTTGTCGAAGCCGTAGAGCTTCTTCAGTTCCTCGATCTGCTTCTTGTCGATATCGCGGCCGGCCTTGTATGCGACGCCTTCACCGCGCTGGCCGGCGCGTGCCTCGGCCATGATCTGCTCGACCGGCCCGCCGGGAACGAACTGAATCACGACGAACGTGACGGTCAGCGCGCCGATCAGCGTGGGCACCATCAGCAGCAGCCGCTTCAGGATGTAGGTCAGCATCGCGATCTCATCGTTTCGCCGGGTCCTTGATCCACCACGCAATGATCGGCCACGCAGGAGTGTCGACCAGTCCGCTGTCGATGGTGAAGTACTTCGGCCGCGCCGCCGGGATGCCGAACTTGTCCCAGTATGAAGCGAGCTCGGCTGCGAACCAAAGCTCAGGCATCTGCCAGTAGTTCCACATCACCACACGGTCGAGCGCGCGGCAGGCGTCGCGCAGTTCCTGCATTGTCTTCGCGCTGCTCATCGCCTCGAGAATGTGATCGACCGCCGCGCTCTTGACGCCCCGGAAGTTGTTGTTTCCCTTCTCGTCGGCCGACTTGCTGCTGTAGAGCGTCGTGTAGTCCGCCGCCGAGGGCAGAGTGAAATCGCCCTCGACGATGGTAATCATGTCGAAGTCGTATTCCTCCAGCCGGCGCGTGTACAGGGCAAAGTCGACCTGCCGCACCCTGAGCTTGATGCCGAGCTTGTCCAGATTGCGCTGCCATGCATCTTCGCGTGCCGTGTTCTCGCCGGGACTCAGGTATTCGAATTCGAATGGCTCGCCCTTGGCGTCGCGCAGTACGCCCTTGTCATCCAGCTTCCAACCGGCCTCCTCCAGCAGCGCACGCGCGCGCAACAGGTTCTGGCGCAGCTTGTGGGAATCGCCATCCGTGCGCGGCGCCACAAAGGGCGGGCCGAACACCTGCGGCGGCAGATCCTTGCGAAACGGCTCCAGCAGTTGCAGTTCGCCCGGCGACGGCAATCCCTCCGCCGCGAAGTCGGAGTTGTTGAACAGACTGTTGGCACGATGAAACAGGCGGTAGCGATTGTTGGTCTCGTAGTCATATGACCAGACAAGCGCTTCCCGCACACGGATGTCCTGGAAGATCGGTCGCCGCAGATTGAGCTGGTATGACTGCAATCCCTGACCGGTCGCAGTGTCGAACTGCTGCTTCTTGATGCGACCGTCCCGCCACTTGACTCCCTGATGGTGGCGAAACCACGTGCGCGCGCCGTACACCTTGACGATATCGAATTCGCCGGCCTTGAACGCCTCGGTCGCGACCGCCTCATCTTTGTAGTAGCGGTAGACAACGCGGTCGAAATTGAAGAAGCCGCGCCGCACGGGGTGATCCTTCGCCCAGTAATCAGGACGGCGCTTGAATTCGAGCCGGCGGCCTGAGTCTGCTACCGCGATCAGGTAAGGGCCGCTCGCGATCGGATACTCGGTGACGATCTCGTCGAAGCGCTTGGCCTTGCCGTCCGGTCCCATGCCCCACTTGCGCGAAAAGATGCGCATCGTCGTGCCAATAGCGAACAGCGTGTCGTTGCTGCGATCGCGCAGGTCGAAGCGTACGGTGCGCTCGTCCAGTACCACCGCCTTCTCCGCGCCGGCGAAGCCGGTCTGGTAGATCGGCGCTGCATACTTGCTGGTCAGGGAATCGAAACTGTGCTTCACATCCTCGGCCAGCACCGGATCGCCGTTGTTGAAGCGGGCCTTCGGATTCAGGCGAAACGTGATCGACGATTTGTCCGGCGCCACCAGCATCTCCTCGGCGAGCAATCCGTACATCGTCAGCGCTTCGTCGCCGCTGCGGATCGCGAGCGGCTCGTTCATGAAGATCTGCAGCCCGGCCGGCGCGTTGCCTTTGACGGTGAAGTAATTGAACTTGTCGAAGCTCGAACGGCGGTCCGGATTGCGCAGATACAGCGTGCCGCCCTTCGGCGCGTCCGGGTTTACGTACTCGAAGTGCGTGAACCCGCGCGCATACTTCGGTTCGCCGAACGCGGCGTACGCATGCACCCATTGCCCATCGGCGGCCGAGACCGCGGCGGTCGACAGCGCGAGCAGCAGCAGGCAGAGCGAGGCAATGAAGCGCATCGGGAAAGGCCGGTGAAAGCGGGCGGATCATCGCCCGTGAAACGCGCTTGCACAAGCGGGAATGTGTTATCGCCGGGAGTCAATGTCACCCGGAATCGCGCTTCTGTTCCTTGTCAGGAGTCGCGCCCGCGGTCTTCCAGAAGTGGATACCGATATGTCGGCGCTCCTCCCAACGGCCGCTCAATATTGCTGTAGTCGATTGCCTAGGGCCTCGATCAGCAGCGGTAACTCCGATTTCACGGTTCGCCACACGATCTCGGCGTCGATGTCGAAGTACCCATGAATCAGGCGATTGCGCATCGCGACGATGCTTCGCCACGGAATCTCGCTCAACTCGGTCTGCGTTTCCTCCGAGACTTTGCTGCCCGCCTCGCCAAGGATTTCAATGCTTTTGACCAGCGCCAATAGCAACATCCGATTCGTATCAAGCTCGTCCCGATCGCGTCCAGCGACAAACATGGTCGCCTCGCGTGCCGCATCCAGCATATGTCTCAGCCGGATGTGGTCATCACTCTGCATACTGGACCTCAGCCTGCCGCTGCACTTCGTCGCGGAAATACCGACTCAGGTCTCCAACGGTTCGCAGGTCCACTGATTTACCACCCAACAGATCGGATAGCTCAACCTCGATCCCGGCCAGGCCGATCAGCCCCGGGTGCTGATCTGGCGCGAATTCGACCAGTAAGTCGATGTCGCTGTCAGGTCGCGCGATTCCGCGCGCGGTCGATCCGAACAGGGAAAGGCGGCGGATCTTGTGGCGACGGCAGAAAGCGGCCAGCAGTTGATGATCGATCGGAAGGCGTGCACCCATGCGAAACCTCCAAACGCAAGTCTAGAACCTATCTCATTAACCCCGGTGGTCGCGGCAGGGTTGCGCCCAGCCCGGCCGCTCAAGCGCGTTCGACCTGCACCAGGCAGTCGTAAAAAGTCGGCGCGCGGCCGATGTCGGTCAGTGCCGGGCTGGTGACTTCGTTGGCGTTCCTGCCGTCGCGCGCCAGTTTCTTCCACCAGATCGATAGCGCGACGACCATGCCTTTCCGCGCACGGTCCGTCACACGCGCCGCGAGCGAAAACGAGCCGCGGTCGTTGAAGACGCGCACCGGGTCGCCGTCGACAATGCCCCGCGCGGCGGCGTCCTCCGGGTGAACCTCAAGATGCGGTTCGCCCTCCGTGTCGCGCAGGCTCTGCACATTCACGAACGTGCTGTTGAGGAAGTTGCGCGCCGGCGGGGAAATCATTGCCAGCGGAAAACGTTGCGCCAGTTGCGGATTGCTGACCGGCCCTTCGTTCGGTGGCACGTAGCCGGGCAGCGGGTCGAGCCCCATGTCGGCAAGCCGCTGCGAACGGAATTCGCACTTGCCGCTCGGCGTCGGGAAGTTGCCCTCCGCGAAGGGCGCATAGCGCTGCGGCACAGCGAGTCGCTGCCAGCCTTGTGTCTTGGCGATCTGCCAGTCGTAATTCGCCGTGGTGCCCGACTTGCGGAATGCCTGCGCGGCGATGTCTTCGTCGCGTTCGGAGAAGCACGGCTCGGTGAATCCCATCCTCGCGGCCAGGCGGCGGAAGATCTCCGTGTTCGGCAATGCCTCGCCCACCGGATCGATTGCGGCGCTGTTGGCGATTACGTAGAGGTGGCCGTACGGCTTGAGCACATCGACGTGTTCCAGCTGCGTGGTCGCGGGCAGGACATAGTCGGCATAGTCGGCCGTGTCGGTGCGGAAATGTTCAAGCACGACCGTGAAGAGGTCTTCGCGCGCAAAGCCCCGCGCCACCGTCTTCGAGTCGGGCGCCACCGCGACCGGATTGCTGTTGTAGACGATCAATGCGTCGATCGGCGGGTTCGCGTGCGCGAGCTCGTGCCCGATCGTGCTCATGTTGATCGTGCGCGGCCGTCTTCCTGCGAGCAGTTCCGGGTGATACAGATGCTCGCTGTCGACATGGAATTCGCCGCTGGTGGACAACAGCACCCCGCCGGCAGGATCGCGCCAGTGGCCTGCGAGTGCGGGCAGGCAGGCAACGGCACGAACTGCATTGCCCCCACCTGCGACACGCTGCATGCCGTAGTTCAACCGGATCGCCGCCGGGCGGCTATGCCAGTAGTCGTGCGCGAGCTGATCGATTTCCTGCGCGCTGATGCCGCACAACTGCGCGGCACGCGCCGGACCGAACTCGCGTGCGCGCGCCGCGAGCGCATCGAATCCCAGCGTGTGGCGCTCGATGTACTCGCGGTCGATCCAGCCTTCGCGAATCAGCACGTGCATCAGCGCAAGCGCCAGGGCACCGTCCGTGCCGGGCAGCAATGCGATGTGCTGGTGGCATTTCTCCGCGGTCAGCGACCGGTATGGATCGATCGCAACCAGCTTCGCGCCTTTGCGCTTGGCCTCCTGCGCGAAGCTCCACAGGTGCAGGTTCGACGCAATCGCGTTCGTGCCCCAGAAAACGATCAGCTTCGCGTCGACAAACGCTTCCATCGCCGGGCCGGTGCGCGTGCCGAGCGTGTAGTTCATCGCCTCGGCGCCGGCACTGGCGCAGATGGTGCGATCGAGGAAACTCGCGCCGAGTTTGTGGAAGAAGCGCTGTGCCATCGACTCGCCCTGCACCAGCCCCATCGTGCCGGCGTACGAATACGGCACGATGCGCTGTGGATCGACCGCAGCGATGGTCTTCAGCTGCGCTGCGATGTCGTCGAGCGCGCTGTCCCACGACACGCGGACGAACTTGCCTTCGCCTTTCTTCCCGATCCGCTTCAGCGGATGCAGCACGCGATCCGGGTGATAGGTGCGTTCCAGATAGCGGCTGACCTTGGTGCACAGCGTGCCGCGCGTGGTCGGATGGTCCGGGTCGCCGGCGATCTTGATCGCGACGCGCTTGCCCTGCCGCTGCTCGACCGTGACCAGCATCGCGCACGTGTCGGGACAGTCGTGCGGGCAGGCAGCCTTGACGACCGTTTCGATGGGCGCCACGGTTGCAATCATCGGCCCGGCGGCGTTGCTTCAATCATCCGAGCAAACAGTTGCTCACACGCCGCCACCTGGTCGTACGTGATGTACTCGTCCGGTTTGTGCGCCTGCGCGATGCTGCCAGGCCCGAGCACGACGGTTGGGATACCAAAGTTGGTGAACACACTCGCTTCGGTCGCAAAGCTGACCGCCCCGG
>DAITAC010000147.1:0-7372 GCA_036824465.1 Burkholderiaceae bacterium
CGTTGCCGATCCGGATCAACGTCCCCAGCGACGGCGTCGTGGGCGGCACGCCGACACCGAGGAACGAGAGCGTCGCCTCGGTGATGATGGCAGTGGCGATGTGCACCGTCGCCAGCACCAGCACCGGACCGAGAACGTTCGGCAGCACGTGCTTGAACATGATGGCAAGAGGCCGCACACCGATCACGCGCGCCGCCTGAACGTATTCCTTGTTCTTCTCGACCATGGTGGAGCCACGCACCGTGCGCGCGTACTGCACCCAGCCCGACAACGCGATCGCCAGCACCAGCACGCCAAAGGCGACATCGTTATGAGCGTCGCGCGGCAGGACCGCGCGGAACACCCCATCGATCAGCAACGCAACCAGGATCGCCGGAAACGACAGCATCACGTCGCAGATGCGCATGATGAACGCATCCACGCGCCCGCCGACGTAACCAGACAGCAGACCGAGGCCGACGCCCAGGATGATCGACAGCACCACCGATGCCACGCCGATCAGAAGGGAAATCCTCATTCCGAACAGGATGGCGGAGTACACATCGCGACCCTGATCGTCGGTACCGAAGATGAATCTGCGTTCGCCGCCATCGAGCCATGCGGGCGGCTTCGACGCATCGAGCAGATTGATGGTCGCCAGGTCGAACGGATTCAGCGGCGCGACCCAGTGCGCGAACACCGCGGAAAGGATCAGCACCAGTGCGACCACGGATGCGCCGATCGCCACCGGCGACTTGCGGAAGCTGTAGGCAACGTCGCTGTCCCAGAAGCGGGCGAGAGCGGACATTTCAGTCGGGAGTCGGGTGTCGGGAGTCGGGCGCAGCACCCAGCCAACCGACGCGGACGCCTGGTTGAATCAACACACAATCACGGCAGTCCAGAGATGCTTGACGACTGGATCCAATCACCCGACTCCCGACTCCCGACGCCCGACTCATTTCAGCACCATCCACTTGACAAAGATGTCATTGGACGGAAGCTGCACCAAGCTCAGATTCTTCTTCGCACCCCACGCCAGCGCCTGCTGGTGCAGCGGAATGTGGCCGATGTCATCCTGGTGGATCTTCATCGCCTCGCGGATCATCGCATTGCGCTTGGCCAGATCGGTCTCGGACTGGATCTTCGCCGTCAGCTCATCGAGCTTTGGATTGCTGTAGCTGCCGAGGTTGAACTGTCCCTGTCCACCTGCGCCGGGCGTAGCCATCAGCGAATACAGCGGGTCGTGCGAATCGACGGTCGACGGCGTCCACCCCAGAAGATAGAAAGATGTGTTGCGCGACAGGATCTTCGGAAAGTAAGTCGCCTTGCTCTCCGCCATCAGGTTTACCTTGACCCCGATCCGCGCCAGCATCGCAGCCACCGCCTGGCAGATCGCAGCATCATTGACATAGCGATCGTTCGGGCAGTTCATGCCGACCTCAAAGCCATTCGGATAGCCGGCGTCGGCGAGCAACTTCTTCGCGCCCTCTGTGTCGTATGGCAACCGCCTGTTCAGATCGGCGGGAAATCCCGCCACGCCGGGCGCTTCCATCAGACCAGCAGGCGTCGCCGCGCCCCGCATGACGTTGCTCTTGATCGCCTCGATATCGATCGACTGGTAAAACGCCTGCCGTACGCGCTTGTCCTTGAACGGGTTCTTGCCCTTGACGCTCGAGAACAGCAGTTCGTCGCGCTTCTGGTCCATGCCGAGGAAGATGGTTCGGAGTTCCGGCCCCTGCAACGCCATCGCTCCCGCGGTGGCGTTGATGCGCGCGACGTCCTGGACCGGCACCGGCTCCATCATGTCGATTTCGCCGGAGATCAGCGCAGCGACGCGCGTGGACGCATTTGCAATCGGCGTGAACACCACCTCGTCGATATTGGTCTCGATGCTCTTGTCCCAGTGGTTCGGATTGCGGACCAGGACAGTGCGGTTGCCGGGGTCGCGCGATCTGACGCGGAACGGGCCGGTGCCGTTGGCCTTGAAGGAGGCTGTGTTCTCGATACCCTTGCGCTTGTCGACCGGGCGCTCGGCCCGATTGTCGGCGCACCATTTCTTGCTCATGATCAGCCAGCGCACGAAGACGTTGGGCAGGATCGGATTGGGCGTCTCGGTGACAAAGTCGATCGCGTAGTCGTCAATCTTGCGAATCTCCTTCACCGAACCGACGTAAGCCTTCATGTCGGAACCGTCTGCCTTGGCGCGCTCATAGGAGAAGATCACGTCGTCTGCAGTGAACGGCGTGCCGTCGTGGAACTTCACGCCCTTGCGAAGGTTGAAGCGCCACACGGTCGGAGCCGTCTGTTTCCAGTCGGTGGCCAGGGCAGGAATGATCTTCAGGTCCTTGCCGTAGCCCACGAGGCCCTCGTAGACGTTGCTCAGGAACGTCAGTTGCAGCGTTTCGTTCAGCGAATGCGGATCCATCGACAACGGATCGCCCTGATTCGCCATGCGCAGCGTCTTGGCTTCAGCCGGCTCCATTGCCGCGCCCAGCGCAACGACGCCAAGCGCGGCAGCCAGCGCGAGGCGTGTGAGATTCAAACGGAAATTCATGGATCGCTCCTCCTATCGGCTCGTCACCAACGGCATTCGTCGCTCGGCCAGCGCGGCCAGAAAACCGGCGCCGAGCGGGATCACCGCGTCATTGAAATCATATCGAGTTGAATGCAGCCAGCAGCTCTCGCCGCCGCCCTGCCCCAACCGTGCGTAACAACCCGGCTTGACCTGCAGCATGAACGCAAAATCCTCGGCGCCCATCGACGGCGGCAGGTTGCGCGCAACGCGCTCGCGGCCGACCAGTTCCTCTGCCACCGTCGCCGCGAACTCGTAGTTCGGCTTGTGGTTGATCGTGGCCGGGTACATGCGCTGATACACCACCGTGGCCTGTCCGCCGAAGCCGCGCGCCGTCAGTTCGGCCAGTTCGCGCAGCCGCTTCTCGATCTGTTCCTGCACGCTGTGCTGAAAGGCGCGCACGGTGCCGGAGATCTTCGCTTCCCGCGGCACCACGCTGAACGCGTCCAGGTTGCCCGAGTTGATCGCGCACAGCGAAACGACCGCCGCCTCCAGCGGCGCAACGTTGCGCGCAACGATCGACTGCGCGGCGGTGATCAAGTGCGCGGCGATCAGCACCGGGTCGACCGTCAGGTGCGGATGCGCGCCATGCCCGCCGCGACCGGTAATGGTGATCTCGACCCGATCGGCCGCCGCCATCATCGGTCCCGGATTCAGGCCGATATGTCCGGGCGGAAGCCCCGGCCAATTGTGCTGGCCGTACACCTCGTCGGCGGGAAAGCGGACGAACAGGCCGTCATCGATCATCGCCTTCGCACCCGCGTACCCCTCCTCGCCCGGCTGGAAAATGACGTACACGGTGCCATCGAAGTTGCGCGTCGTCGCCAGGTACTGTGCCGCGCCGAGCAGCATCGTCGTGTGCCCGTCATGACCGCAGGCGTGCATGAATCCCTGGCTTTTCGATCGGTGCGCGAAATCGTTTTCTTCCCGGATCGGCAGAGCGTCCATGTCGGCGCGGAGTGCGACCGACTTGCCCGAGTTCTCCGCCCGACCTCGGATCACGCCCACCACGCCGGTACGGCCGATACCGGTGTGCACCTCGATGCCCCACTGGTACAGGCGCTCGGCCACCAGACCCGCGGTGCGATGTTCTTCGAACCCGATCTCCGGATGCGCGTGCAGGTCACGCCGGATCGCGGTCAGCGCGTCGTGATGCTGGGCGACGAACCCAATGGAGCTCTTCAGCGCGGCGCCGAGGTAGGTGCCCATCAATGCGCGAGCGATGCGCGATCGATCCGCAGGCGCGGATCGACGGCGAAATACAGCAGGTCGACGATCAGGTTGATCAGCACGAACACCAGCGCGATCAGGCACAGATAGGCGGCCATGACCGGTATGTCGGCGAACTGCACCGACTGGATGAACAGCAGCCCCATGCCCGGCCACTGGAACACGGTTTCGGTGACGATCGCAAACGCGATGATGCCGCCCAGCTGCAGGCCGGTGATCGTGATCACCGGCACCAGCGTGTTCTTCAGCGCATGGCCAAAGTTCACCGCGCGGTTGGTCAGCCCGCGCGCACGCGCGAACTTGATGTAGTCGGTGCGCAGCACTTCCATCATTTCCGAACGCACCAGCCGCATGATCAGTGTCAGCTGGAACAGCGACAGCGTGATCGACGGCAGTATCAGATGCTTCCAGCCTTTCGCACTGAGCAACCCCGTGCTCCACCACCCGAGCGACACGGTATCGCCGCGACCGTACGACGGCAGCACGCCCAGCTGAACCGCGAAGACGAGGATCAGCAGGATGCCGATCAGGAAGGTGGGCAACGACACGCCGATGAGCGATGCCGCCAGCAGAAACTGCGAGAACCATGAATTCCTTCGCAGCGCCGTGTACACGCCCATCGGAATGCCGACGAAGATGGCAATCAGCGCCGCCGCAAACGCGAGTTCGAGTGTGGCCGGCAACCGCTCCTGGATCAGGGTCGAAACCTTGCGGCCCTGGCGCAGGCTGATGCCGAAATCCCCTTGGATCGCATTGCCCACGAAATGGCCGAACTGAATGACGAAGGGCTGGTCCAACCCGAGGTCGGCGCGTAGCCGTGCCCGTTCCTCGGGCGTGGCGTCCTGACCCACCATTTGCGCGACCGGGTCACCCACGTACTGAAACAACAAGAACGCGACAAAAGCTACCGCCAACATGACGAGAACGGCCTGTAGCAGGCGGCGCATGACAAAGGCGAGCATGACATCAATTCCGGCAAAGACCCGGCCCACGCAAGCGTTGCCCGGCCGGGCTGCAATCCGCTTGAAATATACCCTTGAAGCCCCGCCGGACGGGCCCTGCGGCGTAGGCGGCGCACAAGAGCGTGGGCGATCGACCACAACGACGTTCGGAGTGAAAGAATCGCGAACCTGACTCGACTAAGCGCAGTCAACTACAGCCGAATTTGAGGAGCACCATGATGACCCGACGTACTTTCCTGTCCGGATTGGCCGGACTCGTGACCGGCGCCGAAGCCGGTGCCGCCTCGAAACCAAGCGCATCCCGCGCCGATCGGGTCGAGTTGCCCGAGTCGGAATGGAAGAAGCGGCTGACGCCCGAGCAATTCGACGTCCTCCGTCGCGAAGGCACCGAGCGCGCATTCACCAGTGCGCTGAATGCCGAGAAGCGCAAGGGGACATTCCAGTGCGTGGCGTGCGATCTGCCGCTGTTCACATCCGATATGAAGTATGAAAGCGGCACCGGCTGGCCGAGCTTCTTCACGACGCTGCCCGGCGCATTCGAAACCAGCACCGATTTCAAGCTGCTATATCCGCGCACCGAGTACCACTGCGCACGCTGCGGCGGCCATCATGGGCATGTCTTCAACGACGGTCCGGCACCGACCGGCAAGCGCTGGTGCAACAACGGCGTTGCGCTGAAATTCATCCCGGCGTGAAGGATCGAGTAATGCGACGCGTATTCCTCACTCTCGCGCTGGCGCTGGTTGCAAGTGCTTCATTCGCGCAGACCCCGCCCACCACCGCAAGAGCGATCTTCGCCGGCGGGTGCTTCTGGTGCGTGGAAGCGGACTTCGACAAGGTCGAAGGCGTGATTTCGACCACGTCGGGCTACACGGGCGGCAACGTACCGAACCCGACCTACGAGCAGGTCTCTTCCAAACGCACCGGCCACGCCGAAGCGGTCGAGGTCGTTTTCGATCCGCGCAAGGTCAGTTACGAACAGCTCGTTGAGCATTTCTGGCACACGATCGATCCGACCACCAAGAATCAACAGTTCTGCGACGTCGGCTCGCCTTATCGCACCGCAATCTTCGCGCTCGACGCCGAGCAGTTGCGAATTGCACAGGCGTCGAAGGCCAGGCTTGAGAAGACCAAGCCGTTCAAGGATCCGATCGTGACCGAGATCGTGATGGCCGGGCCGTTCTATCCGGCCGAGGATTATCACCAGAACTACTACCAGCAGAATCCGCTGCGCTACACCTACTACCGCACCGGCTGCGGACGCGATGCGCGGCTGAAGCAATTGTGGGGGGAATTGGCTGGGAAATAAGTCTAAGAAGTTGTTGACGAGATTGACGGCGGCAGCCTGTCCGGGTTCGGACGGATACGGAATACCTGCGAACTCAGCACGTCCAGTACCGCACGGGCACGCGAGAAAGCTTGATCTGTACCGGCTGCCATCTTCGACATCTGGCCAGCGCGCGCCCGCGCGGGGCCGTCGGGGATCAGCGCATCGAGCACCATCACCTGATTGCCGGTCAGGCGGGCGGCAATCCGGGGTCGCCAAGAGCGGCCGTGCTGTTCAACAGCTCGACGTACCGCGACGAGAACTGTGACCGCGCCGCATTCGTTTCGTCGAAAGACACGGCATCGATCTGGGCCGCATTGACGACGACGCTCAGCACCACGTCCACCTGCGCCGTACGCGCCGCGGCAGTCGCTTCGACCTCGGGCCGACGACGCTCAGATCAAGTGTTCGGCGCTTCCTGGCGGCCCCGATTCGACGGGCATGTGCGCTGTCATGCAGAACCGAACCGGAGCGCAGAATACGTGCGACTGAACTGGATGAAACATGCCCAAGGCGCAAAGAATCGCCATCGTGGCCGGCGGCACAGGGCTTGTCGGCAGCGAACTCCTGACCTTGCTGGTTGCCGCGCCGGAGTATTCGCGCGTCATCGCACTGGCACGCCGGCCGCTGACCCAATCCCACGAAAAACTGCAGCAGCGCGAAGCAGATTTTCAGAAGCTCGACGCCGTTCTAGCCGATCTCGTCCGGGCGAGCACGCCGATCGATGTCTTCTGCTGCCTGGGCACGACGATCCGAGTCGCAGGTTCGCAGGCCCAGTTCCGTCGCGTCGATCACGACTTCGTGATCGCGCTCGGTCGCTGGTGTCGTGACGCAGGTGCGCGCAGGCTGCTCGTGATCAGTGCGCTGGGGGCGGAGGCGCAAAGTCACACTTTCTACAGCCGCGTCAAAGGTGAGATGGAACGCGACCTGGTGGCAATGGGGCTGAAGTCGCTGGTGATTCTGCGCCCGAGCCTGCTGGAGGGCGAGCGAAGGGAGATGCGCGTTGGCGAGCGGCTCGCGCTGCTTGCGACCCGGCCGTTACGCCGTCTGATTCCGGCGCGCGTGCGGCCAGTCAGAGCGCGCGACGTTGCGGCGGCGCTGCTGCAAGCAGCGCGCGCCGAGAAACCGCCATCCGTCATCGAATCGGCGCAGTTGCAGGGGGCGTCGACGGCCTGAGGACGAGCGTCCTCGCGCCCGGACCTTTGATGTTCGGCAAGTCCCAGGGGATCGGCGCATAGCTGACGCGCCGCCAGTCGTCGACGAAATTGGAGTATTGATCGGACAACGGGTGCCCGCTCTGAC
>DAITAC010000067.1:0-23439 GCA_036824465.1 Burkholderiaceae bacterium
CGCGTAGATGAGCCGAGCGCGAAGATGGTTACGTGAATTGCCGTCCGAGAAGCGTTGATGGCCGGCCAGCCAGATCGCGGTGAAACGCTCACCCAGTCCCTGCTCGAGGCTGGCGCCGATGAAATCGTAGGTGATGCCGTCGTCGATTCCGCGCTGCGTGTCAACCCAGTCGCGCGCGCCGATCACTTCGACACCGGTGCTCTGCGTCAGTCGCGTCGACCACGTGGCATCGGCGACGAGCGTTGTGCGACTCGTCGCGCGCGCGACGCCGACATCGGCGGCAATGCCCGCTCCGGTCTGGGCGTCGAGCTGGCGTACGCGTCCGAGCAGTCGTTGCCCGTCGCGCGACCAGTTGTCTTGCACGTAGTGATCGTTGCCGACGGAGATGCCCCAAAAGTCCTGCGGGGACCGATAGATGGGCAGGTACCCGGCCGCAAAACGCGTGGCCGCGAAGCGGTCGGCATCGCGCGTGTGGGTCAGTTCGGTCGTCGCGGCAGACTCCGCCTGCGCGATGCTGGCGCCTGCAAGAAACGCCGCCAGGGCGGCGCAACGACCGATCATTTCGTTCCCCAGCTTCGACGCAAGTTCAGCAGTTCCGAAGCGTAGCCGAGCACGCTGGCCGGTTGCAGAACGAGTGCGTAACCGAACGCATAGAGCAGGAAGCCGCCGATGTTTCGGCGCACGTGCAAACCCTGCGCATCGAACATCTTGCGGCCGACACCGAACATCAGCATATTAAGCAGCAACGCGGCCGGCAGCAGCGCGAGCGTCATCGGGCCAGCGATCAGGTAGTTGCCAAATGCGAGCGCGAGCACGATGCCGGGAATGAAACCGAGCGTGAATGCCAGGTCCGTCCACGGAAACAGCATGTTCCAGTAGATGAAGAACTGCGTCAGCCGCGGTTTGCGCAGGATTTCCGGATGCTGACGAAGCGCTTCGAACACGCCACGCGCCCAGCGTCGACGCTGGTGGATGAACTGCAGCAGCGTGGTCGGCACGCGCGTGAAGCAGCATGCATCTTCCGCGTGACCGACGCGCCAGCCCCGCGCCAGCATCGCCCACGTCAGCACGATGTCCTCGCCGACACGTTCGGACCAGCCGCCGACTTCAAACAGCGCCTTGCGTTCATAAAGAGAGAACGCACCTTGCGCGACCAGCGTGCCCTGGTAGAGCGATTGCACGCGCTTGATGGCCGATATGCCGTGGAAGTAGTCCCACTCCTGCGCCTTCGTGACCCAGTTCTCACGCGAATTACGCACCAGCATCGTGCCTGCGACCGCGCGTGTGCCGAGCGGATCGCTCAGATAGCGCTCGACCAGATGCTGCAACGCCTCGTGGAACAGATACGAGTCTGCATCCAGCGTCACGACCAGATGATGCTCGGCGCGCATCAGTCCGGCGTTCAGGGCGCGCGCCTTGCCGCCATTGCCGGGCATCTGCACCAACTCGATCCGTGAGGCGCTGTTCTGGTCGCAGTACGCACGCACGCGCTCGACCGTGCGATCCCGCGAGCCGTCGTCAAGCACGATCACCTGCAATGGTGCCGGGTAGTTCTGCCGGTCGATCGATGTCAACGTGTCGTAGATCGAATCCTCTTCGTTGTAGGCGGCAATCAGGATCGTCAGTGCCGGATAGCGGATCGGAATCCGACGCGCCGGCCGGCGATCGAGCGCGAGACTCGTTGCGAGGAACGCGTTCATGAATCCGGGGACCAACGCAATGCCTCCGACCAGGAAGATTGCCAGCGGCAAACCAAGTGCCGCCGCCAGATCCCCGAACCACGGCAGCGAAAGCCAGGCGGACAGCGCGCACCACAGCGATGCGGCGATCGTCGCGTAGACGAATTTGGCACGCACGGAAACGTAGAAAGCAAGGCGTTTTTGTTGCGACGCGGTAGGTCCCGCAATGAGAACCTGCGTTGGATCCGCCCGGGTCAGCAGACTCGCGTGTTCAATCTTCATTCGGAATCTTGTTGTCTAAATCTCGCAATGCATTTTGTGAAAGTGAGCCCACGCTATAGAGAGCGGCAAAGCTCCACCTCCGATCGTTGCCGGCGGGATCATCCCGCGTTTACGGGATAATTATGGCTCCCTTAATAGCGGGTATGTGGGACGGCTTCGGAGTCTGCGGCGGTCGGTGGCCAAGCTCCGACAGATGGGATACGCCGCCTATGTGCGCCGCAACGCGCCAACGGCTCGGCCCGGGGCGGCCGCAGCAGACGGTTCTCTCAGGCCTTCGGCGGCTGACCGTAGGTCAGGAAGCGCGTGACGACGCGCGCCATTTCCTCATCGGGGAGGATGGGCGGTTCGCCGAGCGTGCATGCGTGCAAATAGGTTTGAGCGAGGTTTTCGACTTCGATTGCCAGTCTCAGCGCCGAGTGCAGCGAGGCTTCGCACGCAATCACGCCGTGATGCGCCAGGAGGCAAGCCTTGCGGTCGACCAGCGCCTCCAGCGCATTGTTCGAAAGCGACTGCGTGCCAAAGGTTGCATAGCGCGCGCAGCGGATGTCCTTGCCGCCAGCAGCTGCAACCATGTAGTGAAAGGCGGGAATGCCGCGTCCATGAACCGCGAGCGCGGTCGCTGCGCGCGAATGCGTGTGGACAATCGCATTTAATTCGCGCCGCGTGCGCAGGATGTCGTAATGAAAGCGCCATTCACTGCTGGGCACACTTGCGCCGATGCACTCGGCGTCGTCAAGGCGGACGAATACGACTTCGTCCGGCGTCAGTCGCGCGTACGGAATCCCGGTCGGGGTGATGAGGAACCCCTGCGCCGCTCCGCGCTGGCAACGCACCGACACATTGCCCGACTTGTTGACGTTGATCCCCGCCGCGTTCATCGCGCGAGCGGTCTCAATCAACGTGTCGCGCAAGGCGCGACTGTCTTCAAGCTCCGTCATGCAGCACTGCGCTCTGGAAAGAGCGCCGCGAGTCGTGCTGGTGGCGCGACACCGCGTTCGGTAATGATCCCCGTGACAAGGTGCGCCGGCGTGACGTCAAACGCCGGATTGGCCACCGGCGTTTCTGCGCCCACGATCTCGACTTCGTGCACGGTGTTCCCGGCGCGGCCGCGCACGATGCGGACTTCGGCCCCGGACCGGTCTTCGATGGGAATTCCGTTCAATGCGTCGTCGATCGCCCAGTCGATTGTCGGCGATGGAACCGCCGCGTAAAAGGGGACGCCGCAATCGCGTGCAGCCAGCGCCTTCAGATATGTGCCGATCTTGTTGCAGACGTCGCCGCGGGCCGTCACGCGGTCGGCACCGACCATGACGAGATCGACGCGGCCATGCTGCATCAGATGCCCACCGGCGTTATCAACGATCAGGGTATGCGGCACTCCGTGCGCCGCAAGCTCCCATGCCGTCAGCAGGCCCTGGTTGCGCGGCCGCGTCTCATCCACCCACACATGCACAGGAGAGCCGGCATCATGTGCCTGGTAGATCGCGGACAACGCCGTGCCGTAGTCGACCGTGGCGATCCAGCCCGTATTGCAGTGGGTCAGCACGTTGACCGCTCGTCCGGTGCGCGCATGCATTTCGGCTATGAGTCGCGCGCCGTGCGCGCCGATCGCCCGATTCAGCATCACGTCTTCGTCCGCGATCTGGTCGGCCTCATGCCACGCGAGCTGCGCGCGATCGATCGGCGAGGCGGGCGCCAGCAACGCACGCACGCGATCGAGCGCCCAGCGCAGATTGACCGCGGTGGGGCGTGTCGCCAGCAAGTCGCGATACGACGCCTCGAGCGTGCTGTCCGACGGATCCGACTGCATCGCCAGTGCGACGCCGTACGCTGCAGCGACACCGATCAAAGGCGCACCGCGCAGCCGCATCGACGTGATCGCATCGGCGACCGCCTTGCAGGTAATCAACTCGGCGGTCGCGAATTCGAACGGAAGCCGGGCCTGATCGACGATGGCGATCGATTTCTTCCCATCGCGAACGACGGACCAAATCGAGCGGTAGGCGACACCGTTGATTTTCACGCCGACGATTGTAAGGAGGAGTGGCGTGCGTGTGCACGCAGCAAGAACAGCGAGGCAAGCCGCCGCCTCAGGGGCAGCTTGCCATTTCGCCGTCAGCCCGGCGATCTACTCAGAAGCGATAGGTGAGACCAAGCGAAATCAGGGCGATGTCAGAACTGAAGTCATCTCCCGCCGAAGTTTCGTTCTTCATCTTGAAGCGTTCGTACTCGAGGCGCAGGCCAAAGTTCTTCGTGAACTCATACCCCGCGCCCGCACCCCACGCGAAGCCGGTATGTCGTTGCGAATGGCTGAAGCTGCCCGACGATCCCGAGACTTCGGCTTTGCCCTTGATCGAAGCGACTCCGAGCTTCGCAAAGACGTTGAAGTTATCGAGTGGCGCCATCGCGACGCCATACAGTGCATATCCGTCGGCCTTGATACTGGCGCTGAAGCTGCCGATATCCGCGTCCGATCCAGTGGCTCTTGCCTTGCCAAGATCAAAGTACGCGGCTTCAACGCCGAAGTTTGGCGCGAACATGTAGCCGCCATAGACCTTGGCTCCGGTGTCCTTCTTATCGCAACTGGCCGTGCCCGCACAGTCGACCTTGAAGTCGGACTGGCCGACGCCAACGCCGATATACCCCTGTGCCATCACCGTAGACGAAAGCGCGCCTGCCGCGACGACGAGTGATGCAGCAATGAGTTCTTTCATGCGACCTCCTGTGTACAAACGTGTGCCCGAATACTTTCCCCTCGTGAACAAAGAATGGTGCTGAGCGCGGAACACTTGCAGTCAGAGGTCAAGATCGCAGTAGATCGTTGCGAAATAACATCGCATTTGCGCGCGCAGTGCCGTGATCATCAGGTCGCCGGTCGCAGCGACCGCTTAGTCGACGTCGCCAGAGCGATCAGGTTGCCGGCGACCGCGAGCACTACGCCCAGCAGCGTCAGCGCGGTCCAGTGAAACCCCTCAAAGAGCGATGAGACGATCAGCGCGACGATCGGCGTCATCACACCGACGTAGCTCGCGCGCGCCACGCCGATTCGATGCACGAGCGCATAGAACGCACCAAACGCGAGGATCGAGCCGCCGATCACCAGGTAGCCGAACGAGGCAAGAAACGTTGCGCTCCAGGCTATCGAAAACGAACGGCCCGATGCGACGGCGAACAATGCAGTCGCCGCGCCACCATAGGACATCGCCCAGGTGAGCGGAGCCCAGCCGTGCACGTCAAGCTGGTGATAACGGGTCGCCGCCATCCCGGCCACGCTTGACAACAACACCGCGGCAAGCGTCAGCGCCGCGCCTGCCAGCAGCCCGTCGTTCGTTGAAACGCGCTCGAATTCGGGCAGGAAGATCAGCGCGATGCCAATCAACCCGAGCAAACCCCCGACCGCAACCCGGCGCGACATCGGTGTGCCAAACAGGGCACGCGCGAGCACCAGATTAAACAGGGGGGAGGCGGCGTAACCGACCGCAACCAGGCCCGAGACGATGAACCGTTCCGCGTGATAGATGAATACATAGCTGACGCAGAAACCGGCCAGTCCCTGTACGGCAAACAACGCATGCAACCGCGGTGGAAAGTGCAGACCGACACCGCGCCAGCGACAGTACATCCACAGCAGCGCAGCAGCGCACAGGAATCGCAGCGCCACCCCTGTTTCAGGCGCCAGCGCGTCAAGTTGGAACTTGATTCCGATCCACGTTGTGCCCCAGATCAGCGCGCACGCGGCATATAGCAGAGCGATGTTCACGCGGGCATTGTCGCTGAACCCTCTTGGAGGATGCCTACCCCGGCCGGCGGGAGCCGGGCATTTTGAAGGCCTTGAGAGTCAGGTACGCACGCCGGGTCGGCGTTCGAAGAATTCCTGGCATGCCGCGCACCTCAATGCCGCCGGGTAGGCGTGCAACCGGGGCAGCGCGATGGTTTCATCGCAATCGATGCAGACGCCGTAGGATCCGACTTCGATGCGTTTGAGCGCGGCGTCAATGCGATCAAGTTCCGCGGCGTTGCGCGACAGGTGTACGAGGTCGGCGGAACGCTGGGTCTCCGCGGCCGCGTCGTCGTCGGTTTCGGCTGCGCGCTGCGGCAATCCTGCTTCATTGCGTCGGTCTTCATCCTGACCGTGCAGGCGGGCGTCGACCGCGGCCGTGATGCGCGCGCGCAACTGAAGCAGTTGCTGGCGAAGTTCGTTCATTTGTTCGCGCGTGATCGCAGGTTCCATCGTTTTCTCGTGGTTTTTTGCACTTTCGCGCGGCGGAATGCACCATCAAGCAGCAGTCAGGCTACGCAGCCGTTGCGAAATGCGATTGATCGGCATCAAACCGGAGGGGTCGCTCTATCGCTGCGCTTGGCGCCGCCTCATGCGCGGGGTAGTGTGAGGCATTAGACGGCCATGTGCGCGTGAACCGCGCATCAACAAACTCAATGTTCACTGCTCACTATCTGCGCGCTGCACTGGTACCGCGCTCGGTCGCCGTGGTTGGCGCAACAAACCGCGAAGACTCTCTCGGCAAGTACGTATTCGACAACGTGGTCGGGGGTGGCTTCAAGGGCGAGATTTACCCCGTCAATCCGAAATACGAGCGCATCGGCGAGCACAGGTGCTACCCGTCGTTGGCTGCCCTGCCCGCGGCGCCGGATCTGGCGATCGTTGTGACGCCGGCGCGCACCGTGCCCGATCTGATCGACGATGCCGGAGCCCGGGGCGTCCCGGCGGTGCTTGTGCTTTCTGCCGGATTCGGCGAGATCGGCGCCGAGGGCAAGCGATTGCAGGAGCTCGCACTGGCGCGCGCCCGTGCCCACGGACTGCGCATGCTGGGACCGAACTGCCTTGGTCTGATGCGTCCCGAGATCGGACTGAACGCTACTTTTGCCCGCACCGGTGCACGCCCGGGATCAGTGGCGCTGGTGTCCCAGTCGGGTGCAGTCGTGGCTGCGCTGCTCGACTATGCGTGGACGGCCGGCTTTGGCTTCTCATCGGTGGTGTCCACGGGCGGCGGCTCCGACGTCGAGTTCTCAGAGATCCTCGATTTTCTGGCGCTCGATTCGGCCACCAGAAGTATCGTGCTGTACGTCGAGGGCGTGCACGACGCGCGGGCGTTCCTGTCCAGCGTGCGCGCCGCCGCGAGCGTGAAACCGGTGGTGGTGCTGAAGGTCGGTCGCCACATGACCGGATCGAAAGCCGCGATGAGCCATACCGGTGCGATGGTCGGTGATGATGCGGTCTTCGACGCGGCGCTGCGGCGCGTCGGTGCGATTCGCGTCACCGCGTACACACAGATGTACGCTGCGGCCGAAACGCTCGCTGCTGGGCGCCTGCCGCGACCCGCGCCTGGCAATCGCCTGGCGATCGTCACCAATGGCGGCGGACCCGGCGTGCTGGCGGCGGATGCAACCGCCGACAACGCGGTCGCGCTGGCGAAGCTCGCACCCGAAACGATCGAGCAGCTTGACAAGCTCCTGCCGTCGACGTGGTCACGCGCCAACCCGGTCGACATCATCGGCGATGCCAACGCCGAACGCTTTGCAAAGGCGCTGCAGATCGTGCTCAACGATCCTGGCAACGACGGCGTCCTGGTGCTTTTCTGCCCGACGATTCGCCTGAAGGCGGAAGACACCGCCAACGCACTCCTGCCGGTCGCGCAGGCGTCGGAGAAACCGGTGGTCAGTGCGTGGCTCGGTTCCGAGGACGCGGCCAAGGGTCGCGCGGTGTTCGAGCGCGCCGGGCTGCCGGCGTTGATCAGTCCCGAACGCGGGGTCGAGGCGTTCGGCTATCTGGCGAAGTATGTGCGCAACCGCGAACTGCGGCTGCAGGTGCCGCCGCCGCGCGTCGATGAGTTCGATCTGAACGTCGACGAGGCGCGCCGCATCGTCGAGCGCGCGCTGGTGTCGGGGCGTGCGCTGTTGAACGAGAAGGAATCGAAGGACCTGATCGCTGCGTTCGGGATTGAAACTGCGACCACGCACATGGCCAAGTCCGCCGATGAAGCAGTTGCTCTGGCCGAAAAAGTCGGCTACCCGGTCGCACTCAAGGTTCACGCCCTCGGCATCACGCACAAGAGTGAAGTCGGCGGTGTTCTGTTATCGCTGCGTTCGCCGGAAGATGTGGCGCACGCTTTCGAGACCATTCGCGCGCGCGTTGCCGAGCGTGCACCCCAGGCTGAATTCATCGGTGTGCTGGTGCAGAAGATGATCGTGCGGCCGCACGGGCGCGAATTGATTGTGGGCCTTACGCGCGATCCGACCTTTGGTCCGGTGATTTCGTTCGGCATGGGCGGCATCGCGGTCGAGGTCTTCCGCGACTCCGCCGTGGCGCTGCCGCCGCTGAACCGTTTTCTGGCGCAGGAACTGATCTCGCGTACGCGTGTGGCAAAGATGCTCGACAGCTTCCGCGGTCTGCCGGCGGTTGACCTCGATGCAGTGCTCAACGTACTGCTGAAAGTCTCTGACCTCGCGTGCGAAGTGCCGTGCATCCACGAACTCGACATCAATCCGCTGCTGGCGGATGCGCAGGGCTGTGTCGCGCTTGACGCTCGCATCGTGCTCGGCGACGGCCCGCTCGTGCCGGACCCGACTTACTCGCACTTGGCGATCCATCCCTATCCCAAGGCGCTGGTGCGCGCCACGCGCATGAAGACCGGCGAGACCGTGCTGCTGCGGCCGATCCGGCCCGAGGACGCGCAGGCCGAGAAGCGTCTCATCTCGCGCCTGTCTCAGCGGACCATGTATATGCGCTTCCACGCGCCGCTGCGCGAACTCACCGCCGAGCGGCTGGTGCGTTTCACAACGATCGACTACGACCGCGAAATGGCGTTCGTCGCGATCGATTCGACCGCCGACGAACCCGAGATCCGCGGGATCTCGCGCTACACGCGCAACCCGGACGGCAAGACCTGCGAGTTCGGGGTGGTGGTCGAGGACGCATGGCAGGGCCGCGGTCTCGGGCACGCGTTGATGCAGGCGCTCGAAAGCTGTGCGCGCGAGCGCGGGCTGGAGGAAATCATCGGTTACGTGCTGAAAGAGAACGAAGAGATGGCGCGGCTGATGCTTGGCCGCACCTATCACGCCGAGCGTGACCCCGACGATGCGGGTGTGGTGCGCTTCATCAAACAGCTGCACTTGCAGAGTGGCTCGGGCGTCCCATTGTCCAAGGAAGAGGCGAGGACGCTGGAACCTGCCGCGCCGTAGCGCCTTCTGCAGCGCTGCGAAGAAGCCGCATTGGGAAGCGCCGATAGAATGCGGCGCTTCTCCCTTGACTGCGTCGCATGCTGATTCGCCTGTTGACCATAGCGCTATGCGCGCTCTGGTTGTCCGCGTCGCATGGCCAGGCCACAACGCCTGCCCCAGCCGCCGGCGAACCTTCGAGCGCGACGCCGAAGCGCGGCTTTCTGTGGGAAGTGCGCAAAGGCGAGCGGCGTGCGTTTCTGCTCGGAACGATCCATGTCGGCAAGGCGGATTTCTATCCGATGCACCCCGACCGTCTCGCGCGCCTGCAGGAGGCCGAGGTCATCGCCGTCGAGGCTGATGTATCGGAAGCAGCTCGGGTTGGCCCGGTGGTGCAGAAGCTGGCCTACTACGGCACCGGCGCACCGGGACTGGACACCCGCCTTCCGGCGTTGCGCCCGCGCCTGGAGGAATTTGCCAAGCGCAGCGGACTGACCGTTGATTCTCTCTGGCGCATGAAGCCGTGGATGGCGGCCAACACGATCGTCGTGGTCGAAGCAATACGGCTCGGATTCAGTCCGGCGTATGCGACCGAGGCATTTTTGTTCGATTTTGCCCGTAAGAGCGGCAAGCCGATCGTGGAGATCGAAAGTATCGAAGCGCAATTGCGACTGTTTGATTCAGCCCCGGAGGCCACGCAGTTCGCCTATCTGCAGCAGGCGATCGAATCGATTGACAACGGCACCAACCAGGAGGAAGTCACGCAGCTGGTCAATGCGTGGGACAAACGCGATGGCGCAGAAATGGAACGTCTGCTCGCCAAGATGCGGGGGGCGAAGGGGGCTGCCGAGCGATTCGTGGTCGAGCAGATCCTCGAGGGCCGCCACCCGCGCATGATCGACGCGATCGAGCGCTATATCGCCAGCGGCAAGCTGCACCTGGTCGCGATCGGCTCGCTGCACTTCTTCGGCCCGAAGGGCCTGATCGAGCTGCTGCGGCAGCGCGGCTACACGGTTGTTCCACTGCCGTGATGCGGGTGCAGGTCGGGACAACGTGCTGGCGGTTGCTTTCGGAGCGCGCAGCCCTCATCGACGATGAGCGCTGCCTCGTCGTCGCCGATGCGCACTTTGGCAAGGCCGCAGCATTCCGGGCGCGCGGAGTCCCCGTTCCGCAGGGGACCACCGGCGACAACCTCGCGCGCCTGAGCGAACTGATCGCGCAACTGCGGCCGCGCCGGCTGGTGTTTCTTGGCGACCTGTTTCATGCGCGCGAATCGCACGCGCGGCAGACGATTGAGCAGATGATCGCTTGGCGCAGGCAGCACGTTTCGTTGGAAGTCGTGCTGGTCGAAGGCAACCATGATCTGCATGCCGGGGCGCCGCCGGCCGCACTGGAGGTTCGCGTCGAAGTCGAGCCGTGGCGAAGCGGCGAGTTCGCTTTCTGTCATCACCCGCAACGCGTGGCTGGTGCCATTGTGGTCGCCGGACACCTGCACCCGTGCGTTCGGCTGTACGGACGTGCCGACGAAAGCGTTCGCCTGTCGTGCTTCTGGCTGCGAGCGGGACTGGTTGTCCTTCCAGCTTTCGGGGATTTCACCGGCGGCGCGTCAATCGAGCGCGAGGATGGCGACCGCGTGATTGGCGTGGCGGACGACCAGCTGTTCGAGATCCCGGCGCTCACGCGCGCGGCGTGAACACGTAGGCGTCCATCGCCAGCACGCCGCTGTCGACACCGAGGTCAAGGTGCTCGAGCTGCGGATGCGCTCCGGCCGCGCCGAACGCCAGCGGCAATGGCAGGAAATGTTCGACGCTCGGGTGTGCGCGTTGCGCATGCGGCGCTTCGTCGCTCCAGCGTCCGATTCGCGTTGCGTCATCTGCTCGCAAGGCAGCGTCGACCCACGCGCGAAACTCGGTGACATAGGGCGCCGGCGGAGTCTCGCTGATCTGCATCCGGTGCCGGCGCGCGAACTCAATCCACTCGCGCAGGTTGTGTGTCATGTGACCGGAGCCGATGATCAGCACGCCTTCCTTGGCAAGCGGTGCGAGCAGTTGCCCGACGCGCAGGCTGTGCGCCGCCGGTAACTGCGTCTGCAGCGACAGCTGTACCACCGGTACGTCAGCGTTGGGATACATGTGCCTCAGAGGCACCCACGCGCCGTGGTCAAGCCCCCGGCAACCGTTCGCGCTGGCCGACATACCGGATGCCTTCAGCAGATCGATCGCGCGCTGCGCGACGTCGGGTGCGCCCGGCGCGGGATAACGCAGCTTGTAAAGCTCGTCCGGAAAGCCGCCGAAGTCGTGAATCGTCTCGGGCCGCGCGCTCGTCGTCAGCATCGGCCACTCGCTTTCCCAGTGAGCTGAGGCGATCAACATCGCGCGCGGTTTGCCGATTCGTTCGCCGAGTGCTGCCCACGCCGCACCGGCGCGGCCCGCGTGCACCGCGTGCATTGGTGAGCCGTGGGAGAGGAAGAGGGTGGGGAGCATTTTTTCAGTCGGCGGTCGGCAGTCTTGGATTGAGAGCGTCGGCAGTTGAGTTGGCGAGCAGGCAACGGCCGGCGAAGGCGTCTTCTTCTGTCGACTGCCGACTGCCCGGTCTCTTGCTCCCGGCTTTTCTATTGAGTGATTACGCGCGCTGCAGTCGCGGCGCGACGTTGCTGCCAAGGAATTTCGCGCCCAACGCGAATGCGCCGTCGCCAAGAAGAACTTGCGCAATGGTGGCTGCGGTCCAGAACGCCGGGTATTCCCAGCCGCCATCCTTGGCGCTAAAGAGCCAGCCATTGCCAAAGTGTGCCCAGGTCGCGCCCAGCATGATCGGCACCAGCGCGGCGGCGACGTAGCGACTGCCGACGCCGAGAACGAGTAGCACGCCGCCCACCAGTTCGGCGACAAACACCACATAACCGAGGAACGGCGGCAGGCCGATCGAGCCGAAGAACTGTGCCGTGCCGGGTAGCGTGAATACGAGCAGCTTCAGCAGCGCGTGGGCGATAAACGCCACGCCGAGCGTGATGCGCAGGACGAAGGCACCGTAGGCAGCTTGGGTCAAGCCGTTCATTTGAATCTCCTTTCAGTTCGGGTCAGGCGGCGCACACCCGTGCGCCATGAAGCCGAACTGTAGTTATCCACGATTCCGGGATAAATAGACTTGTATGAGAAAATCTATACTGAAATCCAGGATAATCAGCTATGGACCGCTTTGCCGCCATGCAGGCTTTCGCCCGCGTCGTTGAGTCCGGCAGTTTCGTGCGCGCGGCCGAACGCACTGAGATCTCGACCTCGTCGCTGTCGCGACTGGTGGCGGACCTCGAAGCGCATCTGCACGCGCGCTTGCTCAACCGCACGACACGCAAGCTGTCGCTGACGGAAACGGGACAGGCGTTTTACGAGCGCTGTGTGCAATTGCTGGCCGATCTGGACGAGGCGGAATCGCTGGCGTCTCGTGCGGCGATGCAGGCGCACGGCACGATCAAGCTCACCTGTCCCTACAACCTGGCGGCGCAACCGCTGGCGCCGGCGATCGCAGCATTTGTCGCGCGGCATCCGGCGGTGAAGTTCGATGTAACCGTCTCGGATCGCACAATCGATCTGGTCGAGGAGGGTTTCGACCTCGCCATCCGCGTCGGCGCGGTCGGCAGCGACCTGCTGGTTGCGCGCAAGCTCGGCAGCACCGAGCTCGTCCCCTGCGCGACGCCGGCGTATCTGGAAAGGCATGGCACACCGACCACGCCAGCCGATCTGGCACAGCATCAGGTCATGACCTACGCGTATTCGGCCACGCCGCGCCTCTGGCAACTGCGCGATGCGGCGGGGCACGTGCATGAAGCGCGCGTGCAGGGCCCTTTGCATTCAAACAGCGGCGAGCTGGACGTCGGTGCCGCGATCGCCGGTCTCGGCATCGCGTTCGAGCCGGCGTTCATGGTCGCCGCCGCGCTCGCGGATGGACGTCTCACACGCGTGCTGCCCGGGTTCCGGGGGCCGCCGCTGGACATGTGGGCGGTGTATCCGAGTCGCCGGCACTTATCGGCCAAGGTACGGCTGTTCGTCGCGCATCTGGCCGAAGTGTTTGCCGCCGAGTGTGTTCTAGCGCGCGACGCACCAGATTCCGACAGGGCAGGCCCGCGAAACAGATTGAAATCACCGCGGCGTGGGAGCGCCAGAAAAGCAAAGGCGTGAGCGCGGCCGGTCACTTCGCAATTCCCCTGCCACTTCTCACCGCGCTGCACCAATAGGCGCGATCCTCTAACTCCGCCGCACGGTGGATGGATGCGAATGGGGAAAAAATAGTACGATCGTTCGTAATTCATCGAACGGTCGTTATTTTCGCGCCACACGCGGCGCGCACTCTTCCCCGCAATGTCCGTCACCTCCTTTCTGCAGTCCCTGATGCCGGCTGGCCGCGCTTTTGAAAGTGGCGCGCGCGGTCGCAAGGGCGACGTCACGCGCGCGGCCATTGTCGAAAGCGCACTTGCAATTGCCCGTCGCGAGGGGTTGGAAAGCCTGACCATCGGCGCGCTCGCCGACCAGATGAACATGAGCAAGAGCGGCGTGTTCGCGCACTTCGGCTCGCGCGAGGAGCTGCAACTCGCGGTGCTGAAGGAATACGCGGTGCGCTTCGTCGACGAGGTGCTGCGGCCGGCGGTCAGGAAGCCGCGCGGGCTGCCGCGCCTGCAGGCGATTCTTTCCAACTGGCTCAAGCTGCTGGCGCGCGAAGTCGAGCAGGGCTGCCTGATGATCGGCGGCGCCAGTGAATACGACGACCGTCCCGGTCCCTTGCAGGACGCAATGGTGGCAATCATCGGCGGCTGGAGCGCCGAACTGATGCGCGCAATCGATGCGGCGAAAGAAAACGGCGACCTGCGCGACGACATCAACGCGCGCCAGCTCGCGTTCGAAATCTACGGTTCGATGCTCGCCTTCCATCAGTCCGCCCGCCTGCTGCGTGCCGGCGACAGCCTCAAGCGTGTGCGTGCTGCCATCGCTCGCATGTTGGACGACGCGGCGCCCAGTCGGCGCGCTACGCGCAAGCCTGTTTCAACTCGCCGCGCCCCGCGCGGCAGCAAGTAGCAAGGAGATCAACATGCCCGTCTACACACCGCCCGCGCGCGACCAGCAGTTCGTGATTCACGAGGTGATTGGCGCCGTCGAAGAATTCAAGGTGATGCCGCGCCATCACGAGGTCGACGTCGACATCATCAACCACGTGCTCGAGGAGGCCGGCAAGTTCTGCGCCGAAGTGCTGCTGCCGATCAACCGGCCCGGCGACGAGGAGGGTTGCACCTACGACCCGGAGACGCATGCGGTGCGGGCGCCGAAGGGCTTCCGCGAGGCCTACGACCAGTTCCGCGCCGCGCACTGGCAGGGCCTCGCCTCTGAATCCGAGTACGGTGGCCAGGGTCTGCCGCATCTGCTGCAGATCGCGCTGTACGAGATGCAGTACTCGACCAACCAGTCGTGGGCGATGTATCCGGGCCTCACGGTCGGCGCGTACGAGTGCCTGCTCAGGCACGGTTCGAAGGAGCAGAAGGACCTGTACCTGCCGAAGCTTACGTCGGGGGAGTGGACCGGAACGATGTGCCTGACCGAAGCGCACTGCGGCACCGATCTCGGCATGCTGCGCTCGAAGGCAGAGCCGCAGGCCGACGGCAGCTACAGGATCAGCGGGGAGAAGATCTTCATTTCATCCGGCGAGCACGATCTGTCGGACAACATCGTGCACCTTGTGCTCGCGCGGCTGCCGGATGCGCCGGCGGGAACCAAGGGCATATCGCTGTTCGTGGTGCCGAAATTCGTTCCGCAGGGCAAAGGCGCGGACGCCAAGGTCGGCGCGCGCAACAAGCTGCACTGCGGTGGCCTCGAGGACAAGATGGGCATCCATGGCAACTCGACCTGCCAGATCATTCTCGACGGTGCGACCGGGTGGCTGGTGGGTGAGCTGAACAAGGGCCTGAACGCGATGTTTGTGATGATGAACGGCGCGCGGCTTGCGGTCGGTGTGCAGGGTCTTGGCATCACCGAGGGCGCGTACCAGAACGCGGTGGCCTATGCGCGCGACCGCATCCAGGGCCGCTCGCTGTCAGGGGTAAAGATGCCTGAGAAGGCCGCCGACCCGATCATCGTGCATGCGGACGTGCGCCGCATGCTGCTGACCGCACGCGCGTATGCAGAGGGCGGTCGCGCATTTGCGTACTGGGTCGCGCTGCAGGCGGACAAGCAACTGCATCATCCGGACGAAGAACAGCGCAAGTTCGGTGCCGACATGATGGCGTTGATGACGCCGGTAGTAAAAGCCTTCCTGACCGACAACGGCTACCAGTGCGCGACCGACTGCATGCAGGTGCTGGGCGGCCACGGCTACATCCGGTCCAACGGCATGGAGCAACTGGTGCGCGACGCGCGCATCAACATGATTTACGAAGGAACGAACGGCATTCAGTCACTCGACCTGATCGGCCGCAAGGTGCTGATGGACAATGGCGCCAAACTGCGCAAGTTCGGTGCGGAAGTGGCGAAGTTCATCGAGGAGCACGGCACTTCGCCCGAGATGAACGAATTCGTCACGCCGCTGGCTGATCTCGGCGACAAGGTGACCAAGCTGACAATGGAACTCGGCATGAAGGCGTTCGCGAATCAGGACGAGGCGGGCGCGGCGGCGGTGAGTTACCTGCGCGTGATCGGCCACCTGTGCTTCGCTTATTTCTGGGCGAGGATGGCGCGCGCGGCGCTGACGCGGGTGAAGGAAGACGGTGACAAGGTCGATCCTTTCTACACCAGCAAGCTCACCGTCGCGCGCTTCTACTTCCAGCGTCTGTTGCCGGAAACCGCGTATCACATTCGCGCGGTGCGTTCCGGCGCGAAGAACGTGATGGAATTGCCGGCAGAGATGTTCTAAGGGCGCTTTTCAACACCGAGACGCAGAGAACACGGAGAGCAGCGTTTCTCTATGTTCTCTGTGTTTTTGTGGTCAACAAGGAGAATTCAATGAGTAACTTCGTCGTACGCAAAGTCGCCGTGCTTGGCGCCGGCGTGATGGGCGCGCAGATTGCGGCGCATTGCGTCAATGCCAAGGTGCCGGTCGTGTTGTTCGATCTTGCTGCTAAAGAGGGACCGAAGAACGGCATTGCACTGAAGGCCATCGAAAATCTCAGGAAGCTGAGCCCGGCGCCCTTCGGCAACAAAGACGACGCGCAGTTCGTCGAGGCCGCGAACTACGACGAGCATCTCGAACTGCTCAAGGGCTGCGACGTGGTGATCGAGGCGATTGCCGAGCGGATGGACTGGAAGCATGACCTGTACAGGAAGGTCGCGCCGTTCATCGCGCCCAACGCGATCTTCGCCTCGAACACCTCGGGCCTGCCGATCGCCAAGCTTTCCGAAGTGATGGACGCGAGCCTCAAGGCGCGCTTCTGCGGCGTGCACTTCTTCAACCCGCCGCGCTACATGCATCTGGTCGAACTGATCGCGACGCCGGCCACAAGACCGCAGATCCTCGACGATCTCGAGACTTTTCTCACCAGCACCCTCGGCAAGGGCGTGGTGCGGGCCAAGGACACGCCGAACTTCATCGCCAACCGCGTCGGCATCTTCGGCATGCTGGCCACCATCAAGGAAGCCGAGAAATACGGCATTGCCTACGACGTGGTCGATGACCTGACCGGCAGCAAGCTCGACCGCGCCAAGAGCGCGACCTTCCGTACCGCTGACGTGGTGGGCCTGGACACGATGGCGCACGTGATCAAGACGATGCAGGACACGCTGCCGGCAACGATCGACCCGTTCGCCGCGCACTTCGCGACACCACCGGTGCTTAGGGCGCTGGTCGAAAAGGGTGCACTCGGCCAGAAGTCCAAGGCGGGCTTCTATCGGAAGGATGGCAAGGTCATCAAGGTGCTCGATCCGAAGAAGCAGGACTACGTCGAGTCGACCGGCAAGGCCGACGAGCTGATCGCGCGCATCCTGAAGAAGAAGGATCCGGCGGAGCGGCTGAAACTGCTGCGCGAAACCGATCATCCGCAGGCGAAGTTCCTGTGGGCGATCTTCCGCGACGCGTTCCATTACATCGCTGTGCATCTTGAGTCGATCGCCGATACCGCGCGCGATGTCGACTTCGCGCTGCGTTGGGGCTTTGGCTGGAGCACGGGTCCGTTCGAGACCTGGCAGGCCGCGGGTTGGAAACAGATTGCCGAATGGGTGCAGGCCGACATCGACAAGGGTGAGGCTCTTTCGAAGGCGCCGCTGCCCAAGTGGGTGTTCGATGGACCTGTGGCCAAGGCCCGTGGCGTGCACACCAGGGATGGTTCCTGGTCGGTATCGAAGAAGAAATTCGTCGGCCGCTCTCAGCTTCCCGTCTACGCGCGACAGATCTTCCGCGCGGCGCTGGCAGGTGAAGGTGTGGCCTCCGGGCATGCGGCCGGCACCACGCTTCATGAAGATGACTCCTGCCGCATCTGGAAACTGGAGCAGGGTCTTGCGGGCGAAGTGCTGATCTTTTCGATCAAGACCAAGATGCACGCGATCGGACCCGGCGTCCTCAATGGGCTGAACAAGGCGATCGATCTGGCAGAGGCGGCCCATCGTGGTCTGGTCGTGTGGTCGCCCGATGAGCCGTTCTCGGTCGGAGCGGACCTGAACGCGATGCTGCCGGTGTTCATGGCTGGGGGCGCGAAAGCAATCGGCCCCGAGGTTGCGAAGTTTCAGGACGCGATGATGCGGGTGAAGTACGCCTTGGTGCCGGTGGTGTCCGCGGTCAGCGGCATGGCGCTCGGTGGTGGTTGCGAGCTGGCGCTGCATTCGGCCAGGCGCGTCGCAAATCTGGAGAGCTACATTGGCCTGGTCGAAGTCGGCGTGGGCCTGATCCCAGGCGGCGGCGGACTGAAGGAAGGCGCACTGCGCGGTGCGCTCGCGGCGCAAGCCGCGGGGCAGACCGACGTGTTCCCGTTCATCAAGAACTGGTTCACCAACGCGGCGATGGCGAAGGTCGCTACCTCCGCACACGAAGCGCGCGCCATGGGCTATCTGCTTCCGGGCGATACGATGGTCTTCAACAGCCATGAGCTCTTGTGGACGGCGATCGGCGAAGCCTTCGCGATGCATGCGACCGGGTATAGGCCACCGTTGAAGCCGAAGGCGATCGCGGTCGCTGGCCGCACCGGCGTGGCGACGATCAAGGGCCAGCTCGTCAACATGCGCGACGGTGGCTTCATCAGCGCGCATGACTTCTTCATCGCCAGTTGCATCGCCGAAACGATGTGCGGCGGCGACCTTGAAGCGGGTTCGCTGGTCGACGAGCAATGGCTGCTCGATCTGGAGAGGAAGTTCTTCATGCAACTGGTGAACCATCCCAAGTCGCAGGAACGCATGATGGGAATGATGCAATCGGGGAAGCCCGTTCGTAACTGACGTTACGAACGGGCTTCCCCATTGCATCTTTGAGGTCAGGACGCAAGGGGGCTTGGCAGCCCCCTTGGATCCCCCGCCAAATGACGTAAGGAGAGAAAGATGACTCGCCAAGTACAAGATGCCTACATCGTTGCCGCAACGCGCACGCCGATTGGCAAGGCGCCGAAGGGCAGCTTCAAGAATCTGCGGCCGGACGATCTGCTCGTCGCGGCGATCAGGAGCGCCATGGCGCAGGTGCCGTCGCTCGACCCGAAAGCGGTCGAAGACGCGATCATTGGCTGTGCGATGCCGGAAGGTGAACAGGGGCTGAACGTCGCGCGCATTGCGGTGCTGCTTGCGGGGTTACCGAACACAGTCGCCGGCATGACGATCAACCGCTTCTGCTCGTCGGGGCTCAATGCCGTGGCAATCGCGGCCGACCGCATCCGCGTCGGCGAGGCCGACGTGATGATTGCTGGCGGCGCCGAATCGATGTCGATGGTGCCGATGTCGGGCAACAAACCGTCGCTGAACGCGCATATCTTCGAACGCGACGAGAACGTCGGCATCGCCTACGGCATGGGCATCACGGCGGAGAAGGTTGCCGCGCAGTGGAAAGTCACGCGCGAAATGCAGGACGAGTTCGCGTATCAGTCGCACATGAAAGCGATCGCCGGCCAGAAGGCCGGTGAGTTCGCCGGTGAGATCACGCCGATTGACGTGGTCGACAAGCTGCCTAACCTTGCGACGCATGAAATCGATGTGAAGACGCGCAAAGTCGCGCTCGACGAGGGCCCGCGCGCCGACACCAGCATCGAGGCGCTGGCCAGGCTGCGCCCGGTGTTTGCCGCGAAGGGCAGTGTCACTGCCGGCAACAGCTCGCAGACCAGCGATGGCGCGGGTGCGCTGATTCTCGTCAGCGAAAAGGCGTTGAAGCAGTTCAACCTGACGCCGCTAGCCCGCTTCGTGTCGTTTGCCGTTCGCGGCGTTCCGCCCGAGATCATGGGCATCGGGCCGAAAGAAGCGATCCCGGCCGCGCTGAAACTCGCGGGACTGAAAGCCGAAGACATGGGCTGGATCGAATTGAACGAGGCTTTTGCCGCGCAGGCGCTCGCCGTGATCAATGACATCGGACTTGACAGCAGCAAGGTCAATCCGATCGGCGGCGCGATCGCGCTCGGCCATCCGCTAGGCGCCACCGGTGCCATCCGTTCCGCCACGCTGGTGCACGCGTTGCGCCGGCGCAATCTGAAGTACGGCATGGTGACAATGTGCGTCGGGACCGGCATGGGCGCGGCCGGGATCTTCGAACGCATGTGAGCGGGTGAATGCGTCACCCTCGCATCGTCAAAGCGCAGGACAGCTTCGCGTTCGCCACGACCACGTTCAGCGAATCGCAGAGTGCGCGCGCTGGCGTCTTGCTGGCGGCACACGCGGGCTGACGAAACGATGGTCGACTCCGTCGCCTCCCGCTTCTACGACGCATTCGCCGCGCGCGACTGGCGCGCCATGGGAGCGCTGTATGCCGACGACGCGAAGTTCTCCGATCCGGCTTTCGTCAATCTCGACGCAAACGAGGTGCGCGCGATGTGGCAGATGCTGGTCACGCGTGGCACTGACTTGCGACTCGAGCACGAGGTCCTCGACGAGACGGCCGACGCGGCGCAGGTGCGCTGGATCGCGCGCTACACGTTCAGCCAGACGGGCCGTCCCGTGGTCAACAACATCACGGCCGCGCTGCAATTGCGCGACGGTAAGATCGTGCGCCATCTGGACGTGTTCGACTTCCATCGCTGGGCGCGCCAGGCGCTTGGGGCGCCGGGCCTGCTGCTTGGCTGGACGCCCTTGTTCCAGCGCGCGGTGCAGAAGAAAGCGCGCGCAGGACTGCAGCAGTTCATGCAACGACTTGAAGAGAGAAGACCGGGATGACGATCAAGACCGAGACCGCGAACGGCGTCGCACGCATCGAGATCGCGCGACCCGAAAAGAAGAACGCGATTACGGTCGCGATGTATTCGCAGCTGGCCGAGGCGATCGGCGTCGCGCACGACGATGCTTCGGTGCGCGCGATCCTCATTCACGGCCAGCCGGACATCTTCACCGCAGGCAACGATCTCGAAGACTTTCTGAAGAATCCGCCGCGCGAAGGCATGAATGCGCCCGTGTTCAAGTTCATGCAGGCGCTTGGGCTGGCCGAGAAGCCTGTCATCGCAGCGGTGAACGGCGCTGCGGTTGGCATCGGCACCACGATGCTTATGCATTGCGACTTTGCCTACTGCGCCGACAACGCGATGTTCTCGATGCCGTTTGTCTCACTCGGTCTGTGCGCGGAGTTCGCCTCGTCGCTGCTGGTGCCGCTCGCCGCCGGTTATCACAAGGCAGCGGAGAAACTTCTGCTGGCCGATCCGATCAGCGCCGAAGAAGCGCTCGAGATGAAGATCGTCAATCGCATCCTGCCGCCCAACGAGGTGCTGGCGTATGCGCAAAGGCAGGCGGCGCGCTTCAACGCATTGCCGCCGAATTCCGTGCGTGAGACCAAGCGGCTGATGAAGTCGGGATGGAGGACCGTGGTGGAGAAGATCATCGTCGACGAAGCGACAACCTTCGCCCGCATGCTGCAAAGCGCGGAAGCCAAAGAGGCCTTCACCGCGTTCTTCGAGCGGCGCAAACCGGATTTCTCGAAATTCAGCTAGGAGTCGGTTGTCGGGAGCTAAACACCGTTTGCCGACACGGCGGCGCAAACACCGGTAACTCACCCCGCCTGCCACTGAAACCATCGCCGATCCGAACTGTCAACTCCCGACTCGCAACGCCCGACGCCCGACTAATCGCCCCATGCGCCTCCGTCCCGAAATCACTCTCGACGCGCTGAACGCACGCGGCGCGCGCCGGCTGCCGGGGTTGTTCGGTCTGCAGGTCTTGCACATCGACGAGCGCGAATTGCTGATGCGGATGCCGATCCGCGACGAACTGCTGGCACCGAATGGCTTCCTGCACGCGGCCAGCATCATCGCGGTGGCCGACACGGCGTGTGGATACGCCTGCATGGCGCATCTGCCCGACGGCGCGGAGAACTTCACCACGGTCGAGCTGAAGACAAACTTTCTTGGTACAGCGACCGAAGGAGCGATCGATGCCGTCGTGCGCGCCGCGCACCTTGGCCGCACGACGCAGGTGTGGGACGCAACCGTGGCCGAGGTTGCCACCGGAAAGACGCTCGCGCTGTTCCGTTGCACGCAGATGATCCTGTGGCCGAAGCCCGCGAAATCCTGAACGAGCGCGGTGCATCCGATGTTCGCTGCGCCACCACCTGGCACGCCACATGATCCACATTGCAGCGAAAGTGCTTCTTGGGCCGATGATCTACGCGCAGGCACAACGTGTCCGCGCGACTGCGCTCGAACTGCCCGAACCCCCGGGTCCGCGCGAAGGAGTGGCTGGAGCAGGCGACGTCGTATTGCGGTTGCTCGTCACCGGCGATTCCAGCGCGGCCGGCGTCGGCGCGCGCACGCAGGACGAGGCGCTCGCGCTGCCGCTCGCAATTGAACTTGCGCAACGCTTGGGTGGCGCGGTGCGCTGGCAACTGATCGCCGAGAGCGGGTTGACCTCGGAAGGGGTGCTGCACAAGCTGATGCACGGCCATGTTCATCCGGCTGACGTTGCAGTGGTTGTGGTCGGCGTCAACGACATCACAAAGGAAGTCCCGCTGCAGCAGGCGTTGCGCAAGCGCGGGGAGATCGCGGCGTGGTTGCGTACGCATGCGCACGTCCGCCACGTCGTGATCCCGGCGATGCCGGACATGGATCGGTTTCCGGCGCTGCCACAGCCGCTCGCGTGGCTCGCCGGGAAACTCGCGCGTCGCAACAATGAGGCGCAGGCGCGCTGGGCGGCGAATCGGGCCGGACTGTCGCATGCGGCGATGGATGGAGCCACGCACCGATCGTTGTTCGCCGAGGATGGTTTTCACCCGGCGCCGGCGCTGTACGCGCGTGTGCGCGAGCGGCTAGCGGCACACATCGAAGACATCGTGCGCGCGTCAGACTTTGCGGGCGCCGATGTCCGCTGACGCCAAACTCGCTGCAGTTCCGGTACGCGGCGCTGCCGTCGCTCGCCGGTCCGACGCCGAGTTTGACGACGTGCTGTGCGAAAACGTGATCATGCATCTGCCGCGCCGTGAGATCGCTGCGGTTGCAAGAAACCTCGCGCGCATCACCCGTCCCCGGGGGAACGCTGTACCTGAGCTGGCGCGTCACCGAGACGACCGACCGTGCCGACCAGGTCGATGCCAGCGGGCGGCGCTACGCTTGCTTTCCTGCGGCGCTGGTGACCGATGCGCTGAATGGAATGCGGATCGTCCGCCTCGAACAGCGTACAAGTCGGTCATCGGGCAAACCCATCGCGATCACGGTCGCGCGAGAGAACAACTGAAAAGGAGCACTCATGAGCCTGAAGGGAAAGACCATATTCATCAGCGGCGCATCGCGCGGCATTGGACTCGCCATTGCGAATCGTTGCGCAGTCGATGGCGCCAACGTGGCGATCGCCGCCAAGACCACCGAGCCGAATCCCAAGCTGCCGGGAACGATCTACACCGCGGCGAGGGAAATCGTGGCGGCCGGTGGCCAATGCCTGCCACTGCAAGTCGACATCCGCGATGAGGCGCAGGTCGTCGATGCGGCGAAGAAGACCGCGGAGAAGTTTGGCGGTATCGACATCGTGATCAACAACGCGAGCGCGATCAACCTGACCGGCACCGAGTCGACGCCGATCAAGCGCTTCGACCTGATGTTTGGCGTCAACGTGCGCGGCACCTTTCTCGTCACACAGGCGTGCCTGCCATACCTGAAGCAAGCCGGGGAGCGCAAGCGCAACCCGCACGTGCTGACGCTGTCGCCGCCGCTGAACATGCAACCGCGCTGGTTTGCGCCGCA
>DAITAC010000068.1:0-23426 GCA_036824465.1 Burkholderiaceae bacterium
CTGTGATGGCTGCCACCGGGGCAGCTACACCACCTGGGCCAACGGCAAGTTCCACGCCTACTACACGGCATCCACAGGATGCAAAAGCTGCCACACCGGCACGTACCTGAATGCGACAGGCAAACCGACCAATCACATTCCCGAGGTTCAACTGCTCAATGGGGCGTCTATGGAGTGCAACGCCTGCCACACCAGCGTCACGGCGTGGACTTCGATGACAATGAATCACAACGGCAGCCAGGGTAACGGCGCCGGCTGGTGCAAAGCATGTCACCAGAGCGGCACCAGCTATCTCGGCAATATGCTGAAGATGCAGCTGAACCACCGCAACAGGACGCCGGCGCCGACCGACTGCTCGCAGTCGGGCTGCCATCGCCCGCTGGGCACCTATGGAACTCCCTATAGGGCGTGGAACTAGGGAGGGACTTGATGCGGGAACACGCGGTTTCACTCGCCACGCCTTGAGCGCCACCATCTAACCGAATAACAGAGCAAGAAGAATGAAGATGCAAGTCAGAAGATTTGCGGTAGCGACCGCGTTGCTCATCGTCGCCGCCTGCGCGCGCGCTCAAGTCATCGATGCGATCGACGTTCGGCGCGAAGGCGCGGACGCCGTCATCCAGGTGCGCTTCGCGACCGAGGTCCAGTTCCTGCGCGCGATCACGACGCGCTCCAACGACTTGCTCGTGATCTCGTACGCGCTGGTGAGCGCATTTGATTCCCAACTGCGTTCGAGCGAGGGCCAACGCCTCGGTGCGCCTCAGGGACTGCCGATCCTTCGCATCGCTGACGAGGCCGAAAGCGGCGAGCGCAACCGCCGCCTGGTACTGCGGTTTGCGGAGCCCACCAAGGCACGTGCGCGCGCGGGCGAGGGCAACCGGGCGATCGAAATCGTGCTTGAGGGGCAAGGTGCCAAGGTTGAAGCGGCACACGGTTCCGCATTTCCGCTCGCCGAGCGAAATTTCGTCATCAACCTTCTGTCGTCGAGAGAGCCGAATCCGCAGATGACGCAGCCAGTGCCCTCGGCGCTGCAGAACTACGAGGTGTTTACCAGCCGGCGCGTCGTCGACGGCACGATGCGCTACGAAATCAATCTCGGCTACTTCGCGACCCGTGAACAGGCGGAGCAGGCGCTGCGCCGTCTTTCCGCGTTTCCGAAGGCCAACATCGTGGCGCTGCCGCCCGCAAGCGTTGCGGTGCCTTCGCCGGTACCTTCACCGCCTGCTGCCGCCCTGCCACCGACTGCGGTGACCGCTGAGCCCGCGACGGCCGCGCCTGCGGATGTCGACGGCAAGGCCAGCGCGCTGCTGGCGACGGCGAAGCAGGCGTTTGCAGCTCAGAACTATTCCGTTGCGCTGCAGACTCTGAACGAGTTGCTCAACCTGCCTTCGAACCAGAGCACGCGTGAAGCGCAGGAACTGATTGGAATGACGCGCTTGCGCTCGGGCGATACCGCGCGCGCGCGCAGCGAGTTTGAGACCTACCTGAAGCTGTACCCGCAGGGTGAAGGCAGCGACCGCGTGCGGCGCGAGCTGGCAGCGCTGCCGCAACCGGTTCCGCAGCCCGTCGCGCGGGCCAGACCGGCGCGCGAGAAGGAAACAATCGTCACCGGTTCAACCTCGATGTACTACTACGGCGGCAACGCACGCGTGCGCAGCCAGGAATTCCAGGACTCGCCGATCAGTGGTCTGCCGCAGGTCGCGGGGGATCCGTTGTTTTCGTCGGACCGGTCGCGCCAGATCTTCAACGACTTCGATCTGGGCTGGCGCCAGCGCGATGCGGACCAGGACATGAGGTTCGTGTTCCGCGATTCGTACACCACCGATCTCGAGCGCTCTGACAAGAGCAAGAACCGGCTGTCGGCACTGTATTTCGATTACAAATCCCTGGCCGATGGCTATGGCTTCCGGCTTGGCCGTCAATCACCGCTGGGTGGCGGCGTGATGGGGCGGTTCGACGGCGTCACCGCGAACTACTTCATTCGGCCCAAGTTGAAGCTCGCAGGCGTGGCCGGAGTGCCGACGGACAAGTTTTTCGAATCAAACCGGAAATTCGGCGGCCTCTCCATCGATTCCGAAGGAATCCTGCCGAACCTCGGCGTCGGTTTCTACGGCATCCAGCAGATGATCGACAGCGAGATCGATCGTCGCGCGGTCGGCCTGGAAATGCGCTACTTCAAGAGTGGTGCATCGGTATTTTCGCAGTTCGACTATGACACCCTGATCAAGGGCCTGAACATCGCCACCGTGCAGGGCACGCTGATCATGGAGGACAACACCGTCTTCAATGCGCTGTACGACCGGCGCGCCCTGACGATGCTTTCGCTCGGCAACGCGCTCACGTTTACCGACGCCTCAGGCATCTTGTTCCGGCGCATCGAGGACCGGCTCGCCACGACCACGATCGAGGCGCTGCGCGAGCAGATCAAGCGCATCACGCCCGACATCACCCAGGCCCAGCTTGGCGTGACCAAACCGATGAGCAAGAACTGGCAAATTGGCGGCAGCGTGCAGCTGACCAGCATCGGCGCGATTCCGCCGGTGCCCGAGGTCGTCGGCTTCGAAACCGGTCGTCCCGCCTCGGGCAACGTCTATACCGCCAGTGCGCAGCTGATCGGTCTGAACCTCTATTCGGAGCGTGATACGCACGTGCTCTCGACCAGCCAGATCTCGAGCCCGAGCCTGAAGGGCACGCTGGTGTCGTACAACAACTCTTCCATCCTGTTCGAGACGTGGCAGTTCGAGCCCTCGCTGCAGTTCTACCGTGATCGCAATCCCGAGGGCGGGACCAGCGAGCGCTGGACCCCGGGGCTACGCATCACGTATCGCGGCTTCAGGCGCTGGGCGCTGGAATCCAACCTGACGTATGAACTGGGCAAGGCATCACGCGTCACGATCAATCCGACCGATCCGACCAAGTCCACGACAACCGAGGACTCCACGAACCGCATCAACTATTCGCTCGGTGCGCGCTTCGAGTTCTGAAGCTGCCAGCCACAGCGATTGCAGTCGGCTGCCCGGCCGGCCGATTCTCTCGCAAGCGCTGCAATCGCCCTGCACGAGTAACTGCTTTGACCCGGACTTGACCGGCGCGCGATATCGCAGGCACGTGCCGGTCTCGCCGTTACGATGCCGCAGGGCAGGCGGTGGCGACCGGGTCCGAGCCTCTACCAATTCCTTGAAAAGGACGCCCCATGAACACGGAACTGTCGACCTTGCGTCATCAGCTGCTGGAACTTGCCGATCGGAATCGAAATGGCGCGATCGACGACGAAGCCTACGAGCAGACGAAGAAGATGATTGAAGGCAGGATCGTTGCCATCGTGCTGGAGAGCCGCGCGGCGGACGCGGCTGCGTCGACGAGACCGAGCCTGACATTGATGGCGGGACTGTCGATCGCGGCCGTCGCTGCGGCGGCTGCGGGCTATATGTGGCTCGGCACACGGACAGCATCGACCGCAGGACCGGCCGCGTCGGCCCCTGCCGTGTGGGCCGGCGCACCGGCGTCTTCGACTGCCGGCGATGACAAGTCCGGCGGTCACGCGGTGAACACCGCGCAGATTTCAGCAATGGTCGACAGGCTTGCCGCCCGCCTGAAGGAGCAACCGGACAATGGCGACGGCTGGGCCATGCTGGCAAGATCCTATGCCGTCACGGGCCGGCATTCGGACGCCGTGCCGGCGTTCAGAAAGGCGGTGGCGCTGAAGAAGGACGACCCGGTTCTGTTGGCAGACTATGCGGATGCGCTTGCCGTCACCCAGGACCGCAGGTTCGCCGGCGAGCCGCTGGCGCTGGTGGAGCAGGCGCTCCGGCTCGACCCGAACAACGTGAAGGCGCTGTCGCTGGCCGGCAGCGCGGCGTTCGAGCGCAAGGACTTTGCTGGCGCGATCCAGCACTGGGAACGGCTCGTGGGCCTGGTGCCGCCTGACAGCCCCTTTCTACAGCGGGCGAAGGACGGGATCGCCGAGGCGCGTGAACTGTCAGGCAAAAAGACCCGCAACCCCAGCGGCAAGTGACGTTGCTGGCGGCGTCGGTACGATCGGTCTCGCCGCATCATCTCGCGGGCCTGAGAGAGCGCTTGATGACAGCATGTTGATGTCATCCGCTGCGTGGCTGTCTGCGCACAAGCAAGTGATCATTGCCGCGTGCATGAGCAAGTCACGCCATGCGGCGGCGCAGCCCGATAATCTCGGCGGCGTCAGTCAACGATCGGCGCAGCGTGCACCCAGCGTGTGAAGATCGAGGTTCGCGAAATCGGCGGCAGATGAATTCGGCGGTTCGGTCAGAGAACTGACTTCCCGGAAAGCAATGAAGTACCTCCTTCTCTACGCAGCGCTGCTGCTGATCGTCATGCTGCTCTACATCGGGCGCAGGCGCCGCGTTCAGCGCGCGCATGCGACGGAGTTGCAGCAGGCGATCGAAGGGGGCATGGCCGAGCCGCCGTCCCTGCATCCGGTGATCGACCCGGTGCTGTGCCTGGGTTCTTCGTCATGTGTGCGAGCGTGCCCGGAAGAAGCGCTGGGCATCGTCAACGGCAAGGCGGTACTGAAGAATGCGGCAGCCTGCATCGGCCATGGCGCCTGCGCGGCCGCCTGCCCGGTTGAGGCGATCACGCTGGTGTTCGGCACCGAACGACGCGGCATCGACATTCCGTATGTGAAGCCGGATTTCGAAACCAACGTGCCCGGCATCTTCATCGCCGGCGAACTTGGCGGCATGGGACTGATCCGCAAGGCGGCCGAGCAGGGCAAGCAGGCGATTGCGACCATCGCGCGACGCGGGCGCAGTGACATGGACTATGACGTCGTGATCATCGGTGCCGGGCCGGCGGGAATCGCCGGTGGACTGGCGGCGATTGAGAAGAAAATGCGCTACGCACTGCTGGAGCAGGAGGAAAGCCTTGGTGGTGCCGTTTACCACTATCCGCGCAACAAGATCGCGATGACGGCGCCGCTGGATCTGCCGCTGATCGGCAAGGTGAGGTTCAGCGAGGTGAGCAAGGAGAAGCTGCTGGAGTTCTGGCACGGCGTGATCCACCATACCCGGCTGCGCGTGCGCGTAGGCGAACAGATGGAGCGGATCGAGCGCAGCGACGATGGCTTCGTTGTATCGACGCAGCATCGCAGCTACCGCTGCGGGGCCGTGCTGCTCGCGATCGGCCGCCGCGGCACGCCGCGCAAGCTCGAAGTGCCCGGCGAAGAGCTGAGCAAGGTCGTTTATCGACTGATCGATCCGGAACAGTACCGCGACCAGCACGTACTCGTGGTCGGCGGTGGCGATTCGGCGGTCGAGGCGGCATTAGCCTGCGCGGAGCATTCACCGCATGTCGCGCTGTCCTATCGCGGCGCTGCCTTCAGCCGCATCAAGCAGAAAACCCGCCAGGCGCTGGACAGCGGGTTCGCCGATGGCCGGCTCAAGCTGCTGCTGAATTCAAACGTGCAGGCGATCGAAAGCGACAGCGTCGTACTCGATGTGAACGGCAGCAAGCTGCGCCTGCGTAACGAGGCCGTGATCGTGAGCGCCGGCGGCGTTCTGCCGTTCGATCTGCTGAAGTCGATTGGTATCGATTTCGAGACCAAGCACGGCACGACCTGAGCTTCTGCCTATTGACCTATTGATCGACGCCGGCTTCCCTCACTCGGCCCGGACCCTGCTGTAACGGTTACCGTTTCACTACCACTTCGGGGATAGCGGCTCGCGTCCTGCGCGTTGACGTTCATCAACGGCTTGCGCGGCGATGCCGGGACACTTGATCCCAAAGCGCGCGGCGACGCGCTTATCGGCTAACCACCACTTCGAGAGGGAAGACACATGTTCCGCATCAGCGATATCGCACTGCGTGCCGCGGCGGCGGTCGCGGCGCTGGCCTTTCTCGCGCTCGCGGCTCAACCTGCCCTGGCACAAGCGAAGAAGGCGCAGGCCAAGCCGGCCGCGGTCAAGTTCGATTCAGGTCCTTGCATGCTGTGCCACACGCCGATCAAGAACTTCCACGATGAGGGCAAACACAAAGGCGTGGCGTGCACTTCGTGTCACAGCGGCGTCGAGCAGCACCTGACGGATCAGAAGCAGCGGCCGGTCACGCTGACCGATCCTGCGGTGTGCGGCGGCTGCCACAAACCGCAGTTCGAGACGATGTACAAGCTGAACTTCGAGAAGACCGCACGCTTCGAGAAATCACAGTTGACCGGGCCGTCGCCGAATCCGGCGTGGGACAAGCTGATGACGCCGCACGGCTTCACGCGCGAGCACAACCTGCCGCGTTCGCATGCGTTTGCGCTGTATGACCAGTTCGTGGTCGACCGCGCATTCGGCGGCCGCTTCGAGAACAAGGACGGCTGGCGGGGACTCGCACAACCGGGCGGCAACTTCAAGCTGCAGGACATATTGAAAGACGCCGAACCGTCGAGCGGCGACCAGAAAGCGTTCAAGCCCGGCACGGCGACGGCGGCCAATCCCGTGTGCCTGTCGTGCAAGACGCAGGACCACATCCTCGACTGGGCGTACATGGGCGACCCGGCGCCCGGGGCGAAGTGGAGCCGCGCCTCGAAGGTGGTCGAGATGGCGAGAGCGGAGAACCATTCGCTGAACTGCTTCTTCTGCCACGACCCGCACAGCGCGAAGCCGCGCGTCGTGCGTGATGCGCTGATCCAGGCCTTGACGCGGCCCGAGAAGGACACGCTGTGGCACAACGATCCGCGCGGCGCCAAGATTGATGTCAAAGACATGGGCGTGCGCGGTTTCACGCGCAAGATCGCGATCCTGTCGCGCTACGACACCAACCTGCAGTGCGGGCAGTGCCACGTCGAATACAACTGCAATCCCGGCACGGACCCGAAGACGGGGCAGGCGATCACGATGGCCGATCAGCGCACCAACATCTTTCCGTTCCAGAAGGTCGACCAGATCAAGAGGTTCTATGACGACCGCAACTTCCGCGACTTCAGGCACGGCATCACCGGCGCGCTGTTGTGGAAAGCGCAGCATCCGGACGTCGAAGTCTTCTATGGCAGCAAACACCAGCAGGCAGGTGTCGAGTGCTCGCAATGCCATATGCCAAAGGTCAAGGATGCGAAGACCGGCAAGACCTTCACTTCGCACTGGCAGACCACGCCGAAGAACTACATCAAGGAAACATGCCTCACCTGCCACAGCGAGTGGAAGGCGCAACAGGCGACTTACGTGATCGATGCGATGAAGGCGCGCTTCAACGGCAAGCTGCGCAAGGCCGAGTTCTGGCTGACGCGGATGATCGACAAGTTCGAGGAAGCAAAAAGTCTCGGTGTGGAAGATTCGGTGCTCGCCCAGGTGCGCGGCAAGCACGACGAAGCGCACATCAACTGGGAATTCTGGACCGCCGCCAACGGTGCGTACTTCCATAATCTTGACGAGGCGACCAACTCACTTGCCAAGTCGATGACGATCTCGCAGGAGGGCATCAAGCTGCTTGACGATGCGATGGCGGGCAAGCGCAAGGCGGGCACGGTGGTGGCGGCACCGGCGGCGTCCGCGTCCAAGTAACGATATTCCGGACGCCATGCGCCGGAATATCTGCACGCGTTCAAGACGACGTCTGACGACGCGGGTCAACGCGCGCGTTGCGCGGCGAGGGCGAAGGTCATGATGACGTTCGTTGCGCTTGCCGTGCTGATGGCGCTGGCGGCGGTGGCGTTTGTGTTGTTTGGTGCGCGCTGGGATCGGCGGGATTTCCGCGTTTCCCGGGTCGACTTGAACGTTGCGGTATTGCGGCAGCAGTTGCAGGAGCTTGCGCGCGAGCGCGAGCGCGGCGTGATCACCGCATCGGACTTCGTAGCGCTGCGCGACGACCTGCAGCGGCGGTTGCTGGCCGACGCGCGCGCTGCCGATACGCTGGATGCATTTCACATCTCACGCCGGCCGTTGATCGTTGCGGCGGCCCTGGTGCCTGCGCTTGCCGCGGCGATCTATGCGGCCGTTGGTTCGCCGAATGCGATCCAGGGCGCCGATGCGCGGTCGACCGCGCAACTCGAGGCACACGTCACGTCATCGCCCGGCGATGCGCGCGCATGGGTACTGCTGGCGCGCCAGCGCATGGATGCCGATCAGTTCGAGCAGGCTTGCGCCGCGTACGCGCGCGCGATCGAACTGTCACGCAAGGTGGCCAACGATCCGCAGGTGTGGGCCGAGTATGCGGACGCGCTCGGGATGGCACAAGGCGGCACGCTCGCGGGCGAGCCACGCGCCGCGATCGACAAGGCGCTGGCGTTGAATCCAGCACATCCGAAGGCGCTCGAGCTTGCCGGCAGTGCGGCCTACGAAGCGCGCGATTTCCGCGCTGCGCACGCGCACTGGTCGGCGCTGCTCGATCTGATGCCGCAGGACTCGCCCCAGCGACTGCTGCTGAGCGCCGTGGTGGAAAAGACCGAACGCCAGGTACGCTTGTCGCTCCCGTCGTCACGGGTCAACTGACCGCAAGATCTCCGTTCGTTCTCTGCGCCGGATTTGACGTCGCGCAGCCTGTGGCGGCAGCCTTCAGTGTTTGATGCGGCCTGTAAGAACTGCAACAGGGCTTTGTCATGGCGCGAAGCGAAATTGACGTGCTGGTGGTGGGCGCGGGCCTGTCGGGCCTGACCGTTGCGTTTCGGCTCGCGCGCGCCGGACTGCAGGTCGAAATGCTCGAAGCCGCCGCGCGCCCAGGGGGGGTGATCGGCTCCAAGCGTCGCGACGGCGTGCTGTGCGAAAGCGGGCCCAACAGCGCGCTCGATACGTCGCCATTGATCGGCGAACTGCTGCGCGACGCCGGTATCGACGCAGAGCGGCTTGACGCAAGCAAGATCGCCGACCGCCGCTACATCCTGCGCAACGGCCGGCTGATCCCGATGCCGACGTCGCCGCTGGCCTTCCTGGGCACGCCGCTGTTTTCCATGCGCACCAAGCTCGGGCTTCTGCGTGAGCCGTTCATCCCGCGCGCGCCGGCCGATGTCGAGGAGTCGGTCGCGAACTTCGTGCGGCGGCGGCTTGGAGAGGAGTTTCTCGACTATGCGATCGAACCCTTTGTCGCGGGCATCTACGCCGGTGATCCGGAACTGCTGTCCGTCCAGGCTGCGTTTCCGCGCCTGCACGCGCTCGAGCAGAAATACGGCGGGCTCATTCGTGGACTGATCCTCGGTGCGCGCGAGCGCAAGAAAGCTGCGGAGAAAGGAAAGAACACCGCGAAGAGCTTCTCGTTCCGCAACGGCATGCAGACGCTGACCGATGCGCTCGTGCGTGGCATCGGCAATGGCCGGATTCATGGCGGCGTCCGTGTCAGTGCCCTGCAACGCGAGCCCGATGGAACTTTCACGCTCGAAGCCGAAGCGTCAGGCGAGCGGTTCACGCGCTCTGCGCCAGCAGTTGTGCTCGCCGTGCCGGCCTACGAAGCAACGCGGCTCGTCGCTCAGTTTGCGCCGGCTGCCGCAGCCGCGCTGAACGAGATCGTGTACCCGCCGGTCGCGTCGGTGGTCAGTGCTTTCAGGCGCAGCGATGTTGCGCACCCGCTCGACGGTTTCGGGTTTCTGGCACCGAAGAAGGAACGTCCGCTCGTGCTCGGCACGCTGTTTTCCAGCTCGATGTTCACCGGTCGTGCGCCGGACGGGATCGTGGCGCTGACAACGTTCATCGGCGGGCGTCGCAACCCCGAGCTGGCGCGCGACGAACCGCCGCAGATCGCGGCCACGGTCGGTAACTCATTGCGGGCCTTTGTAGGCGCCGGCGAGCCGCAGTGGCACGAGATCACGCGCTGGCCGCGCGCGATCCCGCAGTACACGTTCGGGCATTTGCAGCGGATCGCCGTGGTCGAGAGTGCCGAACAGGCTTTCCCCGGCCTGTACTTCTGCGCCAACTATCGCGGCGGCGTGTCGGTCGGAGACTGCATCAAGTCGGCGCATGCGATGGCCGAGCGCATCACCACGCAGTTCGCCAAGCGCGCGCCGAAGGATGACGTCGTGCGCTGAGTGCGCGGGCCCGCCATCATGCGGGCGCGCGCCCGTATCATGCGCAGCCTGACAAACGGAGTCCCGCATGCAAGTGGTCTGTCTCGATCTGGAAGGCGTGCTCGTGCCTGAAATATGGATCGAATTCTCGAAACGCACGGGCATCAGCGAGTTCTCGCGCACGACGCGCGACGAGCCCGACTACGACACACTGATGCGCTTTCGCCTGGGCCTGCTGCGCACGCATGGACTGAAACTGGCTGATATCCAGGAAACGATTGCCGGCATGAGCCCATTGCCGGGGGCGCGTGATTTCCTGGAGGAGCTGCGCGCGCAGTACCAGGTGATCATTCTGTCCGACACGTTCTACGAGTTCGCCGATCCGCTGATGCGCCAGCTCGGCCGGCCCACGCTGTTCTGCCACCGGTTGGATATCGACGCCGACGGCTTTGTCGCCGGCTACCTTCTGCGCCAACCGGACCAGAAGCGGCAGGCGGTGAACGCGCTCAGGAGCCTGAACTTCCAGGTCATTGCCGCGGGTGACTCGTTCAACGACACCGGGATGCTTGCGGCCGCAGACGCGGGCTTCTTCATCCACCCGCCTGAATCGATCGCCGCCCAGTTTCCGCAGTTTCCGGTGAACCGGAACTTCACCGAGCTGAAGGCTTCGATCGACACCGTGGCAGCGCGACTTGCCGCGCAGCGCTGAAGAGAGCCGGGTGAGCGTGCGCCGCCTAGGCGGTCGCGATGAGGTCGGCCGCCAGCAGATGCGCAATCGAGTTGGCGTAGTACCGCAGCAGCGCCGCTTTGCTCGCATTGACAGAATACAGGCCGTCGCTTGCGCGCACGAGATGGCGCAGCACGAGCATGCGCAATCCCGCCGCGACGGCGTAGTCCCAGTTGTCGCGAGGCACGTAGGTGCGTGCGCCGGCAGTGATGAGGCTGCGCACGAGTGCGGCGACCTCCGACTTCAACTCCAGCTCGCTCAACGCGCGCGGCGCGGCGCGCAGGAGCACGGTCGCCACGAGCGGCACCGGCAATACCGGAATCAGTCGGCCGACTTCCGCCATCAAATGGTGACCCGGCGCAGCAACCTCCCGGCTGCGATCTCCTTTGAGACCTTGCGGAAATCGATCCCGCGTGCCGTCGTATACGCGCGCACCGACACCGGTGTGCCGAAGTTCACGCAGGCATAACCAAAGCGGTACCACCTGCTGCGCACCATCAACGCGAGCTGGCTGGAAAGAAAGCGCAGCGTGGTCCACATCGCGTTCAGGGCGCCCGGCCGATCCGCGTGCGGATCGCCGCTCAGCAGCAGCGTGCGATCTTCCAGCGTGCGGTCGTAGTTCAGCCCGAGCGGCACGAATACCAGGTCGCGTTGGCCGTCGGGTGCAAACCCGCGCAGCATGTAGTCGAGCACGCCGAACTCCGGCTCGCGCATGCGGCCGTCGCGCGTGAGTCCGCCTTCCGGATATGCCGCTTGCGTGACGCCGGCCTCGGTGGCCATCGCGATGTAGCGCTCCAGCACACGGCGCTATAGCTTGGTCGCGCGCCGGGTCATTGCTTCGCGTGCGGCGGACGAAGTACGCGCCCATCGAGCGGATCAGCTGCTGCAGCTCCCCCACGCGCGCCCATTCGCCCACCGCGTACGACAGCGCGGCCTTTTCCGCCGCCAGGTAGGACGCGATGATGTAATCCATGTTGCTGCGGTGATTCATCACGAACACGACCGTGGCGCTGTCCGGCACCGCGGCCAGCCCGGCGTCGCCGGTGAAGCCGATCCGCACGCGATAAAGGGTGCGGCTCACAGTCTTGCCGAGCCAGTAGCCGATGCGAAAGTAAAAGTGCGCGTTGAACGCGGGCGCGATTTCGCGTGCGTACTGCGCCACGATCTGCACCGCCACTTCGCGCGGCACGGCGCGCTTAGCCGCGAACGGACGCGCCGCCTGCTGCAACCTTGTCGTCATACACGAGGCGATCGATCCGCGTGCGCCGATTCGACTGCTGGATCGGCCGGATCTGTATCTTCACCCGGGCGCCGACTTTATCGAGAACCTTGTTGGCGCGACTGGCCAGAAGCCAGCGTGTGCTCGGCAGCAACATTCGATCGGGCAGCGCAAACCCGGCCAGTACGCCGGCCAGGATGACCAGCCACAGCGGGACTGCGACGGTCGTTGAAATCCAGGGTCAGCTCGCATTCAGCCTAATCTGCGCCGCATCCCGCTCGGACCGTCACCCGGAACGCGTGCCGGGGAAAACCTGTCTGCCAACGCGACCCGCGCGCGTCAAGCCTTCACAAGCGAGGTCGTTTGAGGGAGAAAAAAACGCCCGCTTACGCGGGCGAAAACGCACAACCAACAAAAGCGGTTTCAGATGCGACGGCGGCGAGCGACGGCCAAGCCGATCATTGCCAGCATCAACAGGCTAAACGAACCGGGCTCGGGGACAGAACTGCCGGGCGGTTCACAGTTCTGCCGGCACGGTTCTTCAGTCGGCGGTTCGCAGTTTCCGGCGCACTCGCTGCCGTGGAAATCGCGCAGCAGGAAATTCATGTGCGACAGACCCGCCGGCTGATCGTTCGGACTGTTGTTGTTGTTGAAGCTGATCAACCACGTTCCCGCGCCTTGGCCGTTGAGCGTGAACTGCTCGTCCTCGAACAGGTACGCGGCCCATTGATTTCCCGCCTTTGGCGCGAGCAGCAGGTCGAACGTGATTGGATACTCAGGCGGCGTGCCGGGCGAAAGATCGTTCACCGTGAGCCAGAAATCGCCCGACGCAGGACTCGGACCAATGACCGGTGCGGGCAGGAAGCTGAAGCGAAACCCGTTCCAGTCGACCGACAAGGCGCCGTCGGTAGTGAGGAACTTCTCCCAGCCGCCGCCGATGACGCTGACGCCGTTCAATGCCGTGTTGAAATCAGCGAGCGAGTTTGGATTGCCGCCAAAGGGACCGGCACATGCATCCGAGTTTGCGCCGCGGAATGTGAAGTCCGTGGTGTTGAGCCCTATCCCGCACGCTGCCGCCTGCGCCACGCTTGAAAATGCGATGGCAGCGACGACTGTGGTCGCTGCGATCAAGCACGAAGATCTCTGCGTGAGGTCCTTCATTTCCGCTCCTTTTGGCCTTGCCGGCTTAGCCTCGATACGCCATTAACTGCAAACATCAGGCCAGGAACAGAAAATTAAATCGAATCAGATAGTTACGATTCCTAATAAACCCCCAGACATCCCGTCTGTAAGGTATTCCGACACGACAAAAGTCTGCGATATCGAAGCACGGCCGCCACCGCACGACGGACGGCGTAAGCAGACATTTCGGAGCGGGCGCTGACTAAGCGCGCAGCACGATTTACGAATCCCGCAGCGCGCGCCGGTATTGAATCGATTCGGCCACGTGCTGGCTGGTGAGATCGTCCGCTTCTTCAAGATCGGCGATCGTGCGGGCGACCTTCAGCACGCGGTGATACGCGCGTGCCGACCAGCCCAGTCGGGTCGTCGCCGCGTACAGCAGTTGCTTGACCTGGCCTTCAGGCCTGCAGACCTTTTCAATTTCGCTCGATCCCAGCAGATCGTTGCACTTGCCCTGCCGGGCGAGCGCGCGGTCATGCGCCTTGGCCACTCGCGCGGCGATGATGCGCGTCGGTTCGCCATCCGGCAGTGACAGCAGCTCGTCGTTGCCGAGTGACGACACTTCGACCCGCATGTCGATGCGATCGAGCAGCGGGCCGCTGATGCGATCCTGATACTTGGCGATCTGGTCCGGCGTGCAACGGCAGGCGTTGACCTTGTGGCCGTAGTAACCGCAGGGACATGGATTCATCGCACCGATCAACTGGAATCGCGCCGGGTACTCGACCTGGTGCGCGGCGCGGGAAATCGTGATGCGGCCGCTCTCCAGCGGCTCGCGCAGCACTTCGAGCACGCGGCGGTCGAACTCGGGCAGTTCGTCGAGGAACAGAACGCCGTGATGCGCGAGTGAGATCTCGCCCGGCATCGGGGGGCTGCCGCCGCCGACCAGAGCGACCGCGCTCGCTGTGTGATGCGGGGCACGAAAGATGCGGGTGGCCCAGCGTTGCGGTGCGAAGTGTCCGACAAGTGAAAGCACGGCCGCGGACTCGAGCGCTTCTTCGGTTGTCATCGGCGGCACGATGCCGGCGAAACGCTGCGCGAGCATGGTCTTGCCGGTGCCGGGTGGACCGACCATCAATACGCTGTGGCCGCCGGCCGCCGCGATTTCGAGCGCGCGCTTGGCCGCTTTCTGACCCTTGACCTCGTGGAAGTCGGGGTACGCTGGCGGCGTCAGCCGCACGGCGGCAATATGCGGCTTGAGTCGCTGTGTGGTGTCATCTGTCGCTTCCGCCGACAGATGCGCGACGACCTGCAGCAGATCCTTGGCCGGATAGATGTCGAGGCCGCCGACCAGCGCAGCTTCATCGGCGTTTTCCTCCGGCAGAATGAAGCCGCGCGGTGTGCCCTTCGGATTGGGCGTCTTCGATACCGCATAGGTCATTGCGAGCGTGCCTCGGACCGGCCGCAGTTCACCCGACAACGACAGTTCGCCGGCGAATTCGTACTTGTCAAGCGCGCGCGATGGAATCTGACCGCTGGCCGCGAGGATGCCGAGTGCGATCGCCAGGTCGAAGCGCCCTGACTCCTTCGGAAGATCGGCCGGCGCGAGATTGACGGTGATCCGGCGCATCGGAAATTCGAAGCGGCAGTTCTGCAACGCGGCACGCACGCGCTCGCGCGCTTCCTTGACCTCGGTGTCGGGCAGGCCGACCAGCGTGAACGACGGCAGGCCGTTGGCCAGATGGACTTCGACCGTCACCTCCGGCGCAAACATGCCCGACAGGCTCCGGCTGCGAACAACGGCGAGTGTCATGAAGAGATGATGACTGGAGGCGCGCGATTCTACGCATCGCTTCACGCGCGCACGCGCCGAATGTGCACGCGAATGCGAACAGCCGATACACAGGCGCCCCGCGTCGGGGTGTAGGCGCTCGACCGGAAGGTTGATCGTGAGCAGGTGAGTGCATACCGAGAATCCGACATACTGCTTGCCACCTCACCGAACGACGCCAAAATGCTCACCTGCCGGCGAAGAACGCGGCGACGCGATTAAGTCCCCATGGGTTATCTGCTGCTATACGGCTCGCTGCTCGTTTGTTGTGGGGTGGCGGTACTGTGGGTCCGGGAGAAGTTGCGGGCGCGGCGCGCGGCCGCGGACGCGCGCGAAGAGGCGGTGCTGGCAGCCTTGAAAGCGGCCGGAGACGCCGCGCCGATCGTCGAAGGCGAGACGAACATCGACGCCGGACTGTCGACCAATCTGCGTGGCCAGCGCGGAATCGAGGTCGCAGAGGAACACATCGACATCGAAGCCCTTTTGTCGAGCGTGCAACCCGGCTCGGCGGCCCGCGCTCGTGCTCAACTGGATGAGCCGACCAATATCGAGCCGATGCTCTCCGGAGGCTGGCCATCGACTGGACAGAGCACCAGTTCGCCGACCACTCGCAACCTGTCGCCGACCTCGTCGATCAACACGACCTCGCCTGCGACACCGAAACCGCCATCGAGCCTCGAACTGGACGTTCCGTTGCGCAATCTGGTGCTCGCGTGGTTCGAGGCCCGCGGCTATCGGCCGGCGCCGGCAGCGTCGGCGCTGCGGCCGATCGACGTCGTGCTGCGGCATCGCGACGATCCGTTGCGCAACTACGCGTTCGTGTACGACCCCGGCCGCGCGACCGGTCCGCGCGCCAGCTCGCTGCTGGACCTGGCGCGATCGGCTGGATTGTCGAAATTGCTGGTCGCAGCGGAGCACGGCGGCGACTCGGCGCTGCGTGCCAACCGCGTCAAGGGCGTGCGCATGATCGATTGGCCATCGATCGAAGCGGACCTGAAGAAACTCGATCGCGAAGTTGCCGATCGGATCGTCGGTATCGCGCGCAAGCGCTCGGCACCGACGCACCAGTCTGCTGCCACGGTTCGCTGAGACACCGCGCGCTGCGCGGATTTGCTCTGATCGCGGCCTTTGCCTCGGCAGCGATCACGCATGCTTCCCGAACCGACCTACACGCTGACCATTTCCTGCCCCGACCGCGTCGGCATCGTGGCCGCCGTAAGCCGCTTCATCGCCGATCGAGGCGGCTGGATCGTCGAGGCGAATCACCATGCCGACCAGGCAACCCGGCGGTTTTTCATGCGCAACGTCATGCTGGCCCGGTCGCTGAAGTACCACCTTGAGGACCGTGTGCTGCTGAACGGGCACCGGACGGTCGTATTCCACTGAGGCGGCGGCGCCGACCTGCGCTGCGGCAACATCGCCGGTACGGGAGGGACTAGGCTGCATAAGAGGAGATGAGTGGCCGATGTTCGCCGACCGAGACGATGCCGCACGTCAACTGACGCAGGCATTGAGCCGATTCAAGGGCACGCATCCGCTTGTGCTCGGCGTTCCGCGCGGCGCGGTGCCGATGGCGAAGATGATTGCCGCGGCGCTGGATGGCGAGGTCGACGTGGTGTTGGTGCGCAAGCTGGGCGCGCCGGGGCATGCCGAATATGCGATCGGTGCGATCGACGAATCGGGGTGGTCGTATCTGAATCCCGACGCGGCCTGGGTCGGCGCTTCTCACGACTACCTCGAGCGCGAAAAGCAGATGCAGCTGGCAACGATGCGCGAGCGTCGGCGTCGCTATACCGAGCATCGTGCGGCGATCGATCCGGCGGGGCGAACGGTGATTGTGGTCGACGATGGTCTGGCCACCGGCTCGACAATGATTGCGGCGCTGCATGCGCTGCGTGAGAAGAAGCCGGCGCGGCTCATCTGCGCGGTGCCGGTCTCGCCGCCCGAGACGCTGGAACGAGTGCGACCGCTGGCCGACGAGGTGATCTGCCTGCACGCACCGTCCGCCTTTTATGCGGTCGGCCAGTTCTATCGTCGATTCGATCAGGTCGAAGACGACGAGGTGGTCGAAGCCCTGGCAGCCAAATAGCGCACAAACCAGTCGCGCGCCGCCGCCGCGGCCTGTTCCAGCGTTCCCGGCTCTTCGAACAGGTGCGTGGCGCCGGGAACGACGTGCTCGGCATGCGCTGCGCGCAGGCTGCGCGCAGCGCGACGATTCAGCAGCAGCACCTCCTGATCGTGCTCACCGATGATGAACAACGTCGGAGCCGTCACGCGCTCGATGGCGCCGGGTGGCGCCAGATCCGGCCGCCCGCCGCGCGAAACGACGGCGCCCACGTCGAAGCCGAGTTGCGCGGCAGCGATCAATGCGGCGGCCGCGCCGGTGCTGGCGCCGAACAGTCCAAGCGGCAGCGCCGCCAGCAGCGGCTGCTGCCGGCACCAATGCGCTGCAGCGGTCAAGCGCTGCGCCAGCAATGGGATGTCGAAGCGCGCCGCGCGATCGACGTCCTCGTCCGGCGTCAGAAGGTCGAACAACAAAGTGGCCAGATGCGCATCGTCGAGCACGCCGGCAACATAGCGGTTGCGCGGGCTCATGCGACTGCTGCCGCTGCCGTGCGCAAACAGCACCAAGCCGGCCGCGTCCGCGGGAATCATGAGGTCGCCTGGCAGAGTGACATCGCGCAGCGCGATCTGCAAGGAACGCGATCCATTCATGGCGAAGGGTGCAGCCGCACCGGAATGCGGCGCTGGCCGAACGCGTGCCCGAACTTGCCGAAGCGGCCCGGGATTGCGGTCGCACAATGCGGGCAGTGGCCGTCGTCCGTCAGGTCATAACGCAGTATCCGGTGCCAGTCGCGCTCTATCAGCGCCGCATGGCAAGACGGGCAGAACGTGGTGCCGCCCTCGGTGTCATGTACGTTGCCGGTGTAAACGAACTGCAGTCCTTGCTGCCGGGCGATGCGCCGCGCGCGCGCCAGTGTCGAGGCGGGCGTGGCGGGCACATCGGTCAGCTTGTAGTCGGGATGGAACGCCGTGAAGTGCAGCGGCACGTGCGGGCCAAGCTCTTTCCCCACCCAGGTCGACAGCGCGCAGATCTCGTCGTCCGAGTCATTCCTGCCGGGGATCAGCAGCGTGGTGATCTCGGTCCAGACCCCGGTTTCGTGCACCAGGTACTTCAGCGTGTCGAGCACGGGCGCCAGATGCGCGCCGGTGAGCCTGAAGTAGAACTCCTCGGTGAATGCCTTGAGATCCACGTTGGCTGCGTCCATCTTCGCGTAGAACTCACGGCGCGGTTCGGCGTGCATGTAGCCCGCGGTGACCGCGACCGTTTTTACCCCGCGCGCATGGCAGGCGTCGGCGGCGTCCATCGCGTATTCGGCAAAGATCACCGGGTCGTTGTAGGTGAAGGCAACGCTTGCACAACCGGCGCTCAGCGCCGCCTGCGCGATCTCGTCGGGACTCGCCCGGTCCATCAACCGGTCCATCTCGGCCGACTTCGAGATATCCCAGTTCTGGCAGAACTTGCACGCCAGGTTGCAGCCGGCCGTGCCGAACGAGAACACGGCCGAGCCCGGGAAGAAATGGTTCAGCGGTTTCTTCTCGATCGGATCGACACAGAAGCCTGAAGAGCGGCCGTAGGTGGTAAGCACCATGGCGTCGCCCACGCGCTGCCGCACGAAGCACAGCCCGCGCTGCCCGTCGTGCAGTCGGCAGTCGCGCGGACACAGGTCGCACTGAATGCGCCCATCGTCGAGCCGGTGCCACCAGCGCGCCGCATAGGGCGGCAGATCGTCACGTGCGCCCATGTCAATCCTCAGCCTCGGCGTAGCTCTCCACCGCGTAGCGTGAGATGCGCAGTTCCTCATGCCAGAACCCGACCGGCAAGCCGGCCTTGTGCTGCAGATGCGCGAGGAAGTCGTGCGCATTCGGCAGCACCTCCCACACCTTCGGGAGGAATGTTGCGCGCTTCTCGCCAAAGCGCAGGATCAATCCGTCGACATGCGGACGCAGCTGCGCCTGCAGATCCACGAGGCTGCGCGCCGACATGGGCCGCGGGGTGGACAGCACCGACACCTCGATCCGGACTTGTTCGTACTCGTGACGCGCCAGTGGTGCGAAGCGCGGATCGGCAAACGCCGCCGCGCGCGCGTTGTATTGCACGTCTTCGCCGAGCGGGCGGTGTGCATCGAGCGAACCAATGCAGCCACGCAACTCGCGTAAATGCCGCAGCGTGACGAACGAAGCGCCGTGCGCATTCAAGAATGCGGCAGTCGCCGGCGGGGTCACGGCGATGCCGAGTTGCCCGGCAATGGCGCCGCGCGCCACACTCAGCAGCGTGGTGTGTTTGGATTTCTCTGCGTCGCTTGCGATCTCGGTTTGCTCATCGACTGCCTGGCCGGTGCGCGGCATCTCGTAAAACGCCCATGCGCCGTAACCGACCACGCGCGCGCGATCGCCGGCCGTATCGCCTGAGTTGCGCAGGTCGAGCAGTTCTGCCTGCAGGTGGAAGCGGCGTGCAATGGAGAGCAGCCCGTTGACCGGCGTGGCGCCGCACGCTTGTGAATGAGTCAGCGTCGGATCGAGGTCGGCGATCGCCTGCGCCGTGATGGAATCGGCGCGGCGCGCAAGTTCGTAAGGCAAGTAGTGCGACAGATCGGAGCTGATGACGATCAGGGTTTCGGGTCCACCCCAGACCGCCTGCAGCACCTCCGCAACCTCATCGGGGCTGGCATCACCGACTACCAATGGCACCAGCGCAAACTCGCCGAGCGTTTCCTGCAGAAACGGCAATTGCACTTCAAGCGAGTGCTCGTGCGCATGCGCGCCCGCATGCACGACCACCTGCGGCAGCGTTGCAAGCCGTGCCGCGGCCGGGTCGATCGATACCGAGCCGAGCGGCGTTTCGAATGCATCAACCCCGGGAAGTGCCAGGCCGCGCACCGAAACCCGGTGGGCGGGGCCCAGCAACACCACGCGCCGAATGCGGCCACGCAGGCCGGCCAGTGTCGCGTAGGCACTCGCGGCGACCGGGCCCGAGTAGATGTAGCCCGCGTGGGGAACGATCACCGCTTTTGGTGTTGTTTCTGTCTTCGACTCTCCGGCATCGCGCAGATGCGTACGCACTTCCGTCCGCAGCGATGTGGCGGAACCGGGGTAGAAACTGCCGGCGACGGCGGCGGGGCGGATGGACATGCGGCGCGACCTTTGTGCGGTCTGTCTATGTATATGGATAGACCGCATTTGGGGCAGTTGCAAGTCGTAATCAAGCGGCAGGGAGATCCTCCCCAAGAAGGAAAACGCGCAATCAGCGCGGTTTCGCTTCGATCTCGGCGATGCGGGCTTCGAGCGCCTCGAGTTTTTCGCGCGTGCGGGCCAGTACCTTGACCTGAGTGTCGAACTCTTCGCGTGTGACAAGTTCCAGTCGCGCGAACTGCTGCGCCAGCAGCGCTTTCAGATTGCGCTGCAGATCCGCCGCAGGTGTATCGGCGAGCAACGCCTCAAGCCGGCCCTGCAGGTCGTTCAAGAACACAGTCTTTTCCATCAACTCTCTGGTCCAGGCGCCCTTCGATCAAACCAGTCTATCAGCGTGACCAGCGATTGCTTTCTGGGGCCCGACGTTGGTGCGATTGACGCGCCGCGGTGCGGCCGAGGCGGGGGCCGAAATGCACCTTTTCCGGTCTTCCCGTACTCCTTTGGGGCGCCGGCGCACCTGCGACGCGCTTTTGGGGCCGTTAGACGGAATGGCACGCATGTTGCAGAGAACAAATCAGCAGTGCTGTTTTCCCGTCTCCCTTGATCTGAGGAATGAAGATGAAAAAGACCGTTGTTTCCACGCTCATTGCCGCTGCATTCGTTTCCCCGCTGGCGGCTTTGGCGCAGACCGCTGCGCCTGCAAAGCCGGAGCCTGAGTACACCTTTACGGGCAACGCCGGGCTGTTCAGTGACTATCGCTTCCGCGGCTATACGCAGACGAACTACAAACCTGCGTTCCAAGGCGGTTTCGATTTCGCGCACAAGTCAGGTTTCTACCTCGGCAACTGGAACTCGAACGTCGAGCAGAGTCTGTATACCGGCGCCAGCCTTGAGATGGACTTCTATGGCGGTTACAAGGGTTCGGTCGGTGACTTCGGCTATGACATCGGTTACCTCTACTACTACTACCCGAATAGTGGTGCCGGCGGCTCGACCAAGATCGACAACGGAGAACTCTATGTCGGGGGCTCGTATGGTCCGGTCTCGCTGAAGTACTACCACTCGACGACGAAGTTCTTCGCGCTCGGCAAGGGCACCGGCGTCGACACCAAGGGCTCGCAGTATCTCGATCTCGGGGCGACGTACGACCTGGGCGGCGGCTTCGGCATCAACGGACACATCGGCTGGCAAAAGGTCAAGAACTACAAGAAGCTGGGCGCCAAGGACGATGCCTATACCGACTACAAGCTGGGCGTAACCAAGGATATCGAGGGCTGGGTGCTCGGTGCATCGATCATTGCGACCAGCAAGAAAGAGTTCTTCCTGACGGGCAGTGGCGAGGACGGCGGCAAGACCAGTCTCGTCGTGTCCGTGTCGAAGTCGTTCTGACAAGTTTGAAAGGCCATCTCACATGAAAATCATCACCGCCATCATCAAGCCGTTCAAGCTTGACGAGGTGCGTGAGGCCCTGAGCGCCGTCGGCGTTCAGGGCGTCACGGTCACCGAGGTCAAGGGCTTTGGACGGCAAAAGGGACACACCGAGCTATACCGCGGCGCCGAGTACGTGGTCGACTTCCTGCCCAAGGTCAAGATCGAGGCGGCGGTCGCCGACGACATCGTCGAGCGCGCGATCGAAGCGATCGAAAACTCCGCCCGTACCGGCAAGATCGGCGATGGAAAGATCTTCGTCTACGACCTCGAACAAGTCGTCCGCATCCGCACCGGCGAAACCGGCAAGGAAGCGCTCTAACCGCGATGGGATAACCGATGAAAAAGCTACTTGTAATGCTCTTCACCGCGGGAGCCTTGGCGCTGGGGTCCTTGGCTCCGACACCGGCACTGGCGCAGACCGCACCGGCCGCCGAGGCGAAGAAGGAAGAAGCGAAGAAGGATGCGTCCCCTGCAGCCGAAGCCAAGAAGGAAGAAGCCAAGAAGGACGAAGCCAAGCCGGCCGAGAAGAAGGAAGAGGCCAAACCCGCGCCGACGCCAAACAAGGGCGACACCGCGTGGATGCTGACCTCCACCGCGCTGGTGTTGCTGATGTCGGTACCGGCGCTGGCGTTGTTCTACGGTGGCCTGGTCAGAACCAAGAACATGCTGTCGGTGCTGATGCAGGTGTTCGTCACGTTCTCGCTGATCACGGTCCTGTGGTGCATTTACGGCTACAGCCTCGCGTTCACCGAGGGCAACGCGTACTTCGGCGGCTTCGACCGGCTCTTCCTGGCGGGCACCTTTGATGCAATGAAGGGCGAGTTCTCGATGGCGGCAACCTTCAGCAAGGCGACGCCGATCTATGAACTCGTGTTTGTTGCGTTCCAGGCCACGTTTGCCGCGATCACCTGCTGCCTGATCCTGGGATCGACGGTCGATCGCATCAAATTCTCCGCCGTGCTGATCTTCATCGTGATCTGGTTCACCTTCAGCTATCTGCCGATCGCGCACATGGTGTGGTTCTGGGCCGGACCCGATGCGTACACGTCTGCCGAGGTCGTCGACAAGGTCAACGCGACCGCGGGCAGGATCTGGCAATGGGGTGCGCTGGACTTCGCGGGCGGCACCGTGGTGCACATCAATGCCGGAGTCGCCGGTCTGGTGGGCGCCTACTTGATCGGCAAGCGGATCGGTTACGGCCGCGAATCGATGGCTCCGCACAGTCTGACGATGACCATGATCGGCGCCTCGTTGCTGTGGTTCGGCTGGTTCGGCTTCAACGCGGGTTCCGCGCTCGAGGCCAACGGTTCGGCGGCACTGGCGTTCATGAACACCTTTCTCGCCACGGCGTGCGCGGTGCTCTCGTGGACCTTCGTCGAGTGGATGATCAAGGGCAAGCCTTCGATGCTCGGTGCGGCGTCCGGCGCGGTCGCGGGCCTGGTCGCGATCACTCCGGCCGCCGGCAATGTCGGCATCCTGGGCGCGTTCGTGATCGGTACCGTCGCCGGCTTGATCTGCTTCTGGGGCGTCACAGGTTTGAAGAAGATGCTCAAGGCCGATGACGCGCTGGATGTGTTCGGCGTGCATGCGGTCGGGGGCATCACTGGCGCGTTGCTGACCGGCGTGTTCAACTCGCAAAGTCTGGGTGGACCGGGGATGGTGACGGACTGGGTCACGGGCAAGGTGGGCTCGAACCCAATTGCCGAACAGTTCCTCATCCAGGCCAAGGCGGTCGGGTTGACCGTCGTGTGGACCGCGGTGGTGGCATTCATCGCTTTCAAGATTGCCGATCTGATCGTCGGGCTGCGCGTGACCGAAGAAGAGGAGCGCGAAGGACTCGATACGACGTATCACGGCGAAACTGCGTACCACTACTAGGCATTCCGGACGCGGGCGCAGCTCGCGCCGGAATACCTCGCCTCGTTGGAGCGGACGCTGCGCGCCGCTCAACTTGGCG
>DAITAC010000148.1:0-1090 GCA_036824465.1 Burkholderiaceae bacterium
GAGTACTGCAGGAACGCGCCGAAGATCGTGAAGAGAATGATCAGCGACGACGACACGTCGACCGCCACGCCGTAAATCCCTTCGAGCGTCATGTACATGTGCCCGATCAGACGCCCGACCTCATAGCCCTTGTGCGTCCACGGTGCAGGCAGCACGGGGCCGAACAGCGCATACAGGATGAAGCTCAGGGTCACGATCGGCATTACCCAGCCGGTCGTGCGCCGCATCGCTTCCATCACGAGCACGATCAGCGCAATGCCGAACGCAATGTCCCATGGGTTCGGCAGCGTGTTGCGATCCGTGAAATCGTCACCGCCCTGGATCAGGTAAGCGACGATCGCCACCGACGCGAGCACCGCCAGCCAGTCCCACCACATGGTGCGGTGGCGGAATCGCTTCGCCACCGGAAACGCGAGAAAGCAAAGCGACAGGATCATCGCCACGTGCAACGGACGCAGTGTCTGCGTCGGCACGATCGCGTACGCCGTGTAGAGGTGAAACACCGACACAGCCACCGCGAGCAGCGTAACGAACACGCCCAGCGGACCGGCAAACCGGTTGGCGTGGCCCTCCTCTTCCTCGATGTACTCCTCAGCGCGAAGCAAGGCCTCTGCGCTGATTTCGCCGTCGTCGCGCCGCGATTCGGCGGGGCGGGACACTAGTTGACCTTCACACCCTTTTCAGCGAAGTATTTCAACGCGCCGGGATGAAAAGGCACCGGGGTGGCCGCCGCCTTCTGGAACTCCAGCCTGAAGTTCGTCGCTTCCTTGTGCACGGCGATCAGGTCCTCACGCTTCTCGAAGATCGTCTTGACGATGTTGTAGGCGGTCTTCTCGTCCATGTTCTCGTGCGCGACCAGGATGTTCATCACCGTGGCCTGCTTGTTGTCGGCGTCCATGCCTTTATAGGTGTCCTTGGGAATCACGTCCTGCACGTACAGGTTGCCCCATTTGGCATTCATGGCCGACACCAGATCGGCGTGATCGATCATCCTGATCTTTGTGCCCGGTGTATTGGCCAGGTCGGTCACGGCCGCGGTCGGCAGCCCGCCAACCCAGAAGAAGGCATCGATCTTCCTGTCCTTGATCGC
>DAITAC010000148.1:1190-3752 GCA_036824465.1 Burkholderiaceae bacterium
CGGTCGGCAGCCCGCCAACCCAGAAGAAGGCATCGATCTTCCTGTCCTTGATCGCATTGACGCTCTCTGCAACGCCGAGTCGCTCGCGCTTCATGTCCTTGTCCTTGTCGAGCCCGGCCGCCTCGATCAATCGGAACGCCATCACTTCGGTTGCGCTGCCCGGCGACCCGGTCGACACGCGTTTGCCCTTCAGGTCCGCGATCCTGTTGATGCCCATGCCTTCGACGGTCACGACGTGCATGCGGTTCGGGTAAAGGACCGCCAGAGTCCGCAGTGGCACCTTGTTGCCTTTGAACTTGTCTTCGCCGTTCAAGGCCTCCAGCGCGGCGTCAGTCATCGAGAAGCCAACGTAGGGCTTGCCGCTGCTGATCAGCTTGAGGTTGTCGATCGAGCCGCCGGTGACTTCGGCCGTGGCCTGCATCCCGGGCACGTACTTGGAAAGCGCCGCCGCGAGCCCGCCCCCGAGTGGGTAGTAGACCCCGCCCGTGCCCCCCGTGGCAATCGAGATGTTCTGTGCCTGCGCAGTCGCAACCAGCGTTGCGCAAATCGCAGCCGTCGTAAGAAAGCGTCGCATGAGAATCTCCTGCATCGTTCGAGTGACAAAGCGATCGGCAGGCGCACCCGCCACCGGCACATAGCGTAATGGTTGTCGCGTCCTGTCGCCAACACCCCGGCCTGTAGCCGCCGCATCCGTACCGAGCAGGTCGGCGGCAAAGGCACGAACTACCCAGCGTCGCGATTGCGTGGATCAACCGTGATCGCAAGTCCGAAACTGCTCACCATGGCAATGGCGCCCTCCGGGCACGTGGCGGCACTACCATTCGACTTCCAGATTCCGCAGTGGTCCTGTTTCCACGAAACGTCCGGATCCTGGATCACCGGATCATCGCGCCGCTCGTTCCGCCGTTCACCATCGATGAAGACCGCGACATCGCTGCGCCCGCCGCCGGGTTCGCCGAGCAAGTCCCAGCGCGGCCCCGAGCCCGCCGCGAGTACGGGGTCCGTCGCGGCCCGCTGCGTGTACGCGGTCACGGATGGCGGCAGACCTGGAACATGCCGTTGCAGGCGTGGCACAAGTTCAACGCATGGCATCGGCCCGCATTGAAGACTTGAGCTACTTCTTCTGCGCCGCCTGCTCCTGGAATTTGCGCAACTGGTTCAACCACTCGGTCCAGTCCTGTGGTCCGGATTCGAAGCGCTTCTTCAGACTGCCCAGCACATTGCCCCACGCACGATCGAAATACGCATAGGCCTTGTCCCACTCGCCGCCATCGCCCCAGCCAACGTGATGAATACTGACGCGCGTCTGCTTATCGCTCACCGGCTCGAACCGCACGATCACGAAGGTGCGCTGCTTGCGCGCCTCGGGAAGATGCGGGGGTGCATTCCAGTCGTACGAGATCATCTTCTTTGGCTGCAGTGCCATGAATCGCATGTCATCCGCGCCTTTCAGGCCGGACTCGGCGAGCGGATTGATGTATATCTGGAATGCGCCGCCGACGCGCGGTTCGATCTTCGCGTCCGGCGCGAAGAAGCTCACGATTCCCTCGCGCGTGGTCCACGCATCCCAAGCCTGGTCGAGCGTGGCGTCGATCACGACCTCCTTATCCACTGCGCGCTCGGCGGCCTGCGTGGAGCCAGCGGTCACGATCAAAGCGCACAGCGTTATCAGTAAAGTCCTCATCTCACCTCCCTTGCCTTCTCAGCATGTTTCGCCAGAACGACCTGCCATCCGCCGTCGTAGCCGTTGCGTGCATCCGTTGCGCGGTCGCCTCGCGTCCCGCAGCCAGAGTGTGCCAGCCGCACTTCCGTGCCTCTGTCCGCCATAGACACAAACTGCACGCCGACCCTCGTCGCTGGCTTCTGGGCTGACCGGGGTGCCAAGTCATAGCAAACGCATTCGGCGGATTCAACTCGAGCAGTGATCCCCAAACGTGGCGCGTACCGTCGCGCCCGATCTTCTCAGGCGTCGGGTCGGCCAGCGCTGCGAAAGCGGCATTGCGGGTCTTTGCCATGATCGAAAAGGAGATCCCATGCCATTCCTTCGTCACCACCAGGTTACGGTAACTCTATGGTTACTAAAGATCGAGCGGCGCGGCGGCTATGGCCGCACCACCAGTTTGCCGATCGCGCGGCGGTGCAGCAGGTCCTCCAGCGCACGCGGCGTCTCCGCCAGCGGATAGACCTTGGACACCTTCGGCTTGAGCTTGCCTTGGGCCAGCCAGCTCATCAGTTCGCCGATCATCCGCGCGTTGTTCTTCGGCTCGCGGCGGGCGAACTCGCCCCAGAACACGCCAACCGCGGAGACCTCTTTCAACAGGAGCTGATTGGCGGCGATTTTCGGGATCTCGCCATTGGCAAATCCAATCACGAGCAGGCGGCCGCGCCACGCGGTCGAGCGCAGCGCGGCCTCGGTATAGGCACCCCCCACCGGGTCGTACACCACATCCGCGCCCTTGCCGTCGGTCAGCGTCTTGACCGCTTCTCGCAGATCGAGCGACGAATAGTTGACCAGCGCATCGGCGCCGGCGGCATGGCAGGCCGCAAGCTTTTCGTCCGTGC
>DAITAC010000148.1:3852-7321 GCA_036824465.1 Burkholderiaceae bacterium
AGCGCGTGGTGCGACGTCGCATAGGTCAATGTGAAACCGGCCGCCACCTCGTCGCTCACGGAGGGCGGCAGTGGCACGGTCATGGCGGCATCGACGCAGACCTGTTCCGCAAAACCGCCAAGGCCGACAAACGCAACGACGCGATCCCCGCGCTTCAGCTGCGTGACGCCGTCGCCGACCGCATCGATGCTGCCAGCCACTTCGGCGCCCGGAATGAACGGCAGCGGTGGCTGTAACTGGTACTTCTTCTGCACGATCAGGGCATCGGGGAAATTCACACCGGCCCCGCCGACGCGAATCCGCACCTCACCAGCCTTGGGCTGGGGGTCGGCGAGTTCAACCAGCCGCAGTTGATCGGGTGGCCCCCATTGAGCGCACTGGATCGCTTTCATCGCTTCTCCTGTCAGTGGTTTCAAGGCCGTCCTGCCCGCTTGGCGACCTGCGCTATTCTGCCCTGCGGGAGGAAACGCCGATGAACTTCGACTACACACCCAAGGTCAACGAACTTCGCGCTCGGGTCAGTGCATTCATGTCCGAGCACATCTATCCCAGGGAACGGCACTTCTACGACGAAGTCGAGAGCAACACACGCCTTGGCAAGCGCTGGACGCCAACGACGTTGATCGAGGAACTGAAGCCCAAGGCGCGCGCGGCCGGGCTGTGGAACCTGTTCCTGCCCGCCTCGGCGCATGGCGCCGGACTGACGAACCTCGAATATGCGCCGCTCGCCGAATTGATGGGCCGCGTGCCGTGGGCGAGCGAGGTCTTCAACTGCAGCGCGCCCGACACCGGCAACATGGAAACGATCGAGCGATACGGCACGCCGGAACAGAAGAAACAGTGGCTGGAGCCGCTGCTGCGCGGGGAAATCCGGTCGGCATTCGCGATGACCGAACCGGCGGTCGCCTCGTCGGATGCGACCAACATCCAGACGTCGATGCGCCGCGACGGCGATTCGTATGTGATCAACGGCCGCAAGTGGTGGACCTCGGGCGCCGGCGACCCGCGATGCAAGATCTACATCGTGATGGGCAAGACCAATCCCGATGCGCCCCGCCATGCGCAGCAATCAATGATCCTGGTGCCGGCGGATGCGCCCGGCATGCAAGTCGTGCGGCCACTGAATGTCTTTGGCTACGACGACGCGCCGCATGGGCACATGGAGACGCTGTTCGAAAACGTTCGCGTACCGGTGACCAACATCCTGCTCGGCGAAGGGCGCGGTTTCGAGATCGCGCAGGGGCGCCTCGGACCCGGCCGCATCCACCATTGCATGCGTTCGATTGGATTGGCTGAACGGGCGCTTGAACTGATGTGCAAACGCCTGGCCGGTCGGGTGGCCTTTGGCGCGCCGGTGGCAAAGCAGACGGTCTGGCAGGAACGTATCGCCGAGGCGCGCTGCATGATCGACCAGGCCCGCTTGCTGACCCTGAAGGCGGCCTACATGATGGACACGGTCGGCAACAAGGCGGCCAAGGCCGAGATCGCGATGATCAAGGTCGTCGCACCCAACGTCGCCTGCACCGTGCTCGACTGGTCGATCCAGGCACACGGTGGTGGCGGCATGTGCGACGACTTCCCGCTCGCCTACGCTTACACGCTGGCCCGGACGTTGCGCCTGGCCGACGGTCCGGACGAAGTCCATCGAAACGCGATTGCCAAGTTCGAAATCGCGCGGCACGTTCCGCTTCCGGGCAAGTAAGGAGCAGGCACGTGATCGATCTTTATTCGTGGCCCACACCGAATGGCCACAAGATTCACATCATGCTCGAGGAGTGCGGGCTGCCCTACAACGTGCATCCGGTCGACATCGGTGCGGGCGAGCAGTTCAAGCCGGAGTTCCTGAAGATCAGTCCGAACAACAAGATTCCGGCGATGACCGATTCCGACGGCCCGGACGGCAAGTCGTTCTCGCTGTTTGAATCCGGCGCGATGCTGATTTATCTTGCGGGCAAGGCCGGCAAATTCCTGCCGCCCGACGTGCGCGGCAAGTACATTGCACTGCAATGGCTGATGTTTCAGATGGGAAGTGTGGGCCCGATGCTGGGGCAGGCGCATCACTTCCGTCTTTATGCGCCGGAGAAACTCGAGTACGCGATCAATCGCTACACCAATGAGGCAAAGCGCCTGTACAACGTGATGGATCGACGGTTGGCCGAGGTGCCGTACTTCGCTGGCGAGTATTCGATCGCCGACATCGCGATCTTTCCCTGGACGCGCTCGCACGCGAACCAGGGGGTCGACCTCGCCGAGTTTCCGAATTTCCAGCGCTGGTACGACCGGGTGGCGGCGCGACCAGCCGTGCAGCGTGGCGTACAGGTGCTGGCGGATCGCCGCAGGCCGCTCATCAGCGATCAGGCGCGCGAGAACCTCTTCGGTGGCCGGCAGTACGAGAAGCGTTGACACCGATGCCGAGCGTGCTCATCTCCGTTCGCAAGCGCTGGCCGCTGGACAAGCGGCGCGCGATCATCGAGGCGGTCCATCAGGCACTGGTCGACGGCATCCTGATCCCGCAGACAGACCGCACCTTGCGCCTGCAGGAATTCGACCCGGAGGACTTCGCGGTCTCGCGCGGCAAGAGCGAAAACTTCACGCTGATCGAGATCGACGTGTTTGCCGGTCGTTCGCTGACTGCGAAGCGGCGGCTTTACAAATGCGTGGTCGAGAATCTCGGTGCGCTGGGCATCCGCGCCAAGGACGTGAAAGTCGTTCTGCGCGAAATTCCGCGTGAAAACTGGGGAATCAGTGGCGGCGTGCCCGCCTCGGACGTCGATCTGGGATTCAAGATCAACATATAGTGCCCGCCACTGCTGACTGAACTACTGCAGCGGTTCCTTGAGCAGGTGCGCAAACGGCATCGGCACGACGTTGATGCCCTCTTCCACAAGCGCGGCCGCTTCATCTTTCGACGTCACGCCGCGGATGCCGCGCTCCTCGACTTCCTTGTAGTGAATGCGGCGTGCTTCTTCGGCGAATCGTTCACCGACGTCCTCGGTGTTGGCCGCGATTTCCCGCGCCATTTTCACGAACAAGGCCTGCATCTGCGCCGGGGTCGGCATTGCAGCCTGCTGCATCGTGGCTTTCTCCGGTGCAGCAACGCCGGTTGCCAGATAAGGAGCGGAAAGCGCCTTGGTCACCACATTCGTACCGCACAGCGGACATGACAGCTGTCCGTTGGCGTGTTGCGCCTCATAGTCGTCGGACGAACCGAACCAGCCCTCGAACGAGTGGCCGTTGTCGCAGTTCAGATTGAAGACCTTCAACGCCATCTCTCGTTTGAGTGCCGCGGGCCGGAATCGAACCGGCATGCTTGCTTGCGCTTGCGGCGGATTTTAAGTCCGCTGTGTCTACCAGTTTCACCACCGCGGCTCCGCCCGTCGTACCCACCCAGGCGTTCACGCCTTGCGGGATCTGCGGAAAAGAACTGGAGGCGGGGGTCGGAATCGAACCGGCGTACACGGATTTGCAG
>DAITAC010000009.1:0-2902 GCA_036824465.1 Burkholderiaceae bacterium
GAGAGCGCGCCGATCGTCTTGGCATCGCCACGCTTCAGGGCCGCGTCCCACAGGAAGTAAGCCAGTCCGAGCGGTCCGAGTGCGAGCACAAGGATGCGGAACCACTCTGCTCGGCTCGGCGTGTAGAGCGGCTCAAGCGCCAGGTGAAAGCCGAGCGCCAGAAGTCCCGATACGACGCAGAACAGCCCCACTGCCGCCGTCGGAAACGGTCGCACCCGCTTGGTGAGCAACGAAAACGTGGACCATACGATCGCCGCGCCGAGCGCCAGCAGATAGCCGGGCCAGTTCGAGATGGACAATGTCCAGCGACCGCCGGTGATGACGAGCGCGGCGCCGGCAAATCCCATCAGGGCGCCCGCGACGTGTCTGGCGGTCAAGCGCTCGCCGGGCAGCAGAAGTGGCGACAGCACCACGATCAGCAGTGGCCACAGGTAGTTGATCAAGTTGGCTTCCACGGGCGGCGCCAGCCGCAGCGCAGTGAAGAGCAGAAGATGAAATCCGAACAGTCCATAGACGCCAACCAGCAGCGTCGACGGTGGAATACGCCATGAACGCCAGGTCGGCGATGCGGCAAGGCCCGCGATCAGCATCGGCGCACCGACCAGCAGGAATGGCGGTACGGACTTCAGCGACACGGCCAGCGCCGCGACCGAGGTCCATAGCGCAATGGCGCCGAGCGCGAGCACAGCAGGCGGGATGCGGGACATCGGGAAGAGGGTATTGATCCGGCGCAGACGGGCAGGGTGCCAAGGCGCTATCCTGCGCGCTTGGGTGAAACCAAACCAACAAGGGAGCGGATTATGCGAGAAGTCGTCGTCGTCAGTGGTGTCAGGACTGCGATCGGAACGTTCGGTGGCAGCCTCAAGGACGTGCCGCCGACGCAGCTTGGCGCGATCGTAGTGAAGGAATCGCTGGCACGCGCCAAAGTCGACGGCGGCGAGGTCGGCCATGTCGTGTTCGGCAATGTCGTGCACACCGAGCCACGCGACATGTATCTGTCGCGGGTCGTCGCCCTGGATGGCGGCGTAGCGCAGCACACGCCTTGCCTGACGCTGAATCGGCTGTGCGGCAGCGGCCTGCAGGCGATCGTCTCCGCGGCGCAGACAATCATGCTCGGCGACGCTGACATCGCCATCGGCGGCGGTGCGGAAAACATGACGCGCGCGCCGTATGCGATGCCAACGGCGCGCTTCGGCCAGCGCATGGGCGACGCCAAGCTGGTTGACATGATGGTGGCGGCGCTGCATGACCCGTTCCAGAATATTCACATGGGCGTGACGGCCGAGAACGTCGCGGCCAAGTGGGGCATCACGCGGCAGATGCAGGACGAACTCGCCGTTGAAAGCCATCGCCGCGCCGCTGCCGCCACCAAGGAAGGGCGCTTCAAGAGCCAGATCGTGGCGGTCGAAACCAAGGGCAAGAAAGGCCCCGTCGTGTTCGACACCGATGAGCACTTCCGCGCCGACGTGACGATGGACGACATGGCCAAACTGAAGCCCGTGTTCGTGAAGGAAAACGGCACCGTCACTGCCGGCAATGCATCGGGCATCAATGACGGCGCGGGCGCCGTCGTGCTGATGGAGCGCAGCGTTGCCGAAAAGCGGGGGCTCAAGCCACTCGCGCGGCTCGTCGCCTATGGCCACGCGGGCGTGGACCCGAAGTACATGGGCATCGGCCCGGTCCCGGCAACCGCCAGCGCGATGAAGAAGGCCGGGCTGACGGTCGCGCAGATGGACGTGATCGAAGCCAACGAAGCATTTGCCGCGCAGGCGTGCGCCGTTGCCAAGGACCTCGGCGCAGATCCGAAGAAGGTCAATCCGAACGGCAGCGGAATCTCATTGGGTCACCCGATCGGCGCGACCGGCGCGATCATCACCATCAAGGCGCTGTATGAACTGCAGCGCATCGGTGGTCGCTATGCGCTGGTGACGATGTGCATCGGCGGCGGACAGGGAATCGCCGCGATTTTCGAGCGGACGTAATTTCCTCAGCGGAGCTCCCGCTTCGCGCAAGGCAGGGCCGGCCATTGCGCCGGCCCTTTCTTTTCCGGAAGCGGGAATTTCCGCTCCGGCAGATTGTTTACACACGCGAGCGCGTTTGGGGATCGGCCGGCTCTCGTTTGGCACGCCGGCTTGGGCTAGATCAAGGGACAACAGGGCAAGGCAGTGACAATCCGCCGAGGCAAAGCAAGGTGGATCCGCGCGTTGTGACTCCGAGGAACCTGGTCCAGTCGTTGGTGCTGTTGCTGGCGGGCTGCAACAGCTTCGCGCCAGCGAACGCACCGCCTTCGGGCTCGCCGGCATCGGCCGTGCGCATCGAGCCTGACGCGACCGTTCGTGAGGCCGCCATCGCCGGTGCGGACTGGAAACACGCAGTCGACGTCCGGATCGACCTGCGCGACTACGGATTCGCACCGCCAGCGTTGCGGCTCCGACAGGGGCAGGCGTACCGGCTTACCGTCTTCAACAGCGGTGGCGTTGCCCACTATTTCAATGCACCGGAGTTCCTGGGCAGTATCGCCGCGCGCCACGTGGTGGTCAAAGATCATGTCGAGGTGACGGCGCCAAGTTTTTCGTCGTTCGAGGTCGCACGCCGCGGTGGGGAGTTCACGGTCGAGTTTGTGCCGCTCGCCAGGGGAACGTATCGCGCGTACTGCCATCTTGCCGGCGACGAGCACAAGGGCGTACAGGGGAAACTGATCGTCGAGTGATCGGGGGCGGTTTTCCCCGGAAGGTTTGCCGAAAAGTCACGCGAACCAGTTCAACACACCATCCAGCCCGGCGTAATTGAGCGCCTGATCGGCCTGTGCCTGAACCACCGGTTTACCTCGATACGCCACCGACAGGCCCGCCAGCTTCATCATCTTCAAGTCATTGGCGCCGTCGCCGATCGCGATGGCGCG
>DAITAC010000009.1:3002-5784 GCA_036824465.1 Burkholderiaceae bacterium
CCGCCAGCTTCATCATCTTCAAGTCATTGGCGCCGTCGCCGATCGCGATGGCGCGGCCGATGGCCGCGCAAGCCTTGCGCAATGCGCGCGCCTTGCCGCCGGCATCGACGATTTCGCCATCGTTTTCGGTTGGGCCGGTCACTCGGCCGGTCAGCTTGCCGTCGATGATTTCCAGCTCGTTGCTGCGGGTGAAATCGATCCCGAGCCGTTGCTTCATCGTGGCAGCGAACAACGTGAAGCCGCCAGTGACCAGCAGCGTCTTGAGCCCCGCTGCGTGGCAGGCACGGATCAGTTGCTCCGCGCCGGCGTTCAACTGCAGCTTCTCATCGAGGACCCGCTGCAGCAGCGACGCATCCGCCCCGGCGAGCAAGGCTACGCGCCGGCGCAGGCTTTCCCTGTAATCAGCGGTCTCCCCGCGCATCGCAGCCTCGGTGATTGGCGCGACTTCCGCGCCCTTGCCGGCGAAGGCGGCCACCTCGTCGAGTGTTTCGATGCTGACCAGCGTGGAGTCCATGTCGAGCGCCAGCAGGCTGAAGTCGGCAAGCTTCAGGTCCGGCGGCACGAACGCGGCATCGCACTTCCAGTACGCGGCGAGCGCTGCGGCGGCCTTGCGCGTATCGGCGTCGTCCCGGATGTCGGTCAGGCGGGCGCAGTTGAGTCTTCGCTTCGCGCGTTTCGCCGCGCAGGCCACCTTGAATGCGTCGACGGCGTCGGTCGGAAGTTCGAGAGACTGGATGACGAGATCGGTCATGCCCGGCGGTCCCGAGTCAGGTCAAGGCCTTGAACACGCTTCGCAATTGCTGCAGCCGCGCGTCGAGGTTGGGTGTCTTGATGTCGATGCGAAGTTTCTCCGGGCCGGCCAGGCGCATGGTCCGATCGCGCTGGATCAGCGCGATCAGCCGCGCCGGATCGAGCGGCGGGTTCGGCACGAAGCTGATCACGATCGCCTCGTTCGATGCGTCGATCTTCTTGACGCCGATTCGCTCGGCCGCGAGTCGCAGCCGATGCGTTTCGATCAGTGCTCGGCCCGACTCGGGCAGCTTGCCGTAGCGGTCGATCAGTTCCTCCTGCAATGCGATCAGCGCATCTTCGCTGTCGCAGGATGCAAGCTTCTTATATAGCGACAGCCGGTGATGCACGTCGGCAACGTAGTCCGATGGCAGCAGCGCCGGCACGTGCAGATTGATTTCGGTGATCGCCTGCAACGGCGCCAGCAGATCGGGTTCGCGCCCGGAACGCAGCGCGCGCACCGCGGCATTGAGCATCTGCGTGTACAGGTCGAATCCGACTTCCTGCATGTTCCCGGATTGACTTTCTCCCAGTACCTCGCCGGCGCCGCGGATTTCGAGGTCGTGCATGGCGAGGAAGAAGCCGCTGCCGAGTTCCTCCAGGTTCTGGATCGCCTCCAGGCGCTTCTCCGCGTTCTTGGTCATGCCGCCCTCGTCGGGCACCAGCAGATACGCGTACGCCTGATGGTGCGAGCGACCGACGCGGCCGCGTAATTGATGCAGCTGCGCCAGCCCGAACTTGTCGGCGCGATGGATGATGATCGTGTTGGCGGTCGGCACGTCGATGCCGGTTTCGATGATGGTCGTGCACAACAGGACATTGAAGCGCTGCTGGTAGAAGTCGCGCATCACGCGCTCCAGATCGCGCTCGCCCATCTGCCCGTGCGCGATCTCGATACGTGCCTCGGGCACGAGTTCCGCCAACCGCGCGCGGCGGTTCTCGATCGTCTCAACCTCGTTGTGCAGGAAGTAGATCTGCCCGCCGCGCTTGAGCTCCCGCAGGCAGGCTTCGCGGATCAGGCTCGCCGTTTCGCGGCGCACGAAGGTCTTGATCGCGAGCCGCCGCTGCGGCGCGGTGGCGATCACGCTGAATTCGCGGATGCCTTCCATCGACATGGCCAGCGTGCGCGGGATTGGCGTGGCGGTCAGCGTGAGCACGTCGACTTCGGCGCGCAATGACTTCAGCTTTTCCTTCTGCCGCACGCCGAAGCGGTGTTCCTCGTCGATGATCACCAGTCCCAGGCGATCGAACCGCACATCGTCGGACAACAACTTGTGCGTGCCGATCACGATGTCGATCGTGCCGGCGTTCAATCCGGCGATCGCCGCGGACACTTCCGCCGCCGAGCGAAAGCGCGACAGCTCAACGATCTTTACCGGCCAGTCGGCAAAGCGATCGCGGAAGGTGAGGAAGTGCTGCTCGACCAGCAACGTGGTCGGGCACAGTACGGCCACCTGCTTGCCGCCAGCCACGGCGATGAACGCGGCGCGCAACGCGACTTCGGTCTTGCCGAAACCGACATCGCCGCACACCAGCCGGTCCATCGGGAACCCGGCGCTCATGTCCTTGGCCACTGCCTCGATGGCGGCGAGCTGGTCGGGCGTCTCCTCGAATCCAAACCCATCGGCGAAAGCATCGACATCATGCGGCTTGAACTCGAACGCATGGCCCTTGCGCGCCGCGCGCAGCGCATACAGGTTCAGCAGCTCGGCTGCGGTGTCGCGCACCTGTCTGGCGGCTTTTCGCCTCGCCTTGTCCCAGTCGCCACTGCCGAGCTGATGCAACGGCGCCGCGTCCGGATCGGCACCGCTGTAACGCGAGATCAGATGCAGTTGCGCAACCGGAACGTACAGCTTGGTGTCGTTGGCGTACTGCAGATGCAGGAACTCGGCCGCGCCCCCATTGACATCACCCGCGACATCCAGGCTCTCGAGCCCAAGATAGCGGCCGATGCCATGCTCGACATGAACGACCGGATCGCCGACCCGCAGCT
>DAITAC010000009.1:5884-7430 GCA_036824465.1 Burkholderiaceae bacterium
AGATAGCGGCCGATGCCATGCTCGACATGAACGACCGGATCGCCGACCCGCAGCTCGGCCAGATCGCGCACCATCGCCTCGACGTTCGACGCGCGCTCGCGCGCCTTCGAACGCAGCCGGCGCGGGCTGGTCGCATACAGTTCGGTTTCGGTGAGGATCGTGAGGTTCGCGTCGCGCAGCACGAAGCCGCCGTGCAGCGGCCCGACCCCGAGCGAAAGCCGCGCATCCGCAGCGAGAAAGGCGCTGAAATCCGCGCGGTCGTTGTCAATGAGGGCGAACGGCAGCGCGTACTCGCGCAGCATCTGCGCCATCGTCTCGCGCCGGCCGTGCGAGTCCGCCAGCAGCAGCACGCGGCCACCCGCGCTTGCGACATACCCGCGCAGGCGCAACACCGGGTCGTCGGATTTGCGCTCCACCGCGACCGCGGGCGGTGGCGCAAACTGCGGCGCGTCGCCTTCGCCAAATGCCAGCCGTGCATGCGACTTGGCGGCGGAGAAGAACTGCTCCGCGTCCATGAACAGGCGCGACGGCGACAGGCACGGCCGCTCGCGATCACGCGAGAGAAAACGGAAGCGCTCATTGGTTTCGTTCAGAAAGCGCCGGCAGGCCGCCTCGATCGCTCCGTGCAGAATCAGGTGCGAGTCAGCCGGCACATAGTCGAACAAGGTCGCCGTCGAGTCGAAGAACAGCGGCAGGTAGTACTCGATGCCCGCGCCGGCAATGCCGTTGCCGATGTCCTTGTAGACGCTCGCCCGGCTTGGGTCGCCCTCGAATGTCTCGCGCCAACGGCCGCGAAAGGCCGCGCGTGCCGCTTCGTCGATTGGAAACTCGCGCCCGGGCAGGAGCCGGATCTCCGCAACCGGATACAGGCTGCGCTGCGTATCCGGATCGAACGTGCGAATCGTCTCGATCGCATCGTCGAGCAGATCGAGTCGATACGGCAGCGCCGAGCCCATCGGGAATAGATCGATCAGCCCGCCGCGCACTGAGAACTCGCCGGGCGCGACGACCTGCGACACATTCTGATAGCCGGCCAGCACGAGGCGTGCGCGCAACGCATCGCCGGCGAGCTGCTCTCCCTGGCGGAAGAAGAAGGTATGGCCGGCAACGTAGGACGTGGGCGGCAGCCGATACAAGGCGGTCGTGGCCGGTACCACCAGTACGTCGATGGCTGCTTGCTGGCCGCGTGTGATCAGACGATACAGAGCCTCGAGTCGATCGGACACGAGATCCTGATGCGGCGACAGAATGTCGTACGGCAGCGTCTCCCAGTCGGGAAACGCGCGTACCGCGAGCGCTGGATCGAAATACGGCAGCTCGTCGACCAGGCGCTGCGCGTCGAGCGCATCGGCGCAGATCACGCAGATCAACTGGCCGCGCAGTCGCGCTTTTGCCGCGTACTGCGCGATCAGCAACGCATCGCCGGAACCGGGCGGAAGCGGGAGGGCGAAACGATTCCCCGCCGCAATCTCGGGCATTGAGACTTCGATCCGCAACGCTGGAGCCAGTGTGTCCACTTCAGAGGCCCACAAACAACACGCGGCGG
>DAITAC010000009.1:7530-74229 GCA_036824465.1 Burkholderiaceae bacterium
CGCAACGCTGGAGCCAGTGTGTCCACTTCAGAGGCCCACAAACAACACGCGGCGGTCGAATCCAACATCCGACCGCCGCGAAGGCGCCGCTATTATAGGTCGGCCTTCTCATTGGACTGCCCAAATTGAGCGATGCGCCGCGCCTGTTCGGACTGATTCCTGCCGCCGGCAGTGGTACACGCATGAGCGGCGACACGCCGAAGCAGTACGTGAAGATCGGACATCAAAGCATGCTTGAACATTCGGTCGCCGCGCTGGCGAGCGATGCGCGCATCGGCGAGATCGTGGTGGTCGTCGCCCGCGATGATCGGCGACATCGGGCAATCGCGCCCCGGCGCGGTGTGCGCTTCGAGCCGGTCGGCGGGGCGTCACGCGCCGAGTCGGTGCGCAACGGACTGCATGCGATGGGCGCGGGCACCGGCGACTGGGTGCTGGTGCACGATGCCGCGCGGCCGTGCCTGTCGCAACCGGAGCTTGCGCGGCTGATCGATGCCGTGATCGACGACAAGGTGGGTGGGCTGCTCGCGTTGCCGTTAGCGGACACGCTGAAGCGCGCACGCGACGATCGCGTTGACACCACTGTCGCGCGCGAAGCGCTGTGGCGCGCGCAGACGCCGCAGATGTTTCGCCATGAAGTGTTGCTGCGCGCGCTGGAAACGGCGCCAGATCTTGACGCGGTCACGGATGAATCGAGCGCCGTCGAGCAGTGCGGCCTGCACCCGCGGTTGGTGGCGGGCAACGCCACCAATATCAAGGTGACGACGAACGATGACTGGTCGCTGGCGGCAGCCATCCTGCGCGCCCAAGGGCGGATCCAATGAAGTTTCGCGTCGGGCAGGGCTTCGATGTACATGCGCTGGTTCCGGGGCGCAGGCTGGTGCTGGGCGGCGTGGAGATCCCGCATTCACACGGACTGCTCGGCCACTCCGACGCCGATGTTCTGCTGCATGCGATCACCGATGCGTTGCTTGGCGCCGCCGGCCTCGGCGACATCGGACGCATGTTTCCCGACAACGACGCGCGCTATGCGGGTGCCGACAGCCTGGAGTTGCTCAAGGCCGCTGCCGAACGCGTGCGATCAGCGGGATGGCGCGTCGAGAACATCGACAGCACGGTGATCGCGCAGCAGCCGAAAGTCGCACCACATGTCGATGCGATGTGTGCACGCATTGCGGGCGCGCTCGGAATCGGACCGGATGCGATCGGCATCAAGGGAAAGACGACCGAGCGGCTTGGTTTTGCGGGCCGCGGCGAAGGCATCGCCGCGCTGGCCGTCGCGCTGCTGGTGCGCGACTAGCTGACGGCAGCGAGCCGCAACTCGGCGCGCAGGCCGCGCGGCTGGTTGGCATTCAACCTGAACGACCCGGCGTGCATGCGCGCGATCCGCTCGACGATCGCCAACCCGAGTCCTGCCCCCTTCGTGCTGCCTCGCGCGGTATCGCCGCGCTCGAAGGGTCGCATCAGCTGATCGATTCGCTCGGGCGCGATTCCTTGGCCCCGATCGCCGACGCATAGAACGACATCGGGGCCATCCCGTCGCAGCGAGACATCGAGGTCCAGCTGGCCACTTTCATCGCGACCGTAGTACAGGGCGTTGGTGAGCAGATTGGTGACGGCACGCTGTAGCTCGGTCGGGTGGCCTGCGACGCGGATGCCTTGCGTGATCGCGCGCGAGAGCTTGACGTCGGATCGGGACTCAAGGCGACTGCGGGCGATCGCTTCCTCAATGAGCTGCGACAGATCAATGTGCTCGGCGGCCTGCTGCGGCCTCGGCCGTGCGTAGTCGAGAAACTGACCGACGATCGCATCCATCTGTTCGAGGTCGCCGATCATGGCCTGACGCGTCTCGGCGGGCAGATCGTTCAGCTCAACCTCAAGTCGCAGTCGCGTCAGTGGCGTGCGCAGATCGTGCGAGATCCCGGCCAGCAGCACTGCCCGATCCTGCTCCAGCTTGCCCAGATCGCTGACCATGCGGTTGAAGCTCTGGTTGACGGTGCGAATCTCGCTGGGCCCGCTATCCGGCAGCGGGCTCGGTCGATGGCCTGCGCCCAATTCGCGGGCCGCTCGTGACAGTTTCTGCAATGGGCGATTCACCACGCGCGTGATGGCGACCGTCGCCAGCAAGGACAGCAGCGTCGCAACGATCGCCCACCCAATCCATTGCGTGCCGAATGTGCGCGTCATAGGATCGCGCTCGATGTAGACCCAGTACGCGTCGCCTTCGATGTCGAAACTGACCCAGACGCCGGGAACGCCGTTGACCTCGCCGCCGATCCGCGTGCCGGTTCCGAGCTGCTCGCGCACTTTGTCCGCAACCAGGCGAGCGACCGGAAGATCGGGCAAAGGCAGCACGTCGTCGGCAGCCTCGAGCGGCACCACGCGAATGCCGACGTTCTCTGCCAGCTCGGCCAGCAGCTGGCGGCGTTCGGCCGGGTCGGAGTAGAGCAGCGCCGCGCGCGTGATGTTGACGATCGACACCACCTGCTGGGCGATCTGCTGCGCGCGCGGCTCGCGCTCGAAGACGCGAAAGCTCTGCAGCCAGGCCAGCAGGCTGGCGACGATCAGCAGCAGGATGAGCAGAAACGTGCGCCAGAACAGACTGGGCGAGCGCAGCTTCAACTTAGGACTGTCCGTCCGGGATGAATACGTAGCCCAGGCCCCACACCGTCTGGATGTACTTGGGCTTGGAGGGATCGGGTTCGATCATCTTCCGCAGGCGGGAAATCTGCACGTCGAGCGAACGATCGAACGCCTCGTACTCGCGCCCGCGCGCCATTTCCATCAGTTTCTCGCGTGACAGTGGCGTGCGCGGAAAACGCGCAAAGACCTTGAGCACCGCGAACTCGCCAGTGGTCAGTGGCATCGGTTCGCCGTTCTTCGTCAGCGTCCGCGTGGCCAGGTCGAGGACGAACTCCCCGAACTCGACCGTCTTCGGCTCCTGCGACGGCGCGCCGGGCGCCTCGTCCGTGCCTTTGCGGCGCAGAACTGCGTTGATGCGCGCAAGCAACTCGCGCGGGTTGAACGGCTTGGGCAGGTAATCGTCGGCGCCCATCTCGAGGCCCACGATACGGTCGACATCCTCGCCTTTCGCAGTGAGCATGATGATCGGCGTGGTTTCGTTGGCACCGCGCAGCCGGCGCAGGATCGACAGGCCATCCTCGCCCGGCAGCATCAGGTCAAGGATCAGTACGTCGAAGCGCTCGCGCAGCCACAGCTTGTTCATGGCCTGGCCGCTTTCCGCCGTGTACACGGTGAATCCGTTGTCGGTCAGATACCGGCGCAGCAAGTCGCGCAGCCGGGGATCATCGTCGACGACAAGAACTTTCGAAGGACCGGAGCGGTGCATGTTGAGAATCCAGGTTCAGCCGGTTGCGATGCTAAGGAGCGACAACGGGGGCTGGCTTGCGACCCACAAAGTGTTACAGAATTTACCGCGACTGCGGCCGGTTTTCGTCCCGGATTGAAGCCTTCCCGGCGTTGAGCGCCTAACATTCGCACCATGCTTGGATTCAAAATGCGCTTTCGCGCCGTCGTCGCCGCCATCCTGCTGCTGTCTGCAGCGGGCGGTCTGCACGCGCAAACCGCACGCGACGAAGCATGGCGCAACATGACGCCAGACCAGCGCGAGAACCTGTGGCAATCGATGTCGCCGCAGCAGCGCTCCGATTTCTGGCGTCGGCTGACACCGGAACAGCGCCAGTCGATCCGTCAGCAGATGTCTCCTGAGCAGCGGGATGCCATGCGCCAGCGGATGATGGATGAACGCCAACGGCGCATGCAGCAGCAGCCCGCTGGGCCAGCACCCGAAGCGGCCGCTCCGGTGATGCCGGGGACGGCGTTTGCGCCGGGCATGGGCCCGGGTCCGCGCCGACTGTCGCCCGAGGAACGCCAGAAACTGCGCGAGCAGGTACAGGAATCGACGCGCGATCTGCGCGAATCGCCACGTCCGCGCGCGTGGATGGAGCGCCGCCGGAACCGCGAGCGCTGATCCGTCGCTGAACGGTTAGCATCGTCCCGACCTGGAACCTGCGCTTTCAGTCTGACCGGCTCAATGCCGTACGGGTTCGAGACCGACGCCGGCCTGCGTGCGATCGTCGATTGCTCCGGCGCTCGATCGGCGATGGCAGCAGGCTTGCCGGTTCTCGATGCGTGAGCAATGTTCGACTGCGACTTCGAGACGGCGGGCCTCACGCGCGGCTCAAGGCTGCAGGCGGACCACACCGCTAGAATCTTCTTGCAGTTGCGCATTGATGCGCGACGCAATGTGCGTGACGCAACCCTTGCTTCCGACAATCCTGGCGATCGATACTGCGGCCGATGTCTGTTCGGTCGCGCTGCTGCGTGCGGGCGAAATCACCGAGCGATCCGAGCGCGTCGGTCACCGGCATTCGGAGCGCGTGCTGCCGATGGTGGAGGCGATGCTTGCCGACGCGGAGATCGAGCTGGCAGACTGCGACGCGCTGGCTTTTGGCGCGGGACCGGGAGCGTTCACGGGTCTGCGGATCGCGTGCGGCATCGTCCAGGGCCTGGCCTACGGAGCGGGAAAGCCGGTCATCGCGGTCGGTAATCTCGAGGCGCTGGCCGCGGCAGCGCTGCGGCAATACCCGAAGGCGGGCCGATTGCTGTGCGCCAACGACGCGCGGATGCGCGAAGCCTATTGCGCTGTCTATGACCGGGAAGGCGACCGGCCAGTCGAGCGCGCTGCGCCTGCGCTGGTGGCGGCCGCGGATCTCGCGGCGCTGGTCGAGCACTGGGCACCCGATCTGGTTGTCGGAGACGTAGCGACGGCTTTCGCAGATGCGTTGGCGGCCGTCGACTCCACGCGGCTTATTTCGATGTGTGCCGGCGCGGCCGCAATTGCTGCCTGTGCCCTGCCGCGCTGGAAGTCTGAGGAGTGCATGGCCCCGGCGCTGGCCGCGCCCCTGTATGTGCGTGATCATGTGGCATCGACGATCGACGAGCGCCGCGCGGTGCGCGGGCAAACGCCATGAGCGCCGTCATTCGTCCGGCTGAAGACCGGTTTGCACCGATGCGCGCGGACGAGATCGACGAGATCGTCACGATCGAAAACGACCTGTATCCGTTTCCGTGGACGCGCGGGAATTTTCGCGACTCGCTCAGCGCCGGCTACAGTGCATGGACATTGCGCGCTGCCCGCGGCGAGCTGATTGCTTACGCGGTGGTGATGATCGCGCTCGACGAGGCGCATCTGCTCAATCTGTCAGTCGCGCGCAGCTTTCAGCGCTGCGGCCAGGGCTGGCGGATGCTGGATTTGATGGCGGCGAACGCTCGCGATCACGGCGCGCGCTCGATGCTGCTGGAAGTGCGGCCGAGCAATGTCACGGGGCAGCGACTGTATGCCGGCTATGGCTTCGAACAGATTGGCCGGCGCCGCGATTACTACCCTGCGGTCGGAGGGCGCGAGGACGCTGTCGTGATGCGCATCGCGCTATGAAAACCTCTTCATGACGCTTGATCCGCGCCGCGCGCGTCGATGGGACGCGATGAATCTCGGGCCACGATGGCTTTCGCATGGTTTGCCTGCCGCGGCGGAGCCCTCGGTCGGCGCCGTGACCGGCCTGCCGTTGCTGCCCGAATCCTCGGCGGACGCACGGGTCGATTCGATTCGACGCATGGACTGGGATTCGCTCGAGCGGGCCGTTACCGGTTGCACGGCGTGTGCCCTGTGCCAGTCGCGCAAGCAGACGGTCTTTGGAGTCGGCAACAGGCATGCGCACTGGATGCTTGTTGGTGAAGCACCGGGCGCCGAGGAGGACGCGAAGGGCGAGCCCTTCGTCGGACAGGCGGGACGCCTGCTCGACAACATGCTGGCGGCCGCCGGACTGTCGCGCACCGGCGTCGATTCGCATGCGGTCTACATCGCCAATGTGCTCAAGTGCCGACCACCCGGCAACCGCAATCCTGAGCTGGGCGAGGTGGCGCTGTGCGAGCCGTTCCTGCTGCGGCAGGTGGCGCTGATCCAGCCGAAACTCATCGTCGTGATGGGTCGCTTCGCGGCGCAGTCTCTGCTGGGCACCGAAGCGACGATCGCCAGTCTGCGTGGGCACGTGCATTCGATACGAGTCGACGATCGTGCGATTCCGGTGGTGGTCACCTACCACCCGGCGTATCTGCTGCGCAACCTTGCCGACAAATCGAAATCCTGGGCCGATCTATGCCTGGCGCAGGAGGTTTACGCGCGGGCGGGCTAATGCCCGCGCCGGGCCTCGCCGATCAGCGAAACTGAGTCGAACTGGCGCTGGTTGTAATGGTGACGCAGCAGGATCAGTGTCATCACCACCGCGACAAAGAAACCAAACATCACGATGATCGTTTCGACGCGCAGATCGAGCCAGACCAGCGTTGCGTAGATGCCAAGCATCACGAGTATGTTCAGATTCTCGTTGAAGTTCTGCACCGCGATCGAATGACCTGCTGACAGCAGCACGTGACCGCGGTGCTGGAGCAGCGCATTCATCGGCACCACGAAATAGCCAGCCAGCGCGCCAACGACGATCATCAAGGCCGAAGCCACCATGACCGCCGGGCTCAACTGCAGCACGCCGAATGACATGCCGCCGCCGCGCAGCGGTGCGAAGTCAATCAGCGCCATCGCGATCACGACCATGCCCATGGCAATCCCGACCGGCAGCACCGACAGGGATCGCCTCAGGGTGACGCGTGCGGCCGCCCATACTGAACCAATGGCAATGCCAACCGCAACCACCGCCTGCATGATGGCTCCCTGGGACAGCGACAGGCCGAGCACCTGTTCACACCATTTGAGGATGATGAACTGCAGGGTCGCGCCGGCGCCCCAGAAGAGCGTCGTCACGGCGAGCGAGATCTGGCCCAGCTTGTCGCGCCACAGGGTGGCTAGGCAATGGCCGAAATCGAGGATCAGCCGCCATGGCGAACGTTCCTGCCTTGGGTAGCGCGCGCCGGTGTCGGGAATGCGCGTATTGATGTAGGCGGCGGTCACATACATCAGCACGATCACGCCAATCGCCGCTTCGCCCGCCTGGTCGATATCGAAATCGAGCATCGGAACATCAAGCGCGATCAGCGATGCCGCGACCCGCGGTGACACCAGCACGCCTCCGACGACAAATCCAAGAATGATCGAACCCACGGTCAGCCCCTCGATCCAGCCGTTGGCGATCACCAGCTTTTCCGGTGGCAGCAGCTCGGTCAGGATGCCGTACTTCGCCGGCGAGTATGCGGCCGCACCCAGGCCGACCACCGCGTAGGCTGCCAGCGGGTGCACGCCGAACAGCATCGAGAGGCAGCCGACAATCTTGATGCCGTTGGTGATCAGCATCACGCGTCCCTTTGGCATCGAATCGGCAAATGCGCCGACGAAAGCAGCCAGCATCACGTACGACACGAAGAAGAACAGCTTCAGCATCGGCGTCATCCACTCCGGCGCGCTGATGTCGCGCAACAGGGCGATGGCGGCGATCAGCAGCGCGTTGTCGGCCAGCGATGAGAAGAACTGCGCGGCCATGATGACGTAAAAGCCGCGCTTCATTTCAGAAGAGGGTGACGCTTGATGGGCAAGATCGGTTCGGCCTGAGGGAGCGCGGGCGTTATATCACGCAGCCGCTTGTTTACCTTCGACACGGTGCAGCACGGGTCGTTATGCTTGTTGCCATGCCGCGACCAATCCGAGCCACCATCGACCTCGCCGCGCTGCGCCATAACCTCGAGCGCGCCCGCTCGCTCGCCAGCGATCGAAAGGTCTGGGCGGTGATCAAGGCCAACGCCTATGGCCATGGCATTGAGCGCGCGGTGCGTGCGTTTGCCGCCGCGGACGGGCTCGCGTTGCTGGATCTTGACGAGGCGCAGCGCGCGCGCGACGCGGGTTGGCACAAGCCGATCCTGCTGCTCGAAGGGTTCTTCGAACCGCGCGACCTTGACGTTGTCGAGGCCCTGAGCCTGACGAGTGTCGTGCACCAGGCCGAACAGGTCGACATGCTGGCTTCGCATCGGCCCGGTCGCCCGCTCGACGTGTACGTCAAGCTCAACACCGGCATGAACCGACTCGGCTTCGGTGCGGATGCGATGCAAATTGTTGGTCAGTTGCAATCACTGCCGCACGTGCAGGTTGCGTCCTTGATGATGCACTTTGCCAACGCCGATCGTCCGGGGACGGGTCCCGCGGACGTGGCGGAACAGGGGAGCGCCTTTGCCGCCGCCACGCGTGGCTGGCGCGGCGCTGTGTGTCTGGCCAACTCGGCGGCACTCTTTCTTCGCTCCGATGTGCGCGGCGACGCGGTACGACCCGGCATCGCGCTGTACGGCGCGACCCCCCAGGTTGGATTGCCCGCGGCGCGGCTCGGACTGCGACCAGCAATGATTCTTCGATCGCGCATTCTGGCCACGCAAAGGCTGCGCGCGGGTGATGCAGTCGGCTACGGCAGCCGCTGGATTGCAAAGCGCGATGCGCGCATCGGCATCGTCGCCGCAGGGTATGCGGACGGCTATCCGCGCGTTGCGCCGGACGGCACCCCGGTGTGGGCTGCCGGGTCGCGCGTCCCGCTGATCGGGCGCGTGTCGATGGACATGATCACGGTCGACCTCACCGACGCGCCGCAGGCCGATGCCGGTGCAGAGGTCGAGCTGTGGGGCCAGCACGTGCCGATCGATGAGGTCGCCGAACGGGCTGGCACCGTCGGCTATGAACTGATGTGCGCGCTGGCGCGTCGGGTGCCGGTGGACGAGACCGTTTGACGCGACGTGGCGAAGATAAAGACCCAGTTTGTCTGCAGCGAGTGCGGCGGCGCAAGTCCGCGCTGGCAGGGGCAGTGCCCGCAATGCAACGCCTGGAACACGCTCGCCGAGGCGCGAGTCGAGGCGACGACCAATCGCCGCTACGCATCGCTGGTGCCCGCCGCGTCCGTTCAGACTCTGAGCGAGATCGAGGCGCGCGACGTGCCGCGCGTCTCGACGGGAATCGAGGAATTCGACCGTGTCCTGGGCGGTGGACTGGTCGAAGGCGGCGTCGTGTTGATCGGCGGTGATCCGGGAATCGGCAAATCAACGCTGCTGCTGCAGGCGCTTGCGGCGATGTCGGCGCAGCAGCGCGTGCTGTACATCAGCGGCGAGGAATCCGCCGGCCAGATCGCGCTGCGTGCGCGCCGGTTGGGTGTCGAAGGGAGAGAGGTTCGCTTCATGGCCGAGATCGACCTCGAGCGGATTCTGGCCACGCTCGCGTCCGACAAACCGCAACTGGCGGTGATCGACTCGATTCAGACCCTGTATTGGAGCGAACTGCAGTCTGCGCCGGGATCGGTGGCGCAGGTGCGCGAATGCGCGGCGCAGCTGACGCGGGTGGCCAAGCAAAGCGGTATCAGCCTGGTGCTGGTCGGGCACGTGACGAAGGAGGGCGCGCTTGCCGGACCGCGCGTGCTGGAGCACATGGTCGACACGGTGCTGTACTTCGAAGGCGACACACATTCATCGTTCCGGCTGGTCCGCGCGTTCAAGAATCGTTTCGGCGCCGTCAACGAACTCGGCGTGTTCGCAATGACCGACCGTGGGCTGCGCGGTGTTTCGAATCCGTCGGCGCTGTTCCTTTCACAGCACGGTGAGGACGGCAAGGGTGGCACGGTGCCCGGCTCGTGTGTGCTTGTCACGCAGGAAGGGACGCGACCGTTGCTGGTGGAAGTCCAGGCGCTGGTGGACACTGCGCATGTGCCAAATCCGCGGCGCCTTTCTGTCGGGCTTGAGCCGCAACGGCTCGCGATGTTGCTTGCGGTTCTGCACCGGCACGCAGGTGTTGCGACGTTCGACCAGGACGTATTCGTCAACGCGGTCGGCGGCGTACGTATCCAGGAGCCGGCTGCCGATCTGGCGGTGCTGCTGTCGATCGTGTCGTCGATCCGCAATCGCGCGCTGCCGCGCGGATTGGTGGCATTCGGCGAGGTGGGACTGGCTGGCGAAATACGCCCGGCGCCGCGCGGGCAGGAGCGCTTGCGTGAAGCTGCCAAGCTGGGCTTTTCGCTTGCGCTGATACCTAAGGCGAACGCGCCGAAGCAGAAGATCGAAGGGCTGGAAATCGTCGCCGTCGATCGGCTTGACCAGGCGCTGGACCGAGTCAAACGCTAAGCGCTGCGCGAGCCGCCTCGATGCCGGCGCGCACCGATCCCTCGATCGTGGACGGGTACGGACTGTCGGCCGCATCACCGGCGAGAAACAGACCCGTGGCCGGCAATTCGGCGGCCGGCCTTCGCAACCCCGGACACGGCCTGATCGTCGCGCGCTTTTCGACCAGCAGGTAACCGGCGATCGGCATGGGCAGGGCAAAGTCATCGGCCATCTGGCACACGACAGCGGACAGCAGTTCATCACGACTGATTTCCAGGTGTGGACCGCTGCCACTGATGACGACAGCCATCACGCCAGCGCAAGCGCTATCCAACGCGCCGCGGTTGAACACCCATTGGCCATAGCGCTGCCGGGACGGATCATCGTTCAGCACGAAGACTGGCGCTGGCAGGCGCGCGTCCGGCGGATAACGCAGATAGACCGTGGCGATCGGCACGCTTTCAATCGCTCCGAGTTGTTCGCAGATCGGGGCGAGCGCAGGCACGGCGGTGCTTTCGAGCAACGCGGACGCGGGAGCGGGCGGTAACGCCACGACAACGGCGTCCGCGTCGACCTTGCGGTCGCGCAACGTCAATGTCCATCCGCCGTGATCGCGCGAACGCAGAACGGTCGCGGCATGGCGCAGCAGGACTTCTGCCCCCGCGCGTTGAAGTCTCCCGAGCGCCGCCGATGGAAACAGCGCCGACAGGTTGCAACGTGGTATCAGCATTTGAGAGTCAGCGGCAGTGGCCCCGAGCGATTCCTTCAGCACGTTGAGAAAGATCTGTGCCGAGGCTTCCCTCAACGGCACGTTGAGCGCCGCCAGGCACAGCGGATTCCATATCAGGCGCTGTACCTCAGGTGTGGCAAAACGGAACAGCTCATCTGCGGCGACGTCCGCTGCAACCATCCAGCCGCGGCGTTTCGACGCGATCAGGTCGCGCACGATTGAAGCTCGATCTGCAAGTGAAAATCCGCGCGCCGTCAGCAGCGCGGCGGCGAGGTGCCAGGGCGCGGGCCATCGACCTGCCCTGAGCGAATGACAGTCCGGGTAACGCAGTTCGAACGGAATGCGCAGCAGCAGCTGATCGGCGTCCAGTCCCACGCGTGCGATCAGTCGCAGCGTTTCGGAGTAGGCGCCGAGCAGCAGATGCTGTCCGTTGTCCAGCGCGTACGTCGCATCACCTAATTCGACATCGACGCGGCGCGCGCGACCACCGGGCTGCGGCGCAGCGTCGATCAATGTGACCTGCGCACCGCCGTCCTGCAAGGTGAGCGAACATGCCAGCCCGGACCAGCCGGCGCCGACGACCGCGACGCGCCGGTTCATTGCGTGGGGAATACCCACGTGCGCCAGGCGATCCACAGTTTTCGCAGGGGAGTCAGCGACACGCGCTGGTGCAAAACCGGGAAGCCATCGCGTTCCAGTTCGTCGAGCAGCGCGATGTAGATCGCGGCCATGATCAATCCCGGCCGCTGCGCGCTTCGGTCCGCCGCAGGCAGTGCGTCCAGAGCTTCGCGATAGATCGCACGCGCGCGCTGCGCCTGGAACTTCATCAACGGCAAATAGCCGTCGGCGTAGCGGGCGTTCAGCAGGTCGGCGGCTTTGACGCCAAACCGCTGCAATTCATCAACCGGGATGTAGATGCGACCGCGGCGCGCGTCTTCGCCCACGTCACGCACGATGTTGATGAGCTGCAACGCCAACCCAAGCTTGCGCGCGTATTCCACAGTGCGTGCGTCCGTCGCGCCGAAAATGCCCGCCGACAACTCGCCAACCACGCCGGCAACAAGGTGGCAGTAGCGTGCCAGTGCGGTGAAGTCGAGGTAACGCGTCTGTGTCAGATCCATCCGCATGCCATCGAGCACCTGCAGAAGCTGCTCACGCCGGATGCCAAAGCTGTCGACGTGCGGCGCCAATGCGCGCGTCACCGGATGTTGCGGGTCGCGGGCGAAAAGACGCTCGATCTCGCTGCTCCACCAGCCGAGCTTGGCCTGCGCGACCGAGGGATCGGACGCCTCGTCGACCGCATCGTCGATTTCGCGGCAGTACGCGTACAGCGCGGTGATGGCGCGCCGGCGCGCGGCCGGCAGGAACAGAAAGCTGTAATAGAAGCTCGACCCGCTCTGGGTGGCCTTGTCCTGGCAGTATTCGTCGGGAGTCATCTTCTACATTGGCAGTGCGCGAGCGCCAATGACCAGCCAGTCGATCGTCCGCAGTCTGGGGCGCTGCGTGAAGACGTCGCCGTTCGCAGCGTCGATTCGTTCAAGGATTCGTCGCCCGCCCTGGATGACAATGCGTAATTCAAAGCCAATCCGCCCGCCGAGGGTGCGCGCCAGCGGGACGCCTGAAGATAGCATTGCGCCGGCGTGCGCCGTCAATGCGCGCATGAGTTCGGACCAGCGCGCGTCGATACGGCGCGCTGCGATGCTGTCCGCATTCACCCCGAAGCGCTGCAGTTCCGACCGTGGGATGTAAATGCGACCTTTGGCGTGATCGATGGAAACGTCCTGCCAGAAGTTCGTGAGTTGCAGCGCGGTGCAGATGGCGTCTGACTGTGCGCAGTTCTGCGGTTCGGCGCGCCGGTAAAGCGTCAGCAGCAGTCGACCGATCGGATTGGCAGAGCGACGGCAATAGTCGAGCAGCGCATCGAAGGACGCATAGGAACGTACGGTCACGTCCTGCGTGAATGCGGACAGCAGGTCATGAAAAGGCTGCAAAGGCAGCACGTGTGAACGAATCGTGGCGGCGAGATCGGGCCAGTCGTTTGGCCTGCCGGCATCGATCGCGTCAAGCTGGCGAGACAACGCGGTGAGCTGTTCGATCCGCTGCGCCTCGGAGAGGTCGCCTTCATCGGCAATGTCATCGGCAGTGCGCGCGAAGCGATAGATCGAACGCACGGCCGGTTGCAGTTGCGCCGGGAGCAGCACGGATGCGACCGGGAAATTTTCGTAATGACCGACACCCATGCGGTTGACGCTAGCACGTGCGCTCGTCTTGCGAGTCGATCCATTAGAATGCGCAGCGATTCGGCGAGCGGTGCAGGACGTCCGTCGCCGAGGTCGTCGCGAAGGTGGCGAAATTGGTAGACGCACCAGGTTTAGGTCCTGACGCCTTCACCGGCGTGGGGGTTCGAGTCCCCCCCTTCGCACCAGTGACTCGTAAAGCCCCGCACTTGCGAAACGCGGGCAAGCAAATCGGTTGAATCATGCAAAACGTTGAAAGTCTCGGCGCGTTGGAGCGCCGCATCGATATCTCCGTGCCCGCGGCCGATATCAACAAGGAAGTCGAAGCGCGGCTGGCAAAGCTGGCACGCACGGTGCGGATGCCGGGCTTCCGCACCGGCAAGGTGCCGATGAAGATCGTCGCATCTTCCTACGGTGCGCAGGTGCAGGCCGAGGTGCTTAACGACAAGGTCGGCCAGGCATTCAGCAGTGCGGTCAAGGAGAGCAATCTGCGAGTGGCCGGTACGCCGCAACTTTCTCCGAAGGAAAGTGCCGGCGAGCAGCTGGCTTTTTCAGCGACCTTCGAGGTCTATCCGGAGATCAAGGTCGGTGATCTCGCCGGGGCCGAAGTCAAGCGTGCGGTGTGTCCCGTCGGTGACGCGGAGATCGACAAGACGATCGACATCATGCGGCGCCAGCGCGCGACATTCGAGACGGCCAATCGTGCGGCCGCTAATGGCGACCGACTCACGATCGACTTCAAGGGCATGCTCGATGGCGCCGCGTTCGAAGGCGGCAGCGGAACCGATTTCGTGTTCACGCTGGGGCAGGGTCGCATGCTGCCCGACTTCGAGGCCGCGCTGCGCGGGGCAACGAGCGGTAGCTCGATCACCTTTCCGGTCGCGTTTCCGGCCGACTACCGGGCTACCGATCTGGCGGGCAAGACCGCTCAGTTCGAAGTGACGCTGAAGAAGATCGAGCAGCCATTGCTGCCGCCGATCGATGAGGCGTTTGCCCGCTCGCTCGGCATTGCCGATGGCGACGTCGCCAAGATGCGTGCGGAGGTCAAGGCCAACCTCGATCGCGAAGTCGGTACGCGCTTGAAGGCCCGTACCAAGGACAGCGTGATGGCAGCGCTGCTGGGGGCGGCCCAGTTCGACCTGCCGAAAGCACTGGTGCAGGACGACCAGCAGCGGCTGGCCGAAATGGCGCGCGCGGATCTGGTCTCGCGTGGGATCCAGGCCAAGGAAGCGCCGTTACCGGTGGAGATGTTTGCGCCACAGGCAGAACGCCGCGTTCGCCTTGGCCTGCTGATCGCGGAGCTTGTGCGCACGGAGAATCTGCAGGCACGGCAGGACCAGATCCGCAAGGCAATCGAGGAAATCGCGCAAAGTTATGAAAAACCCACCGAGGTCATTCATTGGTACCTCGGCAACCGAGAGCGTCTGGCGGAAGTCGAAACGATGACGCTGGAAAACAATGTGGTCGACTGGGTACTGGGGCGGGCCAAGGTCAGCGATTTGCTCGTGCCGTTTGACGAATTGATGGGCCATGGCGCCTGAGCGCAGGATGAAGCAGATGACGCAACGAGTTGATGGAGCGACGATTGACCCTCAGGGTCTGGGCATGGTGCCGATCGTCATTGAGCAGAGCGGGCGCGGCGAGCGCGCGTATGACATCTATTCGCGCCTGCTGCGCGACCGGGTGATCTTCCTGGTCGGGCCGGTGAACGACCAGACCGCGAACCTCGTGGTGGCGCAGATGCTGTTCCTGGAGTCGGAGAATCCGGACAAGGACATCGCGCTGTATATCAACTCACCCGGCGGCTCGGTGTATGCCGGCATGGCTATCTTCGACACGATGCAATTCATCAAGCCCGACGTGTCCACGATCTGTGTCGGGATGGCGGCGAGCATGGGTGCATTCCTGCTTGCGGCGGGGGCGAAGGGCAAGCGCTTTGCGTTGCCCAATTCGCGCATCATGATTCATCAGCCGTCCGGCGGATCGCAGGGCATGGCGTCCGACATCGAGATCCAGGCGCGCGAAATCCTGCACCTGCGCGATCGGATCAATCGCATCCTGTCCGAACGCAGCGGCCAACCGATCGAAAAGATCGCCAAGGACAGCGATCGCGACAACTTCATGTCAGCCGAGGATGCAGTAAGCTACGGTCTCATCGACAAGATTTTCGTCAAGCGCGGCGAAGCGGGCTGACGCCGACTGACGGACTGCGGGACGAGCGCGATGTCGGACAAGAAGGGTTCGAGCGAAAAGCTTCTGTACTGCTCCTTCTGCGGGAAGAGCCAGCACGAAGTGAAGAAACTGATCGCCGGCCCGTCGGTCTTCATCTGCGACGAGTGCATCGACCTTTGCAACGACATCATTCGCGACGAGAGCGCCGGCGAGCCCGGCGCGGCAACCGCGAAATCCGATCTGCCGACCCCGCAGGAGATCTGCGGAATTCTCGACCAGTATGTGATCGGCCAGGAGAAGGCCAAGCGCATCCTGTCGGTGGCGGTCTATAACCACTACAAGCGGCTGAAACACCTGTCCAGCAAGGACGAGGTCGAGCTCGCCAAGAGCAACATCCTGCTGATCGGCCCCACCGGGTCCGGCAAGACACTGCTGGCGCAGACGCTGGCGCGCTTGCTCAATGTGCCGTTTGTGATCGCCGACGCGACGACGCTGACCGAGGCGGGCTACGTCGGCGAGGACGTCGAGAACATCATCCAGAAGCTGTTGCAGAACTGCAATTACGAGGTCGAGAAGGCGCAGAAGGGCATTGTCTACATCGACGAGATCGACAAGATCTCGCGCAAGAGCGATAACCCGTCGATCACGCGCGACGTATCAGGCGAGGGCGTGCAGCAGGCGCTGTTGAAGCTGATCGAAGGCACGATCGCGAGTGTGCCGCCGCAGGGCGGGCGCAAGCACCCAAATCAGGACTTCGTGCAGATCGACACTACCAATATCCTGTTCGTCTGTGGCGGTGCATTCGACGGGGTCGAAAAGATCATTCGTAACCGCTCGGACAAGAGCGGCATCGGTTTCGGCGCCGAGGTGACCAGTCCGCGCGATCGCTCGGTCGGTGACCTGCTGCGCGATGTCGAACCGGAAGACCTGATCAAGTTCGGACTGATTCCGGAACTCGTCGGCCGCCTTCCGGTCGTCGCGACTCTCGACGAACTGAGCCAGAAAGCGCTGGTTGAAATCCTGGTCGAACCGAAGAATGCTTTGATCAAGCAGTTCCGCCGCTTGCTCGACATGGAAGGCGTTGAGCTCGAAGTGCGGCCAGACGCGCTGCAGGCGATTGCCGAGAGAGCGCTTAAACGCCGCACCGGCGCGCGTGGGCTGCGTTCAATCGTGGAGGTGGTTCTCCTTGACGTGATGTACGACCTGCCGAGCATGCAGAACGTCATCAAGGTCGTGATCGACGAGAATGCCATATCAGGCGGGCGGCCGATCCTCATTTACGCCGATCAGCCCAAGGTCGCCAGTGCGCCGCGCTAATCCGAACGCCGCAGGCGATAAACGCCGCGACAAACACCCTGCGTTTTAGCGGCTTTGCACGGCGCGCGCGTGCTAGATTGCCTGCACCGGGCCTATCGCCCTTGTATTTTCCGTGGGCGGCCGCATCTGCCGGGCATTCCTGCCCTCAGGACACGACATGTCAACCTCTCTGCTTCCTTCTGAACGTACTGCGCTGCCGCTGCTTCCGTTGCGCGACGTGGTGGTCTTCCCGCACATGGTGATCCCGCTGTTCGTGGGACGGCCCAAGTCGATCAAGGCGCTCGAGACCGCGATGGAATCCGGCAAGAGCATCATGCTGGTGGCGCAGAGGAATGCCGCCAAGGATGAGCCCTCCGCCGAGGATATCTATGCGATCGGATGCATCGCGAACATCCTGCAGATGCTGAAACTGCCGGACGGCACGATGAAGGTGCTGGTCGAGGGCGCGCAGCGGGCGCATATTCACGAAATTCACGATGCGCAGACACACTTCACCTGTGAGTTGACGCCGATCACTCCGGAGACGTCCGTCAGTCCCGAGCTGGAGGCGCTGCGCCGCGCGATCGTCGCGCAGTTCGACCAGTACGTGAAGCTGAACAAGAAGATCCCGGCCGAGATCCTCACCTCGATCGCCGGCATCGACGAGGCGGGCCGCCTGGCTGACACGATCGCCGCGCACCTGCCGCTCAAGCTCGAGCAGAAGCAGAAGATCCTCGAGATGTCGAGCCTGGCGGAGCGTCTCGAGCATCTGCTGGCGCAGCTTGAAACCGAAATCGACATCCTGCAGGTCGAAAAGCGCATCCGCGGCCGCGTCAAGCGCCAGATGGAGAAGAGCCAGCGCGAGTACTACCTGAACGAACAGGTCAAGGCGATCCAGAAGGAGCTCGGCGAAGGCGAAGAAGGTGCCGATCTCGAGGATCTCGACAAGAAGGTCAAAGCCGCGCGCATGCCCAAGCAGGCTAAAGCGAAGGCCGAAGGCGAACTGAAGAAACTGAAGCTGATGTCGCCGATGTCGGCCGAAGCGACCGTGGTCCGCAACTACATCGACACGCTGGTCAACCTGCCGTGGAAGAAGAAGAGCAAGATCAACAACGATCTGTCCAATGCACAGAAGGTGCTCGACGAAGACCACTACGGGCTCGACAAGGTCAAGGAACGCATCCTCGAGTACCTGGCGGTCCAGCAGCGCGTCGACCGGCTTAAGGCGCCGATTCTGTGCCTGGTCGGACCTCCGGGCGTCGGCAAAACGTCGCTCGGCCAGTCGATTGCGCGCTCGACGAATCGCAAATTCGTGCGGATGGCGCTCGGTGGCGTACGCGACGAGGCCGAGATCCGGGGACATCGCCGCACCTACATCGGTTCGATGCCGGGCAAGATTCTGCAGAACCTCACCAAGGCCGGCGTGCGCAATCCGCTGTTCCTGTTCGACGAAGTCGACAAGATGGGACAGGACTTCCGTGGCGATCCGTCGTCGGCGCTGCTCGAAGTGCTCGATCCGGAGCAGAACCACACCTTTGTCGATCACTACGTCGAAGTCGACTACGACCTGTCGGACGTGATGTTCGTCGCCACCGCCAACACGATGAACATTCCGCCGCCGTTGCTGGACCGGATGGAAGTCATCCGCCTGTCCGGTTACACGGAAGACGAAAAGACCAATATCGCATTGCGCTATCTGCTGCCCAAGCAGATGAAGAACAACGGCGTGAAGAAGGACGAACTCGATATTTCCGAGGGTGCGGTGCGCGACATCATCCGCTACTACTCGCGCGAAGCCGGCGTGCGTGCGCTCGAGCGGGAGCTGTCCAAGATCTGCCGCAAGGTCGTCAAGAACTCACTGTTGAAGAAGGACGGCGGCAAGATCAAGGTCACGCCGCGCAATCTCGACAAGTTCCTCGGCGTGCGCCGCTATTCCTTTGGCATGGCGGAAAAGCAAGCGCAGGTCGGCCAGGTCACCGGGCTGGCGTGGACCGAGGTCGGCGGGGAACTGCTGACGATCGAAGCTGCGCAGATGCCGGGCAAGGGCAACATCATCCGCACCGGCTCGCTGGGCGACGTGATGAAGGAGTCCGTGGAAGCCGCCCGTTCCGTCGTTCGCAGTCGCTCACGTCGTCTTGGCATCAAGGACGAAGTGTTCGAGAAGAGCGACATTCACATTCACCTACCCGAAGGCGCGACACCGAAAGACGGGCCTAGCGCCGGCGTTGCGATGACGACTGCTTTTGTTTCGACGCTGACCGGAATTCCGGTTCGACCTGACGTCGCGATGACGGGCGAGATCACGCTGCGGGGCGAGGTACTTGCCATCGGGGGGCTGAAAGAGAAACTCCTGGCGGCGCACCGCGGCGGCATCAAGATCGTTCTGATTCCGGAGGAAAACGTCAAGGATCTCGCGGAGATACCGGACAACGTCAAGAATCGACTGGAAATCATTCCGGTCAAGTGGATCGACCGCGTGCTCGAGATTGCTCTGCAAAGGCAGCCGACTCCGCTTCCCGAGGAAGAGGCGGTGACGACCGCCCCGGCCGTGGCACCGGCAACGCCGGCGCCCGTCGCGGCGGGCGAAGTTGTCAAGCACTGAGCTGGCAACAGGAAGCGCGCGGGGCACACAGCCGCGCGCTTTTTTTTCTTCTCTTGCGCAGCATCATCGCGGATTGGCTTGACACTCTGGAGGGCGCGATGTTGAATACATCAACTGCGGTGACGCATGTCTGATCAGCGGATATCGGCTGACGCCGGGCAAGAAGCTGATAAGAGACGAGAACAAGGACTCGCAACCCAATGAGGGGGTTTAAGTGAACAAAACAGAATTGATCGAGCACATCGCAAAGCAGGCGGACATTTCCAAGGCAGCCGCCGGACGTGCGCTCGAAGCAGTGGTTGGCGGCATCCGCGTTGCGCTGAAGAAAGGCAACTCCGTCACGCTGGTCGGTTTTGGAACATTCATGGTCGGCAAGCGTGCGGCGCGCACCGGCCGCAATCCCCGCACCGGCGCCGCAATCAAGATCAAGGCAGCAAAGGTCCCGAAGTTTCGACCCGGCAAGGACCTGAAGGATGCGGTAAACTGACGCCCTTTGCAGCGCCGGCCCTGACAGTTTTGTTGCGCGAATAGTGCAGGGTGCTTAGCTCAGTTGGTAGAGCGGCGCCCTTACAAGGCGTAGGTCGGGAGTTCGAGCCTCTCAGCACCCACCAACCGGCTGTCAAGGTCGCCGCAGTCGATGCAGTTTGCGACCGGGAGTGGTAGTTCAGTTGGTTAGAATACCGGCCTGTCACGCCGGGGGTCGCGGGTTCGAGTCCCGTCCACTCCGCCAACACGACGAAAGGCGAACGCAAGTTCGCCTTTTTTGTTTGTATCTTGTCTCGCGCTGCTGTGCTGAGTTTCCTTGTTTGAACCTGACATTTAGGCACTGACGATGTTCGATACCGTCCGCTCGCATCGACGCTGGTTGATGTTCTTTCTTACCGCTCTGGTGTTCCCGTCGTTTGTGGTCACGGGCGTGTACAGCTGGAATCGCTTCATGTCCGCGGACACTGCGGTGGCGACCATCGCCGGAGAGAAGATCTTGCCCCAGCAATTCGAAGCCGCACAGCGCGAGCGCGTCGAGCAGTTGCGCCAGGCGCTTGGAGCGAATTTCGATCCAAAGGTATTCGACTCCGCAGAGGCGCGCGCGGCAATCCTTGACGCGCTGCTGTCGGAGCGCGCGCTCGCGCACGAGGCGGTGCGCGACAACATCGTCGTCAGCGAGGGGAGGCTGCGCGAAGTGATTGGATCGATTCCTGCGTTTCAGCAGGACGGCAAGTTTGCCTACGACCGCTACAAGACGCTGCTTTCGGCGCAGGGGATGAACGAGTTTGTGTTTGAACAGCGGGTTCGCGATGATCTGATCCGCCAGACGTTGCTGCAGGCGGTTGGGCAGTCGGCGCTGGTGCCAAAGGCTGTGCTCGACCGCATCTATCGCCTTGGAGAAGAGCAGCGTGAAGTGCGGATGCTGCGTTTCAGGCCCGAGGATTATTCATCCAAGGTTACGGTCACTGATGAGGCGATCAACGCCTTCTACCAGGGCAATCGTTCGCAGTTCGAGATTCCGGAGAGCGTGAAAGCCGAGTACGTGGTGCTGACGCTTGACGACGTCGCCGGCCAGATCGCCGCTCCCGAAGCCGAAGTCAAGGCGTACTACGAACAGAATCAGGCGCGCCTGGGAGAGCCAGAGCAGCGGCGCGCGAGCCACATCCTGCTGACGGCCGGTGAGGGCGGCACCGCCAAGGACAAGGACGGGGTCAAGAAGAAAGCCGAAGAACTGCTCGCGAAGGCCCGCGCCAATCCCAATTCCTTTGCCCAGCTGGCAAAGGAGAACTCGAAGGATCCCGGCTCGGCCGCCAACGGTGGCGATCTCGGGTTCTTTGGACGCGGCATGCTGGTCAAGCCGTTCGAAGACGCTGCATTCAAGCTCAAGGAAGGCGAGATCAGCGACGTGATCGAATCCGAATTCGGCTTTCACATCATTCGCGTGACCGGAATCAAGGCGGCGCAGATCAAACCGTTCGAGCAGGCACGGACCGAGATTGAGCGCGAGTACCGCCAGCAGCAGGCGCAGAAGAAGTTCGCCGAAGCAGCGGAACAGTTCACCAACACGGTGTATGAGCAATCGGACAGCCTCAAGCCGGCGGCCGAAAAGCTCAAGCTTCCTGTACAGACCGTTGACCGCCTGACGCGGGACGGGCTTCCGGCTCGGCCGGGCGCGCCGCAAATCTTCACGCCGCGCGTGGTGCAGGCGTTGTTCTCAGACGATGGCATCAACAAGAAGCGCAATACCGAGGCGATCGAGGTCGCGCCAAATGCTTTCGTGTCGGCACGCGTGGTCGAGCATCGCCCGGCCGCGCTGCGGCCGCTGGCCGAAGTCAGGGACGCAATCAAGGTTCGCGTTGAGCGGCAGGAAGCCTCGCGGCAGGCACGTGAAGCAGCGCAGAAGGCGCTGGCATCATTGCGTCAGGCGCAGAGCGATGCAGGATTTTCGCCGACGACCACGGTTTCGCGCGCGCAGCCGCAGGGTCTGCCGCAGACCGCGCTGGCCGCGATCATGCGCGTGCCCGCCGACAAGCTGCCGGTTTTCGTCGATGCGGAACTGGATGGCGGAAGCTACGGCATATTCCGCGTGCTGACGGCGAAGATGCCCGGGACTCCCAATCTTCCTCAGCGCGAAGCATTCGCACGTGCAGTCACGCAGCAAGCCGGCGCCGCCGATGACCTGGCTTATCTTGACGCGCTGAAGACGAAACACAAGGCCGAGGTGCTCAAGACCGATCTGCGGCCCGCTGCTCCCGGCAGCAAGTCACAGACGGACGACAAGAAGACGGACGGTTCATCGCCGTCGTCGGGAACGGGCACCGACAAGAAGAACTGATCACATGGCCGCGACTTCGCGCGCGAGCCGCGCGAAGTCGGCCTCGGCAGCGCTTGCCGGGGCGATCATGGTGGCGTCGGCCACGTGTACGAAATTCCTGCCGATTGAACGCAGATATACCGGGTCATAGTGCTCAAGCAGCAATCGCTCGACCAGCGCTGCCCACTCGTCGCGTGCAGCCAGTTCCTTCCAGCTTTGCACCTTCTCCTTGCCATGCAACGCGACGAGGCAATCAAGTTGCCTGAAAAGCGTTGCGCGATCCTGCTCAAGATGCAGGTATTCGTCTCGCAGCAGGCGAATCCGTTGCTCGAGCGGCAATTCAAGGCGCAGGCAGACACTGGAACGCATACGCTCGATCAGTGCATCCGGGACGCGCAGATCACCGACCTTGCGGCTCTCGGATTCGACGAATACCGTTCGATCCGGATCAAAACTGCGCAATCGCCACCAGATTCGCGTCTCGAACTCCTTCTGCGACGGCTGCGGCAGCAGGGGCAGCCCGCCGAGCACCGATCCGCGATGCTGTGCCAGATCCTCCAGATCGAGCACCTGCCCGCCGGCGCGCTCCAGGCTGCGTAACAGCCGGCTCTTGCCGCTGCCGGTGGTCCCGCAGATCACGCGGAATTCGAAGCGCGAAGGCATTTCGGCCAGAGCCCTGACGACGGCGCGCCGATAAGCGCGATACCCGCCTTCCAGCTGTCGGGCATGCCAGCCGATGCGCATCATCACATGTGTCATTGCGCCGCTGCGCTGGCCGCCGCGCCAGCAGTACACGAGCGGTCTCCAGTCGCGCGGCTTGTCGGCGAACGACACTTCCAGATGATGCGCGATGTTGCGCGCAACGAGCACGGCACCGTGCCGGCGCGCCGCGAACGCCGAGTCCTGCTTGTGCAGTGTGCCGATTTCGGCGCGCTGCGCATCGTCGAGTACCGGACAGTTGATCGCTCCGGGGATGTGGTCCCCGGCGAACTCCGACTCGCTGCGCACGTCGACCACGGCATCGAAGTGTTCAAGCCGATGCAACGCTTCGTCGCACGAGATGACGCTGTGATCCATGTCAGCGGCGTGTGACCGGAAGTGCAAGCAGGGGACGCAGTGCGCGCCACACGTTCTCCAGCATCCGCGGCTGGGCGCGCTCGCTCGGGTGGATGCGGTCGGCTTGAAAGTAGTCCAGCTGATCGGCGAATCCTTCAAGCAGAAACGGGACCAGCGCCGCTTTCTGTGAACGCGCTACGTCGGCAAATGTGGAGACAAAGCGCTCCGTGTACTCCCTGCCATAGTTGGGCGGGATCTGCATGCCGATCAGCAGCACGTGCGCCCCGACGGCGCGGCCGGCCGAACTCATCGCCAGCAGGTTGTCGCGCATCGCTGCAATGGGCAGGCCGCGCAACCCGTCATTTGCACCAAGTTCGATGATCACGATTGCCGGTGCGTGTTGAGTGAGCAGCGCTGGAAGACGTGTGCGCCCGCCGCTGGTGGTTTCGCCGCTGATGCTTGCGTTGACGACGCTATACTTGCCCGCGCCTCCGATCGGAGATGCGAGTCGATCGGACAGCAATTTGACCCAGCCGGTGTCCCGCGGCAAGCCGTATTCGGCCGACAGGCTGTCTCCGAGCACCAGCACAGTCGGTTGCAATGCAGGGCGCGGCGCGGCGATCGTGAGCGCGCAACAGATCAATGCCGCGATCGCGAAGATCGTGCGTAAGGCCCCAACGCCAGTTCGTTTCATGCGGGAAATTCTGCCGGATGCAGACTGTCATTAACGCGCTGCAAGCCAGCGGGCTGACCAAGATCGTGCAGGACGCGACGGGCAGCCTGACGATTCTGGATGATATCAACCTGACGATCGCGATCGGCGAAACGGTCGCCATCGTTGGTGCGTCCGGCTCCGGCAAGTCGACTCTCCTGGGGTTGCTCGCCGGACTTGACGTTCCCACGCGCGGCACGGTCCGGCTCTTCGGTGACGATCTATTTGCACGTGACGAGGACGGCCGTGCGCGTGTGCGTGGTGAAAAGATCGGCTTCGTGTTCCAGTCGTTTCAGCTCTTGCCGCACCTGACTGCGCTGGAGAATGTGCTGTTGCCCCTGGAACTGTCGGGCCGCACGCCCGACGGAGCCGATCCGGTCGAGGCATCCAAAGCATTGCTGGTGCGCGTCGGCCTCGGCGAGCGCCTGCGCCACTACCCGAAGTATCTGTCGGGCGGAGAACAACAGCGCGTAGCGCTCGCGCGCGCGTTCGTCAACCGGCCGCCGCTCTTGCTCGCCGATGAACCGACCGGGAGCCTCGACGCGCACACCGGCGAAGCGGTGATCGAACTGATGTTCGAACTGAATCGAGAACGGCGTTCAACCCTGGTGCTTGTCACCCACGATCCCGATATCGCCGCGCGCTGCGGGCGGCGCGTCGAACTGCATGCTGGGCAGATTCGCGCCGACAGCGCTTCAGCGGGGACGTAGGCGGGAAAGGATCCGCGCGGCGATAGGCGCGATCTCGGAGGCGACCAGGCCAACCTCATCGCCAAACTCGTCGGCGGCCGCACCGTGCAGCCAAACAGCCGCACGCGCTGCGACTTCAGGGGCGATGCCCTGGACCATCAGTGCACCGATCATTCCTGCCAGCGCATCGCCGGTGCCAGCGGTCGCAAGCGCAGGAGATCCGGTGGTGCTGATCCAGTAGCTTCCACCTGGTTCGGCAATGACCGTGCCCGCGCCTTTCAGCACCACGATGGATGCATAGCGTCGGGCCAGTTCGGAGGCGGTACCGATCCGATCGACCTGAACCTCGCGCGCGGTGCGTCCGAGCAGGCGTGCTGCTTCGAGCGGATGGGGGGTCAACACGCGTGCGTGCTGGTGCTTGCGCATCGTCTGGAGCAGGGATTCATCTGATGCGATCAGATTGAGCGCATCTGCATCCAGAACAAGCGGCGCCGCCTGCAGCAGCGCAAATCGCAATGCCGCTGTCGAGGCCGCATCCGCGCCAAGACCACAGCCGATGACGATCGCTTCGACGGGCGCCACGTCGGCGCCACGGCGAAACATCAGCTCCGGCTGCATCGGATCGAGTCGCATCTCGACCGCGCCGATGCAATCGACGTATACGCGTCCCGCGCCCAGCCGCAGGCCAGCGCGCGCGGCGATCAGTGCGGCGCCGACCATGCCGACATGGCCGCCGACAACGAGCAGATTACCGAACGTGCCCTTGTGCGAGTTGCGTGCGCGCGGCAGCAGCGCGGCAGCGAAGTCGGCCGAATCGAGCAGAGCGCCCGAGGATGCAGCGGCCTCGAGGCCGAGCAAAGCGACCGTCACTCGCCCCGCTGCGTCGACGCCCTCATGCGTGAACAGTCCGGGTTTGGCGCCGAGAAAGGTCAGCGTCGCGTGCGCATGAACGCCGGGCACGTCGCCCACCCATGCGCCGTGATCAGCATCCAGACCGCTCGGGACGTCCAGCGCAAGGACGCGCTCTCGCTGGGCGGACATCCAGCGCGCGGCTTCGAGGAAGGCACCGGATATCGGACGCGCCATGCCGATGCCGAACATCGCATCGACGATGACATCGAAATGCCCCGTCACGGGAACCGTGTCGACAACCGTGCCGCCGGCATCCGTCCAGCGCTGCGCGGCGGCACGGGCATCAGCGGTCGTCGGTTCCGCCAGAGCCGCGACAGTCACGCGGTGACCGCGTTGTGTCAAAGCCGCTGCGCAAACATAGCCGTCGCCGCCGTTATTGCCCGGACCGCAGACGATCAGTACGCGGGCATCGTTGTGCTGCTCGTGAATCATTGCCGCTGCCGCGGCCCCTGCGCGACGCATCAGTTCGCCCGCGGGCAAATCTGCCTGAGCGACCCCCTCGATCAGTCGCAATGCCTGCACCGAGTAAAGCGGCTTGCCCATGACTTGCGATCCTACGCAGTGCGCCGACGCTGATACCTGTCGAGCGTCAAGCCGTCGAGATCGATGTCCGGCTTTCTTTGCGCGATCAGATCGGCAACGATGCGGGCGGATCCGCACGCCATCGCCCAACCGCTCGAACCGTGGCCCACGTTCAGATGCAGGTTCGCAATCGGAGTTGTCCCCAAGACCGGTGGGCCGTCGGGCAACATCGGGCGCGCACCGACCCAGAATTGCGCCTGGGCGTAGGCAGCTGCGCCAGGAAACCAGTCGCGTGCAACGCGCAGCAGCGTGCCAAGAGCAGCATCGCGCAGCGTGAGTTCGCGCGAGCCGATTTCGGCCGTTCCTGCGATGCGCAAACGGTTGCCCATCCTGGTTACCGCGACCTTGAAAGTCTCATCCATCACCGAGATCATCGGCGCGTTTTCCGGTCGGGTGATGGCGGCGGTGGCCGAGTAACCCTTCACCGGGAAGAGCGGCAGTTTGATCCCGAGCGGGCGCAGAAGACGCACGCTGTCGACGCCGGCAGCGACCACCGCCGCGTCGACCGCCATCGCCCCTTCTCGCAGTCGGAGGCGACCGATGCGTCCCTGAGCGAGTTCCAGCCGCTCGACCGGCATGCCGAAGCGAAACTGGACGCCCTGTTCGGCACAGATGTCCTTCAATCGCTTCGCGAAAAACGCGCAGTTGCCGGTCTCGTCTTCGGGCAGATGCAGCCCTCCAGCCAGCGGCGTGCCCTCGACCAGGGCGGGCTCGATGCGTCGGCAGTCGGCCGCGCCTAGCAGCACGTGCAGCACGCCGGCTTCTTTCAGCAGGGCGCGCGCTGGCGCCGATCGCTCGACCTCAGCGTCCGTCCGGAACAGTTGCAGATAGCCCTGCGTCTGCTCGTAATCGATGCCGTGTCGCTGGCCCAATGCGTGCAGGCAATCCCGGCTGTAGAACGCCAGCCGCTGCATGCGCGCCTTATTGCGGCGAAAACGCTCAATCCGACACTCCGCCAGCCAACGCGCCAGCCAGCGCCACTGCGCGAGGTCGAAGCGTGGTCGGAACACGATTGGCGCCTCGCTCTTGAACAGGTAATGGAGCAACTTGGCCGGCATGCCCGGCTGCGCCCACGGCGCGCTGTAGCCGGGCGCAATCACGCCGGCATTGGCGAAGCTTGCCTCCTGGGCCACGCCCGGATTGCGCTCGACCACGGTGACTTCAAAGCCCTGCTGGCGCAGGTAATAGGCGGAGGTGACGCCGATGATTCCGGCACCGATGACGGCGACGTGCATGGATGGGCGGGTGAGGGCGCGCGGATTCTAGCGGCCCCGCGGCTTAAGCAGCGCTACAGCTTCATCTGGCTCGGCAGATAGGAAACGATCTGCGGGAACACATAGATCAGAACAATCGCGGCGGCCATCAGGAAGAAGAATGGCATCGTCACGCGCGCGATGTAGCCGATCTCGCGCTTGGTCATTCCCTGCAGTACGAACAGGTTGAATCCCACCGGCGGCGTGATCTGCGCCATTTCGACCACCAGCACAATGAAGATGCCGAACCAGATCAGGTCGATGCCGGCGGCGTTCACTGTAGGCAGGATCACCCCCATCGTCAGCACCACCATCGAGATGCCGTCGAGAAAGCAGCCGAGGATGATGTAGAAGATGGCGAGCGCGACGATCAGCAGGACGGGTGAGAGTCCCATCGAGGCGATGAACTCCGCCAGGTGCCTCGGCAGCCCGATGTAACCCATGCTCAGCGTCAGGAACGCCGCGCCGGCAAGGATCAGCGCGATCATGCAGTACAGACGTGTCGCGCCGAGCAGCGATTGCGAAAACGTCTGCCAGTTCAGCGATCCCTGTATCAGCGACAGCAGCAGTGAGCCGACCACTCCGAGCGCGGCCGCTTCTGTTGCCGTTGCGACGCCGGCGTAGATCGAGCCCAGCACGGCGACGATCAGAAGCACGACTGGAATCAGATGCCGAGACTCGTGGAGCTTCTGTACCAGTGTCAAAGTCGCGTCCCGCGGCGGCACCTTGTCGGGGTTCATCAGCGCCCACACGATCAGAAAGCCGCTGAACAGCCCCGCGAGCATGAAGCCCGGAAGGAACCCGGCGACGAAGAGTTTTGCGATCGACACGTCCGCCGTCACGCCGTACACGATCATGATGATCGACGGCGGGATCAGCAGGCCCAGCGTGCCCGCACCGGCGAGCGAGCCGATTACGCGATCTTCCGGATAGCCCCGCTTGGCGAGTTCCGGCAGCGTCATCTTGCCGATCGTGGCGCAGGTCGCCGCCGATGAGCCAGACACGGCCGCAAAGATCGTGCAGCCAATCACGTTGGTATGCAGCAGCCGGCCGGGAATCGCATTCACCCAAGGCGCCAGGCCGCGGAACATGCTCTCGGAAAGTTTGGTGCGAAAGAGAATCTCGCCCATCCAGATGAAAAGCGGCAGCGCCGTCAGGGTCCAGCTCGACGACGAACCCCAGATCGTCACCGCCATCGCATCGCCAGCGGGACGTGACGAGAAGAGCTGCATGCCGATCCACGCGACACCGGCGAGCGTCAGCCCGATCCACACGCCGCTGCCGAGAAGAAGGAACAGGGCAACGATGAGCAGGGTCGTGATGGCGAGGTCATTCATTATGAAGTGCCTCTTCGCTCTCGACCGGTTTGCGCTCGCCGCGCAGTTGCAGCACCCATTCGTCGATGAACGCGATCAGCAGGATGATCGCGCCCAGCGCCATTGAAAGCTGCGGAATCCACAGTGGTGTCGCGTCGTTGCCGGTCGAGACGTCATTGAAGGTGAATGACTGATAGGCCAACCGAACCGAGAAATACGCAAACAGCCCGGCGAGGAACACTGCAGCGGTCAGCGCCCAGATTTCAAGGCCGCGACGGGATGCGCCATGCAGCGCATTGAGCAAGAGCGTGACGCGGATATGTTCGTTCTTCTTCAGGGTGTGCGCCAGCGCAAGGAAGCCGGCGCCCGCCATGCAGTACCCGGCGTACGCATCGGTGCCGCGAACGTGAAAGTTCAGCATTCGGCCGAAGATGGAAAGCAGCACCATCACCAGCACGCCGATCATCAGCAGCGCGGCGAGCCATACGGCGGCGTCATACAACCGGTCAAGCGATCTGCGCATGCGCGTTCATCCGGCCGCCCGCGTGAGAGCGGGCGGCCCGATCACGGTCGACTATTTCTTGCGAAACGCGTCGACGATCGCCTTACCCTCGGCGCCGGTCTTTTTCAACCAGTCGCTCAGCATCACGTCACCCACCTGCCTGAGGTCCGTCACCAGCTTCGGCGAGGGGGCGACGATGTTCATGCCCTTTTCGGTCAGCGCTTTCTTGTACCAGTCGTTCTTCTCTTCCGAGATCTTCCAGCCGCGCGCCTCGGCCTCACCCGCCGCCTTCAGCAGTGCGTCGCGCGTCGGTGCATCGAGCGCATCGAGTGCCTTGCGATTCACGATCACGGCGTTCTTGGGCAACCATGCCTGCGTGTCATACCAGTACTTGATGTGCTCATAAGTCTTGCTGTCGTAGCCGGTCGACCCCGACGACATATAGGACTCGACCACGCCGGTGGCCAACGCCTGCGACAACTCGGCGGCCTGAACCGTGACCGGTTGCGCACCGATCAACTCGGCGATCTTTGCCGTCGACGGGCTGTAGGCGCGCCACTTGATGCCCTTCATGTCGGCGACGCTGCTGATCGGCCGCTTGACATAGATGCCCTGCGGCGGCCACGGCACTGCGTACAGAAGCATCATGCCCTGTGCGGCCAGCAGTTTTTCCAGCCCCGGACGAGACGCCTTGTACAGCCGCGCCGAATCGGCATAGCCGGTGGCAAGGAACGGCAGGCCGTCGATGCCGTACAAGGGGTTTTCGTTCTCGAAGTTCACCAGCAGGATTTCCCCCAACTGCGCCTGGCCACCCTGCACAGCGCGTTTGATCTCGTTCGCCTTGAACAGCGATGCGTTGGCGTGCACGGTGATCTTCAGTTTGCCGCCGGTGGCCTTGTCGACATCGTTGGAGAACTGGACCAGGTTTTCAGTGTGGAAGTTGCTGGCCGGATAGGCGGCGGGCAGATCCCATTTCGTCTGCGCTACAGCAGTGGCGGTGGTTGCGGCAAGCGCAACGGTCAGCAATCGGTACAGCAGTTTCATCTTCTCTCCTCCGGGACTGTACGGCGGCGCAAGTGTAGGGCCGATCGTGCCGGATGCGAACCCTTGACCTCTCGGCCGCCGGAAGCGAATACGATGGCGGTCGTTCAACGATCAGCGCAGCCCGCTTCCCGCCACCGGGTTACATGATGGCCGCTTTCATTGGTCTGCTGATGCTGCAAACGCGTTTTCCCCGGCCGCCGGGCGATATCGGCCATCCGCAGACCTTTGCGTTTCCGGTGCGCCGTGTCGTCGTCGCAGGGGCCAATCCGCAGCGCGTCGTTCGCGGCGAAGCGGACGGCCTCATCGAAAGCTTCATTGACGCCGCGCGCGTGCTGGCCGCTGACGGGGCATGCGCGATCGGTACCAGTTGCGGCTTCCTCGCTTTGCACCAGCACGCATTGTCGTCTGCGCTCCCCGTCCCGGTGGCGACCTCGAGTCTGTTGCAGTGTGTGTGGCTCGCGTCTGTGCTGCCGTCAGGAAGAATGCCGGGGATTGTCACCATCGACAAGGCGGCCCTGTCGCCAGCGCATCTGGCAGCAGTCGGCGTGCCACCCGGGACGCCGATCGAAGGCGTTGATCCTCGGGGCGAGTTCGCCACGCGCCTGCTCAACGATGAGCCGACCCTCGACGTCGTGCGCTCCGAGAATGAGGTCGTTGCCGCCGCTGTCCGGCTGACGCAGACGCACCCGGATGTCGGCGCCATCGTGCTCGAATGCACCAACATGCCACCCTACGCGGCCGCGGTGGCACGAGCAACGCAACGACCTGTTTACGATGTCGTCACCCTGCTTCATTGGATCTGGAGCGGGGTCGGCTCGCATCGCACCGCAGAAAGCGCGTAACCATGGCACGCTGGCAGTTCTGGATCGACCGCGGCGGCACGTTTACCGACGTGGTCGGCAAGCGGCCCGACGGCACGCTGGTTACGCACAAGCTGCTGTCCGACAGTCCCGAGCATTATCGCGATGCTGCGGTGGCGGGCATCCGGCACTTGCTGGGCCTGAAGTCCACCGACCAGATCACGCCGGCGCAGGTCGAATGCGTGAAGATGGGGACCACGGTCGCCACCAATGCACTGCTGGAGCGCAAGGGCGAGCCGACGCTGCTGGTGATCACACGCGGCTTTCGCGACGCGCTGCGCATTGGCTACCAGGAGCGGCCGCGCATCTTTGACCGGCATATCGTGCTGCCGGAGCTTCTGTACTCACGCGTGATCGAGGCGCAGGAGCGCATCGGCGCGCACGGCGAAGTGATCCAACCCCTCGACGAGGCGCAACTCAAGCGCGAATTGCAGAATGCGTTTGACGCCGGGTTGCGCAGTGTCGCGATCGTGCTGATGCACGGCTACCGTTACACCGCGCACGAGCTGGCAGCGCAGCGGCTCGCGCGCGGGATCGGCTTTCCGCAGATCAGCGCATCGCACCAGGTCAGCCCGCTGATGAAGCTGGTCGGCCGCGGCGATACGACCGTGGTCGATGCGTACCTGTCGCCGATCCTGCGCCGCTACGTCGAGCAAGTGGCGAGCGAGATGCCCGGGGTCAAGCTCTTCTTCATGCAGTCGTCCGGCGGACTGGCTGACGCGCATGCATTCCAGGGCAAGGATGCCATCCTGTCGGGTCCGGCCGGGGGCATCGTCGGCATGGTGCGCACTGCGCAGCTGGCGCACTTTGATCGCGTGATCGGATTCGACATGGGCGGCACGTCGACCGACGTGTCGCATTTCGCGGGCGAATTCGAACGTGCGTTTGAGACCCAGGTCGCCGGAGTGCGCATGCGCGCACCGATGATGAGCATTCATACCGTCGCTGCCGGCGGCGGTTCAATTCTGAGTTTTGACGGTGCGCGCTTCCGTGCCGGGCCGCAGAGCGCGGCGGCAAACCCCGGCCCGGCGTGCTACCGGCGCGGCGGACCGCTCGCGGTGACCGACGCCAACGTGATGGTGGGCAAGATCCAGCCGGCTTACTTCCCCCGGGTGTTCGGGCCGGAAGCGAACGAGCCGCTGGATGGCGACATCGTGGTGCGCAAGTTCACGGCACTGGCGGCCGACATCGAGCGCGCCACCGGCGCGCAACGCGCGCCGGAAGAAGTGGCCGAAGGGTTCATCGACATTGCGGTCGGCGCGATGGCAAACGCCATCAAGAAGATCTCCGTTGCGCGCGGCTACGATGTGACGCGCTATACGCTGCAGTGCTTCGGCGGTGCGGGCGGGCAGCACGCATGCCGCGTCGCGGATGCGCTCGGCATGACCCGCGTATTCGCGCATCCGCTGGCGGGCGTGCTGTCCGCGTACGGCATGGGACTCGCGGACCAGAGCGTCATCCGCGAGGCGAGCATTGAGCAGCCCCTGGCGCGTGCGCTGCCGATGGTGGACGAGCGCCTTGGCGCGCTCGCGCAGGATGCTGCCGACGAACTGAAGCGCCAGGGCGTCAGCGCCGGCCATGTGCGCATCCACAAGCGCGTTCACCTGCGCTATGAAGGGACTGATTCGGCGTTGGTCGTGCCGTTCGGCAACACAGCAGAGGTCCAATCAGCCTTCGAGGCCGCGTATCGCCAGCGCTTCTCGTTCCTGATGCGCGAGCGTGCGCTCGTGGTCGAAGCAGTTTCAGTCGAAGCGGTAGGCGAAGGCGACGCGCCGACCGAGGCGCGCCGGGCGACCATGGCTGCCGCGCCGGCGCCCGCCGCGGAGATCGTCCGGCTCTTCAGCGGCGGTCGTTGGTGGGACGCCCAACTCGTCGTGCGCGAACAGACCCGGCCGGGACATGTCGTGACCGGTCCGGCGATCATCGCCGAGCAGAATGCCACCACGGTCGTCGAACCCGGCTGGCAGGCGCGCGTGACCGAACTCGATCACCTGGTCCTGCAGCGCGTTCAGGCGCGTGAGGCGCGACGCGCGATCGGCACCACGGTCGATCCGGTGATGCTCGAGGTCTTCAACAACCTGTTCATGAACATCGCCGAGCAAATGGGGCTGCAACTGCAGAACACAGCGTACTCGGTCAACATCAAGGAGCGGCTGGACTTCTCGTGCGCGTTGTTCGACGCCGGCGGCAACCTGATCGCCAACGCGCCGCACATGCCGGTGCATCTGGGTTCGATGAGCGAGTCGATCAAGACCGTGATCGCGCGCAATGCCGGTGAGATGCACGTGGGCGACGTCTTCGTGCTGAACGATCCGTATCACGGCGGCACGCACCTGCCCGATGTGACCGTGGTCACACCGGTCTACCTGGACGAAGGCCGCTCTCCTCTGGAGGGATCGGGAGGGGGTGGGGGTGCATCAGGTGCGAAGCGCGAGCCCACGTTCTACGTGGGCTCGCGCGGCCACCATGCCGACATCGGCGGCATCACACCGGGCTCGATGCCCCCGTTTTCGACGCGCATCGACGAAGAAGGCGTGCAGATCGACAACGTGAAACTGGTCGAAGCCGGTCGGCTGCGCGAAACCGAGATGCTCGAGTTGCTCAGCGGCGGCGCGCATCCGTCACGCAACCCGCAGCAGAACCTTGCGGATCTGAAGGCGCAGATCGCTGCCAACGAGAAAGGCGTACAGGAGCTGCGCAAGATGGTCGAGCAGTTCGGCCTCGATGTCGTGCAGGCATACATGCGTCACGTGCAGAACAACGCCGAGGAGTCGGTGCGGCGCGTGATCACCAGGCTGAAGGACGGCTCGTTCACGCTCCCGCTGGACAACGGCGCACAGATCTCAGTGTCGATCAAGGTCAATGCGGCGGATCGCAGCGCGGTGATCGACTTCACCGGCACGTCGCCGCAGCTCACCAACAACTTCAACGCGCCGACGGCGGTGTGCATGGCCGCGGTGCTGTACGTGTTCCGCACGCTCGTTGGCGATGAGATTCCACTGAATGCCGGGTGTCTGAAGCCATTGCATGTGATCATTCCCGAAGGCTCGATGCTGAATCCGCGCCCGCCGGCATCGGTGGTCGCAGGCAACGTGGAGACATCGACCTGCATCACCAACGCACTGTACGGCGCGCTGGGCGAAATGGCTTCCGGTCAATGCACGATGAACAATTTCACGTTCGGCAATGCGCGCTACCAGTACTATGAGACGATTTCCGGCGGCTCGGGGGCGGGACCCGATTTCGACGGCACCAGCGTCGTCCAGACGCACATGACCAACTCTCGCCTGACCGACCCGGAGGTGCTGGAGTTCCGCTTCCCGGTGCGGCTGGAGAGCTACGAGATCCGCAATGGCTCAGGCGGAACCGGACGCCACAAAGGCGGCGATGGGGGAGTGCGGCGCGTGCGCTTCCTGGAGCAGATGACGGCCTCGATTCTTTCCAACGGGCGTCACGCGGGTGCGTTCGGCATGGCCGGGGGATTGGCCGGCAAGCCGGGTATCAATCGCGTCGAACGAACGGATGGTCACGTCGAGGTACTCGACCACATAGGCTCCACCGAAATGATGCCCGGTGACGTGTTCGTGATCGAAACACCGGGCGGGGGTGGGTTCGGCGCACCGACTTGAGGGCGCGCACACGGCGAATTCCTGCGGTTTAGAGCATCAATTCCGCGCTTCCGCGTGCGCCGCAAGGCGACACAATTCTGGTCGAGTCATTCTCGGGACCCCACGTGAACGCGCCGGAACATATCGAACTGGGAAGCCAGAGCATCCTGGGAAACCTTGCGATCTGCTATGCGCCACTGATCAACAAGCACCGGCGGGCAATCGGTACGCGCGTGACCACGCTGTCGATGCAGGGCGCCAGCAAGCTGCCGATCGGCGAACTGCTGATCGCACTGAACGAGATCTGGCCCGAAGCATCGGCGCCGGTGCTGATCGCAGCGCTCGACGCGGACTTCGACCAATCCGCGCACGACTGGGACCCGCCAAAGAACGCATTGCTGGAGATTCCCGGTGCGATGCTGCGTGACCCGGTGCTGCAATCGCTGACACAGGAGATGTTCCGCGACGGCAAGCGCCTCGCACTGCGCGGCCGCTCGGACGTTGCGCTGACGCCTGCGCTGCTGTCGTGCTTTGAGTACGCGCTGATCCACATCAGCGAGGATCGCCGCCACAACCTCGACGGCACGCCTATCGCTGCGCCGGGAGGCGTAACCCGGCGGGTACCCTTCATCATCACCGGCGTGCAGACCGTCGGCGATGTCGACGCGGCATTCGGTCGCGGCGCGATGGCCAGCGTGGGCTGGCCCCTGGACGATGCGCAGCATCGCGAATCACGGCCGCTGCAGCCAGGCCAGGCCACCGTGCTCGAGCTGCTGCGCCTGGTGCGCGACGACGCTCCGGTCAGCAAGATCGAGGATACGTTGAAGCGCGACCCGGCAATTGCCTTCAAGCTGCTCAGGCTGGTGAACTCGGTTGCGTTCGGCCTGCCGGTGCAGATCAAGTCGTTCCAGCATGCCGTGATGATGCTGGGCTACAAGAAGATGATGCGCTGGCTTTCACTGCTGATGGCGACCGCTTCGAAAGATGCCAACGCGTTCCCGCTGATGCACGCGTCGATCCGCCGCGGCCTGTTTCTCGAATACGTCGGAGGCGAGGAAGTCGATACCGAGACGCGCGACGAGCTGTTCATCACTGGGGCGTTTTCGCTGCTCGACCGCATCGTCGGCGCTCCGTTCGAGCAACTGCTCCAGTTGATCGCATTGCCGGAAAATGTGGTCGACGCCATCGCACGCCGCGAGGGTCCGCACGCCAACTATCTGTCGGTCATCGAAGCGATCGAGCGGGCGGATCCCGTCGGCCTCGCCAAGCACCTCGACGAACTGGCGTTGCCGGTGTGGATGTGCAACGAGGCGCTGCTGCGCGCACTGGCGGCGGCAAATACGCTCGACAGCGAGATCTAGCGCAGAGCGACCAACGGTGCGCGGCTATACTGCTCGCCGCGCTGCCGCCTCACTTTCCACCTCATCGCGGAGCGCGCCTGCCTCCGCATGCCATCCACTGACACGTATCTCGCGCTCGACGGTGCGGGCGCGCTATCCGCATTTCGCGCCGCACGCCTGCTCGCCCGCATCCGCCGCATCGATTCCGATGCCGCCGAGCTGCGCGCGCAGTACGTGCACCTCATCCACTGCGCCGGCGGTCTGCGACGCGACGAGCGCGGCCGACTTGAGGGTCTGCTGACCTACGGCGAAGCAGCGGCCACCGATCGGCGCAGCGGTACGCAGTGGCTGGTTGTGCCGCGCATTGGCACCATTTCACCCTGGGCCAGCAAGGCGACCGACATCGCGCATAACTGCGGGCTGTCGAACATCCTGCGGATCGAGCGCGGCACGCGGTACACGCTGGTGATGAGAAATGGCCTGTTCGGTCCCAAGACGCTGTCCGATGACGCGCATCAGCGTATCGGCGCGCTGCTGCACGATCGAATGATCGAAAGCCTGCTCCAGCCCGACATCGATCCCGCCACGCTGTTCCGCGAGCTGCCCGGCAAACCGATGCAGCACGTGCCGGTGCAGGCGTCGGGGCGCGCCGCTCTGGTGCGTGCCAACCGCGACCTGGGGCTCGCGCTGTCCGACGACGAAATCGATTATCTGCTCGATGCGTATCGAGGGCTGAAGCGCGACCCGACCGACGTCGAGCTGATGATGTTCGCGCAGGCCAATTCCGAGCACTGCCGCCACAAGATCTTCAACGCAACCTGGACCATCGACGGCGACCGGAAGGACGCCACGCTCTTCGGCATGATCCGCGCCACCCACGCGGCCGCGCCGCAGGGCACGGTGATCGCGTACAGCGATAACGCGGCGGTAATCGAGGGACGCATTGCGCGGCGCATGTATCCACGCAGCAATCACCCACACGGTGCCATCGGCACGGAGTACGCCGTGCGCGCCGAGCTGACGCACACCGTTTTCAAGGTCGAGACCCATAACCACCCGACCGCGATCTCGCCGTGGCCTGGCGCCGCCACCGGCGCGGGAGGCGAGATCCGCGACGAAGGCGCGACCGGTCGCGGGGCGAAGCCGAAGGCCGGCCTGTGCGGCTTCAGTGTGTCGAACCTGCGACTGCCCGATGCGCGCATGCGGTGGGAAAGCGATCGTGATCTCACCGGTGGTGCGAAAACCGAGGCTGACTACGGTTTCCCGGCGCGCATCGCCGACGCGCTGTCGATCATGATCGATGGCCCGATCGGCGCGGCCTCGTTCAACAACGAATTCGGCCGGCCCAACCTGCTCGGTTACTTTCGCGCGTTCGAAGCCAATGTCGGCGGCAGGCGCTACGGTTATCACAAGCCGATCATGATCGCCGGCGGCATCGGCAATATCCGTGACGAACAGACCCGCAAACTCGATCTGCCCGACGGAACGCTGCTGATCCAGCTGGGTGGTCCGGGCATGCGCATCGGGCTCGGCGGCGGCGCAGCGTCGAGCATGGGATCTGGAGCCAACACGGAGCAGCTCGACTTCGATTCAGTCCAGCGGGGCAACGCCGAAATACAGCGCCGCGCACAGGAAGTCATCGATCGCTGCTGGGGACTGGGCGATGGCAACCCGATCCTGTCGATCCACGACGTTGGCGCGGGCGGATTATCGAACGCCTTGCCGGAGCTCGCCGACAGTGCGGGCAAGGGCGCTCACATCAGCCTCGCCAGGATCCCGGTTGAGGAAAGCGGCATGAGCCCGCTGGAGATCTGGTGCAACGAATCCCAGGAGCGCTACGCGCTGGCGGTTGCACCTGACTCGCTGCCGGTATTCGACTGGATGTGCCGGCGCGAGCGTTGTCCGTACGCGGTCGTCGGCACGATCAGCGCGGACGGACGACTGCTTGTCACCGGCGAGGGCGACACCGCGGTCGACATGCCGATGAGCGTGCTGCTCGGCAAGCCACCAAAGATGCATCGTGACGTGGTGCACGTTGCGTGCGCTCTGCCCGCGCTCGATGTCGTCGGCATCGACATCGGGCATGTCGCGCTCGACGTGCTGCGGCACCCGACTGTGGCGAGCAAGAGTTTCCTGATCACGATCGGCGACCGCAGCGTTGGCGGACTTAACTGCCGCGACCCCATGGTCGGGCCGTGGCAAGTGCCGGTGGCCGACTGCGCGGTCACGCTGCTCGACTTCGAAGGGTATGCAGGCGAGGCGATGTCAATGGGCGAGCGCACGCCGCTTGCGATCATCGATGCTGCCGCCTCGGCACGCATGGCGATCGGCGAAGCATTGACCAACATCGCAGCCGCTGACATCGATCTCTCCCGCGTGAAGCTCTCCGCGAACTGGATGGCGGCGTGCGGGCAACCGGGTGAAGACGCGTTGCTGTTCGACGCCGTGGCTGCCGCCAGCGCGCTGTGCCAGCAGCTCGGTATCAGCATCCCGGTCGGCAAGGACTCGTTGTCGATGAAGACCGCATGGCGCGATGCAGGCGAGGACAAGGTCGTGTCCGCGCCCGTGTCGCTCATCATCAGCGCCGCCGCCCCGGTGGACGATGTGCGGCAGTCACTCACGCCGCAGCTACGCACTGACTGCGGCGACACGGTGCTGATCCTGATCGACCTCGGCGCGGGCAGGATGCGGCTGGGCGGATCGATGCTGGCGCAGGTGACGCAGCAGATCGGCAACCGTGCGCCAGACGTCGAAGATCCCGACCGCCTGGCGGCGGCGATCCGTGCAGTGCGCCAGCTCGCCCGCGCAGGCCGCCTGCTCGCGTATCACGATCGTTCAGACGGCGGGTTGTTTGCAGCCATTTGTGAAATGGCGTTCGCCGGCCACTGCGGGGTCACGCTGAACATCGACGTGCTGGCGATGGACCCGCTCGCCACAGACTGGGGCGACTTCAAGATTCGGCCGGAGCAGGTCGCGGTTCGTCGCAGCGAACTCGCGGTAAGCGCGCTCTTCAATGAGGAACTCGGCCTGGTGCTGCAGGTCCGTGATGCGGACCAGAGCGCGGTGATGAACGCGCTGCGGGCCGAAGGTCTCGGGTCGATCTCGCACATCATCGGCAAGCCGAACGCGCGCGACGTGATCGACGTGTGGAACGACGCCAGGCCGATCTTCAGCAGATCGCGCAGTGAGTTGCTGAAGGTTTGGAGCGAAGTGTCATGGCGCATCGCGCGGCTGCGTGACAACCCGGCGTGCGCTGACGCCGAGTACGAACGTGCCATTGATGCGGAGGATCGCGGCCTGTCGATCGCGCTCACGTTCGACCCGGCCGAAGACATCGCCGCACCGTTCATTGCACTGGGCGCGCGCCCGCAGGTCGCGATCCTGCGCGAGCAGGGCGTGAACAGCCAATACGAAATGGCCGCGGCGATGGACCGGGCGGGCTTTAATGCAGTCGACGTGCATATGACCGACTTGCAGAATGGTCGCGCACATCTGGAGGACTTCAAGGGCTTCGCCGCCTGCGGTGGCTTTTCCTACGGGGACGTGCTGGGCGGCGGCGGCGGTTGGGCCAAGACCATTCTGTTCAACGGCAAGCTCGCCGAACAGTTCTCTGCTTTCTTTCAGCGTCCTGACTCATTCGCGCTTGGCGTGTGCAATGGTTGCCAGATGATGAGCCAGCTTCACATGCTGATCCCGGGTGCGACACACTGGCCGCGCTTCGAGCGTAACGTGAGCGAGCAGTTTGAGGGGCGGCTGGTGATGGTCGAAGTCGCGCCGTCGCCGTCGCTCTTCCTCGCCGACATGGCCGGCAGCCGCATGCCGATCGCGAATGCGCACGGCGAGGGACGCGCCGTATTCCGCAGCGAGGAGGATCGGAACAAAGCGTTGGTCGCGCTGCGTTACGTCGACTGGCACGGCCGTGCCACCGAGCGTTATCCGCACAACCCCAACGGCTCGCCAGAGGGCATCACGGGCCTGACCACGCCCGATGGTCGTTTCACGATCGTGATGCCGCATCCGGAACGCGTGCGGCGCACGGTGCAGATGTCATGGCAGCCAACTGGCCTCGGCGAAGATTCGCCTTGGATGCGGATGTTCCGTAATGCGCGGCGTTGGCTCGGCTAGCGATTGGTCCCTGGTGTGGCGGCGCCGGCCCGGATGGATTGGTTCAGAACGACAAGGTCTTGTTATTTCGCGGCACCGCGGCCATCTCCGCCGGCAGACTGCCATTGTGGACGAGCGCAGAAGAAGTCATGAGACGGTATCTGTTACTCGCCGTTGTCGCGCTCCTGGTCGGCTGCGGCACGGCGCGCACGCTGGTGCTGGAGCCGACGCGGGCGGCCGACAGATTCGCGCGCGTCGAACTCATCGCCGATAGTCCGACGGTTTCGGTTCCCTCCGACGTCACGCAGAAGATCGAGTCGGCGAGCAGAAAAGGGGCTGTATGACTCCGGAAAGTTCACGCCGGGCCAGGACCTGAAGATTCTTTGCACGTTCGTATTGCAGAACCCGGGTGATCGCTTGTCCCGCTGGTTCTGGGGTGGCATCGGCAACGCCGGCGAAGGTATGGTCGTCGTGCAGGTGCGCTACATCGACGTGGTGGGTAAGGAGCTCGCTCGGACACAGGTCGAAGGTCGCATCGGCAGCGGATTCTTCGGCGGCTCGCTCGATGATGCAATCACCAAGGCCGGCGAAGACATCGTCGGTTTCACGGTGGCGAATTTCGCAGTGAAATAAACTGAACGAACTGCAGGAACATACCGAATCGCTCGCGGCTAAGAGCGCTGCACTGATGCGACGGGTATTTCCAAAGTGAAGGGTGGCTTTGGCATGCATCACCGCCCGTTCCGAATTAACGAAATTTGGGCGGCTCCCGGCGTATCGTGATTCCGGTTGTGGATTCGCTGGATGTACCCTTCAGCCTCGAACAGGAAAATTACGGACACTTCGAATGCCGGGCCAATTCAAACCTGTCGTCTTCGACCCCTACGGGAGACGACGCATGCGCTTGCGCCCGCCTCGATGGCTTGTGCTGCTTGTGCTCGGCATCGCGGTCGGCGCGGCTGGCGTCATCGTCGTCCAGGAGCGCTACCTGCCGCCACGTCTATCGGCCGACGAGTCGTCGAAACTGCGCAGTGCTTTCGACCAGGCCGACGCCGAGCGCCTCCGGCTGAAGGAGGAACTCGCTGAGACTGCGAAGCGGCTCGAAACAACGCTCGCTGACATGAAGGTCCAGAAGGACGAGCTTACTGCCAGCCGCACGGTTGCCGAGCGCCTGCGCGATGACGTGGCCTCCGTGATCGCATCGTTACCGCCAGATCCGCGCGGCGGGGTCGTTGAAATCCGCTCAGGGCGGTTCGCGTTGACGGGCGGAATACTTGCCTACGACGTGGTGCTCTCGCGCGACCGCGGAGCGAGCAAACCGATGACCGGAGTCATGCAGTTCATCATTGCCGGAGAATCCGCACGCGGTCCCGAATCCACCGTCACCCTGAAATCAATCGACGTGTCGATCGGCAGCCATGAGATCGTGCGCGGCAGCCAGGCCTTGCCCGAGGGTTTCAGACCGCGCCAGGTGACGATTCAAGTGCTCGATCGGGCCGCCGGAAGGGCATTGGGCATGCGCGTGATGCTGGTCAAATAGCCGAAATCCTGTGGAAAGCAGCAGGTTACGAAGGGGCCCGACGAGTTGGCCGCGGTTGCATAGCGACCTGCGCGCCCTTTGCAGACTTCAAGGAAAGGCCAGGCAAGAAGCGTTCGCGGAAGTACGACAGATATCGCATTCATCGCGCGCAACTCCGCCGAGATGCGCGATCGTATTTAACGCACCAATTGATGCCAAACAGCGCTGAAAGGAGTGCGGGCTCTCCAGTACCGGAGCAACCCGACAACGAATGAAGAAGGCTGCCAAGAGGAAGGTCGAGGGCGACGGGACCGGCGTCGTGTCCGCGATGCGCGGCTTGTTCCGGTCGTTTGCGAAGCTGGCCGAACAAGCGGGTGATGGGCGACCGCTGCTGCGCGGGCTGCGTGTCGCCCACGATCCCAAAGCCGACCGTTTCGTGGTGGTGCATAGTGGATCGCGAGTCGAGTTTGTACTTCTTCTCGATGCCAATAGTCAGCCTCCCCACGCAGAAGTCGAGTGCAGACGGATGGACTCCGCCGGCGCGACCGAGCAGACGACGATCGCCCGTTTTCGATATGACGACACCGGCGTCGTGTCACAGTCGACCGTCCCCGAGCTGATCAGCGAAAGAATCGACCAGGCGCCTGGCGCCTGGAGCATTGTCGCTGCCGTCATCTGGAACGCCCTGGAGGCTCGGGCGTAGAGCGGGAGCGCAAGGAACGGCTGGCGGGGAGGAGCGACGGCAGACTCAATCTGCCCTGTTCTGGAATGACTCGACCGCTTTGGTCTGCGCGACAGCTGACTGGGGGCGGATCTCGTTCAGCGTTGAGGCGTGCTTCGGCCGGGCGCTTCCATGTCTCGTTCATCCAGATGAAACCGATGTAGCGCCCGGTGCACGAGCGGTGACACCAGCACGCCGATCGAAACCAGGAACACCACGCCGGCGAACAGCGCATACGCAGACGCGAAGAGTTTGGCTTTGTCGCCGGGCAGTGGATCGACTGGCCCCATGCCACCCAGGATCATCGCGGCATTCAGCAGCGCGTCGATCCAGCGCATGTGCGCAAGCACGCGATAGCCGAGCACGCCGATCGCAAGCGCCATCGCAAGCAGCGCACCTGCCACGAGCGCCATTGTCACGAGGCGCCGCACAAAGACCGCGGGCGGCGCCAGCGGCTCGTGATGACGTTCGTAGATTATCCAGACGACTCCACAAAGCAAAGGGACGCCCGCGGCGCCCCTTTTTTATTCCATCGATTGTCGAAGCAGTTCGCCTACTGGATCTTTGCCTTGCTGCGCAGGCCCTCCATGAAGCCTTGGATGCGCTGCTGCTGCAAAGCCTCGCGCACCTGGTTCTGCACCTGTGCCAGCGGCGGGAACTGCGTGTCGCGCACGTCGTCAAGACGGATCACGTGCCAGCCGAACTGCGACTGCACGGGCGCGTCTGTGTATTTGCCTTTTTCCAGCTTGGTCATCGCCGCAGAAAACGGCGGGACGTAGGCGTCGGGGCCAGCCCAGTCGAGGTCGCCGCCCTTGGCTGCGGAGCCGGTGTCCTTCGATTTCTTGGCCAGTTCCTCGAATTTCGCACCCTTGCCCAGCTGGGCGATGATGTCCTTGGCTTCGTCTTCCTTCTCGACCAGGATGTGGCGCGCGCGGTATTCCTTGCCGCCCTGGGCCGCCTTCTGCTTGTCGTACTCGGCCTGCACCTGCGCGTCGGTAATCGGGTTCTTGCTCAGTTCGTCGCGCAGCAGCGCCTGCGCAACGACGTTCTGCCGTTGCAGCTCGAGCTGGAACTTGACATCTGCGCGCTCGGGGATGCCGCGCTTGATGGCTTCCTGCAGCACGATCTCGCGCTGGATCAGTTCGTCCTTGATGCGCTTGCGCAGTTCGGGTGAATCTTTCTGTCCCTGCTGGATGAACTGCTGTACCCAGGCGTCTTCACGCGACTTGGGAATGGGCTTGTTGTTGACGACGGAGATGTTCTGCGCGAGCGCGACACTCGCAAACAAGCTGGAAAATGCCGTGAACGCAAGAATTCGCAACATGTCTTTGGATTCCGAGAAGTTGAAGAAGAAGCGGCGCGCTGTCACTCGTCCGGCGCCAGCAGGGTCATCGACAGCGCATGAATTTCGCGCTGCATGAGATCATGCAAGGCATCATACACGAGGCGGTGCCGCGCCATTCGCGGCAAACCGCTGAACCGTTCGCTCACCATTCGCATGCGGTAGTGGCCGCCCCCGCTCTTGGCGCCTTCGTGTCCCGCATGCAGTGCACTCTCATCGTTGATCACGATTTCGAGCGGCGCAAGCGCCGCGAGGCGTAGCTGGATCTTTTCGATCGTCGCTTCAGGCATCCGGCGCTTCCTTGATATGACGCGACAGCCAGAAGCCCACGCCGAGCGTGAACACCAGCGTCAGGCCCATCAATCCAAACAGCTTGAAGTTGACCCAGGTGTCGGTCGGAAAATTGAATGCGACCCAGAGGTTGAGCACGCCGACGACGGTGAAGAACGCAACCCACGTCCACATCAGCTTCTCCCACACCGGTGCCGGCAGATCGATCTGCTGGCCGAGCAACGACTGAATGAAGTTGCGTCTCCAGAAGAGCCGCCCCGCGACCAGGATCACCGCGAACAGCGCGTACAGGATGGTCGGCTTCCACTTGATGAAGGTTTCATCGTGCAGCCAGATGGTGGCGCCGCCAAACACGATGATCACGGCCACACTCAGCCATAGCATCGCGTCGACTTTGCGGCCGCGCGCGATCAACCAGCCCACCTGTGCCAGCGATGCGACGATCGCGATGGCGGTGGCCAGCAGGATGGGCGCCTGGTCCGCGGGGACTGCACCGTCGGCGACGAAAACGCCGAGATAACTGCTTGCCAGAGCCGCGGCCTGGGTCGGAAACGACGTGCCCAGCTTGTAGGCGATGAAGAACAGGATGATCGGAAAGAGATCGAAGAGGAACTTCACGCGGCAGCTTTCAGGGTGGGTGTCACGACGAGCACGACAAGTGCAGACCACCGGCCCAGTCTGGCGGCGCTGCCGAATACGGCTCGGACTCGGGTTGGTCGTCGAACGGCCGCTGCAGCACGCGCAGCAGGCGATCGACTTCGCTGAAATCGCGTGCCCCACCATCGCCCTGCGCCTTGCGGATCGCAATTTCGGCCAGGTAGTTGCGCAGCACGTACTTCGGATTGCCGCGGTTCATGCGTGCGGCGCGCTCCGCGTCGTGGCTGTCTTCGCGCTTCAGGCGCGCGCGATAGTCGGCGGCCCACGCGTCGAACGCGGTTCGATCGACGAATAGATCCCGGACCGGGGCATCATCCTGCGCGGCCCGCGGATCGACGCGCAGGTGGGACAGCGAGCGCCAGAAGATCGTCCAGTCGGCGCGGCCTTCGTCCAGCAGCACGATCAATCGTTCGATCAGTCCGTCGTCGCCATCCTGGGTCGAAGCCAGACCGAGCTTGGCGTGAAAGAGTTCCTCCATCGCCTGCGCGAACTCGTGCTTGTAAATCTCGATCACGGCCTGCGTGGCTTCGACATCGTTCGTCAGCGGAATCAGCGCCTGCCCTAGGCAGTACAGATTCCATTGCCCGATCTGCGGCTGCATGTTGTACGCGTAACGACCGTGGTCGTCGGAGTGGTTGCAGACATGCGCCGCGTTGAAGCCGTCCATGAACTGGAACGGGCCATAATCGATCGTCAGTCCGAGGATCGACATGTTGTCGCTGTTCATCACGCCATGGCAGAAGCCCACGGCCTGCCACTGCGCGATCAGTCGCGCGGTGCGACGGGTGACTTCAGCGAGCAATGCGAGATACGGCTGCGGCGCGTCGCGGCAGGCCGGGTAGAACGCGTCGATCACATGGTCGGCGAGCAGGCGCAGGTCTTCATGGAGGTTGCGCCAGTAGAAGAACTCGAAGGAGCCGAAGCGCACGAAGCTCTCCGACATGCGCGTGAGAACCGCCGCGGTTTCGACCGTCTCGCGGAACACCGGCTCATCGGCGCCCACCACAGTCAGCGCACGTGTGGTCGGGATGCCAAGGCCATGCATCGCCTCGGAGCAAAGAAACTCGCGGATCGACGAGCGCAGCACCGCGCGACCGTCGCCCATGCGGGAGTAGGGCGTCTTGCCGGCCCCCTTGAGTTGCAGCTCCCAGGCGCGGCCGTCAGCCCCTTTCACGCTGCCCAGAAGGATCGCGCGCCCGTCGCCCAATTGCGGCACGTAGACGCCAAACTGGTGGCCCGAGTACACGGCGGCCAGCGGATCAGTGCCGGGCGGCAGGCGATTGCCGGCGAATGCCTCAATGAATTCGCGCCGCTGCGCCTGCGCGGGATCGAGCCCGATCAGTTCCGCAGCCAGTCGGGAGAACCCCATCAGATACGGCTCCGCAATCGGGGTCGGGGCCAGTCGCGTATGGAACTGCTGTGGCAGGCGAGCGAAGCGGTTGTCCCATGGCAAGTCCTCGAGCACACGCTTGACGGACGCAGAAGCGATAGCGGTCGGGGGAAAGGGAAAATTCAACGAGGACTCCGATGGGGCCAGAATTGTAGCCGTGGACGCTTGTAAACTCGCTGGACAAGACCACGATACGCAAGAGGAGACCGACCATGCTTAAGGGTTTGATGATGTCGACGCCGTTGGCGATCTCGTCGCTGATCCGGCACGCCGACCGCCACCACGGTGACGCGCAGATCGTGTCGCGCCGGGTCGAGGGCGACATCCATCGCTACACCTATCGCGACCTGCACCGCAGAGCCCGCCAGATGGCCAATGCGCTTGGCACCCTTGGCGTGCAGATGGGCGACCGCGTGGCCACGCTGGCCTGGAATGGCTACCGGCACATGGAGTTGTACTTCGCGGTGTCGGGCGCCGGCGCCGTGCTGCACACGATCAATCCGCGGTTGCATCCGGAGCAGATCGCCTGGATCGCCAATCATGCGGACGACAAGGTGCTTTTCTTCGACATCACATTCCTGCCGATCATTGAGGCGATTGCTGCGCACTGCAAGACGATCCGTACGTATGTGGCGATGATCGACAAAAGCAGGATGCCGGCGCAATCAAAAGTCGATCTGGTGTGCTTCGAGGACCTGATCAACGCGAACTCAGACAAGTTCGATTGGCCGGAGTTCGACGAGAACCAGGCGTCATCGTTGTGTTACACGTCGGGTACGACCGGCAATCCCAAGGGCGTGCTGTACAGCCATCGCTCGACGATCCTGCATACCTTTGCCGCGGCGCTGCCCGACGCACTGAACATGTCGGGGCGGGACGCAATCCTGCCGGTGGTGCCGATGTTCCACGTCAACGCATGGGGCCTGCCCTATGTGGCCGCGATGACCGGCGCCAAACTGGTATTTCCGGGCGCGGCGCTCGACGGCAAATCGCTGTTCGATTTGTTCGAGAACGAAAAGGTCACCGTGTCGGCCGGCGTGCCGACCGTGTGGCAGGGGTTGCTGACCTACATCGAAGCGAACAACCTGAAGTTCTCAACCATGAATCGCACCGTGATCGGCGGCTCGGCCTGCCCGCCGGCGATGCTGCGGCTGTTCCAGGACAAGTACGGCGTGCAGGTGCTGCATGCGTGGGGCATGACCGAGATGAGCCCGCTGGGAACCGCGTGCACATTGAAGGAGAAGCATCGCAACGCAACGCCGGACGAGCGACTGCAGGTGCAGTACAAGCAGGGCCGGGTGATCTTCGGTGTCGACATGAAGATCGTCGGCGATGACGGCGGCGATCTGCCATGGGATGGCAAGGCCTTTGGCGATCTGCTGGTACGCGGGCCATGGGTGGTGCGCGAGTACTTCAAAGGCGAGGGCGGCAATCCGCTGACGAGCGACGGCTGGTTCCCTACCGGGGACGTATCGACGATCGATCCTGACGGCTACATGCAGATCACCGACCGCAGCAAGGACGTGATCAAATCGGGCGGTGAATGGATCAGCTCGATCGACATCGAGAACGTCGCCGTTTCGCATCCGGCGGTAGCGATGGCCGCATGCATCTCGGCGCGGCACCCGAAATGGGATGAGCGCCCGCTGCTCGTCGTGGTCAAGAGACCCAACGCGGAAGTCACGCGCGAGCAGATGCTGGCGTTCTATGAAGGCAAGATTGCCAAGTGGCAGGTACCCGACGATGTGGTTTTCGTCGACAGCATTCCGCTTGGCGCCACCGGCAAGATGCTGAAGAACAGGTTGCGCGAACAGTTCAAGGACTACAAGCTGCCGGGAGTCTGAATCGGCAGCCGGCAGTCCGCAGCGAGATCGAGCTGCGCACTGCCATGACCTGCTGCCGACCGCCAGCCACCGACTTACATTTCCCTCACCAAGGAGAAAACGATGCGTCGCATCTTCATCCAATGTGCAGCCGCGGGCCTCGCGCTGACGGCGATCACGGGCGTTACCGCACAGACCAAAGGCGGCGGGCAGACCGTGCGCATCGCCTTCATGGATCCATTGTCCGGTCCGTTTGCGGCGGTTGGCCAGAACATCCAGCGCCACTTCCAGCTTGCGGCCGAGATCGTCAACAAGAAGGAACTGGCCGGGCCGGGGGTGAAGTTCGAGATCGTGCCGTTCGACAACAAGGGATCGCCGCAGGAGTCGCTGACACTGCTGCGCTCGCTCATCGACCAGAAGATCCAGTACGTGACCCAGGGCAACGGCTCGCACGTGGCGATTCCGCTTGCCGATGCGATCGCCAAGCACAACGAGCGCAATCCGGGCCAGGCCATCGTGTTCCTGAACTACGCGGCAGTGGATCCGGATCTGACCAACAGCAAGTGCAGCTTCTGGCACTTCCGCTTTGACGCCAACACCGACATGAAGATGGAGGCGATCACGGAGTACATGAAGGGTCGGCCGGAAATCAAGTCCGTCTACCTTCTGAACCAGAACTACTCGCATGGCCAGCAAGTCACGCGCGTCGCGAAGGAGCTGCTTGGCCGCAAGCGGCCCGACATCAAGATCGTCGGCGAGGACCTGCATCCGCTGGGGCAGGTGCGCGATTTCTCGCCTTACATTGCCAAGGTTCGTGCGTCCGGCGCCGACACGGTCATCACCGGTAACTGGGGCACCGACCTGACCCTGCTGATCCGGGCCGCACGTGACGCGGGACTGAACGTCAATTTCTACACCTATTACGCCGGCGTGATCGGTACGCCGACTGCGATGGGCGCGGCCGGCGCCGAGCTCGTGCGCCAGGTGTCCTATTGGCATCCGAACATCGAGAAGTACCCGGCCGAAGATCTGTACACGGAATTCAAGAAGAAGCACAACGAGGAGTGGTACACGCTGGCGTCGTACACGTCGATGACGATGCTGGCCGAGGCGATCAAGCGCGCCAAATCAGCCGAACCGCTGCGCGTCGCCTACACGATGGAAGGCCTGAAGATGCCAAGCATCATGGGCGAAATCGAGATGCGCGCGACGGACCATCAGTTGCAGCAGCCGCTGTTCGTCTCGGTCTGGACCAAGGCGGGCGGTGAGGTCAAGCATGACTCAGAGAAGACCGGTTACGGCTTCAAGACGGTGCGTGCGATTCCGACCTACGTCGCCTCGCAGCCGACCTCGTGCACCATGCAGCGGCCGCCGAAGCCGTAGACGAAACGGGAACGAGTCCAGTTCGCGAACCCCGGCGGCCCGGCTTGTTCCGGGCCGTTTTGTCTAAGGTGGCGCCGCGGTGACTTTCGATTTCTTTCTGGTTCAACTGCTGAACGGCATCAGCTACGGGCTGCTGCTGTTCATGCTCGCGTCCGGACTGACGCTGATCTTCTCGATGATGGGCGTGCTCAATTTCGCCCACGCGAGCTTCTACATGATCGGCGCGTACTTCGCTTACCAGATCAGCCGGTGGGTCGGTTTCTGGCCGGCGCTCATCCTTGCACCGCTGGCGGTCGGCGTGCTTGGCGCCGTGGTCGAGCGCTTCGGCTTGCGCCGCGTGCATAAGTGGGGGCACGTGCCGGAACTGCTGTTCACGTTCGGGCTGTCTTACATCATCGTCGAACTGGTACAGGTGATCTGGGGCCGCGCCGCGGTGCCTTATTCGGTGCCGGCAGAACTGGACGGTCCGATCGCATGGCTGCAGCGACTCGGCCTGACATTCCCGAAGTACAGAGCCTTCATGATGGCGGTGGCGGTTCTAATGCTGGTGTCGACCTGGCTGCTGCTGACGCGCACGCGGATCGGGCTGGTGATACAGGCCTCGCTCACGCACCCGCAGCAGGTCGAAGCGCTCGGCCACAACGTGCCGCGTGTGCTGATGGGCGTGTTCGGCGCCGGCTGTGCGCTCGCGGGTCTGGCCGGTGTGATTGGCGGCAATGCCTTCGTGACCGAGCCCGGAATGGCGGGAGCGGTTGGTGCGATCGTGTTCGTGGTGATCGTGTTTGGCGGCATGGGATCGCTGAGTGGCGCCTTCATTGCCTCGCTGCTGCTCGGCTTGGTCGACGCGTTCGGCAAGACGAGCGACGCCTCGATCGGCGGTCTGTTGCGCTGGTTCGGCACGACGGTCGACCCGCAGACCTTCGGCTACGCCGTGTGGAAGCTCACGCTGGCACAGGTCGCACCTGTGTTGCCGTTCCTGTTGCTGGTGCTGATCCTGATCTTCCGGCCGAAGGGCCTGATGGGCACACGCGAAGACTAGATGAGCGAAGTGCTTCGCTATCGCCCGATCAACCTCGGCCGCTGGGTCGTGTGGGGCTTCACCGCGCTCGTGTTCCTGTGCCTGCCGCTGCTGCTGGAGAACCTGTTTGCGCGCAGCCTGATGGCGCAGATGGGCATCATGATCATCTTCGCGCTCTCGTACAACATGCTGCTGGGTCAGAGCGGCATGCTGAGTTTCGGGCATGCGGTGTACTCGGGCCTGGGCGCTTACTTCGCGATTCACGCGCTGACCTGGATCGCGCGTGGTCAGTTTGCGTATCCGGTATCGCTGCTGCCGCTGGTAGGTGGCTTCGCCGGCATGCTGTTCGGCGTCGTGTTCGGTTATCTGACGACGAAGAAGGCCGGCACACCATTCGCGATGATCTCGCTTGGCATCGGCGAGATGGTGTTCGCTGCGTCGCTGATGTTTCCGGGTTTCTTTGGTGGCGAGGCCGGCATCAGCGGCAATCGCACTGCAGGTGGCGCATTCCTTGGCATCCCGTCGCTGAGCTTCGGCCCCGACATCCAGATCTATTACCTGATCGCGGCCTGGACGTTCGCCAGCATGATTGCGATGTTCGCCCTGACGCAGACGCCGCTCGGTCGTATTGCCAACGCCGTGCGCGACAACCCCGAGCGCGCCGAATTCATCGGCTACAACACGCAGCGCGTGCGCTGGTTGATGCTGATCCTGTCGAGTTTCTTCGCCGGCGTCGCGGGCGGACTCTCCGCCATCTACTTCGAGATCGTGAGCGCCGAGAATGTGAGCGCGATCCGTTCCGGCGGCGTGCTGCTGGCGGCCTTCATGGGCGGTGTGACGTTCTTTTTCGGTCCGATCCTGGGCGCGGTCGTCTTCACCATCTTCGCGGTTGCCCTGTCCGAGTACACGAAGGCGTGGCAGCTCTACCTCGGTGTGTTCTTCGTGCTGCTGGTGATGTTCGCACCCGGGGGTCTGTCGAGCCTGATCCTCATGAACCTGCGCGTGCTCAAGTTCCGTAAGTTCAAGCGGCTGCGCGACCCGTACTTCGGCCTGATTCTCTCCGCCGTGGCGCTGGCACTCGGCTGCGTGATGCTGATCGAAATGATCTATCACCTGACGCTGGACTTTGCGCTCGGGCCGCAGATCAAGCTGTTTGGCTTCCCGTTCAATACCGAGCGGCCGGAGAGCTGGGTCTTTGCGGTGAGTGTGCTCGCGGGCGGGGCGCTCGCGTTCGAATACGCACGGCAGCACTTCAGGGCGGTATGGGGCGAAATCCAGGTCGAGATCGAGGATTGGATTCGCGACAATCCGGAGGACACGTGACTGCCGCGCTCGAACTCGCCAACGTGCGCAAGAGCTTCGGCAAGACCGAGATCATCCGCGACGTGAGCCTTGCCGTTCCGCCGGGTGAACGCCACGCGATCATCGGCCCCAACGGCGCCGGCAAGTCGACGCTGTTCAATCTCATCAGCGGCCGCTTTCCGCTCAGCAGCGGCACGATCCGGCTGAACGGGGCCGACATCACCGGGCGCAAGCCATTCGAAATCAACCGGCTCGGCCTGTCACGCAGCTTCCAGATCACGAATATCTTCCATCGGCTGTCGGTGTTCGAGAACCTGCGCTGCGCGGTGCTGTGGTCACTTGGTTACCGCTACTCGTTCTGGCACAACCTGAACAAGCTCGCCGACGCGGAAGATCGCGCGGAGGCCATTTTGAAACGGATCGGATTGAGGCGCAGACGCAACATCGCCGCGGGCCTGCTGACGTACGCGGAACAGCGCGCGCTCGAGATCGGTATCACGATCGCGGGCGATGCGAACGTGATCCTGCTCGATGAGCCGACCGCGGGCATGAGCCGCAGCGAGACCGCCAATGCAGTTGCGCTGGTGCGCGACGTCACTCAGGGCAAGACGCTGGTGATGGTGGAGCACGATATGAGTGTCGTGTTCGGTCTCGCGGATCGGATCTCCGTCGTCGTCTACGGCGAGATCATCGCCTGCGGTCCACCGGCGCAGATCCGTGCCGACCCGAAGGTGAAAGAGGCTTACCTCGGCACGCAGGCGGGGGGCCACTGATGCTCGAGGTCCGCAACCTTCAGGCGTATTACGGCAAGAGCCACGTGCTGCACGGCGTGGATCTCGATGTCGCCGACGGCGAAATCGTCAGCCTGCTCGGGCGCAACGGCGTGGGGCGCTCGACGACGGCCAAGGCAATCATGGGGATGGTCGATTGCACCGGCACGATCCGTTTCAAGGGGCACGACTTGACGAATCTGGCGACGTACCAGATCGCGCACGCCGGCATCGGCTACGTACCCGAGAGCCGCGACATCTTTCCTTCACTGACCGTCGAGGAGAATCTGAAGCTCGGACTGAAGGGCAGCAAGCCCAGCCGCTGGAGTTATGCGGATTGCTATCGGCTGTTTCCGCGCCTGCAGGACCGTGCGCGCACCCAGGCGGGCGTGCTGTCGGGCGGCGAGCAGCAGATGCTGACGCTGGCGCGCACGATGATGGGCGATCCGGAACTGGTGATCATCGACGAGCCGACCGAGGGTCTGGCGCCGATGATCGTCGAACTGGTTGCAAACTTCCTGCGCGAGCTGAAGGGGCAGGGCGTGTCGATCCTGCTGATCGAACAGAAGCTGACCATCGCGCTGGCGATCTCGCAGCGGCTGTACGTGATGGGGCACGGGCACATGGTGTTCGAAGGTTCGCCCGACGATTTGAAGGCGAACAAGCTGATTCGGCAGGAGTGGCTCGAGGTCTAGCAGCGGTATTTGGCTGTTAATCGACGCCGACTGCGAAGACATCCACCGGTGCCGCCTTGCCCCGGAGAGACACGGCGCCCAGCGACTCGACGGGCGCTGCGGGACCGAGTGCGGCGCGGGTCTCCCCATCAATCAGGATCGGCCGCCCGGCGGTCTTCGTATGTTGCTCGAGCCGTGCGGCGAGGTTCACGATGTCGCCCACGCAGGTGTACGTTGCCCGCTGCTGGGTACCGGTGTAGCCGGCGATCATCTCGCCAGTAGCGATCCCAATGCCGATGCGGATCGGTGGTTTTCCGGCGGCTGACTGCTCATTGCTGAATTGCTCGACCATGTCCATCATCTCCCGGGCCGCGTCGACCGCGCTGCGACAGTGGTCGGCCAGCGGCACCGGAGCACCGAATATCGCCATCAGGCCGTCGCCGATCATCTGGTTGACGACGCCGCCATGGCTGTTGATCGCGTCGAACATGAGCGTGTAGTAGGTGTTCAGCAGTTCGATCGTCTCGTCCGGAGACTGCGACTCGGCGATCGACGTGAAGCCGCGAATGTCGCAGAACATGACCGAGCCGCGCACATGGCGTCCGCCCAGCGCGAAGCCCGACTCCTGCATGTCCTGCGCCACTTCCGAAGTCGCGAACCGGCGCAGCAGCGCCTTGAGTTCGTCGCGCAGACGCTTCTTTTCGAGACTGGCACCGATGCGCGCCTTGAGCAGGACCGGATTGACCGGCTTGCTCAGATAGTCCTCGGCGCCGAGTTCAATGCAGCGCACGACGTTGGCCACGCCCTCGAGCGATGAGGTGACGATGACCGGCAGATCGCGCAGCTGCGGGTCGCCCACGAGTCTTTCGAGCACCTGGAATCCGTCCATCTCCGGCATCTCGATGTCAAGCAACAGCAGGTCGAACACTTCGCGCGCCAGCATTTCCAGGGCGATGCGGCCGTTCTCCGCGGCTGCGACGCGGTGTCCCTGCAGTTCGAGGCTGCGCGCGAGCAGCAGCCGGTTGACCTTGTTGTCGTCGACGATCAGAAGCCGCGCGCCGCGCTCAGCCATGGCGCAGCTCCTTCAGCGCCGCCACCACGCGCGCGTATTCCGCCTCCAGCGCCTCGAGCAGCGCGACATCGTCGCGCAGTCCGCCCAGCTCCAGTTCGCGAGCCAGCTTCCCGAGCGTCAAAGCGCCGAACGTGTTGCTGTTGGACTTGAGCGAATGCGCGGCGCGGCGAAAACGATCTGCCGCCCGCTCTGCATGCGCACTGCGCAGCTCGGCCAGCATTCCGGGGGCTTCTTCGAAGTACGTGTCGACGAGTTCATTCACGAAATCCACCCCCGCAGTTTCCTGCAGTTCAGTGAAGGTGGCGAGGTCGATTGCGTTCGATTTCATGTCAGATTCCCTTGCGTGCCGGTACGCGGTTGAGCGATTCGATCAGTTGATCGACGCGGATCGGCTTGGTGATGTAGTCGTCCATGCCGGCCTCGAGGCACATCTCGCGGTCGCCCTGCATCGCGTTGGCGGTCATCGCCACGATGCGCGGGCGCTCGCCGGCCGGCAGCTCCGCGGTAAGGCGCCGCGTGGCCTCCAGCCCGTCCATCTCGGGCATCTGCACGTCCATCAACACCACGTCGTACGTTTGTCGCTGAACCGACTCCACCGCCTCCAAGCCATTGGACGCCAGGTCGGCGCGGTAGCCCATCTGCTGCAGCAGGCGCATCGCGAGCTTCTGGTTCACCACGTTGTCCTCGGCCAGCAGGATGCGCAGCGGATGGCGCGCGGCCATCTGCGGATCGATCTTCGGCTTGGATGCTGTGGCCTGCCTCGGCGCTGCCTGATGCGCGAGCAGGGTCACCAGCGTGTCGAAGAGCTGGCTCTGACGCAGTGGCTTGGCGAGATAGGCACTGAACAGGTCCTCGGTGTCACCCGCCTCCTTGCGGCCGAGCGAGCTGAACAACACCAGCGGCAGCTTCGGATGGCGCGCGTGAATGCGCCGCGCGAGTTCCAGTCCGTCCATCTCCGGCATGTGCATGTCGAGGATCGCCAGGTCGAAGGTCTCGCCCTGCGTCACCCAGCGCAGCGCCTCTTCCGGCGATGGCGTGTCCCGCGGCACCATGCCCCACTTGGCCGACTGCAGGTTGAGCACGCGGCGGTTGGTGGCGTTGTCGTCCACCACCAGCACGCGCGCGCCCTTGAGCGCCGGCTGCGTGCCGATGAATTCACGCCGGCCATTGGCCGGCATCGTCGCCGCCGGCACGCGAATCGTGACGTGGAAGGTGCTGCCCTTGCCCGGACCCGCGCTCTCGGCCCACATCGTGCCGCCCATCAACTCGGCGAGCCTCTTGCTGATCGCCAGCCCCAGCCCGGTGCCGCCGTACTTGCGCGTGGTCGATGCGTCCGCCTGGCTGAAACTCTGGAACAGCTTGGCGAGGCCCGCTTCGCTCAGGCCGATGCCGGTGTCGCGCACGGTGAAGTGGATCTCGTCCTTCTCGGCGGTGATCGTGAGAACGACCTCGCCGCTCTCGGTGAACTTCACGGCGTTGGAGAGCAGGTTGAGCAGGATCTGCCGCAGCCGCGTCACGTCGCCCTTGACCGCGGCGGGCACGTCGCCTTCGAACACGTAGGCGAGGTCCAGGTGCTTCTCCGCGGCGCGCGTCGACATCAGGTCGAGCGCAGACTCGACGCACTCGCGCAGGTCGAACGGGTGCGCCTCGATGTCCATGCGCCCGGCCTCGATCTTGGAGAAGTCCAGGATGTCGTTGATGATCGTCAGCAGCGCGTCGCCCGAGTCGCGGATCGTGGCCGCGTAGTCGTGCTGCTCGGCGTTGAGCGGCGTGTCGAGCAGCAGGCCGCTCATGCCGATCACCGCATTCATCGGCGTGCGGATCTCGTGGCTCATCGTGGCCAGGAAAGCGCTTTTGGCCTCGTTGGCGGCCTCGGCCTGGGCGCGCGCCTCCTGCGCTTGCCTGAACAGCCGCGCGTTCTGGATCGCGATCACCGCCTGGTTGGCAAAGGTCTGCAGCATCTGCGCTTCGGCGTCGGTGAACGGGCGCAGGTCGCGGCGGAACACCATGATCGAACCGATGCCGCGCCCGTCGCTCACCATCGGCGCCTCGACCTCCGACCAGCTGTAGCCGAGCTGGCGGGCGTAGCCGCGCATGGCCGGCGGGCTGTCGGCCCCGTTCAGCGCGTCGTCGAAGCGCATGACACGGCGCTCGCGCAGGCAGAGCTCGGTGCCGGTGCCGGCCAGCGGAATCGGGAATAGCGGCCTGGCGGCTTCGGCCATGGCGCCGCGGTAGCCACTCAGGCGCAGCCGCTCGCCGTCGTCGTCGAGCGTGAGCAGCATCACTTCGTCGGTGCCGAACAGCCGCGCCGAGCTGGCCAGGATGCGCTCGAACACCGGCTGCGTGTCGGCCACCGAGCCGCTGATCGTCTGCAGCACCTCGGCGCTGGCGGTCTGGCGCTGCAGCGCGGCCTGGGTCTGGTCGAACAGGCGCGCGTTGTTCAGCGCGATCACCGCCTGCTGCGACAGGCCTTCGAGGAAGGCCAGTTCGTGCGCCTCGAACGGGCTGCCGCCGCTGCGCCACACCGCCATCGCGCCCTGCACCTGCTCGCCCGCCTTGAGCGGCACGACCATCAGGCGCTCGTCGCGCTGGAGCGGCGTGCCGGGAATCGGGATCGCACGCGGATCGACCCCGCTGTCGTTGACGAACTCGGCGCGGCCGCTGGCGATCAGGCTGCCGATGATGCCGCGCCCCGGCTCGATGGCCGTGGCCTTGAGCTTCTCAGCCAGGTCGCCCAGCGCGACGATGGCGCGGAAGGCCTTGCCATCGGCATCGGGCAGAAAGATGGCGCTGTTCTGCGCCGCCAGCAGTTCCTTGGCGTGCGCGGCGATGCGGTCCATCACGCTGGCCAGGTCGAGCGTGGACGAGAGGTCGCGGCCCACTTCGGCAAGCGCGTTCGCTTCGCGTTCGCGGCGCTGCGTCTCGTCGAACAAGCGGGCGTTCTCGAGCGCCACGCCCATCGATGCCGCCACCGTCTGCAGCAAGCGAACTTCGCTCTCGCCGTAGGCGTTTTGCCGCTTGAGATCCTCGACGCTCAGGGCACCCAGCACGCGATCGCCGGCGGTGATCTGCACGATGGCCCATGATTCGGTTTGCTGCGTGCCCGGGATCACGGGAACGCCCGCTGCAATCTGTTCGGCTGCGGAATGAAAAACCCGCGGGGCTTGAGGCACCAGGTGCTTTTCCAACAGCGGCGCGGGCGGGATACTGAGACGCTCGCCGTCCTCGACTTCGTACAGGTAGCGGATAAGTCCGGCCTCACGGTCGAACCAACGGATCCCACCGCAGTCCATCGCGAGCACTTCGCGCAGCTTGTCGCCGACGAGGTCGATGATGGCCTGGAAATTCAGCTCCTTGGCGATGCCCTGCTGGATGCTGTTGATGACGGCCAACTCGGAACTGCGGCGCTCGGTCTCCTTCAGCAGCCGCTGCGTTTCGTCGAACAGGCGTGCGTTCTCCAGCGCCACCGCCAGGCTGGCTGCCAGCGTCTGCAGCAGCCCGACCTCGGCCGGGCCAAAGGCGTTCTCGCGTTCGTGGTTCTCGAGCACGATGTGGCCGAGGTAACCCTGCGGCCCGACGATCGGCACATGCGCGGCGCACAGCGCGGCGTCGGTTCCGGGCACGGCCACGAGTTGCCAGCGCGCGATGTCGGCCGCGTCGTTGACCACGCACTGTTGGCCCGCGAACAGCGCCTTCCACAGCGGCTTTTCGGGATCGGGCGTGCGCGGCGCCTGTTGCAGGCGCACGCCGTGCTCGAAGACGTACATCGGCAGCACCTGGCCGGGTTCGCTGCCCCTCAAGTGGATCGCCATGTCGCCGCTGGCGAAGACCTCGCGCAGCTTGTCCCCGACGACGTCGACGATGGCCTGGAACTCCAGGCGCTCGCTCATCGAGCGCTGAATGCCGTTGATCACCGCCAGCTCCGCCGCACGGCGCTGCGTCTCGTCGAACAGGCGCGCGTTCTCCAGCGCGGTGCCCATGCTCGCGACCACCGTGGAGAGCAGTCGCACCGCGTCCGGCCCGAAGGCGTTCTCGCGCTCGTAGTCCTCGATCACCACGCTGCCGAGCACGCGGTCGCCGCCGATGATGGGCATGCACAGCGCGGAAATGCTCTGGTCGGTGCCTTCGAGCGCATGCATGCCCAGCGCAATCGACTCGGCGCGGTTGTTGACGTGAAGGGTCTCGCGGCCGTCGAACAGCCGCTCCCAGACTTCGCCGGGCTTGACTGTGTAGGGCGCGTGGTGGTGGCGAACGCCGTGCTCGAAGACGTAGAGGCCATGACCCGTGCGCTGCGTCGCGTCCCACCACCAGATGCCGATGTCGCCGGTGGCGAACACCTCGCGCAGCTTGTCGCCGACCAGATCGATGATGGCCTGCAGGTTGAGCTCGGCGGCGATGCCCTGCTGCACGCTGGCGATCACGGCCAACTCGGCGTTGCGGGCTTCGGTCTCCTTCAGCAGCCGCTGCGTCTCGTCGAACAGACGCGCGCTTTCCAACGCCACGGCCATGCTGCCGGCCAGCGTTTCGAGCAGGCGCACGTCGGCTTCGGTAAAGGCGTTCTCGCTGTCCAGGCTCTGCACGGTGATCGCGCCCCGCGACTCGCCCTGAACGCGCAGCGGCACCCAGATGGCCGACTTCGGCGTCTCGCCCTGCCGCGTGACCTCACCGTGCTCCGCCATGTGCCGGGCCATGTCGGTGTTGATGAGCAGGGACTGGCCGGTCTTGCGCACGTGTGGCGCGAAGCCGCTCGGGTAGGGCTGCTGCAGGCCGTCGACGACGATGCGCTGGCCGCGCTCGATGAGGTAGGGGATGCGCAGCAGGCCGCTGTCGCGCTCGATGATGCCGATGCCCACGGCCTGGGCCTTGAAGGTCTCGCGGATCTTCTCGCCCACCAGGTCGTAGATCGCCTGCATCTCCAGCTGCGCCGCCAGGCCGGCCTGCACGCCGTTGACGATCGCCAGCTCGGCCGCACGCTGGCGTTCGGCCTCGTAGCTCTGCGCGTTCTGCAGCGCCACCGCCATGCTGGAGGCCACGGTTTCCAGCAGGCGCACGTCGGCCGGGCCGAAGGCGGCGTCGCGCTCGTGGTTCTCGACGTACACCGAGCCCAGGAAGCGGCCCGCCGCCAGCATCGGCACGGCCAACATGCTGCGGGCGCGGTCAGTGCCGGGCATCACGCGCATGCCCACAGCCTCCTGCTCGGCATACGAGCCGAACACCGCCGTGCTTCGCGCCTGCATGAAGCGCCCGTACCACCGCTGCGGGTCGGGCTTGAAGGGCGCGTGGTGCCAGCGCACGCCGTGTTCGTAGGTGTAGAGCGGGCGAACCTGCCCGCCCGTTTCGTCCCACCAGAAGATGCTCAGGTCGCCGGTGGCAAACACCGCGCGCAGCTTGTCGCCCACCACGTCGACGATGGCCTGGAAGTCGAGCTCCGCGCCCACCGCCTGCTGGATGCTGTTGATCACAGCCAGTTCGGCGTTGCGCTGCTCGGTTTCCTTGAGCAGGCGCTGGGTTTCGTGGAACAGGCGCGCGTTCTCCAGGGCAACGCTCATGCTGGCGGCGAGCGTCTGCAACAGACGTACGTCCGAGTCGCTGTACGCCTGTTCGCAATCCTGGTCACCCAGCGCAATCACGCCCAGCACCTTGCCGCTGGCGATCAACGGCACGACCAGCATCGACTTCGTGGGCACGCGTTGCTGCACGCCGGGCAACATGACAGAGCCGTATCGCGCCATGGCTTCCGTCATGTTCTCGTTGATGAGCAGCGGTTCACGGGTGCGCATGACGTGCGCAGCGATTCCCGTCGCAACGAGCGGCGATGGCTTGAGCGCAGTTCGTTCTCCCCGAATGGTCAGGTAGGGGTGATGCATCAGGCCCGCCTGCTCATCCGCGATCCGGATGCCAACGTCCGTCTGCTGGAAGATCTCCCGAATCTTGTCGCCGACCGCGTTGTAGATCCCCTGGATGTCGAGCTCGGCAGCGAGCGCAGCCTGCACGCTGTTGATGATGGCCAGCTCGGCGTTCCGAGACTCGGTCTCCTTCAGCAGGCGCTGCGCCTCTGCGGTGCGCTGCTCGAGCTGCGCCGTGCGCTCGACCACCTTGCGCTCCAGCGCCTCGGCCGCGCGCAGGTTGGCGAGCGTCAGGGCCGCCTGCGCCGCCAGCATCGACAGCAGCTGCGTGTCGCCGTCGTGGAAGCGGCCGAACAGGCCTTCTATGTCGACGTAGATGAATCCCAGCAGCTCGCGCTGCGCGATCAGTGGCACGACGAGGCAGCTGCGCTGGTCGATCGGCTCGACGCCGTCGGGGCCGTGGCGCAGCGCGGCGGCGCGCGTGCGCCGCGCCTCGTCGAGCCAAGGCGTGACGGCGCGCAGCAGCTCGGTTTCGCTCTCGCCATGCGGCATCAGCGAGCCGGCGATCTGTGGCCCTTCCACGGCATCCAGCACCAGCAACACGCGCTCGGCGCCGGAAAGTTCGGTGACTTCGTCAACCAGGAACTCGCGCAGCTCCGCCTCGCTCTTCAACTCGTTCAGGCGCAGGCCGGTGTCGACGAGGCGCTCGAACGGCTCCTTCAGACTGACTTCGCCGGCCAGATGTGCCTCGATCTGCCCGCGCGGCAGGCCGCGTGCTCGACCGTCGGCCACCCAGGCTCGCACGACGGCGCGGACGTCGGCCTTCTTATTGAGGTAGTTGCGGCGCAGGCCCTCGTCCTTGAGCGCCTGCGCAGCCTCCAGCAGGAACCGGAAGGCCTGTGCCAATGCCTTGCGCGATTCACCGTGCCGGCCATTGGCGTGCAGGGCCAGGCTGTGATGCCACCACAGCGCCAGGGAGTCGCCGCCGTTTTGCGACGTCAGGCCAGCGGCGACGTGCGCCCGCGTGCCGCGCCGCGTGGCCGCCAGGGCCTCTCGCGGCTGGCCGGCTGCCAGATAAGCGCGGCCGGACCGTGCAAGCGCCGTAAGGGCGAAACCGAGTTCGTTGCCATATTGCTTCGCCGCCTGTTCGAGCAGGTGCGCGGACTCTGAAGCATTGCCTTCCAGCCAGGCGAGCTGTCCGCTCAGGTCCGCCTTGAAGCCGGCCCAGACGGTCACGCCCGCCGCCTGGTGCAGCGGTATCGCCTCGGCCGCAATATCGCGCGCCGCCGCCAGCGAGCGCATCTGGCACTCAAGATCGAACAGATTGAAGAGATTGAAAACCGTGTTGCCGCGGTGACCGGCTCGGCGCGCGAGCGCCAGCGACTCGCCGATGTAGCGGCGCCCGCGGCGAAACAGTCCCAGCTCCGTGTAGCCACCGCCCAGGTTGCCCAGCATCGTGGCGCGACCGGCGAGACTGCCCGCCGTGTCGTAAACGGAGAGCGCCTGGCGTTGTCGCGCCAGCCGGGCCCCCAGGTCGGCGACGTGAAAGCTCAACAGGTTCAGTGCATCGGCCTCTTCGCGCAGGGCGTTGCTGCGCCGGGCCAGGACCAGGGCACGCTCGGCAACCCGGTCGGCCTCGGTGGTGCGGCCGATCGCGCTGAGCACGCTGAACTGCCGGTGCAGGGCGCGCGCCTGCCAGCGCAACTCGCCCAGCGACTCGAAGATCGCCAGGGCCTGCTGCGCATACTGCAGCGCCTCGGCCGGATCACCCGCCACGGCGTGCACTTCACTCAGGCGCTCCAGCGCGCGCGCCTCGAGCAGCGGCTGGACGCTGCGGCGCGCGGCCTCGTGCGCCGTTCGCGCCGACGCCAATGCCTGTTGGTACTGACCCAGGCGGTCCTGAACGATGGCCATCGACAGGCCCGCCAGGGCCTGCAGCGCCGGCGTCTCTTGCCGGTGCGCCAGCGTCGCCATGGCCTGCGCATCGGCATGCGCCAGGGTGAGTTCCAGGCGCTGCAGGTGGCAATCGCAGCGCAGCTCGAGCAGGGCCATCTGCTCATCCGGCGAGAGCGCGCTGTCCGCCAGCGTGGTGGTGGCCGCTGCGATGGCCTGCTCGAGCTCGCCGGCGGCGACGAGCTCGACAATGGCCTGAATCCGGTTGCTCATTTCAGCGTTCCGCCCGCTGTACCACGCGGTTGAGCGACTCGATCAGTTGATCGACGCGGATCGGCTTGGTGATGTAATCGTCCATGCCGGCCTCGAGGCACATCTCGCGGTCGCCCTGCATCGCGTTGGCGGTCATCGCCACGATGCGCGGGCGCGCGCCGGCGGCCAAGGTTGCAGTGATGCGCCGCGTGGCCTCGAGCCCGTCCATCTCGGGCATCTGCACGTCCATCAGCACCACGTCGTAGGTCTGGCGCTGCACGGACTCGACGGCCTCGATTCCATTGGAGGCCAGGTCGGCGCGGTAGCCCATCTGCTGCAGCAGGCGCATCGCGAGCTTCTGGTTCACCACGTTGTCCTCGGCCAGCAGGATGCGCAGCGGATGGCGCGCGGCCATCTGCGGATCGATCTTCGACTTGGCCTGCGTCGGTTCCTTCACGGTCGGCGTGTGGGCAAGCAGCCCCACCATCGTGTCGAAGAGCTGCGACTGCCGCACCGGCTTGGCAAGGTGCGCCTTGAACCGGCCCTCCGTGTCGCCGGCCTCGCGCCGCCCAAGCGAGCTGAACAGCACCAGCGGCAATTTCGGGTCGCGCGCATGGATGCGCTTTGCCAGCTCCAGCCCGTCCATTTCCGGCATGTGCATGTCGAGGATCGCCAGGTCGAACGACTCGCCCGCCTCGAGCCAGCGCAGCGCCTCGGAGGGCGATTCGGTCATGCGCGGCACCATGCCCCACTTGCCGGTCTGCAGGTTCAGCACGCGCCGGTTGGTGGCGTTGTCGTCGACGATCAGCAGGCGCCGGCCCTGCAGTTCGGGCTGCGCGCCGACGAAGTCGCGTCGGCTCTCCAGCGGCAGCTCGGCCAGCGGCACGCGGATGGTGAAGAAGAACGTCGAGCCCTTGCCCGGCCCCTCGCTCTCGGCCCACATGCGCCCGCCCATCAGTTCCGCCAGGCGCTTGCTGATGGCAAGGCCCAGCCCCGTGCCACCGTACTTGCGCGTGGTTGACGAGTCCGCCTGCGAGAACGACTGGAAGAGGCGGCTCATGCCTTCGGCGGAAAGGCCGATGCCGGTGTCCTTCACCGCGAAAGTCAGTTCGACACCGCCGCTGGCAAGCGATTGAGATGTCACCGTCAGCACCACTTCGCCCGCCTCGGTGAACTTGACCGCGTTGGCCAGCAGGTTCAGCAGGATCTGCCGCAGTCGCGTCACGTCGCCGCTCACGCCCTGCGGGACGTCGCCCTCGAAGAGGTAGGCGGTGTCGAGGTGCTTTTCCATCGCGCGCGAAGCCACGAGGTCGAGCGCGGACTCCACGCAGTCGCGCAGGTCGAATGGGTGCGCCTCGATGTCCATGCGGCCCGCTTCGATCTTCGAGAAGTCGAGGATGTCGTTGATGATCGTCAGCAGCGCATCGCCCGAGTCGCGGATCGTAGCCGCGTAGTCGTGCTGCTCGGCGTTGAGCGGCGTATCGAGCAGCAGGCCGCTCATGCCGATCACCGCGTTCATCGGCGTGCGGATCTCGTGGCTCATCGTGGCCAGGAACGAACTCTTGGCCTCGTTCGCCGCTTCGGCTGCGGCACGCGCTTCCTGCGCCTGCTTGAACAGCCGCGCGTTCTGGATCGCGATCACCGCCTGGTCGGCGAAGGTCTGCAGCAGCGCCAGCTCCTTGACCGTGAACGGTCCGCGCGCGCGCGCCACGCCGATGGCGCCGATGCCGCGGCCCTCCCACAACATTGGCGCAAACGCCATGGACTGGTAGCCGGCGATCTTCGACACCTTGCGAACGACGTTCGGCACGTCGCGCCCGTTGATCACGTCTGGCCAGTGCACGACGCGCCGCTCGCGGATCGCCCGTCCGGCGGGTGTCTTCTCAACCGGCGCCGGGAACGTCGCCGCCACCGCATCGTGGTACTTGCCGAGATAGGCGCCAATCTGCAGTTGGCCCTGCTCGTCCACCAGAAGCACGTCCATCTCGTCGCTGCCGAACAGGTGCTTGCAGCTCTCCAGGATCTTGTCGAACACCGGCTGGGTGTCAGCCACCGAGCTGCTGATCACGCTCAGAATTTCGCTGGCGGCCTTTTGCTGCTCCAGGGCTTCCCGGGTCTCGTTGAACAGGCGCGCGTTCTGGATCGCGATCACCGCCTGGTCGGCGAACGTGCGCAGCAGGGCCGCTTCCTTGTCGCTGAACGGCCGGGGCGGCTGGCGAAAGACGCAGATCGACCCGATGCCGCCGCCCTCCCACATCATCGGGCTGTAAATGGCCGAATAGTTGCCAACGGCTTCCACGGCCCCGCGCGCGATTTTGTGCGAGCCGGCGATAGACGCGGCGTCGGCAATCTGAATGGTGCGCCGTTCACGGATGGCTTGCCCCGTGAAGGTCTCCTCCATCGGGTGCGCGTCGAGCGCGCGGAACCCCTCGAACGCGGAGCCGCGCCAATTCGCCACTCGCACCCGGGCATCGTCGCCGACGAGGAATATGCCCAGTTGCTCGCTCGCGAACAGCCGCTGGCAGCTGTCGAGAATCTTCTCGAACACCGGCGCGGTATCGGCAATCGAGCCGCTGATCACCTGCAGCACCTGGGACGTCGCCGTCTGGTGCTCCAGGGCCTCCCTTGTCTCGTTGAAAAGGCGCACGTTCTCGACCGCCACCACGGCCTGGCGGGCAAAGGTCTGCAGCAGCGCGACTTCCTTGTCTGCATACAGCCCTGTTTCGGCCCGGTTCACGGTGATCGCGCCGACCACCTGCCGGTCGCGCACCATCGGCACGGAGAGCCCGCTGCGGAATCCCGCCAGTTCGCAGGCGCGCTTCATCGCGGGCGCGTAGTCCGCGTCGGACAGGGCGAGCAGGTCGGCCACGTTGACCACGTTGCGCTCGCGGATCGCGCGTGCCGAGATCGCCGTGCTCTCCTCCAGGTGCTGTGGCCATGCCGCGCGCAGCGCGGCGGTGCCGGCATCGCTGACGCCGTGCAGGGCAGCAAGGTGCAGCATTTCGCCGTCGAGCCGCGTCACCAGGCAGTAGCGCGCCGCGGTCAGCGCGGCGGCGCGCTCGGCGATGATGTCGAACACCGGTTGCACATCGGTCGGCGATTCACTGATCACCTGCAGCACGTCCGACGTGGCAGTCTGGCGAGCCAGCGCCTCCTGTGTTTCCTTGAAAAGCCGCACGTTCTCGATCGCGATCACCGACTGGTCGGCGAAGGTCTCGAGCAGCTTGATCTCGCTCGGCGCGAAGGCTCGGGGCTCGCTGCGCATCAGGGAGATCACGCCCAGCGCTTCGCCTTCGCGCAGCAGCGGCATCGTCAGGATGGCGCGCACGCGGTACTTAAGCGCCAGCGGGCGAGTGTCCGGATATTCGCTGTCAAGCACCGGCAGGATGTCGGCCTCATGAATCGATCGGCGTTCGATGACGGAGCGCCCGGCGACCGAGGTGGTGCGCAAGGGCAACACTTCGCCAGGCGCGTTGTCGTACCCCGGCCCATAGTCGGTCATCCCACGAAGCTGCCCGCCCTCGAGCAGCCAGACCCTGCCACCGTCCGCCTTGCAAAGCAGGCGCGCCCGCTCGGCCACGGCGTCGAGCACCGGCTGCACATCGTTCGGCGATTCGCTGATGACGCGCAGGATCTCGCTGGTTGCAGTCTGCCGCTCCAGCGCTTCCTTCGTTTCGTTAAACAGGCGCGCGTTCTGGATCGCAATCACCGCCTGGTCGGCAAAGGTTTTGAGAAGTGCCTGCTCCTTCTCGGTGAAGGGCTTGGGCGGTTGCCGCACGACGTGCAATGTGCCGATGGCCTGGTCTTCCCACAGCATCGGCGCAATCAGCATCGAGATGTTCCCCACTTCGCGGGCAAATTCGCGCATGGCCTCGGGCACCTTGGGGCCGTTGGCCATGTCCGGATAGTGGACGACACGGCGTTGCCGCATCGGGTAGCTCTGGTAGCTCTGGCTCAGCGGTCTCGGGAAATCCCGATCGAGCGCGACGGCGGCATCGGGCAAACGACTGCTGATCGACGCGTGAATAACCTGACCGTCATCGCGCAATAGCGAGATGACGGCAACGGCGCCCTCGAACAGCCTCTCGCAACTCTTGACGATCTTCTCAAACACCGGAGCGGTATCGGCCACCGAGCTGCTGATGACGTTGAGCACCTCGGCTGTGGCCGTCTGCCGCTCCAGCGCTTCCTTGGTCTCGTTGAACAGGCGCACGTTCTCGATTGCGATCACGGCCTGGTCGCGGAAAGACTCTGCCAGCTCAATTTCCTTGTCGCTGAACGCGCCCGGCCGCGCGCGCGCCAAGGCCAGGACGCCGATGCAAACGTCCTGGCGCAGAAGCGGCAGCATCAGCGTTGCATTGATGCCGCCCGAATCGTGTATGCGCCGCTCGTGCTCGGGCAACTCGATGGCCGACCAGTCGGGCAGGTGCAGGATCGCTTTGTCGACAATCACCCGTGACGGGAAGTTGGCGGCCGGGTCGATGGGCAGCCTCACGCCCTTGATGTCCGTCATCAAGCCGTTGTGGTCAGCCCCGGCCGCCAACCCGTAAGCGTTGCCGTCGACGCGCAGCAGGAAAGCCCTGTCGCATGCGATCAGCGACACGGCCGTGCTGACGATGGCCTCGAACACCGGCTGCACGGAGGTCGGCGAACTGCTGATGACCTTGAGGATGTCTGCAGTGGCGGTCTGCCGCTCCAGCGCCTCCCTGGTCTCGTTGAACATCCGCGCATTGCGCAAGGCCACGCCGACGTTGGCAGCGATGGTCGACAGCAGGCGCTGGTCGGCATCGACATACAGGCCTTCGCGCTCGGTGCTCTGCACGCTGATCACGCCCTCCGTGC
>DAITAC010000149.1:0-7183 GCA_036824465.1 Burkholderiaceae bacterium
CCGGTTGCAGGCGGCGCTTGACGGCCAGGTAGACCTTGACCATCTTCAGCACGCCTGGCGGCAGTTCGTCGCCCTGGGTGAGCTTCTTGCGCTTGTCTTCGAACGCCTGGTCGAACTGGCGACGCTTGGCTTCGATCGACTCCTTCAGGCCCTCGAGCTGACCCGCCGCCGCCTCGTCTGACAGGCGGATGTCGAACCAGTGGTACTTCTCGAGCGAATCGAGATAGTCCTTCGTGATCACGGTGCCCTTGGCGATCTTGCGTGGCCCGCCGGTCGCCTCCTTGCGCAGCATCAACTTCTCGATCCGCGCAAATGCGTCACCTTCGACGATGCGAAGCTGGTCGTTCAGATCCTGACGGTAGCGCTTCAGCGCATCGTCGATGATCTGCTGCGCGCGCTTGTCGCGCTCGATGCCTTCGCGCGTGAAGACCTGCACGTCGATCACGGTGCCGTTCATGCCCGACGGCACGCGCAGCGACGTGTCCTTCACGTCGCTCGCTTTCTCGCCGAAGATCGCGCGCAGGAGCTTCTCTTCCGGCGTCAGCTGCGTTTCGCCCTTCGGTGTGACCTTGCCGACCAGCACGTCGCCGGCCTGCACTTCGGCGCCGATGTAGACGATTCCCGATTCGTCGAGCCGCGCAAGTTGGTTCTCGGACAGATTCGAGATATCGCGCGTGATCTCTTCCGGTCCAAGCTTGGTATCGCGCGCGACGACATTGAGTTCCTCGATATGGATCGACGTGTAGCGGTCGTCGGAAACGACTTTCTCGGAGATCAGGATCGAATCCTCGAAGTTGTAGCCGTTCCACGGCATGAACGCGACCAGCATGTTCTGGCCGAGCGCCAGTTCGCCCAGATCGGTCGACGCGCCGTCAGCGATCACGTCGCCCTTGGCAATCACGTCGCCCTTCTTGACGATCGGCGTCTGATTGATGTTCGTGTTCTGGTTCGAACGCGTGTACTTGACGAGGTTGTAGATGTCGACGCCGACTTCACCGGCGACGTTCTCATCCTCGTTGACGCGCACCACGATACGGTTGGCGTCCACGAAGTCGACGACGCCGCTGCGCAGCGCCTGCACCGTCGTGCCCGAGTCGACCGCGACCGTGCGCTCCACGCCGGTGCCGACAAACGGCTTCTCGGGACGCAGGCACGGTACCGCCTGCCGCTGCATGTTCGATCCCATCAACGCGCGGTTGGCGTCATCGTGCTCGAGGAAGGGAATCAGCGATGCCGCGACCGACACAATCTGCGACGGCGCCACGTCCATGTACTCGACCCGCTCGGGCGACATCAGCACGAACTCGCCGGCCTGCCGGCACGAGACCAGCTCGTCGAGGAATTTACCGGTCTTGTCGAGCGGCGCATTCGCCTGCGCGATCACATATTTGCCTTCCTCGATCGCCGACAGGTACGAGATCTCGTTGGTGACATGGCTCTTGCTCACCTTCCGATACGGCGTCTCGAGGAAGCCGTATTCGTTCAAACGCGCGTACAGCGACATCGAGTTGATCAACCCGATGTTCGGACCTTCGGGTGTCTCGATCGGGCACACGCGTCCGTAGTGAGTCGGGTGCACATCGCGCACCTCGAACCCGGCGCGCTCGCGCGTCAGGCCGCCAGGTCCCAGGGCCGAGACGCGACGTTTGTGCGTGATCTCCGACAACGGATTGGTCTGGTCCATGAACTGGCTCAGCTGAGATGAGCCGAAGAATTCGCGAATGGATGCCGAGATCGGCTTGCTGTTGATCAGGTCGTGCGGCATGAGGTTTTCGGTCTCAGCCTGACCGAGGCGCTCGCGCACCGCACGTTCAACTCGTACGAGGCCAGCGCGGAACTGGTTTTCGGCCAGTTCGCCAACGCAGCGCACGCGCCGGTTGCCGAGGTGATCGATGTCATCGATCTCGCCGCGACCATTGCGCAGCTCAACCAGGACCTTCATCGTATCGATGATGTCCTCATGGGTAAGCACCATCGGACCAGTGATCTCAGCGCGACCGAAGCGGCTGTTGACTTTCATGCGACCGACGCGCGACAGGTCGTACGTATCGTCGTCGAAAAACAGGCGGCGAAAAAGCGTCTCGACTGCATCCTCGGTCGGCGGCTCGCCGGGGCGCATCATGCGATAGATCGCGATGCGCGCCGCCAGCTGATCGCCGGTCTCATCGATGCGCAGCGTGTTGGAGATAAAAGGCCCTTGGTCGAGATCGTTTGTGTAGATGGTGCGGATGTCCTTGACGCTGGCCGCCCGCAGCTTCTTCATCAGGTCTTCGGTAAGTTCTTCGTTCGCATGCGCGACCACTTCGCCAGTCTCAGCGTCGACCACGTTGCCCGCCAGCACGCGCCCGAGCAGATAGTCCTCAGGCACCTCGATCCGCTTCATGCCCGCGGCTTCCATGTCGCGGATGTGCTTGGCATTGATGCGCTTGTCCTTGGCAACGACGACCTTGCCGGTCTTGTCGGCGATGTCAAAGCGCGCGATCTCGCCGCGCAGGCGCTCGGGAACGAGCTCCATGTAACCGCCCGTGTTGGACGCGAGGCTGAAACCATCAAAGGTGAAGAAGTGCGCCAGGATCTGCTCCGGCGTCAGTCCGATTGCCTTCAGAAGGATCGTCGCGGGCATCTTGCGGCGACGATCGACGCGGAAGTACAGGATGTCCTTGGGGTCGAATTCAAAATCGAGCCACGAGCCGCGATAGGGAATCACGCGCGCCGAGAACAGCAACTTTCCGCTCGAATGCGTCTTGCCCCGATCGTGCTCAAAGAAGACGCCCGGCGAGCGATGCAGCTGCGACACGATCACGCGCTCAGTGCCGTTGATCACGAACGAGCCCGTGGTCGTCATGAGCGGAATCTCGCCCATGTAGACCTCCTGCTCTTTCACCTCCTTGACCGTTGGCTTGGCCGCCTCACGATCCATGATCACGAGCCGCACCTTTGCGCGCAGGGGTGACGCGTAGGTCAGGCCGCGCTGCTGACACTCCTTCACGTCAAACGGCGGCTCCCCGAGATTGAAGCCGCCAAACTCCAGCCGCGCCATCTGGTTGTGGCTGCTGATCGGGAAGATCGACAGGAACGCCGCCTGCAAGCCTTCCGGCTTGCGCTGTAACGGTGGAGTGTCGGCCTGCAGGAACTGCATGTAAGACTCGAGCTGGGTTGCCAGCAGAAAGGGCACTGCCTGGACAGCAGGCCGCTTGGCAAAGCTCTTGCGGATACGCTTCTTTTCGGTGAAGGAGTACGGCATGGACGCTCCGTGCGGGAAAGCCTAGCGATGCACGCGCAGCGCGGACGAGGAAAACCGCACGGGCAAAGCTGCCCGCGCGGCAATACGCGTTCCGAGTTGTTCGTTCATCAGGGGAAGTCTTTGATTTGGGGATTGATCTGTGGAATCCAACCCAAATCAAAGACTTCGGGGTCGGTGCGCCGATGGCGCACCGACCTTTTCGTTCTTATTTCACTTCAACTTTCGCGCCGGCGTCTTCCAGTTTCTTCTTGGCTGCATCGGCGTCGGCCTTGTTCACGCCTTCCTTGACAGGCTTGGGCGCGCCGTCGACCAGGTCCTTGGCCTCTTTCAGGCCCAGACCAGTCAGCTCGCGCACGGCCTTGATCACGTTGACCTTGTTGGCCCCGGTCTCGGCCAGAACGACTGTGAATTCGGTCTTCTCTTCCACGGCCGGCGCGGCTGCGCCACCGGCTGGGGCCGCGACGGCCACGGCCGCGGCGGCGGCAGAAACGCCAAATTTCTCTTCCATCATCTTGATCAGCTCGCTGATCTCAAGGACGGACTTCGCTGCGATCGCGTCGAGGATTTCTTGATTCGAAAGTGCCATTTGCTGCTCCTAATGCGTTGTGATTTCGGGGTTGCTTGACTGAATGCGGATCAGGCAGCCGCCTTTTCCTTCGCGTCCCGCACAGCGGCGAGCGTACGAACGAAGCGAGACGGCACCTCGTTGAGCGTGCGGACGAATTGGCCGATCGGCGCCTGCATGGTCGCCATCAGCTTCGCCAGCAGCTCTTCGCGGCTCGGCATCGTGGCAAGTGCGGTGACACCCTTTTCGTCCATGACGTAGTTGGGCATCGCACCGGCTTTGACGACGAGCTTGTCGTTGCCTTTGGCGAAGTTCGCGATCACCTTGGCCGCAGCGACCGGGTCGGCACTGAAGCCGTACACCAGCGGGCCGACGAGTTTGTCGGCCAATCCGGAGAACGGCGTGCCCCCGACAGCGCGACGCGCCAGGGTGTTCTTGAGCACACGCAACTGGACACCATGTGCGCGCGCTTCCCTGCGCAGTTTGGTGACCGACTCCACAGTCAGACCACGGTACTCGGCGACGACGATCGTCTGGGCCTTCGCCACAAGGGCGCAGACCTCGTCGACCATTGCCGCTTTCTCTTCTCGATTGAGACCCACGGTACTGGCTCCACTCAAAGGTGCTTAGCTCACGCCTTGCACCGGTTGCTAAACCGGCGACCGATGCGAGAGACCTTCGAGTTGCTCGCGCGAACGCTTCACAACGCAAATTCCCCTCTTCGGGACACCGTCTGCGCTGGATCAGAAACGTTGAGCGTTGAGTTCCGAGCAAGAAGCCCGACGCGCGTCACCGAATTAAGGAGGGCGGCCCCATTGCGCCTTGTGTAACGCTCAGCGCGACGGCACAGCCCTCTCCCAGCGGTCTTTGACAACAGCGCATCCGTTTCGAATCCTTCTCGACGTGACACGCAGCCCAAAGTCCTGAATGAGTCCGATCGTTCGGCCTCACCTTTTTCATGCCCGGTCGCAGCCGGGCGAGATTTCCTATGCGCTCAACGTGGCGGGATCGACACGCACGCCGATGCCCATCGTCGATGAAACCGAGAGTTTCTTCAGAAAGATGCCCTTGACCGACGCTGGCTTCGATTTGTTCAGCGCATCGACGAGCGCCGTCATATTCGTCTTGAGCCGATCGACGTCAAAAGAGGCGCGGCCGATCGAACAATGCACGATGCCTTCCTTATTCGCACGGAACTGAACCTGCCCGGCCTTTGCGTTCTTCACAGCGCCTGCAACATCCGGTGTTACGGTACCCACCTTCGGATTCGGCATCAATCCACGGGGGCCGAGAATCTGGCCCAGGCCGCCGACGACACGCATTGCATCGGGGGAAGCAATCACAACGTCGAATTCCATGAAACCGTCCTTGACCTTCGCGGCCAGGTCTTCAAACCCGACAATGTCCGCGCCCGCAGCTTTCGCCTCTTCGGCCTTTGCACCCTGTGTAAACACCGCCACGCGCACGGTCTTGCCCGTGCCTGCGGGCAGAACGACCGCACCACGCACGGATTGGTCGGATTTCTTGGCGTCGATGCCCAGTACCACGGCAATATCGACAGACTCATCGAATTTGGCCGTCGCTGTGTCCTTCACCAACTTGAGCGCATCGACCAGTGCGTAACTCTTGTTCGCCTCTACTTTGGAGCGAATTCCCTTGGTGCGCTTGGACAGATGTGCCATCTACAGTCCCTCCACCGTAATGCCCATCGAACGCGCGCTGCCTGCGATCGTGCGCACGGCAGAGTCGAGATTGGCCGCGGTCAGATCGGGCATCTTGGCCTTGGCGATGTCCTCGGCCTGCCCACGCGTGATCTTGCCCACCTTGTCGGTATGCGGCTTCGGCGATCCTCTTTCGATCTTTGCCGCCTTCTTGATCAGCACCGTCGCCGGTGGCGTCTTCATCACAAAGGTGAAGCTCTTGTCTGCAAACGCAGTAATCACCACCGGAATCGGCAGGCCAGGTTCCATGCCCTGGGTCTGTGCGTTGAACGCCTTGCAAAACTCCATGATGTTCAACCCGCGCTGACCGAGCGCAGGCCCGATCGGCGGCGATGGATTGGCTTTACCCGCTGGCACTTGCAGCTTGATAAAGCCGACAATTTTCTTTGCCATGTCAGCATCCTTCTGAGTTCAAGCGCGCTTTCGATTGCTCTACTGGCGCTCCTCATATCCGGGGTCATTTGCGCCGACCCCTTCGCGTTGCCCCCATCTTGGGGACCTACCCGATCAGACCTTTTCGACCTGACCGAATTCAAGATCAACTGGAGTCGATCGACCAAAGATGGTGACCGACACGCGGACGCGATTCTTGTCGTAGTTGACCTCTTCAACGTTGCCGTTGAAGTCAGTGAAAGGACCGTCTTTTACGCGAACCATCTCGCCCACTTCGAACAGCACTTTCGGCCGTGGCTTCTCATAGCCTTCCTGCATCCGCAGCAGAATTTCATCGACCTCACGTTGCGGCAGCGGTGACGGACGATTCGCCGTACCGCCTAGAAAACCGGTGACCTTGGGAGTGCTCTTGACCAGATGCCAGGCATCGTCGGTCATGTCCATCTCGACCAGCACATAGCCCGAATAAAGCCGTCGCTCCGAGATCGCCTTCTTGCCGCCCTTGACCTCGACGACCTCTTCGGTCGGCACGAGCACCCGACCGAAATGTGATTGCAGCCCGGCGCGATCGATGCGCTCCTGCAGCGTCTTCGCAACGCTCTTCTCCATGCCTGAATAGGCATGCACCACATACCAGCGCTTGGTTCCCGATGTTTGAGCCGCTTCAGTCATCGTTTCTTTGCCTCACCCATTACTTCCAGCGCAACAGCAGGTCATACAGCACCCACTCGAGCGACTTGTCCACGATGAACAGGAAGATCGCCATGATCACGACAAACGCAAACACAATTCCCGTGGTGTTGACCGTCTCCTTGCGTGACGGCCACGTGACGCGGCGGGCTTCGTCGTAAGACTCGCGCGCGAATCCAAGAAAGCGCTTGCCCGGCAGCGAGAACCACGCCGTCGCCAGCCCGAGCACGACGCCGCCCACCAGGATTCCGATGCGAGCCAGCATCGGTTGATCCGACAGAAAGCTGAAGCCCAACACTCCCGCGAGCACGATCATGATCGCGATCGAGACCAGAGCCACATCGGACTTGCTGTTTACGGTTTCGACGTTCTGCGTAGTCATTCAGTTTTTGCCTTGGCAGGGGCAGAGGGAATCGAACCCCCAACCTTCGGTTTTGGAGACCGACGCTCTGCCAGTTGAGCTATGCCCCTGCGCTGATCGGATCACACACACCCGTGGCGCGCCTCGTCTTAAGCTACTCAATCACCTTAGCGACGACGCCGGCGCCGACGGTGCGGCCGCCCTCGCGC
>DAITAC010000069.1:0-22752 GCA_036824465.1 Burkholderiaceae bacterium
ACCGATGTGTGGAAGGACATCAAGCACGGCTTTGCGCAAGGGTTCTCCGGCGCGTCGGTGCGTGGCTCCGGAAACCAGGCCGAGGAAACACGAACTCTCTCCGACTACTCAACAATTGAAGTCAAGGCACCGGTTGGCGTAGTGCTGAAGGCTGGCAGTACTGAGCGCGTGACCGTGTCGGCAGACGACAACATCCTGCCGCTGATCGAGACGAAGGTCATCGACGGGCGGCTTGAGATCGCAACCAAAAGGGGCGTGTCATTCTCGACCCGGCATCCGATCAAGGCCACTGTCGAATTCAGGCAGCTCAACGCGATCCGCATCAAGGGCTCGGGCGACGTGCGCGCAGACGTGATCAAGACGCCAGTGCTGGAGATCGTGATCGGCGGTTCCGGCGACGTTACGATCGATCGCGTCGATGTTGACGCGCTTGCCGTGTCCGTGGCGGGTAGCGGCGATGTCACTGCGCGCGGCCGCGCCACCAGCGTGGGCGTCGTCGTCGAAGGCTCGGGCGACGTCGACGTTGCCGGGGTCGAGGCGAAGCAGGCGGCGATCAAGGTTCGCGGCAGCGGCGACGTAAAGGTCAACGCCGCAGAAAGACTCGAGGTCGATATTGCCGGCTCCGGAGATGTGCGCTATCGCGGTTTGCCGCAGGTCAACAAAAGGGTACGTGGCTCAGGGTCGGTTGCGCCGCTGAAGTAGGAACAGAATTATGGTTCGCGCAGGCGATATCCGTGGCGCGCGGACCTATGACCCCGAAGACAAATCGTCCCTGGCTTCGCTTCTACGGCGCGGTGCCCCAGGGCCTCGGCTACCCGCCGGTCACGCTGTACGCAGCCGTCGCCACCACGGCGCACAAGACCCCAGACGCGATCGCGTGGGACTTTTTCGGCACCACCTCGGCCTATTGCGATCTGCTCGCTTCAATCGATGCCTGCGCCAATGCCCTGGCGTCGCTCGGGCTCAGCGAGGGGGATCGGCTGCTGATCTCGATGCCGACCGCACCGGCCGGCATCATCGCTTTCTACGCGGCGAACAAGATCGGCGTCGTGACGGCGCTGATTCATCCGCTGTCCACCGCGCCGGAGATCGAGCACTACCTGAACGCGAGCGGCGCGCGCATCGCACTGACGCTCGACGCTTTCTACGGCGTGTTTGCGTCGCTGAAGCCGCACCAGCCCCTTGAACGCATCATCCTCTGCCGCATCGGTGACTACCTGACGCCGCTGAAGCGCTTCGGATTCTGGCTGACCAAGGGACGCAAGATCGCCGCGGTGCCGAACGACCCGCGTGTGCGCTGGTGGTCCGGACTGATGACGGCCGCGCATCCGGCAGCGATGCCAGCGAAGACCGGCACCGATGACCCCGCTGCAATCCTGTTCTCCGGCGGTACCACGGGCACGCCGAAGGGCATCGTGCTGTCCAACCGCAATCTCATTGCTGAGGGCATGCAGGCCGCGGCGTGGGCCGGCATGGGAGCGGGCGATTCGATCCTCGCCATTCTGCCGATCTTTCACGGCTTCGGTCTTGGCGTGTGCGTCAACGCCGCGTTCATGGCCGGCGGCAAGTCGATCCTGGTGCCGCAGTTTTCGGCCGAGATCGTCGCCAAGCTCTTGCGCACCGCACGCCCAAATCTGCTCGTTGGCGTGCCAACGCTGTATGACGCGCTGTCGAAGGATCCATCACTCGCCAAAGCGGATTTGTCTTGCCTGCGCGCCTGTTTCTCCGGGGCCGACACGTTGCCGCGGCCGGTCAAGGAGCGCTTCGAACAACTCGTCGCCGCGCATGGCGGCAAGGTGCGACTGCTCGAAGGCTATGGACTCACTGAAGCGGTGACTGCGATCATGGCGATGCCGTTGACCGAGTACCGCGAAGGCTCGATCGGCATTCCGTTTCCCGACATGGACGCAACGATCTGCAAACTTGGCACGAACGAGGAACTCCCTCCCGGCGAGGAAGGCGAAATCTGCGTGGCCGGCCCGGCGGTGATGCTCGGCTACCTCGACGATCCTGAGGCCACCGCACAGACGCTGCAGATACATGCCGACGGCCGCACCTGGCTGCACACCGGCGATCTTGGCAAGCGCGACGAAGACGGTTTCTTCTACTTCACCGTGCGCGCCAAGCGCATGATCAAGTCATCCGGCTTCAACGTTTATCCGGCACAGGTCGAAAGTGTGCTGTATCAGCATCCGCTGGTGGCCGAGGCGTGCGTGATTGGCGTTCCCGACGAAGCGCAGGTCGAGCGGGTGAAGGCCGTTGTCGTGCTGAAGGACCCGGCGCGGGAGACCGACGCGACCGCGCAGGCGCTGATTGATTTCTGCCGCGAGCGGCTGATCAAGTGGTCATGCCCGCGCGAAGTCGAGTTCCGGCGCGAGCTGCCCAAGACCCGCGTCGGCAAGATCGACTTCAAGGTCCTGGTGGCCGAGCACGCGGCTCATCAGCCAGACGCGCACGCATGAATGGCGGTGATCGCGTCGGCACGGTGCTGCGCGCGCATGGCGTGCCGTTTCTCTTCACGCTGTGCGGCGGCCACATCTCGCCGATCCTGATCGCCGCCAAGGCGCGCGGCATTCGCGTCGTCGACACACGCGACGAGGCGACTGCCGTCTTCGCGGCGGATGCGGTCGCGCGCCTGACGGGCGCGCCCGGTGTCGTGGCAGTGACCGCCGGCCCTGGACTCACGAACACGATCACCGCGCTGAAGAATGCGCAACTCGCGCAAAGCCCGGTGGTCCTGATCGGCGGTGCGGCGCCGACCGCGCTGCAGGGGCGCGGCGCGCTGCAGGACATCGACCAGAAACCGCTGGTGGCGCCGCACGTGAAACTGGTAAGGCAAGTCAAGCGCGTGCGCGACCTCGACACCGCGGTCGAAGAGGCGCTCACCGTCGCGGCCAGCGGTGTGCCGGGCCCGGCGTATGTCGAATGCGCGATCGACCTGCTGTATGACGAGGCGATGATCCGGCAGTGGTACGCGGATGCTGCCGGCAAGGGCACATCCGTTGGCGACCGGCTGCTGCGGTGGTACCTGAACCGGCACGCGAACCGGATGTTCGCGGGCGGCGGCGAAATGTCGGCGCCGGAGGTCGCGCAAGTTGCCGCGCCGCATGCCGCGGGCGGCGACATCGAACGCGCGGCCGACACGCTGGCGCGCGCACAGCGCCCGCTGCTGGTCATCGGTAGCCAGGCGCTGCTGGTCGCAGACCAGGCGCGGGCGATTGCCGATGCGGTCACTCAGCTCGGCATCCCCGTATATCTGTCGGGTATGGCGCGCGGCCTGCTCGGGCGCGATCATCCGCTGCAGATGCGGCATGCACGGCGCAGCGCGTTACGCGAAGCGGACTGCGTGCTGCTGGCCGGTGTGCCGTGCGACTTCCGGCTCGACTACGGGCGGCACGTGCGCAGATCCGCGACGCTGATCGCGGCGAATCGAAGTCCGAAGGACGCGCGGATGAATCGCAAGCCGACGATTGCCGCGATCGGCGATGCCGGGCTGACGCTGCTCTCGCTCGCGCAGCGCATCGGCGATCAGGCGCGCCGGGCGGGTTGGATCGCGCAACTGCGCGCCCGCGACGATGCACGCGAGCGCGAGATCGATGCGCAGGCAGGCGCCTCCGGCGAATACGTCAACCCGATCGCGTTCTTCCGCGCGCTTGACCGCGCGGCTGGAGACAACGCGGTGATGGTGGCCGACGGCGGCGACTTCGTTGCCACTGCCTCCTATGTCGTTCGCCCGCGCGGACCGCTCGCGTGGCTCGATCCCGGTGCGTTCGGCACGCTCGGCGTCGGCGCTGGCTTCGCGCTCGGCGCGAAACTCGTGCGGCCGGATTCGGAGGTGTGGCTGATCTGGGGCGACGGGGCAAGCGGCTACGGCCTGGCCGAATTCGACAGCTTCGTGCGTCACGGCGTGCCGGTGATCGCGGTGGTCGGCAACGACGCGAGCTGGTCGCAGATCGCGCGCGAACAGGTCAAGCTGCTGCATGACGATGTCGGCACCGTGCTTGCGCGCAGCAACTATCACGAAGTGGTGCAGGGCTTTGGCGCGGCCGGGCTTGTGGTGAAGAAGACCGCCGACGCTCCGTCGGCGTTGCAGCAGGCACGCGAAATCGCGCGTGGCGGCCGACCGGTTCTCGTCAACGTCTGGCTCGACAGGACCGATTTCCGCGAGGGATCGATCTCGATGTGACGGTGACCATCCGGGCCGGCTGTCCACGCTAAACCAAAGAGATGGTCCGTTTGCATGGCTTATTTTCGCTTCAGACAATGAGCGCCCGAGCCGTAAGCTATTGAAAGTTACGTCAAATATGGGGCTCACCCAATGCTCAAGCCGGCTATTCCCGTCAACGAGGCAACGCGGATCGACACCCTGCGGTCGCTGAATATCCTCGACACATCACCTGAGGAGCGGTTCGATCGCCTGACGAGACTCGCCAAGCGGCTGTTCGGGGTGCCGATCGCATTGATCAGCCTGGTGGATGCCGATCGGCAGTGGTTCAAGTCGTGCCAGGGGTTGAGCGCCAGCGAGACGCCACGCGACGTCTCCTTCTGTGGCCACGCGATCCTCAGCGACGAGATTCTGTTGGTGCCCGATGCCTTGCTTGATGAGCGGTTTCACGACAACCCGCTGGTTGTCGGCGATCCGAAAATCCGCTTCTATGCCGGTTGCCCTTTGATGGTGCCCAACGGCAGCAAGCTCGGCACCCTGTGCCTGATCGATCAGGAGCCGCGCGAGCTTGACGAGGACGACCGCAGGCTGCTGCGGGACCTCGCTCGCATGGCCGAGCAGGAGATCGCGGCGGTGCAGCTGGCGACGATGGATGAGCTGACGCTGCTGTCGAACCGGCGCGGCTTCCAGGCGCTGGGACAGCATGCGCTCAGCCTGTGCGCCCGGTTGGGCAGGCCCGCGTCCATGTTCTTCTTCGACCTCGACGGCTTCAAGGCGATCAATGACCAGTTCGGCCACGCCGAAGGCGACCGCGCCCTGGTGAGTTTCGGGTCGCTGTTGATGAACACTTTTCGTGATTCAGATGTCGTCGGCAGACTCGGAGGTGATGAGTTTGTCGTTCTGATGACGAACTGTTCGGAAGCCGAAAGTGTCCTCGCGCAGCAGCGCGTACAGCACGCGGTCGACGAACACAACCAGACCACTCAGCGTGGTTACGACATCCGATTCAGCGTCGGCACGGTTGCCTATGACCCGATCCGCCACCGCTCAATCGACGCCCTGCTGGGAGATGCCGACGCCTTGATGTATGAACGCAAGCGAGTGAAGCGCGCTGCGTGATTTGCACGCGGCGTTGCCACGTCGTCATATCAGTCAAATCCGGCTCGCTTGCGCTGGGATGGGTTCCAGCCATCAAATTCCCGCATTGGTTCGTGCGCGTCGTCGATTGCGTTCAGCCGCCGGCGGGTCTGTCGTTCCAGAAGCGCTCCATTGCGATGTAGGCGTAGGACGCTGACCAGCCGATCAGCAATAGGCCGTTTAGCGCCTCAACGCCCGCAAGCAGCCGGATCGGGCCCACAGGAATGACATCGCCAAAACCAAGCGACGAATATGTTTCGGCCGAAAAGTACATCGCGTTGAGAAGCGAAGACCCTCCGGGGCCGGAGAGACTGCCGATTCCGAAAGTGCCCACGAGGAAATACAGCGCCAGGCCATAGACGGCGATCTCGAGCGAATGTGCGACAAAGGCGGCGAACATCACCACAAGAAGCTTCGTGCGCGCCGGAATGCCCAGCGCCGGAAGTTTCAAGGTCAAACCGCGAAGCACCTCGTAGTGAATCAGTGTGGTCAGTGCGATGAGCGAGACGCACAAGAATGCGACGAGAAACATGGGAGACCCGGTCAAGTCGAGATGCGCATGATGCCTACTTCCACCCCGTTCTGCGCACTGTTGGCTTGAGTCAGCAGAATCCGTCGCGTCGTCTGTCGCCGACGATGGGCTGACTCATGGCATTGGCGTGCCACACGTTCTCAGTGCGCTCGCATCCGGGCATCCAGCCACTCGATCCAGTGCGCGACCGGCGTCTCGGTGCCGCTCTGCAGGTGCGTGATGCACCCGATGTTGGCGGACAGGATCATGTCCGGTCCTGGCTGCTGCAGGTTGCCAAGTTTGCGGTCGCGTAGCTGCATTGACAGTTCCGGCTGCAGGATCGAATAGGTGCCGGCGGAGCCGCAGCACAGATGCGGCTCGCTGAACGGCAGCACCTCGGCACCGAGTTCGGCGAGCAGCGCCTCGACCATGCCGCGAATCTGTTGGGCATGCTGCAGCGTGCAGGGCGGGTGAAACGTCACGCGCGACTCATTCCGGATCACAACCTTGTTCCTGTTCTCGGCAATCAACGCCGGCAGCAGTTCCGCGACGTCTCTGGTCAGTTCGCTGGCACGCTGCGCCTTCTGTGCGTAAGCGGTATCGAATCGGAGCATGTGGCCGTACTCCCTGACCTGCGCGCCGCAGCCACTGGCATTCATCACGATCGCCTCGCAGCCGTCCTCGATGTGCGGCCACCAGACGTCGATGTTCCGGCGCGCATCGGCCAGGCCGCCGTCGTGGTCGTTCAGGTGGTAGCGGATCGCGCCACAGCAGCCGGCGGCCTTCGGTATGACGAGTTCGACGCCGAGCGCATCAAACACGCGCGCGGTCGCGGCGTTGATGTTGGGCAGCATGGCCGGCTGCACACAGCCGGCGAGCAGCAGCATCTTGCGCGCGTGGGCGCGCCTCGGCCAGGTGCCGGCATCCTGTTTCGCCGGCACTTTCTTCTTCAGCGCGGCCGGCAGCAGCGGGCGCATCAGTTGACCGAGCTTCATCGCCGGCGCAAAAAGAGGGCTCGGCAAACCTTCCTTCAGCGCAGCGCGCACGAGCGACTGCCCAATCGGGCGACCGACCTGGTCTTCAACCACCTTGCGGCCGATGTCGAGCAGCCGCCCATACTGCACGCCGGACGGGCACGTGGTCTCGCAGTTGCGGCAGGTGAGACAGCGGTCCAGATGCAGTTGCGTCTTCTCGGTCGGCTTCTCGCCTTCGAGCGCCTGCTTGATCAGGTAAATGCGGCCGCGCGGACCGTCGAGTTCATCGCCGAGCAGCTGATAGGTCGGGCAGGTCGCAGTGCAGAAACCGCAGTGCACGCACTTGCCGAGAATCTCCGCTGCTTCTGCGCCCTCCGGCGTGTGCCTGATGAATTCGGCGAGATTGGTCTGCACGTCAGAAATCCGCGTACATGCGGCCCGGATTGAAGATGCCGGACGGATCGAACTCGGCTTTCAGGCGCCTGTGGATTGCGCCAATCGGCGGCGCAAGCGGCGTGAAGGCGCCGGCCGTGCGCGCATTTTCATCGGTGGCGCCGCGGAACAGCGTTGCGTGGCCGCCAAGCGCCAGGGCGTGCTTGCGGAGTTCATGCGCGGGAAGCGTGGATCGCAGCCAGCGCTGTGCGCCGCCCCATTCAATCAGCTGGTCGCCCGCGCCCGCGACTGGCTCCGCCGTCGACGGCAGGCTCAGGCGCCATAACGGCGCATTGACCACGAAAAATGAATCAACGTGCTCGCGAATGCCACGCCAGTACGACAGAGCCTGCGCTTCCTCGACGTGTTCGCCGCCGAGTTTCATGCGCGCGGCGTCGATCGCGGCACGCGCCCCGGACAGCCTTACGTTGAGCGTGCCGCCGCGCCACGCGGTGGCTGAGATCGGCAGCGGCTGCCCGGCCCATTCGTTCATGCGCGTCAATGCGGTCGATTCATTCATCTCGAAACGCAGCGTGGTTTCCGCCGGCGGTTTCGGCAGCACCTTGATTGACGCTTCCAGAATCACGCCGAGCGTGCCAAGGCTGCCGGCGAGCAGCCGCGACACGTCATAGCCCGCGACGTTCTTCATCACGGTGCCACCGAACGACAGCACCTCGGCCTTGCCGGTCAGGAGTTTCGTTCCGAGCACGAAGTCGCGGACAGCGCCCGCGGTAGCGCGGCGCGGCCCCGACAGTCCCGCCGCGACACAGCCGCCGACGGTTGCGCCCGCACCGAAGTGCGGTGGCTCGAACGCGAGCATCTGTCCCTGCGCATCGAGTGCAGCCTCAAGTTCAGCCAGCGGTGTGCCGCAGCGCGCCGTGATCACGAGCTCGGTTGGCTCGTGCGCGACGATGCCGGCGTATCTGCGTGGGTCGAGCAGTTCGCCTTTCACTGCATTGCCGTAGAAATCCTTGGTGCCGCCAGCGCGGATCGCGAGCGGCATCTTGGCCGCCGCCGCCGTCCGCACCTGTTCCTGCAGTGCTGCGAGCGAAGCGTCCTGCACTAGAACCGCTCCAGTTCCGCGAACGGCAGCTTGCCGCCTACGACCTTCATGCGGCCGTATTCGGCGCAGCGATGCAGCGTCGGGATCGCTTTGTCGGGGTTCAGCAGGGAGGCAGGATCGAACGCACGCTTGACCGCGTGGAACATTGCACGTTCCGCATCGGTGAACTGCGAACACATCTGCGCGATCTTTTCGACCCCCACGCCGTGCTCCCCGGTGATGGTGCCGCCGAGCGCAACGCTCAGTTCGAGGATCTCGACGCCGAAGTCCTCCGCGCGCTTGACTTCATCCGGATCGTTGTCATTGAACAGGATCAGCGGATGCAGGTTGCCATCGCCGGCGTGAAATACGTTGGGGCAGCGCAGCCCGTATTTGCCTTCCATCTGCTGGATTGCGGTCAGCATCTCGCCGAGCCGTTTGCGCGGAATCGTGCCGTCCATGCAGTAGTAGGCGGGTGACACGCGACCGGCGGCCGGAAATGCATTCTTGCGCCCGGCCCAGAACTTCAGTCGCTCGGCCTCGGAAGTCGACACTGCCAGTCGCGTGGCGCCGGCCGCGGTCAACACCTCTTTCATGCGCGCGATCTCTTCTTCGACTTCCTCCGGCGCGCCGTCAGATTCGACCAGCAGGATCGACGCGGCGTCGAGGTCGTAGCCTGCCTTCACAAACGGCTCGACCATGCGGGTCGCGGGCCGGTCCATCATCTCCAGCCCGGCGGGGATCAGGCCGGCGGCGATGATCGCCGCGACCGCATTGCCCGCGGTGGCGACGTCGTCGAAGCTCGCCATGATGCAGCGGGCGGTTTGCGGCTTCGGCACCAGCTTGACCGTCACTTCGGTGATGACCGCAAGCATGCCCTCGGAGCCGATCATGAGCGCGAGCAGGTCGAGTCCCGGCACATCGAGCGCGGCCGAGCCGAACTCGGCGAACTCGCCTTCGATCGTCACGCCACGCACGCGCAGCACGTTGTGCACGGTGAGGCCGTACTTCAGGCAATGCACGCCGCCGGAGTTCTCGGCGACGTTGCCGCCGATGGTGCAGGCGATCTGGCTCGACGGATCGGGCGCGTAGTAGAGCTTGTACGGCGCGGCGGCCTCGGAGATCGCGAGATTGCGCACGCCCGGCTGCACGATCGCTGTACGCGCGAGCGGGTCGAGCTTGAGAATGCGGTTCAGCTTTGCGGTCGACAGCAGCACGCCGTTGGCGAGCGGCGTCGCGCCGCCGGAGAGCCCCGTGCCGGCGCCGCGCGGAACGATCGGCACGTTCTGCGCATGGCAGATGCGCACGACCTGTTGCACTTGTGATTCGCTCTCCGGCAGCACCACCACCATCGGCAACTGCTTGTACAGCGTCAGGCCGTCGCACTCATACGGACGCGTGTCCTCATCGCGGTACAGGACGCAGTGATCATCGAGCGCGCCTCGCAGCGCGGCGACCATTTGTCGCTGGCGCTCAAGGTCGATACCAAGGGGGCGGGAGTCGGGAGCGTTCATGGCGATGAAGCTAGCACACCTGCCACGCGACAAGAACTTGCCGTGGAGCAAGGCATGATTCCTATGCTCGGACACAATGGGCGCATTCCCGGCTCGGATGGCTGCGCGACCGGCCACGCAAACATGCGCATCATCGCTCTGACGGTCCTATGGTTCGCCGCGACGGCATTCGCCCAGGATGCCGGGCGCGGACAGCAGCTGTTCAACCAGACGTCGCGGGTCAAAGCAACGCCCGTTGCCAGTTGCACGAGCTGCCACGCCGACCCGGAAACACTGCGCGCGATGCTGGCCAACCGCGGGATTGCGCTCGGCGACGCGAAAGCAATCCGCCGTTTGCTGCAAGAGGCGATCGCGGGTGCGCTGCCCGGCGCGCGCGGCGCGAAAGCCCAGTACCAGAATGTGCTGGATGATCAGGATTTGAGCGATCTCGCCGCCTATCTGGCACGCGTGCAGGCCGCGACGCTGCCGCAGCGGATCGCGCGGCGCTGACTACGCAGCGAATTTCGAGATCGCCGCCTCGTTCCACTCGATACCGCTACCCGGTCGGTCGGCGGTCTGCGCCATTCCATGCTCGAGCGCAAGGGGCTCGGCGAGTATGGGGTTCCACCAGTCGGCGTATTCGAGCCAGTGCGCATTCGGCGTGATCGACAGCAACTGCGCACTGACCTCCGGCCACAGGTGGTTTGACACGCGCACGCCGCGCGGCTGCGCCAGGCTGACCGCGCGCAGCCAGCCGGTCACGCCGCCGATCTTCATCACGTCCGGCATGATGTAGTCCGTCGCGTGCGCGTCGAGCGCATGCTGCAGGTCGAGTACGCCCCACCAGTTTTCACCCGCCTGGATCGGCGTTCTTGCTTCGCGGGCGACGAGCGCGTGACCGGCGTAGTCGTGCGCAAGCGTGGGCTCCTCGACCCAGGTGAGATTCTCATCGTCGAGCACGCGCAGCCGCTGCACGGCTTCCACCGGGGTCAGCGACTGGTTGTAGTCGACCATGATGGCGACCTCGGGACCGGCCGCCGCGCGCATCGCACGAATGACCGCGACGTCTTCGGCCGCCGTCGGATAGCCGATCTTTGCCTTCACGCCGGAGAGGCCACGCCGCGCCCAGCGCTCGGCCACGCGTGCGGAGCCGTCGGCTCCGTCGTACCCGACCGCGCCGTAGGCGACGACGGGTCTCGGCACGCCGCCCAGCAGCCGCGCCAGAGATACGCCGTGCTGCCGCGCGAGCGCGTCCCACAGCGCCATGTCGATGGCTGCGATCGCCATGCCGACGAGGCCTTGCGTGCCAAGCAGACGAAACCGTCGCGCGAGCTTGTGCTCGACCTCGCGCGGCGCGGCCGCTTCCCCCTTGATCAGCGGTTCGAAATTGCGGATCAAGTCGGCCAGCGGCTTCAGTGCCACCGGCGTATAGGCGAACACGATGCTGTGGCCGATGATGCCGTCGTCAAGAACTGCGTCGGTCAACACCAGCGGCGACTCGCTGATCGTGCCGCTTGCCGTCTGGTGCGCTTCCGGCATCGGCACGCGAACCGAGCGAACGTTCAGCGCCCGAACCGCAGGACTCTTCATGCTCAGCCCCCGATGGTCTCGACCAGGATTTGCGCGGCACGCTCGCACTGCGCGCGCGTGACGTCCAGATGCGTGACCAGGCGCACCGTACGTGCGCCGAACGCGAATAGCAGCACGCCGCGCTCTTTTGCGCGAGCAACGACGGTTGCGGCGTCGGGGGCGTCGGCGGCAAGATGGAACACGACGATGTTGGTCTGCACGGTCGCGAGATCGAGCACCACGCGCGAGCTTGTTGCCAGCCGCTGCGCGATCAGCTTGGCGTTGGCGTGATCATCAGCGAGCCGCGCCAGATGATGGTCGAGCGCGTACAGCCCCGCGGCGGCGAAGATGCCGGCCTGGCGCATCGCGCCGCCGAACATGCGCCGGTAGCGTGTCGCCCTGGTGACCAGGTCGCGCCCGCCGGCCAGCAGTGAACCGCCGGGCGCGCCGAGTCCTTTCGACAGCGCCACCGCGACGAGATCGAACGGCGCCGCGAGCCGGGCGAGCGACATGCCGCTTGCGACCGCGGCGTTCCACAGCCGTGCGCCGTCGAGAAAGGTTGCGACCTCATGTGCGCGCGCCGCGGCGCATATCTTCTCCACCTCAGCCTGCGGAAAGATCACGCCGCCCGAGCGGTTGTGCGTGTTCTCGATCTCGACCAGCGTGGTCGGCGGATAAATCACGTGGCCGCGTGGTTTGCGTGCGGCGAGAAATTCATCGTCGGTGAAAACGCCGCGCGTGCCGATCTCGGTGAACTGCACGCCGGAGTTTGCTGCCGAGCCGCCGGTTTCGTGCCACACCGCGTGGCATTCACGGCTGACGATCACGTCGTCGCCGGGATGCGTCAGCGTGCGCAGCGCGACCTGGTTGGCCATCGTGCCGCTCGGCAGCCATAACGCGGCTTCCTTGCCGAGCATTGACGCGACGCGCTCCTGCAGTGCGTTGACGGTCGGGTCTTCGCCATACTGATCATCGCCGACAGGTGCCGCAGCGATCGCCGCGCGCATCTCGTGCGTCGGCAACGTGACCGTGTCCGAGCGAAGGTCGATCACAGCCATTTCAGACCCGGCGTCAGACCCGCAGCACCTTGCCCGGATTCATGATGTTCAGCGGATCAAACGCGCGCTTGATGCGGGCCATCAGGTCGAGCGCGTCTTCTCCATGTTCCAGCGGCAGGAAATCGATCTTGTGCAGGCCGACGCCATGCTCGCCGGTACAGGTGCCGTCCATCGCGATCGCGCGTTCCACAAGGCGCTGGTTGATACGCTCGGCTTCGTCGCGCTCCGGTTGTGAACCCGGGTCGATCAGCATCTGCACGTGGAAGTTGCCGTCGCCGACGTGGCCGATGATCGAACTGATGATCGATGCGCCCGCAAGATCGGCCTGCGTTTCGACAATGCAGTCGGCCAGCCGCGAAATCGGCACGCATACGTCGGTGGTCACCGAGCGCGAACCGGCCTTCAACTGCAGCGTGGCGAAGTACGCGTTGTGCCGCGCCTGCCACAATCGATTGCGATCTTCGGGACTCGTGGCCCATTCGAAATCCATGCCGCCGTGCTCACGCGCGATCTCCTGCACGTGCTCAGCCTGTTCGCGCACGCTGGCGGGCGAGCCGTGAAACTCGAACAGCAGCAGCGGCGATTCGCGCAGCCTGAGTTTGCTGTACACGTTGACCGCCTTCACACCGACCGCGTCGAGCAGCTCGCAGCGTGCGATCGGGATGCCCATCTGGATGGTCTGGATCGTGGCGCGCACGGCGTCGGGAACAGTTGGGAAATTGCACACCGCGGCAGAGATCGCCTCCGGCTGCGGGTAAAGCTTCAGCGCCACTTCGGTGATCACGCCGAGCGTCCCTTCACTGCCAACGAAGACGCGCGTCAGGTCGTAGCCGGCCGACGATTTCTTTGCGCGGCGCGCGGTGCGCACGACCTTGCCTTCGGCGGTGACCACCGTTAGCGCCAGCACGTTCTCGCGCATCGTGCCGTAGCGCACCGCGTTCGTGCCGCTGGCGCGCGTGGCGGCCATGCCGCCGAGCGTGGCATCCGCGCCCGGATCGATCGGGAAGAAGAGCCCCGTGTCCTTGATCTCGATGTTCAACTGCTTGCGCGTCACGCCTGCCTGGACGGTGGCGGTCAGGTCCTCGGAGTTCACCGCGAGCACGCGGTTCATCTGCGACAGATCGACGCTGACCCCGCCTTCGACCGCGAGCAGGTGCCCCTCAAGAGAGGAGCCGACACCGAACGGAATCAGCGGTACGCGATGGTCGTTGCACAGCTTCACCAGTGCGACGACGTCTTCGGTCGACTGCGCAAACACCACCGCGTCGGGCGGCGTCGGCGGGAACGGTGATTCGTCGCGGCCATGATGCTCGCGCACCGCGGCCGCAATCGAAAACCGGTCGCCGAAGCGCGCCTTCAGCGCAGCGAGGAATCGCTCGGGCAAAGGCGCGGCGAACTGGCGCAGCGTGGCGGGCGCATTCATGGCTGGCTCCTCATGCTCGACCCTTGCGGCTCGCGACCGGCTGTCGACTCGCCGCGGCGCGATCTTAGTCCGGCGGACAAAGCGTCAGGCCGGAGGCTATTTCTTCTTTGAGTTCTTGCCGCCCTTGAGCATGAAAGTGACGTTCATGATCACGCGGTATGCGACGACCTTGCCTTTCTCGACTTCAACCTTTTGATCCTTGATCCACGCGCCCTTGACGTCGTCGAGGGTGTCGCCCGCGCGTGCAATGCCCTGGTTCACTGCATCCTCGAAGCTCTTGGATGACGACGAGATGATTTCGATGACCTTTGCGACTGACATGAGATTTCTCCTTGTTTGATCAGTGGGAAGGGGTGGCCAAGCTAGCACTGCGCTCACCGCCGGGCAATACCCGGTATGCCCGCGCGGGTGGTTGTCGCTGCACTCGGCATAATGCGCGCGAAAGGGAAGCTCAATGGGCAAACGACTGTCACAGATTGCGACCCGCACCGGCGACGATGGCACCACGGGACTGGGAGACGGCACGCGCACGCGCAAGGATGCCCTGCGCGTGCATGCGATGGGCGATGTCGACGAGTTGAATTCGCAGATCGGCGTGCTGCTGACCGAACCGATGCCGGATCAGGTACGCACCGATCTGGTCGACATCCAGCACGACTTGTTCGATCTCGGCGGGGAGTTGTGCATTCCCGGCTTTTCCATGGTGAAGGACGTGCAGGTCGCGCGCCTTGATGCGCGGCTGGCGCATTACAACGCTGATCTGCCGCGGCTGGACGAGTTCATTCTTCCCGGCGGCTCGCGCGCCGCGGCGCAGGCGCACGTATGCCGCGCCGTGTGCCGGCGCGCGGAGCGCGCGATTGTCGAACTCGGCGCGCACGAGACGTTGAACGATGCGCCGCGCCAGTACGTCAACCGCCTGAGCGATCTGTTGTTCGTGCTCGCGCGCGTGCTGAACCGGGCCGCTGGCGGCAGTGACGTGCAGTGGCAGCAACGCAAGACGCAGAGCGGCTCGTAAGCCGGCCGGGTGGGTGATCAGCGAGCGGCGGGAGCCGCCGCCGCACGAGGTGCGCCAATCAGGCCGAGCGCGAGCGCGGTCCCAAGCAGGATGATCGCGCCGCCGACGATCATCTGCGCGCTGACCGATTCCTCGAGGAAGACGCCGCCCCAGAACACCGCGAACAGCGGAATCAGGAACGTGACCGCGAGCGCGCGCACCGCGCCGACGCTTTCGAGCAGTCGAAAATAGAGGATGTAGGCGAGCGCCGTGCATGCAATTCCCAGCGCAGCAACCGCGCCCCACGCGCGCACGTCGATTGACCCCTGTGGCCAAAGCCACAGCGCGAAGGGCAGCAGCACAATTGCCGCGCCCATCTGGCTGCCGGTCGCTACGGCAAGCGAGTTCACGCCGGCGAGGTGTCGTTTCGCGAAGTTGCCGGCAAGTCCGTATGCGGCGGCGCCCAGCAGCCCGGCTCCGATGGCAAGCGTCGCCGTCCACTGCGTGCCGCCGGGCTTGAAGTCGACCTTGCCCCAGACCAGCACGGCGACGCCGACCATCCCGATCGCCAGCCCGAGCCACTGTGCCGCGCGGAAATTCTGACGCAGCCACAGCCAGGCGACCAAGGCGGTCCACATTGGCGTCGTTGCATTGAGAATCGACGCGAAGCCGCTGGTGATGCTGAGCACCGCATACGAAAACAGGACGAACGGAACCGCGGTGTGAAGCACGCCGACCATCAGCAACGGCGCCGCATGCGAACGCAAATGGTGCAGTCCGCCGCGCCATCCCAACAGTGCCAGCAGGCACGCGGCGGCAATCGCAACGCGCACCTCCACGAGGGCGACCGGGCCAAACACGGGCGCGGCGATGCGCATGAACAGGAACGCTGCACCCCACAACGCGGCGAGCAGGATCAGATCGACCAGGTCGCGTGTCTTCAAGCGGGCTCCGCGCGATCGACCCGGCACGCATCGCAGCCGGGCCGCGCGAAGTGCAGATGCAGATGCGCGACCCCGGGTGCGCCAAAGGCGCGATCGATCGTCGTTACCCGGTCCTTGCCCTGCGTTACGTCGGTGAATTCGATCCAGCCGCGTTCACTGAAGCCGCGCACGGACAACAACCGAGTGCGCAGCATCGGCGGCACTTCATCGGGCGCAAGATGTGCGGTGGGACGGTTGACGCCTGCGAAGATCGGCCCGCCGGCGCGGTAGGGCGATTCCGCCCCCTGATGCGGATAGTGCACCAGCGGCAGCTCGTCGCCGGGATCGGCATCACGCAGGCTCACACGACAGGGAAAACCGGCCCGTGCATCGGCAGTGAGTCGATGCGACAACGCCCTCGCATCGAGGCGGCTGAGCGCAGCAAATTCCTCCGCTCGCAGCGGAACGATCTGAAACGACACGACAGCTCCTCCTGTCAGGCGAGCAGCACGCCTTCAAGTTTCAGCAGCCTGGTCTTGCGGTCCAGCCCGCCACCGAATCCGGTCAGCGAGCCGTCCTTGCCGATGATGCGGTGGCATGGCACGACGATCGAGATCGGATTCGCGCCGACCGCCGCGCCCACTGCGCGCGCGGCCGCGGGTTTGCCGACCGCGGCCGCAAGCGCGCCATAGGTCGACGTGCGTCCAAACGGTATCTTCAACAACGCTTGCCACACCGAGCGCTGGAAGTCCGTTCCTTGCAGCGCAAGCGGCAGATCGAAGCGCGTGCGCTGGCCGGCGAAGTATTCGGTCACCTCGAGGCACGCCCGCTGCAGCACCGGTAGCGCATCGTCGCGCTGCCAGTCTTTCTGTGCTGCGAGCCGCTCTTTGTGACGCGCGAAGTAAATGCCAGTGACGTGCTTGCCGTCGCTGGTCAGCGTCAATGGACCGACGGGGCTGTCGATCATCGTGTAGCTCGTCATGCCGGTTTCTCCTGTGATTTCCAAAGGTGCATTACGGCGTAGGCGCGCCACGGGCGCCACGCTTCGGCGCGCTCGGCAGCGGTCGCGCTGCGCGCCGTGCCGAGCGCCTTGAGCACGACTACGTCGCCGGGCGGAAAGGCATCGGGCCAGTGCAGCGCACGCATCGCGATGTAGTGCGCGGTCCATTCGCCGACGCCAGGCAGCTTGCGCAGCGCTTCGAGCGCAAGCTCGATATCTGCACCGGGGATCAGTCGCAGTCGTCCTTCGGCCATCGCTTGCGCGAACGCGATGACCGCGCGTGCGCGCTGCGCGACGATGCCTAGTTCGGCAATCTGCGCCGGTTCGCACGCAGCCAGAACGGCCGCAAGCGGAAACAGCCGATCGATGTTCGCAAACGGCGTTTCAATCGGCGTGCCGAATCGCATCACGAGCCGGCGCGCCAGCGTGCGCGCCGCCTTGACCGTTACCTGCTGACCGAGGATCGCGCGCACGCCAAGTTCGAACGGATCGAACGCGCCCGGCAGCCGCAGTCCGGGTCGTGACATCCCGAGATCGCCCAGCGCGGCGGTCACCTCGTCCGGGCGGCAATTCAGATCGAATGCCTGTTTGCACGCAGCGAGCACGCGGGGAATGGCAGCCGCCAATCGTGCGTCAATGCGCGCCTCGATCCCAGTGCCGCGCGGCGCGCGCCGGATCTCGATCCAACCGGAGAGCGTCTTGCCGTCGGGCGCCGGCAACGCCAAGCTGCGGCGATACGATCTTGCATCGACGAGCTCGATGCGGTCGATCGCGCGCGCCGCGAAAAAATGCAGAAGTGCCTCGAAGTCGAACGGCTGCCGCGTCTGCAGGCGAAAGACATGATGATCAAGCGGGCGGGTGCGCACGCGTTGCCGGCGCAGCGCTGTGGGACTCATGCGGTAGCGCTGCGCGAACAAAGTGTTCAACCGGCGCAGGCTGCCGAAACCGGCGGCCATCGCGACCTCGGTCACCGGCATTGACGTGTCCGTCAGCAATCGCTTGGCGAGTAACAGGCGCGCGGTTTGTGCGTAGGCCACTGGCGTGACGCCCAACTCGGCCTCGAACACGCGACGAAGGTGGCGGTCGGTCACGCCCAACCGGCCCGCGAGTGAGGCGAGGTCCGCTTCGATCAGCGCGCCGTCATCGATCTGGCTCGCGGCCGCACGCGCGAGCCGCGCCGAGGCGTCCACACTCGCCAGCCCCGGCGCAAGCTCGGGTCGACAGCGTAGACAGGGGCGATAGCCGGCCTTCTCGGCCGCCGCCGCACTGGCATAGAAGCGGCAGTTCTCGCGCCGGGGCAAGGGCGCTGTGCACACGGGCCGGCAGTAGATGCGCGTTGTGCGCACCGCCGTGAAGAAGCGGCCGTCAAAACGCGCGTCTTTCGCGCGGATCGCGCGGTAACAGCTGTCGGGATCGAGTTGCATAGCGCCACTATGAACGAAAGCGCTGCCGATTGCTCGCCGTTTTCGGACATCGGCACAGCCGCCAGAAACTCAGCGCCGTGACAGGTTGCGCGGCTTGCCGCCCGACGGCCGCCCGCGCTGCGCGAGCGCTTCACGCAGCAGGAATTCGATCTGGCTGTTCACGCTGCGCAGTTCGGCCGCCGCGAGTCGCTCCAGTTCGGCCCACACCGCGGGGTCGATGCGAAGAAGGAAGGCCTTCTTGTCGGGGCTGACCACGCGGCGTCAGTGATTTGGCATGCGTTGTGTGGCTACTGATACAGCGTCCCGGTGTTGATCACCGGTTGCGCCTCGGATTCAGCGCACAGCACGACCAGGAGGTTTGACACCATTGCCGCGCGGCGCTCGTCATCGAGATGCACGATGTCGCGCTCCGACAGGCCCTTCAATGCCATCTCGACCATGCTCACCGCGCCGAGAACGATCTTGCTGCGCGCGGCGATGATCGCCTCCGCCTGCTGCCGGCGCAGCATCACTTGCGCAATCTCGGCCGCGTACGCCAGGTGCGTGAGCTTGGCGTCCTCGACCTCGATGCCGGCCTGTTCGAACCGCGCCTTCAGTTCGGTGGCCAAGGCTGCGGCGACCTTGTCCTGGCCGGCGCGCAGCGTGGTTTCGCCGGAGTTCAGGTCCTCGCCCTCGTCGTACGCGTAGTTCGAGGCCAGATGACGGATTGCGGCCTCCGCCTGCACCTTCACGTAATTCTCATAATCCTCGACGTCGAACGATGCCTGCGCCGTGTCGCGCACGCGCCAGACGATCGCCGCGGCGATCTCGATCGGATTGCCGCGCTTGTCGTTGACCTTCAACCGTTCGCTCGCCAGGTTGTGCGCGCGCAGACTGATCTTCTGTTTCTTGAGGAACGGGTTGGCCCAGCGCAGCCCTTCGCTGCGGTCCGTGCCCTTGTATTCGCCGAACAGCAGAAGGAGCGCGGCCTCGTTCGGCCGCAGCATGTACAGGCCGGCCCAGACGAATATGGCCGCGAGCAGTGTCAGCACACCGAGGAAGATGCCGCGTGGACCGGTGGCCGGAATGGTGAGGAATACAAACACGGCCAGCGCTGCCAGCGCGATGCCGACCGCCAGCATCGTGTAGCCGCTGCCGGACCTGCGCTCGATCTCCCGCGAGCGCGATGAGCGGGGGATTGTCATTGTCGACTCCGGTGCGGCTTCGGCCGCAATGATTTCAAAGTGATATCACTTTGATACAAAGGCGTCCGCGTGTCAAGCCCGCGACGGCGGGCGCTCGCGCCTACTTGCCGGAGTAGTTCGCCGCGCGCAGTCTTCGCGCCCGTACCGCCGCAGCGAGGCGCTCAAGGACCTTGACGCTTTCATCCAACCCAAGACAGGCATCGGTGATTGACTGGCCGTAGGTAAGTGGCTTGCCCGTGACCAGATCCTGCCGGCCGCCGACCAGGTGGCTCTCGATCATCACGCCAACGATGCGCGCTTCGCCGGCTTCGATCTGCCGCGCGATGTTGTCGCACACCTCGATCTGGTTCTCGTGCCGCTTCTGGCTGTTCGCGTGGCTGGCATCGACCATCACGCGCTGTGCGAGTCCGTTCCTGGCCAGCTCATGGCACGCGGCTTCAACGCTTGCGGCGTCGAAGTTGGGTTGCTTGCCGCCGCGCAGGATCACGTGGCAATCCTCGTTGCCTTTGGTCGAAACGATCGCCGAATGCCCGCCCTTGGTCACTGATAGAAAGTGATGCGGTTGCTGAGCGGCGCGAATCGCTTCGGCTGCGATGCGGACATTGCCGTCGGTGCCGTTCTTGAAGCCCACCGGGCACGACAACCCGGAGGACAGTTCGCGATGCACCTGTGACTCGGTCGTGCGCGCGCCGATCGCGCCCCACGCCACCAGATCGGCGATGTACTGCGGCGTGATCATGTCCAGGTACTCGCAGCCGGCGGGGAGTCCCTTTTCGTTGATTTCCCAAAGCAGTTCGCGCGCGATTCGCAGGCCGTGATTGATACGGAAGCTGCCATCAAGATCCGGATCGTTGATCAGGCCTTTCCAGCCCACCGTGGTACGCGGCTTCTCGAAGTACACGCGCATGATGATTTCGAGCTCACCCGCGAGGCGCTTGCGCTGTTCGGCCAGGCGATCGGCATATTCGAGCGCGGCTTTGGGATCGTGAATCGAGCACGGTCCGATGATGACGATCAATCGGTCTTCCATCGCGTGCAGAATGCGGTGCGCGGCGTTGCGCGCGTCAAACACCGTTTGCGATGCCGTATCGGTGCAGGGGAACTCCCGCAGCAGGTGCGCGGGTGGGGCGAGCTCCTTGATCTCCTTGATACGGAGATCGTCGGTCATGTGACGCATCGGTCCATCTCCATCCATGGCGGGTCCTGCTTGGTGGCCAGCCCGCCCGGCGAAAAAAAACCGCCAGGTCAGGCCTGGCGGTTGGGGTCGGATTCGGTTTCTTTGTTACGCGCGCCGCTCGACTCTTCCCGCCACAGGCCGGAAAAAGCCAAAGAAGAAGTAGAAGCGCGCGGAAGACAGCATGCTTATCAAGCGTTCTGCAATGGGCCGAACTTTACCCGACTCCGCGGCGGTGCGGCAAGCCGGGCAGTGGCGATCGTCAGAACCGGTATCGCAGGCCGAAGTTGGCGGCGTTGGAAAGACCGGTGCCGTAGAACTCTTCAGCAGTGCCCGCTGCTTCGGTAAGGCGGTAGCCGCCGAACAACTGGAAATTCGCTGTCAGCGAATAATTGACGCGCAGGCCGAGATCCAGCGTATGTCCACGCGATGTCATCAACCCATCGGCATCGAATGCCACTCCCCAGCGTTGAGCGAGCTTGCCCTCGCCGGCGACGTGCAGCAGCGGCAGCGCGCCAAAACGGAACCGATCCGGCAACAGCGCTGGACGCAAGCTGTCGCTCAATTCACGCACGTTGGCCGACACGCCGAGCTTCCACGCCCAGTCACGCCGCGTCAGAACGGTGTATCGATAGGTTGCGCGCGCCGGGTCAAGTCGCAACGTCGGATCCGAGGTCAAGGTGGCAAGCGAGACGCCGGGCATCGAGTCCAGGCCACCTCGCCCTACGGTCCATGTGCTGAAACGCAGCTCGTGGCGCGGCGAGAGCGCTGCGGTTGCCTCGAGGCGCAGTGGCCCGATCGGCTGCGACGAACGCAAGATTGTGCCGGTTGGGAAATCGATCAGTTGATACGTGGCAGGACGGCCGATTGCCTGGTCGTCGCCCGGATTCCCGGCACTCATCTGCGCCGAGACAGTCTGCGCTATCAGGCACAACGCAAGCGCGGCGCCCGTCACCCGCGCGTGATCCTTGCAATTACGGAAGCCGTGACATTGACTCGCAATCATGACCGTGTCCCTCAACGCGACGGGGCCAGATTCAGCCCCGCAACGGGCCCAATTCAGCTTCGAGTCCATCCTTCGCCGATGGGCCGCTGACATGAATATTCGCCTTCTCGTTCGGGTGTGCAAGCACTAGCGGCAATAACGCGCGATATTCTTGACCTGCGGTCGGTTCAGGGCACGAAAAAGTACAGGGTCAGGTGGAAGAAGACCGGCGCGGCGAAGGTCAGGGCATCCAGCCGGTCCAGCACTCCGCGCGACAGGATCACCCCGTCCTCCACATAATCCCGCGCCCCAAGGCTGCGTTTAACCGAGTTGAGCACCAATCCACCCATGAACCCGGCAGTCACGATCGCGGCGGACATCAAGGTCGACTGCCACCACGCAAAGGGCGTCATCCACCACAGCGCGGTCCCCAGAAGTGTTGCGCCGATACCACCGAGCAGCACGCCTTCCCGGCTCTTGTTCGGGTTGGACTTCAGCGGAGTGCGGCCAAACGACGCGCTGGCGATCACCGCCAGCAGTTCGGAAATCTGCAGCACCAGCAGAAAATAGAGCAGAAGCAAGGCGCCCCGATCCTCGTAGTTCGGCAGTTCCAGGCTCGCGATGGCCGGCGCGTGGCTGACGCAGTAGACGCTGATCATCAGACCCCACTGCACCTTGGCCACGCGTTGCAGGTAGTTCTCGGTGTCCTGCTTCAGTGCCATCACGACGGGCAGGAGCAGAAACACGTAAACGGGAATGAAGATTCCAAAGATGCTGTAACCGCCGCCGGCCACCAGCAGATACTGGATCGGGATCACCAGATAGAACGCGATCACCAGCGCCCAGTGATCGCTCGGGCGAATCGGAGTCAGCGCGGCGAACTCGCGCAGCGCAAAGAACGAGGCGATCGCGAAGATAACGACCAGCGCAGCGCCACCGACGGCAAAACCGATCGCAAACAGCAGCACGATCAGCCACGACGCGCGAATGCGCGAATTCAGCTGGCCGATCCACGCCAGCTGGTCGGCATCTGCGGTTCGCGTCGCCAGTCGCGACCCCACCAGCGTCGCGGTGGAGATCAGCACCACCAGCCCCGCGAGCACGAAGAAGAAAGTCTCGTGAAGTGTCAGGTTCATCGGTGATCGTCAGTCCGCCAGCGCGATCACCGCATTGCGCGCGCGCGACAGGAACTGCTCCTTCGGTTCGCCCTCGGCGAGTGCGATCGGCGCGCCAAAGCGCACCGTACAGATGATCGGCACCGGCA
>DAITAC010000150.1:0-6986 GCA_036824465.1 Burkholderiaceae bacterium
GCGTGACGCGATAGCTCGGACACATGGTGCCGGCGTCGAACTTGCGGCAGTGGCCATTGTTGTTGCACATCTCGACCGCTTTGCCGAATCCCGCGGCCGCATCGCCGCCGGTGCCGGGCGCGGTCAGTGTTTCAGTCGCGGGGTCGTTCTGCACATTCCACGCTGACCAGTCGAGCACTGGTTGCAGCGGCAACACCGCATAGCCCGGGGCGAAGCGGAAGAGCCGGCGGTCATCCATCTTCGACGGCCGCACGATCTTGCCCGGGTTCATCAGCCCGCGCGGATCGAAGAGCTGCTTGATCTCCTCGAGCGCCGCGGTCAGGCGCGGGCCGAACTGCCACGCCACCCATTCGCTGCGCGACAGTCCGTCGCCATGTTCGCCCGAGTACGCGCCCTTGTAGCGGCGCACGAGCTCGCTCGCCTCTTCCGCGATCGCGCGCATCTTCGCTGCGCCGCCTTTCTCCCCACCTTCGCGTATGTCGAGGATCGGTCGCACGTGCAGCGTGCCGACCGATGCGTGCGCGTACCAGGTGCCGCGCGTGCCGTGCTTGCGGAATACGTCGGTCAGTTGTGAGGTGTACTCGGCCAGGTGTTCGAGCGGCACTGCACAGTCCTCGATGAAGCTGACCGGTTTGCCGTCGCCTTTCAGGCTCATCATGATATTCAGGCCCGCCTTGCGCACTTCCCACAGCGCTTTCTGTGCTGCGTCGTCGGTCATGCGCACCACGCTGTCGGGCAGTTTCAGTTCGCCCATCAATTCGACCAGGCGCGCGAGCTGCGCGATCAATGCCGGCTTATCCGCTCCGGCGAATTCGACCAGCAGGATCGCTTCCGGCTCATCTATCAGGGCGGATTCGATGACCGATCGGAACGCGGGATTGGCGCGCGCCAGTTCGATCATCGTGCGGTCGACCAGTTCCACCGCGGTCGGCCCGAGCTTGACGATGTGCTGCGCGGCATCCATCGCCGCGTAGAAGGTCGGGAAGTTCACCACGCCCAGCACGCGCTGCGCGGGCAGCGGCACGAGTTTCAGCCGCAGGCGCTTGAAGTACGCAAGCGTGCCTTCGGAACCGACCAGCAACTGCGCGAGATTCACGCTGCCGTCGCTTGTGTACGGCCGCTCCGACTGTGGATGGAACACGTCGAGGTTGTAGCCGCCGACGCGTCGCATCACCTTTGGCCACAGGCGCTCGATCTCGGCGCGCTCGCGTTGGGCCAGCGCTCGCACGGCCTCGCCCAGTTCGCGCGCGCGGCCGGTGGCACGATCGAACGCGCCGAACTCGCACTCGGTGCCGTCGGCCAGCAACGCGGTGATGCCGGCGACGTTGTGCACCATGTTGCCGTATGCGATCGAGCGGCTGCCGCACGAATTGTTGCCGGCCATGCCGCCGAGCGTGGCCTGCGCAGACGTCGACACATCGACCGGGTGCCACACACCATGCGGCTTGAGTTGCGCGTTCAGCGCATCGAGCGTGATGCCGGGTTGCACTTCGACTTCACCGCGCTCCAGATCAAGCGCGGTGACGTTGCGCAGATGCTTCGAATGGTCGACCACCAGCGCGGCGCCGACGGTCTGTCCACACTGCGACGTGCCGCCGCCACGTGGCAGCAGCGGCACGCCGCGCGCAGCCGCGATGCGCAATGCGCTTGCCACATCGTTCTCGGTCTTCGGCACGAACACGCCCACGGGTTCGATCTGGTAGATCGACGCGTCGGTCGCATAGCGGCCGCGTGATGCAGCATCGAACAGCACCTCGCCCTGTGTGTGAGCGCGCAATTCGCGCGCGAGATCGGCCGCTTCGATGCGGGCGTCGAGCTTGACTCCCTGCCCGGCAGCCGCGAGTTGCGCGGTTTTCATGCGCGTTGCTCCGCGCCGGCCCGCAACTGCGTCAGCACCACGTCGCGCTTATGGTCGAGGTGCTCGACCAGGATCGCACGCAGCCGGGCGCCGTCGCGCTTGGCGAGCGCGGCGAGCATCGCCTCATGCTCGCGCACGGCGACGTTCCACTTGTCGGTGTCGAAGTTGGAGCGGAAGCGAAATGCCTGCAGTCGCGCGTTGATGCGATCGAAGGTCTCCGTCAATACCGGATTGCGCGCGGCGCGATTGATCGCGCGATGGATCAGCGCGTTGACGCGGTAGTAGGCGGACAGGTCGCGGCGTGCGTGATGGGCGCGCATCTCAAAGTGCAGCGCACGGATTTCGGCGACTTCCGCGTCGGTGATCCGCGCGCACGCCAGTTCGCCGGACAAGCCCTCGAGCGCGGCCATCACCTCGAACGCGTGAACGACATCGGCGTCGGACAACAGCGCGACCTGTGCGCCGCGATTGGGCAGGTGCTCGACCAGGCCCTCGGCGGTCAGCAGCTTCAGCGCCTCGCGCAGCGGCGTGCGCGAAACGTGCAGTCGTTCGGCGAGTTCGCGCTCGTTGAGTTTCTCACCCGGCGCGAGCGCACCCTCGACGATCAACGTGCGCAGCCGCTGCGCCACCGCGGTGTGCAGGACTTCGCCGTCCAGTGCGATGACCTTGGCGCTCTTGATCACTGGTATACAAAAACCATTTTTCGCATCACGGTGCATAAGAGCAAGAACGAGCGTGAATCGCGCCGCATCTTGCGTTTTGTATACCAAAAGGCTACGCTGCCCACGCATTGTCTGCAAGCACTGCCCACGCGCAGCGAGGAACCCATGCTCAAGCTCAATTCGCATCCGACCGGCCGCCATTTCCTGCAGATCCCGGGTCCGACCAACGTGCCCGATCGCGTGCTGCGCGCCATCGATCATCCGACCATCGACCATCGCGGCCCCGAGTTCCAGCAGCTCGGGCTCAAGGTGCTGCGTGACATCAAGACGATCTTCCAGACGCAGCAGCCGGTGATCATCTATCCGGCATCGGGTACCGGTGCATGGGAAGCCGCGCTCGTCAACACGCTGTCGCCGGGTGACCGGTTGCTGATGTTCGAAACCGGGCACTTCGCGTCACTGTGGAAGAAGCTCGCCGAGAAACTCGGGCTGCAGCCCGAATTCATCGCCGGCGACTGGCGGCATGGTGTCGATGCAGCGCCGATCCAGGCGCGGCTCGAGCGGGACCGCGCGCACGAGATCAAGGCGGTGTGCGTGGTGCATAACGAAACGTCGACCGGCGTGACCTCGAACATCGCCGCGGTGCGGCAGGCGATCGACGCGGCGCGCCACCCGGCGCTGCTGATGGTCGACACAATTTCATCGCTCGCGTCGATCGACTACCGACACGACGCGTGGGGTGTGGACGTCACCGTGGCCGGCTCGCAAAAAGGGCTGATGCTGCCGCCCGGGCTGTCGTTCAATGCCGTCAGCGTCAAGGCACTGGATGCGTCGAAGCGCGCGCGCCTGCCACGGGCCTATTGGGGCTGGGACGAAATCCTCACCGCCAACGCCAGCGGTTTCTGGCCGACCACTCCGGCGACCAATCTGCTGTATGGACTGTCCGAGGCGATCGACATGCTGCTGGAGGAAGGTATCGCCAACGTGTTCGCGCGGCATGATCGCCATGCTGAGGCCACGCGCCGCGCGGTGCGTGCGTGGGGCATGGAAGTGCTGTGCCTGAACCCGGCCGAATACAGTTCATCGCTGACGGCGGTCGTGATGCCGAAGGATGCGAGCGGCAAGCATCACAACGCCGACACGTATCGCAAGGTGGTACTGGAAAAATTCAACATGTCGCTCGGCACCGGGCTGGGCAAGCTGGCGGGTTGGGTGTTCCGCATCGGTCACCTCGGAGATTTCAACGACCTCGCGCTCGCGGGTACGCTGGCGGGCGTGGAAATGGGATTTGCCGCGGCTGGGGTGCCGTATCAGAAAGGCGGAACGCAGGTGGCGCTCGATTACCTGGCCCAGTGTGCAAGCGCACCGGCCACGGCGCAGCGCAAGGCTGCGTGAATCCTGAGCCGCAGGACTTCGAAGCCGAACTTACGGCGAGATTCGCAAAGCTACTTGAGGAGACAACAGATGACACGTGACTTCCGCATCCGTCCGCGACTGATCGCCGCTGCGTTCGCAATGGCGACCAGCGCGGTTGCCCCGGCCTGGGCGCAGATCGAAATCAAGATCGGCCACGTCGGTGAGCCGGGCTCGATCTTCCAGCAGAGTTCGGATGAGTTCGCGCGCCGCGCCAACGCCAAGCTCGGCAACAAGGCCAAGGTCATCGTGTTTGGCTCCAGCCAGCTTGGTGGCGACAAGGAAATGATCCAGAAGGTGAAGCTGGGGACCCTCGACATGGCGGTGCCATCGACCGTGATGAGTTCGGAGGTGGACCTGATCGGCATCTTCGAGATGCCGTACATCGTCAAGGACCGCGCCCATATGGGTCGCATCGAGAAGGAGATCTTCTGGCCGAAGATCGAACCCGAGGTCGAGAAGAAAGGCCTGAAGGTCATTGCGATCTGGGAAAACGGCGTGCGGCACATCACGAACAGCAAACGGCCGATCAAGACGCCGGCGGATCTCAAGGGCATCAAGCTGCGCGTTCCCGAGGGCAAATGGCGCGTGAAGATGTTCCAGGAATACGGCGCCAACCCGAGCCCAATGAAGTTCTCGGAACTGTTCACCGCGCTGCAGACCGGCGTGATGGATGGCCAGGAGAATCCGTTCACGCAGATCTACTCGGCCAAGCTGCATGAAGTGCAGAAGTTCCTGTCGCTGTCGGCGCACGTGTACACGCCGGCGTATGTGACGGTGGGAGCCAAGAAGTGGGCGGCGTTGCCGGCCGATGTGCGCCAGGTGCTCGAAGAAACGGCGAAGGAGACACAGGCCTACGTCTATCAGACGGCGGCGAAGGACGAAAACGACCTGCTGGCGAAGCTGAAGGCGAGCGGCATCCAGGTCAATGAAGTCGACAAGGATTCATTCGTTGCCGCCAGCAAGGGGATCTACGAGGAATTCGGCAAGGAAGTCCCCGGTGCGAAAGAGCTGATCGACCGCGCCATCGCGCTGCGCTAGCAGGTGGCGATGCAAGCAGCAGTTTCCCCGGGCGGCGCGATCGCGCGGTTTCGTGCCGCGTACGGAACCGCGCTTGAGTGGCTGGTCATCGTGCTGATGGTCGTGCTCGCGGCCGAGGTCACGCTCGGCATCGTGTTCCGCACCATGGGGCGGTCGCTGGTCTGGTACGACGAGGTCGCGTCGGTATTGCTCGCCTGGCTCACCTTCTACGGCTCGGCGCTGGCGTCGGTCAAGCGCGCGCACATCAGTTGTCCGGAACTGATCGAGCAATGCCCGCCGGCAATCAAGCGGGCGCTCGACATCGTCGCGCAGATTCTGGTGGTCGCGTTCTTTGCGCTGCTTTGCTGGGTCGGCGCGTCGATCCTGCCGGTGCTTGCGACCGACTACCTCGTGAGCCTGCCGAAGGTGTCAATGAGCATCGTGCAGTCGGTGATCCCGATCTCGGCCGCGCTGATCCTGGTCGCCGAGCTGATGCACCTGTGGGCGCTGCTGCGTGCGGCGCCGGTGCATGCCGAAGGCGCGGCACTGTCCGACGGATTGCACTGAAGTGCGGAGACTGCCGACATGACGATGGTCTGGCTGTTCGCGGCGGTCCTGCTGCTGGTGCTGATCAACGTGCCGATTGCGGTGTCGCTCGGCATCGTCGCGGTCGTGGCGATGGTCGCCAGCCACGGTCTCGACACACTGCCGAACCTCGCCCTCGTCATCTACAACGGCGCGACCAACTTTCCGCTGCTCGCGATACCGCTGTTCATCCTCGCCGGCGCGATCATGAACGCCTCCGGCATATCGCAGCGTCTGATCGCATTCGCCTCGTCGCTGTTCGGCTGGATCCGCGGCGGACTGGCACACGTGTCGATCGGCTCGTCGATGTTTTTCGCCGAGATCTCCGGCTCGGCGGTGGCCGATGTCGCCGCGCTGGGTTCGGTGCTGATCCCCGGCATGATGGCAAAGGGTTATCCGCGTGCGCTTGCGGCCGCGGTGATGTCATCGGCGGCCACGCTCGCGGTGATCATTCCACCCTCGATCCCGATGATCCTGTACGCGGTGATGGCCGAGACATCGGTCGTGCAGCTCTTTGTTGCCGGCATCGTGCCGGGCGTGATTGGCGGCTTCGGCCTGATGGGCATGGCCTACTGGTTCGCGCGCCGCTACAACCTGCCGCGCGAGGCGGCGTTCTCGGCACGCCGCGTGTGGGAAACGGGCCGGGACGCGCTGTGGGCGTTCCTGCTGCCGATCATCATCCTGGGCGGCATCTTCGGCGGTGTCGTCACCGCGACCGAGGGCGCGGCGCTTGCGGTCATCGCCGCGCTGTTCGTCGGGATCGTCATCTATCGCGAACTCGATCTGAAGCACCTGAAGCGCGCGGTGCTCGAAGGCGGTATCCAGACCGCGATCGTGATGCTTCTCGTGGCCACGAGCGCGCTGCTCGGCACGTATCTGTCCGAGGTGCAGGCGCCGCAGGCGCTCGCCAAAGCGGCATCCGAGTTCACTTCGAACAAGTGGGTGGTGCTGGCGCTGCTCAATCTGCTGTTCCTGTTCCTCGGCATGTTCCTGCACTCGGCCGCGGCGATCATCCTCGTGGTGCCGGTCGTGATGCCGCTCATCAAGAGTGTGGGCATCGATCCGGTGCACTTCGGCCTGATCGTCACCATCAACCTCGGCATCGGCCAGCAGACGCCGCCCGTGGCGAGCGTGCTGATGGTGGCGAGTTCCATCGCCAAGGCGAGCGTGTGGGAAGTCACGCGCGTGAACATCTGGTTCATCGGCGTGCTGTTCGCCGTGCTGATGCTGGTGACCTACGTCCCGGTGACGGGACTGGGGCTGGTCAATCTGTTCTATCGCTAAGGGGCTGCGTCGATGTCCGAATTGATCCGGGTCGAGCGTGACGGCGCGATCGCGGCCGTGGTGCTGAATCGCGCGGAGAAACTGAACGCGCTGACGCGGCCGATGTGGCAGGAACTCGGCGCAACCATTGCGCAACTGTCGGCGGACGAAACGCTCCGCTGCAT
>DAITAC010000070.1:0-22463 GCA_036824465.1 Burkholderiaceae bacterium
GCAACACCCGCGCGCTCGAGCATCGCGCGCGCCAGCGCGTTGTGCTGCTCGATCAACGGCGGCAGTTCTTCACCGACAAAGCATCCATTGCGCACGACCACTTTGCCGTTGATCACCGAAAGCCACACCGATGCCGGTGCGCATGTGACGAGCGCGGCGACCGGATCGGCGCGCGCGCCGGCGTGCTGCAGGTCGTCAACACGAAACGCGACGAAATCGGCCGCCATGCCGGGCGCGAGCACGCCGATGTCATCGCGCCCCAGCACCTGCGCGCCGCCGCGCGTGGCCAGTGCGAGCGCTTCGCGCGCGCTGAAACGATCGGCGCGCGATTCGAATCCGGGCCAGCCGACGCGTTGCAGCAGCATGGCCTGACGCGCTTCACCGAGCAGGTGATTGCCGTCGTTGCTGGCGGAGCCGTCGACACCGAGCCCAACGCGCACACCCTGGTCGAGCATCGCCCGCACCGGGGCGATGCCGGAGGCGAGAATCATGTTCGACGATGGGCAGTGGCATACGCCCGAGCGCGTGTGTGCCAGCCGCGCGATCTCCGCATCGTTTGGATGCACCATATGCGCGAACCACACGTCCGCGCCGGCCCACTCGACCGACTCGGCATACTCGATCGGCCGCTTGCCGAACATCTGCTGGCAGAAACGATCCTCATCCTTCGTTTCCGCCAAATGCGTGTGCAGGTTCACGCGCTGATAGGCGCGCGCGAGCCGCGCCGATTCGCGCATCAGGTCGGCCGTCACCGAAAACGGTGAGCACGGCGCAAGGCCCATGCGCAGCATCGACAGCGGCGCCGGGTCATGAAACGTTTCGATCGCGCGCAGGCTGTCGGCGAGGATGTTCTCCTCGCTGTCGCACACGCGGTCGGGCGGGAGTCCGCCGCGGCTTTCACCCAGGCTCATGCTGCCGCGCGTGGGATGAAAGCGCACGCCGACCTCGCGCGCGGCGCGGATTTCGTCGTCGATGCGTGTCCCGTTCGGATAGAGATACAGATGATCGGCCACCGTCGTGCACCCAGACAGCACGAGTTCGATCAGCCCGACCTTCGCGCTCACATGAACCGCTTCCGGAGTGAGCTCGGCCCAGATCGGATAGAGGAACTTCAGCCAGTCGAAGAGCGCCAGTCCGCGTCCGGTGCCGATCGCGCGCGTCAGCGTCTGGAACAGGTGGTGATGGCAGTTGACCAGTCCCGGCAGCACGACACAGCCGCGGGCGTCGATGGTCTCGATCCGGGCATCGGGGCCCAGCACATCACGCGCGATCGCGTCGATCCCCGTACTCTTGCCGACACGCCGTACGACCTCATCCTGGATCAGCAACGCACCGTCGCGGATTTCCTCGCCCTGGCCGTTCATCGTGACCAGAACGTCAGCGTTCTTCACCAGCAGAGCTTTTGATTCCATGTCGTCCGACCGATCCTGCGCTGCGGCGCTGCTCCGCGGTCAGCATTGCCAGCGCCAGCGAGCAGTATCGCTCACGCGCCAGCGGAAGGCCGATCGTCACTCCTCACCTCGGCAGCGGGTCGCGGTGCCCACACGAAGGACGAGTGTCGACGGGCGCGCGAATGCCTCGCATTCGTGCGGCTGCAACTATCGGTTAGTGAGATCTGCTTAGAGCGCGAAGCGGGGTGACGATCACTCGTCGGGCAGATCGTGCGACTTGCGCCAACCGGTCGTGCATTGCCAACGGACCGTCAGAAAGACTGCGGTGAACAAGGTGCCGACGGCGACCACCATGGCAGCCACGGCGAGGCCGATAGCGTCGGTCAGCAACAGCGCGCCGGCTGCGAGACAACCGCAGACCGCGATGCGCCTGAAGATGCGCTGGCGCTCGTCGATCGACAGCGCACAGAACGCGGCACTGATCAGCGCAAACAGGATTTCCAGATGCGGAGCAACTTCCACCGGTGTTCCCTTCCACTTCGATCCAACGCGTTGCAGTTTGCCTCGCAATGAATGTTGCAGCCATCAGAAGAAGAGGCGAAAGCTTGCGCACTTCTGCAAGAGCCCGCGGCGAAGCATTGCGCCGCGAGCGCCAAGAAAGTTCCGGCCGACAGGCAGCGGTCACTTTCATCGATGCACCAGCGCAGACGAGATGCGACAAGTGGTCGGCTCGAAGGCGTGAGAGGTCAAGTGATGTGGCGCATAAGAAGCAATTGATCGCTGGCCGCGCTTTGCGCGTCGAACTGGGGTCGATCGCGACCGGCAAAGTCGAGTTCCAGACAATCCTTACGACGTCTCCATGCTCCGCCCCCGCGACAGAAGACGAGCACGAGAGCGACGAGATGGGCGCGAATTCAACACGAATTCAATCGATCAACGCGGCGCCACGCTTGCGATCATTGCTGCGACACAGGCGTGCCGGCAGGATTGACGCGGCCGCACTGTTCGCACATCCACCGCACACGAACCGTGAAACTTGTCGACCGCAACGAGCAGATAGCCCTGCAGCAGGCGCAGCCTCCCTCGGCGTCGCGCCCGCGGCAACGGCTGCGCCTGGGCGACATGCTGGTCAGCCAGGGCGTTCTCGGTGCTGAGCAGTTGCAGCGCGCGCTTGACGAGCAGAAACGCAGCGGTCGCCGGCTGGGCCGCATCCTGATCGAAGATGGCATCACGGGCGAAGAGACGATTGCGCGCGCGCTCGCCCAACAGTTGAAGGCTCCCTACCTCGAACTCGGACCTGATCAACTGCAGCCCCGCGTGGCCAAGCTCTTGACAGAAGCCCAGGCACGCCGCCTGCGTGCACTGCCGATCGATGAGTCCGGTGGCGTCGTGCGGGTCGGCATGGCCGATCCGACCGACTATCAGGCGCTCGACGAGGTGCAGCGGCTGCTTGGCCGCGAGGTCGATCTGGTGGTCATCACCGACACGCGGCTCGCCGCCGTGCTTGACCGCCTGCATTCGAAGACTGAAGAGCTGACCGGTCTGACGCGCGAGCTCGAACTTGAATTCGCACCCGAGACGCCGCTCGCGGGCGCCAACAGCGCAGACGACACACCGGTGGCGAAGCTGCTGCAGACGCTCTTCGACGATGCGATTCGCACGCGCGCCTCCGACATTCATCTTGAGCCGCAGGAACGCAAGCTGCAGATCCGCTTTCGCGTCGACGGCATGTTGCAGAACCAGACTGAGGCCGAGAATCGCATCGCGCCGGCCGTGGTCCAGCGTGTCAAGCTGATGGCCGGGCTCGACATCGCCGAACGCCGTCTGCCGCAGGATGGCCGCTTCGTCGTCACCGTGCGCAACCATCGCGTCGACGTGCGCGTTTCGACCATGCCGACGCAGTACGGCGAGTCGGTTGTGATGCGCTTGCTGCCGCAGTCCACGGGCCTGCTGGAGCTGAACCGCCTTGCCATGCCCACGCCGGTGCTATCGCGGCTGCGGGAGTTCATGGGTTTCAGCCACGGCATGCTGCTGGTCACCGGCCCGACCGGGTCAGGCAAGACCACCACGCTGTACGGTGTGCTGTCCGAGCTGAACTCGCCCGAATCAAAGATCATCACGGTCGAGGATCCGGTCGAATACCGGCTGCCCGGCATCAACCAGGTCCAGGTCCACGAGAAGATCAGCCTCGGCTTCGCCACCGTGCTGCGGGCCACGCTGCGGCAGGACCCCGACATCGTGCTGGTCGGCGAAATGCGCGACCACGACACGATGGAAACCGGACTGCGCGCCGCCATGACCGGCCACACCGTACTGTCCACGCTGCACACCAACGATGCGGCCTCCACGCCGCTGCGCCTGCTCGACATGGGTGCGCCACCATTCCTGGTCGCCAGCTCGCTGCGGTTGGTGCTGGCGCAACGACTGGTGCGCACCGTGTGCCCGCACTGCACGCAGCCCTCTGCGCCTTCACCACAGGAGGAGGCTTTCCTGCGCGCCATCGTCGGCACGCGTGCGGATGGCGCACAGCTCGCGCGCGGTGGCGGCTGCGGTCACTGCAATCGCACCGGCTATCACGGCCGGCATGGCGTTTATGAACTGATGACAATGACACCCGAGGTCATCGCCGCATTGAACAGTGGCGACACCTCTGCATATATGGCAGCGGCCCAGCGCGAGATTGGCGAGTTGTCGCTCGCGCACCACGCCGCAGAACTCGTGCTTGCCGGCCGCACCACCGTGCGCGAGGCAATGCGCCAGGTCGGCCGCATCAACGACCCGGTCTGACCTGGCCCATGCCCGCGTTTGCCTACGTCGCCCGCGACCAGACAGGCAGCAAATGCGAGGGCGTCCTCGAACTGCCCGACCTGTCACTGCTTGCCGACACACTCGCGGCACAAGGTTTGATCCTGGTGCGCGCCGAGTCGCGCGCCGCGTTGGTCGTCACGTCGACAACGCCGCAAAGCGTGAGCGGCTTTTTCGCCGCCAAGGTGTCCGTCGTCGATCTGATGTTGTTCTGCCGCCAGTTCGCCACCCTGTTGCGCGCCGGTGTCCCGCTACTGCGCGGATTGCGCGCGCTGGAGGAGTCGGCGACCAACCGACGCTTCCAGGCCGTGCTCGCCGACATTCACCACGCGCTGGAAAGCGGTCGCGAACTGTCGGCTGCGCTGCGCGCGCACGGCGAGGTGTTTTCGACCTACATGGTCAACATGGTTCGCGTCGGCGAGGTAACCGGTCGCCTGCCCGATGTGTTTGATGGCTTGTACGCGCAGCTTTCATTCACTCGCGACAGTCGTGAGCAAATACGCACGGCGCTGCGCTACCCGAGCTTTGTGATCGTGACGATCCTGGCGGCACTGCTGGCGGTCAACGTATTTGTGATCCCGGCATTCGCCAAGGTCTACCAGGGTCTGAAGGCCGAACTTCCCCCGCTGACACAGGTGCTGATCGCGGTCTCCAATTTCATCGTCACGCTGTGGCCGGTGCTGCTCGCACTGACGGTGATCGGTGTCGTCGCTGGCACGGCGGCGCTCAGGCGTCCCGCGGTGCAGCGCCTGCGTGACGCATTCCTGCTGCGCCTGCCGATCATCGGACCGCTGGTGCACAAGGCCGCGGTGGCGCGCTTCACGCGCAGCTTTGGGCTTGCGCTGAGCGCAGGCGTGCCGATCATCGATGCGCTGCAGGTGGCCACCGATACGACCGACAACCTGGCGCTGTCCGAAAGCATCGGCACGATGCGTCTCTCGGCCGAGCGCGGCGAAGGCCTTGCGCGCGCGGCGGCCGGTACCGGTGTGTTCACACCGATCGTGCTGCAGATGGTGGCGGTGGGTGAGGAGACCGGCGCCCTGTCGGACATGATGAACGAGGTCGCCAGCCACTACCAGCGCGAGGTCGACTACGCCGTGAAGTCGCTGTCGTCCCAGATCGAGCCGTTGCTGGTGATCCTGCTCGGCGGCTTCGTGCTGGTGTTCGCGCTGGGCGTGTTCCTGCCGCTGTGGGACCTGTCGCGCGTCGCGCTGCATTGACCCCGGCTCGACGCCTCCCGCCGACCAGGCGATTGGGGCCAAAAACAGCCGTTTTTCCATCGACCGCCGTGCATTCAACCGACACACAATTCCGCCCATCGATGTCGAACGGCAGGGGTCCTCAAGTTCCAACGCGGTCCGCCGATATCGGAGACAAGTACGCATTTGCCGTGCCGCAGACGCAAGGACCTGCGCCACGGCTCAACAGGAAAGGTCATGCCATGAACCGAGTTTCTGTCTCTCAGCGTCAGGCCGGCTTCACGCTCATCGAACTGGTGATCGTGATCCTGGTGATCGGCATTCTCTCCGCCGTGGCGCTGCCGCGGTTTCTCAACATGGGGGTCGATGCGCGCAAGGCGAAAGCCGATGCGATATTTGGCTCCGTGCGCACCGCCGCGCAGATCACGCGCGCCGGCGCACTGGTCAGCGGCGCCACCGGCGCGGCGGGTACCGTCGCGCTCGATGGCGCCTCCGTCACGACCAACTATGGCTATCCGACCGCCGACGCCGCCGGCATCGTCGCCGCCGCCAACATGAACGCGACCGACGACAAGCTGACGATCTCGGCCGGTGGCGCAGCCGCCGGCTCCAACGTCACGATCCAGATCAACGGCGCAGCCACCGCCGCGCAGTGCCAGGTCAGCTACACGTCGCCGCTTACCAGCGCGTCGGCCGCGGTGACGACACAGGTCACGACCGGCTGCTGATCGGCGCGAGATCTGGCGCGCTCGTACACGCTCGCAGCTTTCATCCCGCGCGGCGCAGCCGGATCCGGCCTGCGCCGCGTTTTGCATTCGGGTCTCGACATCATGCACCGACAGTGTCAAGCCGGCTTCACCCTGATGGAACTCGTGATCGCGATCACCGTGCTCGGCGTGCTCGGTTTCGTCGCGGTCGCACGCATCAGCGATCGCAGCCAGGCCAACGCGCAAGGTTTCGCAGAACAGGTGGCCAGCACGCTGCGCTTCACCCACAAGGCCGCGATTGCGCAACGCCGGCCGGTGTATGTGCTTGTCGATACTGGCGCCGGGCGCGTGCGCGCGTGCATGGACGCGACCTGCACGCAGCCGCTGGCGGCTCCGATGGGCGGCAACCTCGACATCACGGGACCGGCAGGCACCGCGCTCACATCCAGCAATGCGCAGTTCAGTTTCGACGCGCTGGGACGCCCCTCGGTGTCATCGAACGTGACGCTGACCACCAGCGGCAATGGAATCACGTACACGGTCACGATCGAAGCTGAAAGCGGATATGTCCGCCGCACGTAGACACGCGCGAGCAGCACGTAGTCCGGCGCGACGCCGGTGCGCACAGAGCGGCGCGACGCTGATCGAGATCGTGCTGTTCATTGTGATCATCGGTATCGCCGTCGGCACGGTCCTTGGCACGCTGTCATTGACCGCCGGACGTTCGGCCGATCCGCTGGTGCGGCGGCAGGCACTGGCGATCGCCGAATCGCTGCTGCAGGAAATCGAAGCGCAACCCTTCGGATCGACCGACCCGGACGGCGGCGCCGACGCGCTTGGCCCGGAAGCGGGCGAGTCGCGCGGCAGCAGCACCAATCCCTTCGATCACGTCAACGACTACCACGGCTACACCACAACCGGCATCGTCGACGCGGACGGCGCGCTCGTCACAGGACTGTCGGCCTACAACGTCGCGGTGGCGGTACAGCCGCAGGCGCTCGACAACATTGCCGCGTCCGACGGACTCCTGGTCAGTGTCACGGTGACCGGCCCCGGCGGTGCGTCGGTGACACTGACGGGCTTCCGGGCCCGCAATACGCCCTAAGGTCGACATGCGCGCGCGCGGCTTCACATTGATTGAGATGATCATCGTGATCGTCGTGCTTGGCATCGTCGCCAGCGCGGTCGCGCTGTTCGTCAACAATCCGGTGCGGGCATATTTCGACACCCAGCGCCGCGCACAGCTCTCCGACGCGGCCGATACCGCCACGCGCCGCATCGCGCGCGACCTGCAGGATGCGCTGCCAAACTCGGTGCGCATCGCAAACGTCGGGTCAACTGTGTTCGTCGAGTTCACACCGATTTCAGATTCCGGCCGCTATCGCGCCGCCGCGTCGTCCGGCAACGAGCCGGCCGGAATCGATCCGCTCGATTTCACCGACCCGTCGGATACCAGCTTCCAGGTGCTTGGCAGCGCAGTCATGGTCCCGAGCGGCGCGCAGCTCGTGATCTTCAATCTCGGCGCGGGCAGTTTCGATGTGTACGCGGGCACCAATCGTCGCGCCGTGTCGCCACCCACCGGCAGCACACAGACGATTTCATTCGTTGCCGGCGCCTGGCCCGGCGATTCTCCCGACGCGCGCTTCTATCTGGTGACGACACCCGTGTCCTATGTGTGCAAGCCGGCCGCTGGTGGCACGGGCCGCATCGAGCGCTATTCCGGCTATGCGTTCAATGCAACCCAACCGACGTCCACCGGGAGCGGCGCATTGGCGTCCGCCACCCGCACGCTGCTGGTTGATGGCGTGCTCGACTGCAGCTTCCAGGTCACGTCGCTGCTGGCCAACGCCAATGGCATGTCGATGTCGCTCGCACTTGGCGATACGCGGGAAAGCGTGCGTCTGTACACGCAGGTCCACCTGACGAATACGCCATGAAGCGACCGAGTCGTCAGCGCGGGTTTGCATTCGTTGTCGCGATCTTCCTGCTCGTGATCCTGGCCGCTTTCGCGTCGTTTGCGGTCGGGCTGACCACCAATGCGGCGACCGCGAATGCCATCGCGGTTCAAGGAAGTCGCGCGTACGAAGCCGCGCGTGCAGGAATCGAATGGGCCCGCTTCCAGGTCATCGACCCGAACGGCACGCTCGTTCCCGGTGCCACCACGCTGCCGGACTGCTTCGCCTCGCCACGCACCCTCGCACTGCCGGGCGCGCTATCGGGTTTCACGGTCACGCTGACCTGCCAGCGCTTTCCGACTTCGGCCGCGACACCGAATTTCTTCGAGGAGGGATCGAATCGCGTCGCGAGCTTCACGATCGTTGCCACCGCAACGCAGAGCACGCCGGGCGCAACCGACTACGTCGAGCGCAAGCTCGAGGCACGGTTCGTCAAATGCAAGAACGCGGCGGCGCCCGGACCAGGCTATGCGTGCTGATCTCCGCGCGATCACCCACCGCTGGCTCATCGCGCTCGCCGCACTGATCGCCGCGCCCGCGGCGCTGGCGCAGATCACCTTCGTGTCGGAGTCGGCGCCGTTGCCTTCGTCCAGCGCCGTCAATACGGTGACGGCCCCCCTTCCCGGCGGCGTGGTTGCCAACGACGTCATGCTCGCGCTGGTTGCCTATCGCGGCGGCAATACGATCAACGTGGCCTCGGTACCGGCCGGCTGGACCGCCGTCACATCGACCAATGATGGCGCCCTGCTCGGCATGCGGCTGTACCAGAAAGTCGCTGGCGGATCCGAACCGGCCAGCTATGCGTGGACGCTATCCGGCAGCGATCGCGCCGCCGTTGCGATCCTGGCGTTTCGCGGCGTCGACACGTCCAGTCCGATCCTGACTTTTGGCACGCGCATCAACGGCGCCTCGACATCGTTGACCGCACCCTCGATCACGCCGGGCGTCGCGAACTCGATGCTCGCCGCGTTCTGGGGGGCGATCAACGGCAACCTCACTTTCTCGGCTCCGGCGTCGATGGTCGAACGCGTGGACGTCGCCACCGGCGCCGGCCCCAACGGGCTGACGCTGGGCGCCGCCTACGAGGCGTATGCGCCGACAACCGCGACCGGAACACGGGTCGCGACGATCGACTCGACGCAGTCCAACACCGGTTACCTCATCGCACTTCGCCCCGGCGCGATCGTCGCAACGCCCGGCGGCTTCAACGCATTCGAAACATCGACCGCGTCGGGCGCGATCACCGGTGTGATCAAGACCCGGATCGCCGGCAGTGCCTCTTCTCTGGCGCTCGTAGCGCTGAACCCGGCGCGCACCGCGGTGCTGACCACTTTCACAGGCGCCGTCACGGTCGAACTGCTCGACAGCGCCGACAACAGTGGCGCATTGAATGCGACCACCGGCTGCCGTTCAAGCTGGACCACGATCCAGACGCTGTCGCCAAACCCGAGCTTCACCGCGCCGGACAACGGTCGCATCAACGTGAGCTTCAATCAGGCCAACGCCTGGCGCGATGTGCGCGTGCGCGTCACGTCCGGTAGCGGCGGCAGCGCGGTGATCGGATGCTCGAGCGACAACTTCGCGATTCGTCCGGATCGCTTCATCAACCTGCAGGCAACCGATGCCGATGACAGCACGGTCGGCAGCACGCGCGTGTTGAACAACAGTTCGGCGACCACGGGTGTGGTCCATCGCGCCGGGCGTGCGTTCTCCGTACTCGCGCAGGCGGTGTCGGCGACCGGCGCTGCCACGACCGGTTACAGCGCCGCCAGCGGTGGTCCGACGTTGAGCGTTGCGTCCTGCAGCGTGCCCAGCGGTTGCACCGCCGGCGCGCTTTCGTCGACGCTATCGGCCACCAGCGGCAGCGTGGCCGGGACCGCGATCTACCAGGAAGCCGGCGTGATCACGGTCAATCTGCAGGACACGAGCTTCGCTGCCGTCGATGCCGCCGACTCCACGCTGGCCGAGCGCACCATCGGCACCACCAGCGCGGCCCCATTCGGCCGCTTCATTCCCGACCGCTACGTGCTATCCGCAGGCAACACGGCCGTGCTCGGCGAACCGCTGTGCGGCGGCGGCCCGAGCCGTCAGACTTTCACCTTTGTCGGCCAGCCCTTCGCCTTTGCCACCGTGCCGATCGTGATCGCCACGCCGGTCAATCTCAGCGGGACTGCGCTGGCCAACGCGCGTCCGCGTTTCACGACCACGGACGCCAGTGGACAGTTGATCGCTACCGGTGCGCCGGTTGCGCTGACCGGCTCGATCGGCGTGGCAAGCGTCACGCAGAGTGCAACCTCGCAGATCGTGTTCGATTCCGGGAGCTATGCATTCACACGCAGCGCGACGACACCGGTGGCGAGTTTCACACCGACGATGACCTTCAGCACGGCGGTCAACGACACCACCGAAACTGGAACCAGCGGCAATGGCGCCATCACCGGAACCACCTCGCCAGCACTTGGCCCATGGGCCTTCGCCGCCGGCGCCGGCCAGTTCAGCTATGGCCGCATCGCCTTGCGGCCAACGTACGGCGATATCCGGCGCGACCTTTTCATGCCGCTCGAGGTGCTGCGCTACAACGGCACGGGCTGGGTTACCGCGACCGAGATGGGCGCTTGCCTGAGTGCGCCGACCAACGTGTTCGCCTACAGCCAGGCCAGCGGCGTGCTCGCCGCGAGCGGCACGACACCGAACTGCTCGACCAGCGTGGCCGCGACCGTCACAACGTCCAATGGCCGTGCCTCGATCCGCCTGCCGCGGCAGGCGAACTGGAACGCCACGACGCCGTCGTCGATGACATTGACGCTCGTCCTGCTGAACCCGGCCAGCGGACAGACTTGCACCGCCGGTGTGCTCAGCCCTGCATCCACGTTGGCGATGCCGTGGCTCGCCGCGCCCGACGGCGCCGGCAATTACAGCGCCAACCCATCCGCCCGGCTGACCTTCGGGCGCACGCGGGGCGATGTCGTTTCGGTGCGCGAACGCTTCGACTGACGCATTCCGGGCCGAAGCGGCAGTTGTTTTTCGCACTTTTGCCGCGCTTTTCGATCGATCGCGAGCGCTAGTCCACACATAGCATGGCTGTAACCCCGTACTGGGCGCACTGCGCCTGCACGTATGCCATCACTATCCGAATCGTTGCGCTGGCCCGCCCAAGCACTGGCAGGATGGTCCGCCATGACCCGTCGCGGCACCGCGCGCGCGCGTGTCGGGATGCAGTTGAACGGTCGCCAGTTGTCGCTGGTGCGCGTGCGCGCGGGCAACACGCCGCAAGTCGTTGAGCAGCTCAATACCCACGCGCTTGACACCGTGCGGATCGGTGACGCGATCCGCCGGCTGGCACGCACCGGATGCTTTCGCAACGCGCGCATCACGCTGGTACTGAGCGCGGGGCAATACGAAATCCATCCCCTGCCCGCGCCACCCGTGCCGGGCGACGAACTGCGTGACGCGGTGCGCTGGCAATTGCGCGACGTGCTGGCTTATCCGCCCGAGCAGGCGGCGGTTGACTTCGTGCGCTTGCCGCAGGTATCGCAAAGCGGTGCCGCATCGCTGCTCGTCGTCGCGACGAGGCAATCGGTCGTCGATGAACTGGTCGAAACATTTTCGACTGGGGGCGTCGAGATTGACGCGGTGGATGTGCCCGAATTCGCGCAGCGCAATCTCGGTCAGCTTGCTGCGGCGGGAGAAGGCACGCACGCGTGGCTGTCGTTCGACATCGATTCGTGTCTTCTGACTGTGCAGCTTGGCGATGAGCTGTGTTTCGCGCGACGAATCGCGATGCCCGGTGCGCGCGTCGGCGTGTCGCGCAACGATGCTGACGCGGGCGAACAGATCGCCGCCTTCGCGCAGCGCATTGCCGCGCAGGTGCAGCGCTCGCTCGAACTCTTCGAGCGCCAGTCAGGCCTGCCGCAGGTGCTGCAGATGACTGTCGGACCGCATCCATTTGCGCGCGCGCTTGCCGAAGCGATTGTCGAACTCACCGGCATTGAGACCGCCACGTTCGACGAGGACCAGTACTTCACGCTCGATGTCTTGACCGGCGAACGGCTCGCGCGACTGCAGGAGACGCTGATCGCACTTGGCGCCGCGCTGCGCAGCGACGATGCGGCATCGGTCGGCGCGACCGTCACTGCGTTGCCCAACGCTGCATGAGGAGCGGGCCTCGATGACGCAGAACATCAACTTCTACCGCCGCCGCGCTCCGGCACAGCACTCCGTCTCGGGTCGCGGGACCCTGACGATCGCGCTCGTGGTCGCAGCCGCCGCAGTGGCCTGGTACACGCTCGACATGCGCCGCATCGCCGACATGCGCGCGCAGACGCGGCAAGCGCAGGCCGAATCCGAGCGAGTTCAGCGGCTGCTGGCGGCCGTGCCCAGCCCGGGCACGGCGTTCGCGCAACGACTCAAGCAGCAGGAAGACGAGGTGCTGGCGCTCGAATCGGCAGCGACTCGATTCGCCGACGGCACGCTCAGTCGCGCGGTCGGCTTCACGCCGCATTTGCGCGCGTTGAGCCGGGTCGCGATCGATGGCGTCTGGCTGACCGGCATCCAGATCGACCGCGCCCGGGGTGTGCTTGCGCTCGACGGTCGCGCGCTCGATGCTGCACGCGTGCCGGCCTATCTCGCCAGCCTGCAGCGTGAGGCCCTCTTCAACGGCCTCGTATTTGCCGCGATCGAGGTGAAGGCAATCGACACGGCAGCGCAGCCGACACTGCCACTGGGCATGGTGCAGTTTCGCCTGCAAAGTGCGCCCGCAACGCAGACCGCATTCGCGGCGACTGCCGGCACAGGTACAGGTCCCCAATGAAGGCCGCGCTCAAGACCTGGTGGACGCGGCGCGCGCCGCGCGAGCGGATGGCAATCGCGGGAGCCGCCGCGGTGCTCTCCCTGGTCGCCATCGACACGATCGCCTTTGCGCCGCAGCGCGCCGAACTTGCCAAGGCGACGCAACAACGCGACGCCGCGCGCCGACATCTGGACGAACTGCAGAAGCTTGCCGCGCATCATGCGGAACAAGGCAGCGCCGAAGCGCGCGCACGCCTCGAACAGCTCGCGTCGCGCCGCGCGCGGACCGAGCAGGTGCTCGCCAATGCGCAACTGGACCTGACCGCGCCAAGCGACATGGCGCAACAGCTTGCCACGGTGCTCGCGCAATTTCCGCGGCTGCGCGTGGTGGCTGCCGTTTCCCAGACGCCGGCGCCCATCAATGAATCGCAGGCGTCGGCAGGAACTGTCCCGGCGGCCGGCACCATCTATCGACACGGACTGGAGCTGACGGTCGAAGGCCAGTACTTCGACCTGATGGCGTACCTGGAAATGCTGGAAAAGACGCGCCACCGCATCTACTGGCGTGAGCTCGATCTGAAGGTCGGCACACAGGGCGTGCCGGTCACGCGCGTTGCGGTCTTCACACTGTCAAAGGAACCGGCATGGATGCGCCTCTGACATCGTGCTTGCGCGCAGGACGCGTACTGGGCGTGATCGCGACCGCGTTTGTGCTGACGCAAGCGTTTGCACAGGAACGCGACCCGACCAAGCCTCCCGCGATCCTCAATCCGCGCGCCACCCAGCCAGCGCCCGCGGACGGCGGCTCGCCGGCGCGACTGTCGATGATCCTGCGCGGCCACGACGACGTGCGCAGCGCCTTGATCGACGGCCAGCTCGTGCGTGTTGGCGAGTCGATCGCGATCGGCGGCGTTGCGCATCGCGTGACCCGCATCTCGGACAACACGGTCGTCCTGGCTGCCGCAAACGAAACCGGAACGACGCAACTCACACTGGAACTTCTTCCCGACGCCGAGCGGCCGCGTGAACGGCTGGTGACGCGCGGGAAAACCGGAGCTTGAGATGAACGACGAATCGAACTCGGGTCTGTTTGGCGCGCTGGTCGATGCCCGTCCCGTCCAACCACAATCCGCGAGCGGCATCGCACGCAGCCACGACCAGTGGCTCACCCTGGCGGCCTTCGGAACCGGCATGCTGGCAATGCTGCTGCTGGCCGGATGCGCATCCGCGCCTGCGCGCGAGTCAACCGCCGTGCTGCCCGAGATCCGCGCCGCGCTTGCCGAGCAAAACTCTTCCAGACCGACTCCGGTTCCACCCGCAGTGGCACAGGCATTGGTGCCGCCGGCTGATCTGTCACTGCCGCCACTTGCCAACCGCGTATCCGAACCGCGCTTCGACCTGAAGGTGGTGGGCCTTCCCGTCGCGCAGGTGTTTGCGGCGCTGGCGCAGGACACGCGTTACTCGATCCTGGTCGACCCGGAGTTGAAGGCGACGGTCACCGTGAACCTGAAGGACGTCACGTTGATCGAGGCGCTCGACACGCTGCGCGACATGTACGGCTTCGAGTACCGGATCCAGGGCGCGCGCGTGTTCGTGCAGCCGGCGACGATGCAGACGCGCCTGTTCCAGGTGAACTACCTGATCGCGAACCGCAGCGGACGCAGCGACGTGCGCGTCACATCCGGATCGATCTCGTCCGTGGGCGGCGTGTCCGCTGGCGGGCAGAGCACAACTTCCGCTTCGACCCAGCCCGGCACACAGACCACGCAGGAGTCGAGCCACATCATGACGCAGATCCGCAACGACCTGTGGACCGAGGTCGAAGCGTCGCTGCGGCTGCTCCTTGGCGACGCCAAGGCCAGCGGAAGGCAGCTGATCGTATCGCCGCAATCCGGCGTGATCGTCGTAAGGGCCTTGCCGCGCGAATTGCGCGCGGTCGAGGAATACCTGAAAGCGATGCGCCTGAATGTCGAGCGCCAGGTGATGCTGGAGGCAAAGATCGTCGAGGTGCGGCTGCGCGAAGGCTTCGAGTCCGGCGTGAACTGGGCAGCGTTTCGCACTGGTGCCAATCATCGCGGCAGCGCGGGCCTGCTGAATCCCGGCACGCAACTGTCGCCGAGCGGCACGCTGACCAATGGCAGCCTGAGCGCCGACCCCGGATCGAACCTGAGTCTCAACGCGAATGCCGGCGCCGGCCTGCTCGGGCTGGCATTCCAGACCAGCAATTTCGCGGCGCTGATTTCTTTCCTCGAAACGCATGGCGACGTGCAGGTGCTGTCCAGCCCGCGGATCGCCACGCTGAACAACCAGAAGGCGGTGCTGAAGGTCGGCACCGACGACTTCTTCGTCACCAACGTGACGACAACCACCAACAGCACGGCCACCGGCAACGTCGTGTCGCCGACGATCACGGTACAGCCGTTCTTTTCCGGTGTCGCGCTCGACGTCACGCCGCAGATCGATGCTGAGGCCAACATCATCCTGCACGTCCATCCTTCGGTGTCGAACGTGGCTGAGCGCACCAAGCAACTGAATCTCGGCACGCTGGGCAGCTTCACGCTGCCGCTGGCATCGTCGACCGTCTCCGAGACCGACACCATCGTGCGCGTGCGCGACGGCAACATCGTCGCCATCGGCGGGCTGATGAAAGTCTCGCGCTCCGCCGACCGCAAACAGGTGCCGGGCGTGGGCAGCATTCCTGGCGTGGGCGAGTTGTTCGGTTCGCGCACGAACGAGACCGACAAGCACGAGCTCGTGATTCTGCTCAAACCCACCGTGGTGCAGTCCGATGCGCAGCTCGACGCAATGCGCGAGGAATCGCTCGATCGCATCGAGGCGATTGCCGGCATCGCGCGCCGCGCCCCATAGCGCAAAGTCGCCGACCGCCATGTACCACGAACACTTCGGCCTGCACTCGGCGCCGTTCTCTTTGACCCCGGACACGGCGTTTGCGTATTCGTCACGCGCGCACCAGGAAGCGTTGAACACGCTGCTGCTGGCGGTCGACGACGGGCAGGGATTCATCAAGATCACGGGCGAAGTCGGCACCGGCAAGACGCTCGCCTGCCGCCGCCTGCTGGCTGCGCTCGCCGAGCGCGGAGGGCGTTACGAGACGGCCTACGTTCCGAATCCGTGTGTATCGCCGCGCACGCTGCTGCTGGCAATCGCGCAGGAGCTGAAGATCGATGCGTGGCTGACCGCACCCGAACTCAAGCTGCTCACGCTTCTGAACCAGCGCCTGCTGTCGGCCGCCGCCGCCGGGCGCCGCGTGGTGGTCTGCCTCGACGAAGTGCAGTCGATGCCTGACGAGACGCTGGAGTCGCTGCGCCTGCTGTCGAATCTCGAGACAGAGAAGAGCAAGCTGCTGCAGGTCGTGCTGTTTGGCCAGCCGGAACTGGACAAGAAGCTCGCCCGCACGTCGCTGCGCCAGCTCGCCAGCCGGATCACCTTTCAGTACGCGCTGGACTCGATGACTATCGAAGAGACGGAGCGCTATCTTGCGCATCGGCTGCGCGTGGCGGGCCGCACCGATGGCGGCGCCGGTGTCTTCGCGCCCGCCGTGGCGCGACAGTTGCATCAGGCCTGTCGTGGCGTGCCGCGGCTGCTGAACATCGTTGCGCACAAGGCACTGCTGCTCGCGTTCGGCGAAGGCGCATTGCAGGTGACGAGCGTTCACGTGCGGGCCGCCGCGGCGGACACGCCGTACGTCGAACAGCTACGCGCGCGCACCGCGTGGGTGCCATGGTCGAAAATGCTCGCTGCCTCGGTGCGATGCCTGCGACTCGGAGCACACCCATGAGCGTGCTGAACGAAGTGCTTCGCAGTCTCGACGCGCGCGGCGCCGTGGCGCACGCGGGCGCACAACCGCGCGCGGTCACGCCGGCGCCTTTGCCCCCGCGTGTGCGGCCGATCGTCTGGTGGCTCACGCTTGCTGCGGTTGCTGGAACGCTCGGGACGCTGACCTGGATGGAACAGCGCGCTGGAGCCGTGACCTCCGATCGCAAGCCGCTCGGCATGTCGACCTACGGCGCGGCGGTCGCGCCTTTGTCGCGATCCATTGAGGCGGTGCCGGTCGACGTCGCTACCGCGCCGGCGCGGCCAGCAAAGCGTTCGCAAGTGAACGCCGCCGTTGCCCCGGTTGCAAACGCGCCCAAGGTCGCGAAGACCGTTTCCGCACCGACGCCGGTGAAGATCTCTGCGCTGGTGGACAGTCCGCAGCCCGACGCAAAGCGCGCTGCCGCGAACAAACAGTCAATTGCGAAAGATGCAGCATCGCCCCCGGAAACCCCTGCTGCTGCGACGACGCCAGATGTCGTTGCACCTGCCGTGCAGCGGTCGACCGCCGGCGCGGCAAGCGTGCCGGCCGAAACCGCACGCGCAGCCGAACTGATCTCGCGCGGGCGAACGATCGAAGCCATTGCACTGCTCACGCGCTCGCTGCAGCAGCAGCCGGCGCAGGTCGATGCGCGGCTCGCGCTTGCCGCGCTGTATGCCGAAGCATCGCGCCGCGATCTTGCAGCGCGGACATTGCTCGAAGGTGCCGAGATCGATCCGACGCGCTTTGCCGCACGCGCTGCGCAGTTGCAGGCTGAGCTCGGCGACCCGGCCAGCGCAATCCGCACACTCGAACGCGTGCCCGAAAGCGCGCGCAGCGGCGCGTACTACGCGCTGCTCGGCGGCGTTGCTCAGCAGGCTGGTCGTGCGCGGCCCGCGGTCGACGCCTATCGCAAGGCGGTCGCAAGTGTCGATCCGAATCCCGTGTGGTGGATCGGATTCGCGCTCGCGCTCGAGGCCGACGGCAGGATGACCGAGGCGCATGCCGCATTTACCCGCGCGCAGGCACAGCCAGCCCTTTCGGCGGACATACGCGCATTCGCCACGCAGCGCGCTGCCGCACTGGCCGCGCTGGGCCGCGCCGGTACCCACGACATCGGAGCGGGCGCTCCCGTCGCCGAGAACGCTGTCCGCTGAGTGCTCGCCGCCACCCGGCGACGCCGACCGCGCAGTCCCATCGCCCACGAACGGCGACTGAAAGTCAAAGGCGCCGCCGCGCGCGCTCTGGAAGCGTTGCCGCTGTCTGGACCGTGCGCGGTGCAATCACCTCAATACGCTCGAGTTGCACAACCGCGGGGGCGTGCATCGACGCCGCCATCGCGCCGCTGAATCCAGCGCTCACAGCGGAGAGAATGACCGCCGTCATCAGAACCGCCGCCGCAAAGCTCGCGAACCTGATCGAAGGTTTGGTCGTGTACATATCTGACTCCTGCGCAGTTACGCGGACCCGTGCCGCTGCGTTGATGTGGACTCTAGGCAGCTGGCTCGCGCGGCGCGAGCGGATTGCGACGAAACGAAAGAACCGTGACGTGAACCGCATCAGGCGGGAACCACCGGAGTCAAACGGCCTCGCGTCGCGACGAGTGCCGCCTTCCGTTCGAGACATGCCATCGCGCTCGGCACTCAGAAAGAGCAAAGCCGGAGTCCAGCACGACGTTCAGACCGCTTGACCCGACGCGGCGCAATGCGCTCTACTGCGCCGGTCCACGAACAACGATGAGGAGACACACAATGGGCAGCAACGTCACTTTCAAGCGCCCCGACGGACAAGGCGTGCAGGGCTATCTGGCTGAGCCGGCGAGCGGTGCCGGCGCCCCGGCGCTGGTGGTGATCCAGGAGTGGTGGGGCATGAACGAGCAGATCCGCGGCGTGGCCGAGCGGCTGGCGCGGGCGGGCTACCTCGCGCTGGTGCCCGACCTGTACCGCGGCAAGTCCACGATTGATGCGGAAGAAGCGCATCACCTGATGACCAACCTCAACTTCGGCGATGCGGCCTCGCAGGACGTTCGCGGCGCCGTGCAATACCTGAAGGGCCGTGCGGGCAAGGTGGGCATCACCGGCTTTTGCATGGGCGGCGCGCTCACCCTGCTGTCGCTCACGATGGTTCCCGAGGCCGATGCCGGCGTGGTGTGGTACGGCCACCCGCCGCTGGAGTTCCTGGATGCCAGCAAGATCAAGACGCCGGTGATGGCGCACTGGGCCGAGCAGGACAACGCGTTTCCGATTGCCGGCGTGGACGCGGTGGAGGAGAAGTTACGCGCCGCCGGCGTGGCCTACCAGGCTCACCGCTATCTGGCCTATCACGGGTTTGCCAACGAGACGGCGCAGGGTCCCAGGCGTTATCCGTTCACGCAGTACGACGAGGCCTGGGCGCAGGTTGCGTGGGACCGCACTTTCAGCTTTCTTGGCAGGCATCTGCGCTGAGGCGCGGAGCTTTACAGCGGGAAGACGGCTGCGCCCGCCGGTGCCTGCGCACCTGTGGCGTCTGCGACGCGTCATACGAAAAGCCGCACTCCCGCTCTCACCAAGCGGATACTATTTAAGCGTCCCATTGGATCGTCGACAGAGGAACCGTGTTCGCTTTCGTCGGACGGGCACTCGCAGCGTACCTTTCGAAGCCGATCGGCAAGCCCGGCGGCACCAGTGCCGACGCGCGAATGGTGGCGGACACGCTGGCCCCCGGCGACGTGCTGCTGATCGAAGGCAACACGCGCATGGGCGGGGCGATCAAGTATCTGACGCAGTCCATGTGGACCCATGCGGCGCTCTATGTCGGCCAGCGTCCGGAACTGCCGTCGACCGGCGGCGAAGCGGCCACGCTGATCGAGGCCGACGTGCTGGAAGGTGTGCGCGCGGTGCCGCTGTCGTGCTACAGCAGCTTCCGCATGCGCATCTGTCGCCCGGTCAACCTGACTGAAGAGGATTGCGAACGCCTGATTCAATACGTGATCCAGCGTCTTGGCTATCAGTACGACCTGAAGAACGTGCTGGACCTGGCGCGCTACCTGTTGCCATTTCCGATACCGACGCGACTGCGACGCCGCCTGATCGCTTTCGGCAGCGGCGACCCGACGCGCGCGATCTGCTCAACGCTGATCGCGCAGGCCTTTGGCGCGGTCCGCTATCCCATCCTGCCGGTCATCTCGCGCAAGCGCGACGGTGATCCGGGCCGCGCCGACCAAGTGCGCGAGTTGTGGCGCATACGCCACCACAGCCTGTACGTGCCGCGCGACTTCGACATCTCCCCGTTCTTCGAGGTGGTCAAGCCGCGCATCGCGAAGTCGTTCGACTACCAGCATGCGCCCTGGAGCGAAGGCAATACGGTCATCATGGGCGACTCGGCGCCGACGGAATTTCCGACCATCGTGCCGAACGACGACCTGCGCGGCTGAGTCTGACGAAAAGCGCTCCGCGCGAGACGGCGCCGCTGGCCGACAGGCACTGATCAGCGCCACATCTCCCGCATCTTGGCCGCGACATCGACCGCCACCGCTCGCGCTTGCGTTTCTGGCATTGCGCCTGGACTTTCGGCCCGCGGCCAGGCGACCATGTCGAAGAGCGTTTCCAGTTGATGCGGAATGAAGCGCGTGCGCGATCCATACACGTGGCGATCGCCGAGCGCCGACTGCTGATGCACATAGAACCGCTGGGGCACGACGACATGCAACTGATCCTTCGCCCGCGTCATGGCGACATACAGGAGCCGTCGCTCTTCCTCGATTTCCTCCGGCGTGCCAGTCGAAAGATCCGACGGCAGGCAGCCGTCAACGGCATTCAGCACATACACCGCGCCCCACTCCTGCCCCTTGGCCGAGTGAATCGTCGACAGCGTCAGGTAGTCCTCATCGAGCAGCGGCACACCCGCCTCGTCGCTCGTTGCGTCCGGCGGGTCGAGTGTCAGTTCCGTCAGGAATCGCTCGCGCGACGGATAGGAGCCCGCGATATTCTCCAGCGCACCGAGGTCGGCAAGCCGCGCCTCGGCGTTGTCGTACAGACGAAAAAGTTGCGGCTCGTACCAGCGTCGGACCAGCGACAGTTCGCTCGGCCACGCGGCGCGGCGGTCGCGCAGCGTTTGCGCCAGTTCAACCAGCGCGCGCCACTCGTCGCGACTTGCCGGCGGCGGCTCGAACTGGCCGAGCGCATCGATCGGCAGTGCCGCCGCGGCCATCTGCTCGAGCGCGCGCGCAGCGGTCTTCGGACCCACGCCCGGCAGCATCAGCAGCACGCGGAAGCCGCTGACGCGATCGCGCGGGTTTTCGGCCCAGCGCAGGCAGGCGAGCAGGTCCTTGATGTGCGCGGCCTCGAGGAACTTGAGGCCACCGAATTTCACGAACGGAATATTGCGGCGGCCAAGTTCCAGTTCGAGCTGCGTGCTGTGATGCGAGGCACGGAACAGAACGGCCTGCGCGCGCAACGGCAGCCCGCTTTCGCGCTGCTCGAGCACCTGCTCCACCACATAGCGCGCCTGCACCGCTTCGTCCGCCACCGACACCAGCCGCGGACGGGCTGACGAGGCGCGCTCGGAGAACAGGTTCTTCGTGAAGCGCTCACGGGCCGACGCGATGACGGCGTTGGATGCCGCAAGGATGGACTGGGTCGAGCGGTAGTTCTGCTCCAGCGTGATCACGGTGGCCGGCGGATCGAAGCACCTTGGGAAGTCCAGGATGTTGCGCACCGTGGCGCCGCGGAACGAGAAGATCGCCTGCGCGTCGTCACCCACCACGGTGAGGCCCCGCCCGTTCGGCTTCAGACCCAGCAGCACCGAAGCCTGCAAGCGGTTGGTGTCCTGGTACTCATCGACCAGCACGTGCCGAAACCGTGCGCCGATCTCACTGCCGATCGAGGGCTCCGCCATCATCGACGCCCAGTACAGCAGCAAGTCGTCGTAGTCGAGCACGTTCTGTCGCTGCTTGGCTTCGACATAGGCGGCAAAGAGTGCACGTAATTCAACTTCCCACTCCGCGCACCAGGGAAAACTCCCCGCGAGCACACTGCCCAGCGGCTCTTCGGTGTTGACCGTCTTTGAATAGACGGCAAGGCAGGTGCCCTTCAGCGGAAAGCGTTTCCCGGTCTTCGACAATCCCTGATCGTGCCGAACGAGGTTCATCAGGTCGGCGGAGTCCTCGCGGTCGTGGATCGTGAACGCCGGGCTGAGCCCGATCCGCTCTGCGTACTCGCGCAGCAGGCGGGCACCAATGGAGTGGAAGGTGCCCGCCCACAACAGCGACGACGTGGCGTGGCGCGCCTGCGCACGCGACATCACGCCCACGATGCGCTCGACACGGCGGATCATCTCGATCGCCGCGCGCCGCGTGAAGGCCAGAAGCAGCATCTCGCGCGGATCCGCCCCGCGCTCGATCAGGCAGGCGACGCGATGCGCCAGCGTGTTGGTCTTGCCTGAGCCCGCCCCCGCAATGATCAGCAACGGCCCGGCCGCCTCAACGCCCGCACCGTGCTCGGCGGCAGCCAGTTGCTGCGCGTTGAGCCTGGCGAGATAGCTGCGGTCGTGCGCAGGGGACAGCGGTTCGGCAACGGCGTTCATAAGTGGTGGGGCCGGCCGCGTTTACTTGCCATAGGTCTTGAAGTTCGGAGTCATCGACGCTGAACCTGCAGGCTGGCCCGCGTGGAATGTGGCCGGGTCAAAATAGACCGTCCTGCAGGCGCGGCAACAGAAGAAGTCCGTCTGGCGCAGCATCCCGCTGGGCAACCTGACCACGACCTGCTCGAACTCGGTCGAGCGGCACGACGGACAGGTGAAACGGGGAGGCATACTGTAGAAATATA
>DAITAC010000151.1:0-6936 GCA_036824465.1 Burkholderiaceae bacterium
GGCGTGGTCAAGACCGTCGCGCTCGCCGGGGCACTGCTTGGGCTGCTGGTGACCGTTCCGCTCTATCTCGGCTTCGATGCCAGGGCGGGCGGCCTGCAGTTCGTCGAGAAGGCGCTGTGGATCGAGCGGGTGAATGCGAACTACCACCTCGGCGTCGACGGCATTTCGATCTGGTTTGTGCTGCTGACGGCTTTCATCAACCTGATCACGGTCATCGCCGGCTGGGAGGTGATCGAGGAAAAGGTCGCGCAGTACAACGCCGCGTTCCTGATCCTGTCCGGCCTGATGATCGGGGTGTTCAGCGCCGCCGACGGGCTTCTGTTCTACATCTTCTTCGAGGCGACGCTGATTCCGATGTACATCATCATCGGCGTCTGGGGCGGGCCGAACCGCGTGTACGCCGCATTCAAGTTCTTTCTGTTCACGCTGGCCGGTTCGCTCTTGATGCTGATCGCGCTGATCTACCTGTACTACACGGCCGGCGGCAGCTTCGATCTGTTCGGCTGGCACAAGCTGAAGATTCCGCTTGGCCCACAGGTGCTGCTGTTCCTTGCATTCTTTGCCGCGTTTGCGGTCAAGGTGCCGATGTGGCCGGTGCACACGTGGCTCCCCGACGCGCACGTTGAGGCGCCGACCGGAGGCAGCGTCGTGCTGGCGGCGATCATGCTGAAACTCGGCGCCTACGGCTTCGTGCGCTTCTCGCTGCCGATCGTGCCGGATGCCTCGCACCAGCTCGACTGGTTCATCATCACGATCTCGCTGGTCGCGGTGGTTTACATCGGCTTCGTGGCGCTGGTGCAGACCGACATGAAGAAGCTGGTTGCGTATTCGTCGATCGCGCACATGGGGTTCGTGACGCTCGGCTTCTTCATCTTCAACCAGATCGGGGTCGAGGGTGCGATCGTGCAAATGATCTCGCACGGCTTCATCTCGGGCGCGATGTTCCTGTGCATCGGCGTGATGTATGACCGCATGCACAGCCGCAACATCGCCGACTACGGCGGTGTGGTGAACACAATGCCGAAGTTCGCCAGCTTCATGATGTTGTTCGCGATGGCCAACTGCGGGCTACCCGCCACCAGCGGCTTCGTCGGCGAATTCATGGTGATCCTGGGCGCGGTCAAGTACAACTTCTGGATCGGCGCCATCGCCGCGACCACGCTGATCCTCGGCGCCGCGTACTCGCTGTGGATGTACAAGCGCGTGATCTTCGGCGACATCGCCAACGATCACGTGCGCGAGCTGACCGATATCGGCGGGCGCGAGTTCCTGATTCTGGCTTTGCTGGCAATCGCGGTGCTGTGGATGGGCGTGTATCCGAAGCCCTTCACCGACCTGATGCACGTGTCGGTCACCGACCTGCTGCAGCACGTCAGCCAGTCGAAACTGCCGGCGGGGCAATGATGGACGCCCTGAACGCCTTCGCCGCTCTCCCGGAGATCGTGCTGCTCGCAGCGGCGCTCGCCGTGATGGTGATCGATCTGTTTGTCAGCGACGAGCGTCGCAATGTCACCTACGTGCTGACGCTCGCCACGCTAGGCGTGGTCGCGGCGATCTGCATCGCGCTTCTGGCCGACGAGACGGTGGCCTACGCATTCGGCCATATGTACGTGTCCGATCCGATGGCACACCTGTTGAAGATCTTTGCCTGCCTGTGCACCGCTCTGATGCTGGTGTACGCGCAAGGCTATGCGCGCGACCGCGGCCTGTGGAAAGGGGAACTCTTCACGCTCGCGCTGTTCGTGCTGCTGGGCATCTTTGTGATGATCTCGGGATCCAACCTGCTGGTGATCTATCTGGGTCTCGAGCTGCAGTCGTTGTCGCTGTACGCACTGGTCGCGCTGCGCCGGGACGATGCGAAGGCGACTGAGGCCGCGATGAAGTACTTCGTCCTCGGCGCGCTGGCGTCCGGCTTCCTGCTGTACGGGATGTCAATGCTGTACGGCGCTGGCGGCACGCTCGACATCAACGAACTCGCGCGCCGCATCGGCGGCGGCGAGGTCGCCAGCCGCGCGGCACTGGTGCTGGGCACCGTTTTCATCGTCGCCGGCATCGCGTTCAAGCTCGGCGTGGTGCCGTTTCACATGTGGGTGCCGGACGTTTATCACGGCGCGCCCACACCGGTGACCATATTGATCGGTTCGGCGCCCAAGCTGGCGGCGTTTGCGATCGCGTTCCGCCTGCTGGTCGAAGGGTTGCTGGCGCTGGCGGTCGACTGGCAGCAGATGCTGATCCTGCTTTCGGTCGCATCGCTCGCGGTCGGCAATGTGACCGCCATCGCGCAGAGCAACCTGAAGCGCATGCTCGCGTATTCGACGATTGGCCAGATGGGTTTCATGCTGCTGGCCATGCTTTCGGGCGTGGTCGGTGGGGACACGCTGAGTACCGCGAACGCATACAGCGCGGCGATGTTCTATGTGATCACTTATGCACTGACCACGCTCGGCACCTTCGGCATCATCCTGCTGCTCGCGCACCAGGGCTTCGAGGCCGAGGAGATTGGCGATCTCAAGGGCCTGAACAAGCGCAGCCCCTGGTACGCGTTCGTCATGCTGCTGCTGATGTTCTCGCTCGCCGGCATTCCGCCGACGATGGGCTTCTACGCCAAGTTGGTGGTGCTGCAGGCGCTGCTTGGCAATGGCATCACAACCGGCATGGTGTGGCTTGCGGTGATTGCGCTGTTCTTCTCGCTGATCGCCGCGTACTACTACCTGCGCGTGGTCAAGGTGATGTATTTCGAAGAGCCGTCCGACTTGCGCCCGATTGTCGCGACCCAGGACATGCGGGTGGCGCTGTCGCTCAACGGCGCCCTGGTGCTGGTGCTCGGCATCCTGCCGCAGTACCTGCTGGCGCTGTGCGCCAACGCGATGATCAAGGCTCTGGGCGGCTGAGGCGTGATCCGTGATCCGATGACATCCGAGCGTGCCGACGCGGACCCGCTGGCGGAAGAAACCCTCGAGTCGCGGCTCGCCTACGAGGGAGTCTTTCTCAAGGTGTTCGAAGACCGGGTGCGCTGCCCGGACGGTCACATCGCACCGCGCGAGTACCTGCGTCACCCCGGTGCGGTGATGATGATTCCTTTGCTCGACGATGGCCGGCTTGTGCTCGAGCGCCAGTACCGCTATCCGCTGCGCAGAAGCTTCATCGAGTTTCCGGCCGGCAAGATCGACGAAGGCGAATCGCTGCTGGGCTGCGCGCAGCGAGAACTGCTGGAGGAAACCGGCTATCGCGCAGATCAGTGGATTCATCTGGGCGACTTTCACAACGCAATCGGCTACTGCGACGAGAAGATCTACGTGTACCTCGCGCGCGGACTCGCGCTGGACACCGCGCGCACCGACGACGGCGAGGTGCTGGAAGTGTTCACCGCCACGCTCGAGCAGCTTCTGGACTGGATCCGCGATGGCTCGGTCACCGACGTCAAGACCATCGTCGGCGCTTACTGGTTGCAGCTACATCTTGCCGGTGCTTGGCGTGCGGCAGTGCCCGACGCGTCTGCCTCCTCGTCCCCCCCGCGGGGACGGGGTTAGCGTGGGGCGACCAGGCAAGACCCTCGGCGGAGCACAGGCGGCGGCCCGCCGGGAAGTCCTGATTGGCACCGTCTGCGCATTCGCGACGGTCGCGATCTGGACCGGCTTCATCCTCATCTCCCGCGCGAGCGTGGGCAGCCGAAGTCTGCTGCCAACGGATCTCGCCGCGTTGCGTTTCGGTGTGGCATCTGCCGTGATGCTGCCCGTTCTGCTCTGGCGTCTGCGCACGCGGCACTCGCTGTCGGCGGCTATGGGCGGCATGACGGCGCTGCAGATTCTCACGGTCGCCATGTTCGCGGGCCTTGGCTTTGGGCTGTTCGCATTCACCGCGTTCGTGTTCGCGCCGGTTGCGCATGCCGGCGTTCTGATGCCCGGAGCGCTGCCTTTCTCGACGGCGCTGATCGCGTGGCTCGTGCTGCGCGAACGCATCGCCGGAATGAGGGCGATCGGCCTTGCGCTGATCCTGGCCGGCATCGTCACGATCGGCTACGGAAGTCTGGTGGTCGATCGCCGCTCGCTGATTGGCGACGCGCTGTTTCTGTCCGCCTCGACGTGCTGGGCGGTGTTCGTCGTGTTCGCGCGGAAATGGCAGATCCGTCCCGTTGAGGCAACGATCGCGCTCGCCGTCGGCGCAGCGCTGATCTACTTGCCGATCTACGCATTGCTGTTGCCGAAGAAGATCGCCGAGGCACCGGTGTGGGAGGTGATCGGCCAGGGTGCGTATCAGGGGCTGCTGTCAGTCGTCGCCAGCACGCTTGTCTACACGCGCGTGCTGATGACCTTCGGACCGACCAAGACCGCGATGCTCACCGCCGTCGTGCCCGGACTGGCAGCGATACTCGCGGTGCCGCTGCTGGGTGAACCACTGATGGCGGCGGCCGTGATCGGGCTGGTACTCGTGACGATGGGGATGATTGTGGGCGTCTTGCGAGCGCGCTGAATATCAACAGGCGCGCAATGCCGCCTCCAGGTCCGCAATCAGGTCTTCCTCGTGCTCCAGTCCGATCGACATCCGGATCAGCCCCTCTGACACGCCCACCTGCTTGCGCACGTCGACCGGCACGCCGGAGTGCGTGGTCGACGCGGGGTGGCAGATCAGCGACTCGGTGCCGCCGAGACTGACCGCCGACTTGAACAGCGTCAGCGCGTTGATAAAGCGGAACGCCGTGTCACGTCCACCGTCGAGCACGAGCGAGAACGTCGAGCCCGCGCCGGTGCACTGGCGCCGATAGACCGCCTGATAGGCGGGATCAGTCATCATCTGCGGGTGCAGCACCTCGACCTTGCGCACGGGATTGTCGGCCAGCCAGTGCGCAACGCGACTCGCCGTGGCGGCCGCACGGCGCATGCGCAGCACCAGGGTTTCCATCGAGCGCGCGATCATCCATGAGGAATGGGGATCGAGTTGTGAGCCGAATGCGCCGCGCATCAGCCGCAGTTTCTGGATCAGGTCCGCACGACCGGTGACGCCGCCCGCGACGAGATCGCTGTGGCCGCCGACATACTTGGTCAGCGAGTAGATCGACAGGTCGATGCCGTCGCGGATCGGATGCTGGAAGATCGGCCCGAGCATCGTGTTGTCGCAGGCGGAGATCGGCCGGTAGCCGTGCTTGCGTTCGAACACCGCGAGCGCCTGCGCGACCGCCGCCAGATCGATCAGCGAGTTGGTGGGGTTGGCGGGGGTTTCGATGTAGAACAGCGCCACCTTGCCGCGCGCGGCGGCAGACTCGAGCGCCAATTCCATCTGTGCCTGCGACAGGCCTTCGACGAACGGGTGCCCACCGACGCCCCACTCGGGAAGGATCTTCCGGATCAGCGTTTCGGTGCCGCCATAAAGCGGCGTGGAGTGCACGATCTGGTCGCCCGGCCGCAGGAAGGTCAGGAACACCGTGCCGATTGCCGCCATGCCGCTCGATGTGACGATGGCCGACTGCGCGCCGTCGAGCAACGCCAGCCGGTCCTCGACGATCTCGAGGTTTGGATGGTTGAAACGGCTGTAGACGAGCCCCGCGCCGGAGTCCGTCGGTGGCGGCTTGCGGCCGGCGACCACGTCGAAGAAGTTCGCTCCGTCCTCTGCGGTCTTGAAGGCGAAGGTCGAGGTCAGGAACACCGGCGGTTTGACCGCGCCCTCGGACAGGAACGGGTCGTAGCCGTACGACATCATCTGTGTCTCGGGATGCAGTTCGCGATTCAGGATCGCCTTCTTGTGATAACTGGAGTAGGACATCGTCTATCTCCCTCAGGATTTGATTCGCAACGGCGCCATCGTCGGCCGAATTGCGCGCGCCGACAAGCAGTGCGTAATCGCGTGATCGACCAATTCCCGGCAAATTCGCGGGTTGGTGTCCAATGATGGGTCAGCCGGGAATGATCGCTACGCCGGCATGTGTTGTCCGATAACGAGGAGGAATTGATGAAGAAGATCGCAGCTTTGATCGCCGTTGCCGTGATCGCCGGCTACGGCTTGCATGCCTTTGCGCAGGGCCGGATCGATCTGCGTCCGTCGGTGACGCCGATCGGCAGCTCCTCGTCAAACGGCATCTCGTTCGCCTGGTTCTACGACGCGACCGATCGTGCGGTCTATGTGTGCCGTGCCGGTCACGGTACTGGCGACACCGTCGAGTGCAGGGCAAGGACGAACTTGCCGTAGACAGCGCGTGGCGCCGATTGGATTGGCCCTCGTCACCCATGCTGCAGGCCACACCAACCGAAGTCCGTCACAGCGCGTTCGAGGATGCGCAGGCGCTCGTCACCGGCTCGCTGTTCGTCGCGCTCGGCATCGCGATGTTTGCCCAGGCAGGTCTGCTGACCGGCGGCACGGCGGGGCTCGCGTTCCTGATCCATTACGCGACGGGCTGGCGCTTCGGCGCCGTGTTCTTCGTCCTCAATCTGCCCTTCTACTGGCTCGCGGTGCGCTCGATGGGATGGCAGTTCGTGCTGAAGACCTTCTGCGCGGTTGCGCTGCTTTCTCTTTTCAGCGAGCTGATGCCCGCGGTGCTCAGCTTCGGCCGGCTCAACTCGCTATATGCCGCGGTGATGGGGGGATTCCTGGTGGGCGCCGGACTGCTGATGTTCTTCCGCCACAAGGCCAGCCTTGGCGGCGTCAACGTGCTCGTGCTTTTTCTGCAGGATCGTTACGGCTGGCGCGCGGGGAAGACGCAGATGGCAATCGATTGTGCGATCGTGCTGGCGGCCTTCGCTCTGGTCGATCCGCTGAAGATTGCGATCTCGGTGCTCGGCGCGATCGCGCTGAACCTCGTCGTCGCGATCAACCACAAGCCGGGGCGCTACCTTGGGGTGTAGCGCCGCCTACATATTCGTGTAATTCGGCCCGCCGCTGCCCTCGGGCACGACCCAGACGATGTTCTGCGTCGGGTCCTTGATGTCGCAGGTCTTGCAGTGCACG
>DAITAC010000152.1:0-6892 GCA_036824465.1 Burkholderiaceae bacterium
CCGATCTCGGCCTTGGCGACGAATCTGCTCGGCAACGTGGCGAGTATCGCGAAGACATCGATCCAAGAGATGTGATTCGACAACAGCAATCGCCCCTGGGTCCAGTCCGCGACGCCGCTTCGCGCCAGTTTCGGCTCGATTGCGAAACCGGTAACGCGCAGGCGCGCGCCGCAGATCGCCAGCAGCGCGCGCGACCAGATTCGAATGGTTGGATTGCGCCGCCGCTGCGACTGCCACGGGAAGATCAGCAGCGCGATCGCCAGGCCGACAAGCACATGCGCCAGCAGCACGACAATCCGCAGCGGTGCGATCAGCGCGCTCATGTCAATCGCCGGCGCGCTGGCGCGTCAGCGGCGCTCGAAGCGGACTTCACCACCTACGAGGGTGAAGCGCGCGCGGCCTTCCAGCTCATGACCGGCGAACGGCGTGTCCTTGCCGTCGCTTACGAGCGCTTCGGGAACCACACGCCAGGGCACGCTCGGATCGAACATGACGATGTCGGCCTTGGCGCCGATCGCCAGCCGGCCGGTCGGCTCCCCCAGCACACGCGCCGCATCGCTCGTTACCTTGCCCAGCGCGCGGACCAGCGGCACCTTGGCGCGCCCGGCCCATTTCAACACCAGGGGAAGCAGTGTCTCGAGCGCCGTGGCACCGGGTGCGGCTTCGCCAAACGGCAACAGCTTGTCGTCTTCGCCAACCGGCGTGTGATCGGAGCAGATCGCGTCGATCGTGCCGTCGGCCAATCCGGCGACGATGGCGTCCCGATCGCGCTGCGATCGCAGCGGCGGATCAAGCCGGTAGTTGGAGTCGAAGTAACCAATGTCGACGTCGATCAAATGCACGTGATGAATGCCGACGTCGGCGGTGACGGGAAGGCCGTCGCGCTTGGCCCGGCGCACGAGCTCGACGCCGGCGGCCGAAGACAGGCGCGCCAGGTGCACGCGCGGGTTACCCGCCGCGCGCTGCAGTTCGAACACCGTGTGCAACGCGACCGTCTCCGCCGCAACCGGAACGGAGGGCAGGCCGAGTCGCCCTGCCACCGGACCCGCGGCGGCGACACCGCTGCCAGCCAGCGTGTCCTCGACCGGCCGCAGCCACAGCGGCAGATCGAATGTCTTCGCGTAGCGCATCGCCTGCAGCAGCACGCTGTTGTCGTGTGGCAGCGCACGTGTGTGCATGAAGGCAACACAGCCGACTTCGTGCAGCGTCTCGATCTCCGCCAGCGCCTCGCCCGCCAGTCCCGCGGTCAGCGCCCCGAGCGGATACAGCCGTGCTCCCGCCGCCTCGCGCGAGCGCTGGCGCAGCATGCGCACCAGCCCCGGCTCATCGAGCGGCGGATCGGTGTCGGGCGGACACACGACGCCCGTCACGCCGCCAGCCAGAGCGGCGCGCATCTCGACCTTAAGCGCACCTTCGGCGCCCGGCTCGCGCATGCGCGCGCACAGATCGACCAGACCCGGCGCAACGATCAGACCGTGCGCGTCAATGGTTCGATCGGCCTTGAATCCCGGCGGCTCGGCACCGATCGCGGCGATGCGTCCGTCGGCGATGAACAGGTCGGCGATTGCATCGTGTCCCGACGCCGGATCGATCACGCGGCCATTGCGAATGGCGATTCTCATCGGCCGGTGCTCCCGGTGGGGACGCGAACATCATGCTCGCCACGCTCGACGCCCGACGCCCGACTTCTCATTGCATCCTCTGCGACGATGCCGCAATCGACAGCACCGCCATGCGCACCGCGATGCCGAATGTCACCTGCGGCAGGATCACGCTTTGCGCGCCATCGGCGACGTGCGAATCGATCTCCACGCCACGGTTCATCGGACCGGGATGCATCACGATCGCATCGGGCTTCGCCAGCCGCAGCTTGTCCGGCGTCAGGCCATAGTTGCGAAAGAACTCCTGTGCGCTGGGCAGCAGCGCGCCGCGCATCCGTTCGTTCTGCAGCCGCAGCATGATGATCACGTCGGCGTCCTTGATGCCTTCCTCGAGCCGGGTGCACACGCGCACGCCCATCTCCTCGAGCCCGGATGGAAGCAGCGTCAGCGGCCCCACCGCACGCACCTCGGGCACGCCGAGCGTGGTCAGCGCGTGGATGTCCGAGCGCGCCACGCGCGAGTGCAGGATGTCGCCGACGATCGCCACTCTCAGGTTCGCGAATTCGCGCTTGTAGTGGCGAATCGTGTACATATCGAGCAGCCCCTGCGTGGGGTGCGCATGGCGGCCGTCGCCGGCATTGATGACGTGGATGTGCGGCGCCACGTGCTGGGCGATCAGATACGGCGCGCCACTGGTCGCATGGCGGACCACAAACATGTCGGCCTGCATCGCCGTGAGATTGTTGATCGTGTCGAGCAGGGATTCGCCCTTGGAGGTGCTCGAGCGCGTGATGTCCAGGTTGAACACGTCGGCGGAAAGCCGGCGCGCCGCGATCTCGAACGTGGTGCGCGTGCGCGTGCTGTGCTCGAAGAACAGGTTGAACACGGCCGTGCCACGCAACAGCGGCACGTTCTTGACCTCGCGCGATGCGACATTGATGAAGCTGTCGGCGGTGGTCAGGATGCGCTCGATGATGGCGCGCGGCAATCCCTCGATCGTCAGCAGGTGGTGCAGTTCGCCGTTCGAGTTGAGTTGCGGATTACGCACCTTGCTTCTTCTCCGGTCGTTGCTCCAGCGTGAGACCGAGCTTGCCCGCGTCGTCGCGCGCCAGCACAACGCTGACATCCGCGGGCACCTCGATCGTGCGGCCGACTACGGATGCCGCGATCGGCAGTTCGCGGCCGCCGCGATCAACCAGCACCGCCAGATCGATGCGCGCCGGCCGGCCATAGTCGAACAGTTCGTTCATTGCGGCGCGCACCGTGCGGCCGGTGTAGAGCACGTCGTCGATGAGCAGGATGTCGGCGCCATCGACATCGAACGCAATGCTCGACGGCTTCACGCTCGGATTCAATCCGGAGCGGCCAAAGTCATCGCGATAAAACGAAATATCCAGAACCCCGACCGGATGCTGGATCTTCAGTTCTTCCTTCAGGCGTTCGGCCAGCCACACGCCCCCGGTATGCACGCCGACGAGACGCACGTCGCGTCCGGCCACAGTTTCGCGCACACGCTGCGCAAACGCGCGGTAAATCGCTTCGGCGTCGAGGGCAATCATGCCGTTTCGTTGAACCACTGCTGAAGAATGATGGCCGCTGCCGCGTCATCGGCGCCATACGCCACGACTGCCGATGAATAGCGTTCGTCAATGCGCGCGACCGGGCAGTGATGACGCCCTTCGAGTTGCCGCGCAAAGCGTTCGCACCGTTCGGTCATCTCGTGCCGTGCGCCGTCGGGGTGGCGGGCAACGCCCACGACGAGTTGCGTCGGCTGCCACTGCTCGACGAGCGCGGCAATTTGTGCCCAGCGCGCTTTTCCGACTGCATCGATGACCGCCAGCGGACGCGCCTCGCACGTGATCGTGTTGCCGATTGCCACGCCGATGCGGCGCGCGCCGAAATCGAACGCGAGCACCACGGCGTCGGTCATCGGGAGTGAAAAAGCGAAAGAAATTGGAAGTGGCCGGCCGCGTCCAGTGACACGCACCAGATCAAGCATGTCCGGCCAGCCCCGACAGCTGGGTCGAATCAATGCCCAGGAGCTTCAATGCGGCGTCGAAGCGCTGTTCGGCCGGCGTCTCGAAGATGATTCCGGCGTTGGCCGCGACCGTCAGCCACGCGTTGTGCGCGATTTCGTTCTCCAACTGCCCGCCGCCCCACCCCGAGTGGCCAAGCGTGACCAGCAACTTCCTGGGCCCTGTACCGTCAGCGACAGCCTCGAGCACATCTTTTGACGTGGTAAGTGCAATTTCGTCGGCGATCGCCAGCGAGGAACTGTAGTTGCCGGTCGGGCTGTGCAGCACAAATCCACGCTCGGTTTGCACCGGCCCCCCGAAGTAGACCGGGGTGTCCCTCCAAGGCGCGATCTCCAGTTTCAGATCGATCTTGTCAAACAGCTTGGCCAGGGTGAGGTCAGTTGAGCGGTTGATGACCAGCCCGAGAGCGCCCTTGTCATTGTGCTCGCAGATGTAGACCACCGAACGCTCGAAGTTCGGATCGACGAGGCTCGGCATGGCGATCAGGAACTGGTGGGTCAGATTCATCTGGACCTTTGCCATGCAAGCGATTGTATTCTCACCCGGCGACCCGGAAATTGACCTCGACCCTGCTTGCTGACTGTTAAATGGACGCCGCCCTCGTCTGGTTTCGCCGCGATCTGCGGTTGCACGACCATGCGGCGCTTTATCACGCGCTGCGCGCGGCCCGCCGCGTGTACTGCGCTTTCGTGTTCGACCGCGCAATCCTCGATGCGTTGCTGGCGGAAGGGCTCTCGGCCGATCGTCGCGTCGAGTTCATTCACCATGCGATCATCGAGTTGGCGCACGCACTCGCCGCGCGCGGCTCGGCGCTGATCGTCCGCCACGGCTTTGCCGCCGACGAGATCGTCCGGCTCGCGGCCGAACTGCGCGTCGATGCGGTGTTCGCCAATCACGACTGCGAGCCGTACGCGATCACGCGGGACGATCGGGTCGCCAGCGCACTTGCGGCGGCAGGGCGGCGTCTGCACACCTTCAAGGATCAGGTGATTTTTGAGAAGGACGAAGTGCTGACCGGCGCGGGCCGACCCTTTTCCGTCTTTACCCCATACAAGAACGCCTGGCTGAAGAAGCTCACACCGTTCTACGCGAAGTCGTATCCGACCGAGCAACACTTTGCGACTCTCGCGCGGCAAGCTCAGATTGACTCGATTCCGGCGCTGGCGCAGCTTGGCTTTGCCGCCACGAATCTGACCCGCCTGCGCATTCCAACCGGTGCGACGGGCGGCGCTCAGCTACTCGAGGAGTTCAAGACCCGCATCGATACGTACGACCGCACGCGTGACTTCCCCGCCGTCAGGGGACCGTCGTACCTGTCGGCGCACCTGCGCTTCGGCACGGTGTCGGTCCGCGAACTGGCGGCCTTCGCGCTGCAGAGGATCGAGGCGGGGTCGACCGGCGCGCAGGTCTGGCTGTCCGAACTCATCTGGCGCGACTTCTATCAACAGATCCTGTTTCACCATCCGCATGTCGCAACAAGCGCATTCAAGCCCGAATACGACCGGATCCATTGGAGCGAAGACCAGGCGCTATTCGCCGCCTGGTGCGAGGGACGAACGGGCTATCCGCTCGTCGATGCGGCAATGGCGCAGATCAACCAGACCGGCTACATGCACAACCGATTGCGCATGGTTGTCGCGAGCTTTCTGACCAAGGACCTCGGCATCGACTGGAGGCGCGGCGAGCGGTACTTCGCGCGTCACCTCAACGACTTCGATCTGGCAGCAAACAACGGCGGATGGCAGTGGGCCGCATCGAGCGGCTGCGACGCTCAGCCCTACTTCCGCATCTTCAACCCGGTCACGCAGAGCGAAAAGTTCGACCGTGATGGCGCGTTCATCAAACGCTACCTGCCGCAACTGGAAAGTTTCAATGCCAAGGAGATCCACGCACCGTGGCTCGCGCCTGCGCAGCGCCAAAGCGACGCCGGTTGCATCATCGGCGTGGACTACCCGGCGCCAATTGTCGACCACGCGGTAGCGCGCGCGACTACGCTCGAGCGCTACGCGGTGGTCAAGCGCGATTGACGTTGCGCTCGGCCGTGGCGAAGAAGAACGCGACCGTGCCGAGCACCGCAACCACCAGCAGGACCATCGTCACGCGGTCGTAACCGCCGAGCACGGTCCACAGCAGTGCCGCCAGCGATGGTCCCGCCGCCCGCGCGAGCAGGCCTGGCATCGCAAGCGCGCCGGCGATCGCGCCGTAGTGTTCGCGCCCGTACAACTCGGCCGGCAGCGCGCCGCGCACGATGGTCATTGCGCCATTGCCGGCGCCGTAAAGCACGGCAAACAACGCCAGAAGGCCGAGGCCGCCATCGGCCAGCAGAAACGCAAGCAACGACGCCGGCAGCAAGACCGATGCGATGCGACCCACCTGCCCGGCGCGCACCCAGCGGCTGGCACCGAATTCGACGATGCGACCGGCGACCTGCATCGGTCCGATCAACGCGCCGATGCCGGCGGCAGCCGCCGGCGTCAGGCCGCGCGCCAGCAACATCGCGATCAGGTGCGCAGCCACTGCGGAGACCACCACGTAATGGACCAGAAAGGCGAGTGCGAGCGCCTGAAAGCGCCGCTCACCCCACGGGCGATGAGTTCGCCGTGACCCTGACGCAGGCTCCGCGACCTCGCGTAACACGCGCGAGCGCGGCACCATCCACAGGTGCAGAGGCACGCACACCGCCAGGTTGATCAATGCGAGCCACAGCGTGGCCTCGCGCCAGCCGAGGGTCTCGATCAACCAGGTCGTCAGCGGCCAGAACACCGTGCTTGCAAAGCCACCAAACAGGGTGAGCACCGTCAGCGCGCGCCGGAATCCTGACGCGAACACCTGCGTGATCACCGCGAACGCGGGCTCGTAAAGCGTGGCCGCCATCGCCACGCCCAACCCGGCCCACACCGCATAGAGGGCAGGCAGCGATTCGACTCGCGACAGCAGCGCGAGCAAGGCGGCGGCGGCCAGCGATCCCAGGGTCATCACGCCGCGGCCACCAAATCGATCGATGGTGCGACCGATTCGTATCGAGAACAGCCCCGATGCCAGCAACGACACGGAAAACGCGCCAGCGACCGCATCCTTGCTGGCGCTGAGCTCGCGCTGCAACGGTTCAAGCAGCAGCGCGAAGCCGTAATAGATCGAACCCCACGACACGATCTGCGCGATGCCGAGGGCGATCAGTAACGGCCAACCCGCGCCAGGATCGGTGGTCGATGATGGTCCGGTCGCGGTCACGCGGAGAGGATAAGGCCGGGCGCA
>DAITAC010000153.1:0-6867 GCA_036824465.1 Burkholderiaceae bacterium
TTGCCCGCGCCGGCCTCCCGTATCATCCGCCCGCGGTTGCACGCCTGACCCGCACCACTTCTCCCTCGTCCCCTCATGCTGCAGACCGTCGATCTTGAGTGCACGCGCGGCGAACGGCTGCTGTTCACGCGCCTGAACTTCGAGGTCGCGCCGGGGACCTGCCTGCACATCGCCGGCGAGAACGGCTCTGGCAAGACCAGCCTGCTGCGCATCCTGTGCGGATTGCTGTCACCGACTGCGGGGCATGTCCACTGGGGCGGTGAGAGCATCCGCAAGCTGCGGGAGGATTACTGGCAGCAACTGGCGTACGTTGGCCACCTCAACGGCGTGAAGGACGACCTGACCGCGCTCGAGAATGTTCGCTATGGCGCCGCAGTGACGGGGCGCGCGGCCCCGCTCGCGCGCGCGCGCGATGCGCTCGCGGAACTGGCGCTCGGCAACTTCGAGGGCTCGCACGCACGCTTCCTGTCGCAGGGTCAGAAGCGTCGCGTGGCGCTGGCGCGGCTCTTCCTCGCCGAAGAGGCGAAACTCTGGATCCTGGACGAGCCGTTCACTGCGCTCGACGTGCGCGGTGTGGCCGTGCTGTCGGACCTGATCGGAAGGCATACCGCGCGTGACGGCATCGTGGTGCTGACCACGCACCAGGACGCGCCACTGCCGGGCCGCGTGACGCGGCTCGACCTGCGCGCGGCGGAGCCGATATGAGCAACACCTTCACTGCTGTGGTCCGCCGCGACCTGCTGCTCGCGGTGCGCCAGCGCGCCGACGTCGCCAACACGCTGCTTTTCTTCCTGGTCGTGGTCACCATGGTGCCGCTTGGCGTGGGGCCGGAGTTGAATACCCTGCGCACGATTGCGCCCGGCGTGGTCTGGGTCGCCGCGTTGCTGGCGGCGATCCTGTCGCTGAATCGGCTGTTCGCCAACGACTACGCGGACGGCTCGCTCGAGCAGATGCTGCTCACCGGCGAGCCGCTGCCGATCATCGTGCTGGCCAAGGCATTCGCGCACTGGCTGGTCACGGGGCTCCCCATCACGCTGATGGCCGCGCTGCTTGGCATCATGTTCGACCTTGGGGTGGAACCGACCGCGATTCTGATGGTCTCTCTGCTGCTCGGCACGCCGGCGTTGTCGTTGATCGGCGCCGTGGGCGCGGGGCTGACCCTGGGCCTGCGCGGCGGCGGCGTGCTGATTTCGCTGCTGGTATTGCCGCTGTACGTGCCGGTTCTCATTTTCGGCGCTGGCGCGGTCGAGGCGGTGGCGGGCGGACAGTCGCCGCAGGGACACCTGCTGTTACTCGGCGCGCTGTCCCTTGGGACGACCGTATTGGCGCCATGGGCTATCGCCGCAGCGCTGCGCATTTCTATGGAATGATCATGATCTGTTTAGCATGACTGCGGTCAAGGGCGCCGTAACTTGGCCCGTTACAGTGCGCACTGTGTCAATCTCCGCGGACGCCTGAAGGCTTCCGCCATTTGAAAAAACCCGATGAACAGCACGACCGCCGCTCCCGGCGTCAGCATTTTCCGATTCTCCGCGCCGCATGTCTTCTATCCCCTCGCGGGGAAGATGATTCCGTGGTTTGCCGCCCTGGCGCTCGTGCTCACGGCCGTGGGGATGTACCTCGCCTTCTTCGTCGCACCGACCGATGCGACCCAGGGCGAGAGCTACCGCATCATCTTCATCCACGTGCCGTCGGCGTGGATGGCGATGTTCCTGTACGTGGTGATGGCGTTCTGGGCCGGGGTGGGGCTCGTGTTCAACACGCGGCTGTCGTCGATGATGGCCTCCGCAGTTGCCCCCAGCGGCGCGCTGATGGCGTTCATCGCACTTTGGACCGGTGCGCTGTGGGGCCGGCCGACCTGGGGTGCCTACTGGGTGTGGGATGCGCGGCTGACCTCGACGCTGATCCTGCTGTTCCTGTATCTGGGCTTCATCGCGTTGCAGGCGGCGATCGACGATCCGCGCCGTGCCGACAAGGCATCGGCCGTTCTGGCACTGGTGGGCGTGGTCAACGTGCCGATCATCTATTTTTCGGTCAAGTGGTGGAACACGCTGCATCAGGGCGCGTCGGTGAAGATGACCGGCACGTCGATGGCGACCACGATGCTGGCCGGCATGCTGGTGATGGTGTTTGCGTTCTGGATGTACTGCATTGCGATCGTGCTGTATCGGGTGCGCACGATCATGCTGGAACGCGATCGCAGGAGCGCCTGGGTGAAAGATGCATTGGCGCGCAATGAGTAACGAGTGCAGGAGCAACGCGGTATGAACTGGAGCAGTTTGAGTGACTTCGTGAACATGGGGGGCTACGGCTTCTATGTCTGGAGCTCGTATGGAATGTGTGCGGCGTTGCTCGCCGCCGAGCTGTGGTCCGCGCGGGCGCGCCGCCGGCGCGCGGTGGCCGAGGCGCAGCGCGCGGTGACACGGGAAGCCACATGAAGCCGCGACAGAAGAGACTCGCGCTAATAGTGGGCGGCGTGGCGGTGCTCGGTATTGCGGCCTACCTGATCCTGTCGGCGTTCCAGGAAAACCTGGTGTTCTTCTTCTCGCCGTCCGACGTGGCGGCGCAGAAGGCGCCCTCAGGGCGCGCATTTCGCATCGGCGGACTGGTCGAACCGGGGAGCGTGAAGCGCGAAGGTGTGATGGTCAGCTTCCGCGTCACCGATACGGCGCACACCGTTCCAGTCGTGTATCAAGGCATCCTTCCTGATCTTTTCAAGGAAGGCAAAGGGGTGGTCGCGCAGGGCAAGCTGGCGGGCGACGGCACCTTCAGAGCATCCGAAGTGCTCGCCAAACACGACGAGAATTACATGCCGCCCGATGCTGCGCACGCGCTTGAGCAGGCGCAGAAAGCGCAGAAGACGCTGACGCAACCGCAAGCGGCGGCGTCCAAGTGACAGGTCCTGCACGCGGCGCGCTGCAGAAGAACGTGGTCACCGAAGAACCGCTCGTAGCTTTTGCGTTCACGACCGGCGCCGAGCCTTCTCAAGCCGGTCATGCCGATTTCAGCCGACCAAGCGCATGTGCGACCCTCGAGGTCGAGCATGCCAAGGAGGATTAAGCCGTGATTCCCGAACTTGGACACTTTGCGCTGATCCTGGCGCTGCTTCTCGCAGTGGTGCAGGGCACGCTGCCGCTGATCGGCGCGCACAAGGGCGTACGTGAATGGATGGCACTGTCGCGGCCGGTCGCGCAGGGGCAATTCGTATTCGTCGTGTTCGCGTGGCTATGCCTTGTCTACTCGTTCGTCAACAGTGACTTCTCGGTGGTCAACGTCGCCACCAATTCCAACTCGCTGCTGCCGCTGCCGTACAAGATCGCCGCGTCGTGGGGCTCGCACGAGGGCTCGATGCTGCTGTGGGTGCTGATGCTCGCGACGTGGGGCGTGGCGGTCAGCATCTTCAGCCGCCATCTGCCTGACGAAATGGTTGCGCGCGTGCTTGGCGTGATGGGTCTGGTCGCCGCGGGCTTCATCCTCTTCATGCTGGCGACGTCCGATCCGTTCGAGCGACTGTTTCCGGCCGCGCAGGAAGGCCGCGATCTGAATCCCTTGCTGCAGGACCCCGGCATGGTGCTGCATCCGCCGATGCTCTACATGGGTTATGTCGGCTTCTCGGTCGCGTTCGCGTTTGCGCTTGCCGCGCTGCTCGGCGGCAAGCTCGACACCGCGTGGGCGCGCTGGTCGCGTCCATGGACCACGGTTGCGTGGTGCTTCCTCACGGTCGGCATCGGGCTCGGTTCGTGGTGGGCGTATTACGAGCTCGGCTGGGGCGGCTGGTGGTTCTGGGACCCGGTGGAGAATGCCTCGTTCATGCCGTGGCTGGTGGGCACCGCGCTGATCCATTCGCTCGCGGTGACCGAGAAGCGCGGCACGTTCAAGGCATGGACCGTGCTGCTGGCGATCTTCGCGTTTTCGCTGTCGCTGCTGGGCACGTTCCTGGTTCGCTCGGGTGTGCTGACGTCGGTGCATGCATTCGCGACCGATCCCAAGCGCGGCGTGTTCATCCTCGCCTTCCTCGTGATCGTGATCGGCGCGTCGCTGGCGCTGTTTGCCTGGCGCGCGCCGCGTGTGGGCATCGGCGGCCAGTTCGACGCGGTGTCGCGCGAGTCGATGCTCCTTGGCAACAACCTGATGCTGATGGTGGCCGGCGCCTCGGTGCTGCTTGGCACGCTGTATCCGCTGTTTCTCGATGCGCTGAACCTCGGCAAGATCTCGGTCGGACCGCCGTACTTCGACGCCGTGTTCGTGCCGATCATGACGCCGCTGGTGTTCCTGATGGGCGTGGGTCCGATCGCGCGCTGGCGTCAGGCGCCACTGCCGGATCTGTGGACCCAGTTGCGCTGGGCGCTCATGATCTCGCTCGTGCTCGGGCTCGTGCTTCCATTCGTGGGCGGGCGCTGGTCGCCGATGCTTGCGTTCGGCTACTGGCTCGCGGCGTGGATCGTCGTCACCTCGATCGTGCAGATCCGCCACCAGATCCGGCACGCGCAGGGCAACCTGATTGCGAAGCTGGCGAGCCAGCCGCGCGCATGGTGGGGCATGACGCTCGCGCATCTGGGCGTGGCGGTGTTCATCATCGGCGTCACGTCGGTGAAGGGCTACGAAGTCGAGCGCGACGTGAAGATGAATGTTGGCGACACCATCAGCGTGCGCGACTACACGTTCCGGTTTGACGGGGTCAACGAGCGCATGGGTCCGAACTTCCGCGCGGCGCGCGGCGACGTCACCGTAACCAAGGGCGGCAAGCCGAGCGGCGTTCTGCATCCGGAGAAGCGCGTCTATCTCGCGCAGCAGGGCATGCCGATGACCGAAGCGGCGATCGACACCGGAATCACCGGGGACATCTATGTTTCGCTCGGCGAGGCGGTCGATGAGAAGGCGTGGACCGTGCGCGTGTACTACAAGCCGTTCGTGACGTGGATCTGGGGCGGCTGCGTGCTGATGGCATTCGGCGGCCTGGTCGCCGTGTTCGATCGGCGCTACCGCGCGCCGGCGCGGCGTGAGGCGCTGACGGGCGGACTGAAGCCGGCCTCAGCCTGATCGCGCAATGAAGAAAGCCGCTTTCTATCTCATTCCGCTGGCCGCGTTCGTCATTCTGGCCGTCTTTCTGCTGCGGGGCCTGTGGCTCAATCCACGCGAGGTGCCGTCGCCGCTGATCGGCAAGGCGGCGCCGGTGTTTGAGCGGCCCACGCTGAACAAGCCCGGGCTTCAGTTCGCCAGCAAGGAAATGCTGGGCCAGGTGTGGGTGTTCAACGTGTGGGCGTCGTGGTGCACGCCGTGCCGGCAGGAGCATCCTCTATGGAATGAGTTGGCGGCGAAGAAGCTCGTGCCGATCATCGGCATGAATTACAAGGACGATGCCGGCGCCGCCAGGAAATGGCTCACGGACCTGGGCGATCCGTACACGTTGACGATCGTCGATGGCGACGGTCGGCTCGGCATCGATTACGGTGTCTACGGCGTGCCGGAGACCTTCATCATCGACAAGCAGGGCTTGATCCGCCACAAGCACATCGGACCGGTCACGCCCGAAGCCATGGAAAAGAAGATCGTGCCGCTGGTGCGCGAACTGCAGAAATCATGAGAGCACTCTTTCTTGTCTTAATGCTGGCGTTGGCGGGTGGGCTGCATGCGCAGACGGCCGTCCCGACTGAGGATGATCCGCTCACCGCGAAGCGTGAGGTTGATCTGGCGTCGAAATTGCGCTGCCTCGTTTGCCAGAACCAGTCGATCGCTGATTCGCATGCCGGACTTGCCGTCGATCTGCGGCGCCAGATTCGCGAACAGATCGCAGCCGGCAAGAGCGACACGGAGATCGTGAACTTCATGACCGATCGCTATGGCGATTTCGTGCTGTATGAACCGCCGTTCAAGGCGACCACTCTGCTGCTTTGGCTGGGTCCGCTGCTGCTGCTTGGGCTTGGCGCCGTTGTGGTGGTGCGCGTGATTCGCCGTCGCAAGCAGGCGGCTCCGCCGCTGTCGAACGACGAACGTGCACGTGCCGCTGCGCTGCTCGGGGGCAAGGAGAGCGGACAGTGACGCAATTCATCGTCATCGCGACGATCATGGTGATCGTCGGCCTTGCCTGGATGCTGCTGCCGCTGCTGCGACGCCGTTCGGTCGCAGACATCGATCGCGCGGCGACCAACCTGGGCCTCCTGAAAGATCAGATCGCCGACCTGGAAACCGAACGCAAACGCGGATCCGTTTCGGATGAGCTGTATGCCGAAACCAAGGCGGAGCTCGAGCGGCGTGTGCTAGAGGAAGTGCAGGCGGCACCAGCCGCATCCAGCGCGCCGGCGGGCTGGCACGGCCGCGTGACGGCGGCCGCGATTGTCGTCGCGGTACCAATCGTTGCCGCGCTGATGTACGCGCGTCTCGGCGATCCGACCGCGTTCGATCCGCTGGCACAGAAAGGCACAGACGCCGCGCATCAGTTGAGCCCGGTCGAAGTCGAGCAGATGGTCACCAAGCTCGCCGAGCGGCTGAAGAACGAACCGGACAATGCAGGCGGCTGGTCAACGCTGGCGCGCACGTACTACTTCCAGCGCAAGTTTCCCGAGGCGGCGCAGGCGTTCAAGCGGCTCTCCGAGCTTGTGCCCGATGATGCCTCGGTGCTTGCCGACTATGCCGACGCGCTGGCGATGGTGTCCGGGCGCAAGATCGCCGGCGAATCGCTGGCGCTGGTGAAGAAGGCGCTGTCGCTCGACCCGACGCAGTGGAAAGCGCTGGCGATGGCCGGCACCGAGGCCTTCGACCGCAAGGACTACAAAACGGCAGTCGACTACTGGGAGCGGTTGCGCACATCGCTGCCGCCCGAGTCGCCGATCGCGCAGCAGATCTCAGGTTCGATCGCAGAGGCGCGCG
>DAITAC010000154.1:0-6693 GCA_036824465.1 Burkholderiaceae bacterium
CATGGTGCCGGTTGAGCGACTGCATCCGAAGGGCGCGTACTCACGCTGCCGACCCGTTGCACGCGTAGCCGACGAAGCCGCGAATAGCCGCTTCGCAGCACAGCGGAAGGTCGTTCTGGAGTAGTGCTCGCCGCCCGTGACCATGCAGATGCTGCTCGAATTGCAACTGCGATAGCCGCCGTTCGAGTTCGACGAACTGCGTGGCCAGATGCCAGCGGCTCCGAGGGCGAGAGTCAGCGAGGATCGGCGCGACTTCGGCGCACCGTCGCCCAACCCTGATTGGGCCGCGGCCCGGCGCGGCAAGCGACGGCGGCAGCCTTGTCGCTGCGGGGCCGTCGCACGGCGCCGCGTGGCTCGACGCCGTTCGCAATTTGGGTGATTCGACCGTATCGCGCGAGTAGAGCGCGTCCTAGTGTTCGCGCATCGCATCGCCAACGGAAACCTGACATGCCTCGCTACCTGGTCGAACGCTCGTTCTCTGTCGGCGCCGGGGCCATCGCTCACGACGCCGCCGCGGGCCGCTGCGACGTGGTGGTCCGCACCAATGCGCGCGAAGGCGTGACCTGGCTGCACTCGTTCGTGACGCCGGACCGGCGCCGCAGCTTCTGCATCGTCGAGTCGCCGTCGCCCGAGGCGATCCGCGTCGCCGCGCAGGCCACCGCGCTGCCGGTGGACCGCATCACCGAAGTGCGGGTCTTCGACCCGTACGCCCTCTGATCCACCCTCGTCCCCCCGCGAAAGGCCCGCCATGAGATCTGTCACCTTGAAGCGTCCATCCGCGCTCGGCTCGGCGCTCGTCGCCGCGCTGTGTCTGTCGGCAGGCGTCGGCGCGCCCTGCCCCCTGAAGTGCGGAGGTTCGCGGCGCCTGATGTCGGGTTCGGCAGCGCGTTTTGCGATTCCACCAGCGACAGACCGGCGCGTTGCTGGCGGAGGTCACATGATCGATCGACTTCGAGAAGGATTCGTCGGCTGCCTGTTCGCTGCTGCCGCCGCGTCGTTGAACTTGGCCCAAGCGGGGCCATTGAGCACGCTTTACTTGTCGACCGGATCGACGATCGAGGTTATGGTCGGCAACGCAGTCGTGAACACCTGGACGACGGGCGATCAGGAGTTCTCGCTCGCCGTCGACACCACGGTCAAGACGTGGTCGCAAGGCAATCCGCAGATCAGCCTCTACGGCAAGGAGTACAGCCTTGGAGGCGTCGCCACGGGCACCACCTACCTGAATCAGGTCGGTTGCTGCTTCCGCGACGGCACCACCGACGGCACCTACAACTATGCGGTCCGGCAGGGGCTCCCCGGCGTGTCGGGGATCTATCGCTTCGATCTCGACTGGACGAACCCCGTTCGCATGCCGTTGTCGTCGCTCGGGCTCGACGGGGCCATCACCGGCATTGCGTACGACCCCACCGACGACACCTTCTGGGTCGCGGGTGGCGAGAGCAACGGCTTCATCGTCCACGTCGACCGCAAAGGCGACTTCATTTCATTCATCGCCGCCCCGCCGGGCGACATCCCGTCGCTGGCCTACGATCGTGCCGACGACACGCTGTGGTACTTCTCCAGGCGAGTCGGTGGCCTGTCGGAGCTGGTCCAGTACCCGGCGCGGGACACGAGCGGACCGGTCGACCCGCTAAGCCGAATCTCCCACCCCGTGCACGTCTACTCGATGGACTTCGCTCTGCAACGGACCCCGACGGCCGTTCCGGAACCCGGAACGGCTGCGCTGGTGGGCCTTGGCGTCGTCGCCCTGGCGGGGTTGCGCAGAGCGCGACCGACTTTCGCGGCGGCGCGTGTGAGCTGCGTCGGCGCTCTACCACACCGCCTCGGACGCGTTGGCAGAGTGCACGGAAGCGCGGATCATGTCGGGCCTTCACTTCCGCAATTCGATGACCGACGGGGCAACGCTCGGAACAGACGAAGACGTGGTGGCGTAAGTGCGTGGCCAGATGCCCGCGGCGCCGAGGGCAAGAGTCGGCAGTCAGCGCGGACCGGCGCGACTTCGGCGCACCGTCCGCCCAACCCTGATTGGGCCGCGGCCCGGCGCGGCAAGCGACGGCGGCAGCCTTGTCGCTGCGGGGCCGTCGCACGGCGCCGCGTGGCTCGACGCCGTTCGCAATTTGGGTGATTCGACCGTATCGCGCGAGTAGAGCGCGTCCTAGTGTTCGCGCATCGCATCGCCAACGGAAACCTGACATGCCTCGCTACCTGGTCGAACGCTCGTTCTCTGTCGGCGCCGGGGCCATCGCTCACGACGCCGCCGCGGGCCGCTGCGACGTGGTGGTCCGCACCAATGCGCGCGAAGGCGTGACCTGGCTGCACTCGTTCGTGACGCCGGACCGGCGCCGCAGCTTCTGCATCGTCGAGTCGCCGTCGCCCGAGGCGATCCGCGTCGCCGCGCAGGCCACCGCGCTGCCGGTGGACCGCATCACCGAGGTGCGGGTCTTCGACCCGTACTCCCTTTGATCGACCGTTACCCCCACGGAGCCCCGCATGAGAAAGGTCACCCTGAAAAGTCAACGCGCGCTCGGCACGGCGTTCGTTGCCGCGCTGTGTCTGTCGGCGGGCATCGGCGCGGCTCGCGCCGATGCCGTGTTGGACTGGAACGCAACTGCCGCGGCGCTTCCGATCCCGGCGCCGCCCGTCCAGGCGCGCATCATGGCGGCGATGCACGGCGCGGTGCACGACGCCATCAATGCGATTGAGCCACGCTACCAAACCTACCGCTTCTCGATCGAGGCTGTGCCAGGGGCTTCCAAAGACGCCGCCGCGGCCAGCGCCGCGCACGGCGTGCTGGTTGCGATGGTGCCGGCCCAGAAAGCCGCGCTCGATGCCGCACTCGCGCAGTCGCTGGCCAAGGTCGGCGACGAGCGTTCGAGTGCCGACGGTGTCGCCGTCGGCAAGGCGGCCGCAGACCAGATGCTGGCCTGGCGCGCGAAGGACAACTTCGACGCGAAGGCTGAAGACAAGCCGGGCACCGGCGCCGGGGTCTGGCAGCGAACGCCGCCCGGGCTGGTGCCGGGCGTGCTGCCGCAGTTGGGCGGCGTCACGCCCTTTGTACTGAAGTCAGCCGACCAGATCGCTGCGAGGGGGCGGCCTGCGCTGACGAGCCGGGAGTTCGCCCGCGATCTCGAAGAGGTCAAGCGCCTGGGCAGCCGCCACAGCACTGAACGCACGGCCGAGCAAACCGCCGTGGCGGTGTTCTGGGCAGGAAACGAGATTCCGCAGCTGAACGCGGCCGCGCGCGCCGCATCACAGGCCAGAAAGCTGTCGATGCACGACAACGCCCGCCTGTTCGCGCTGACGCACATGGCGGTGGCCGATGCGTTGATCGTCGCGTTCAGGATCAAGTATCAGGACAATGCCTGGCGGCCGATCACCGCCATTCGTGCGGGACACGCTGGCGTTGCCGCCGATCCGAATTGGGAGTCGCTGCTGATCACCCCGCCGCATCCGGACTACCCTTCCGGCCACTGCATCGCGGCCGGCGCCGTGGCGCAGGTGATTCGCGAGGTCTTCGGCAACGACGAGGTGAAGTTCAGCACCGTGTTCCCGCCCGGTCTGGGGATGATGCGCGGCTATGCGAGTCTGGCGCAACTCGAGAAGGAAATGGAGGACGCGCGGGTGTTTGCCGGCATCCACTTCCGCACGACGAACGAGCACTCGACCGAGCTCGGCCGCAAAGTGGGTGCCTATGCAGTCGCGAACCACCTCCGGCCGCCGACGGCGGGCAGTGCAAGCCGATAACATGGGCCGCCGCGACGGGCCCGGCTGACGGAGCCGGTGCCCGCCGCCCGAGGGCCCAAGCATGACGCTGCTCGAGCGCGAAGGGTTGCTGGCGCAACTGCATGACCACTGGTCGCAAGCGCGCGCCGGCTTAGGCCGGCTCGTGTTTGTCGAAGGCGAAGCCGGCATCGGCAAGACCACGGTGCTGCGTGCCTTCGCGTCCGCGTTGCGCGCCCACACCCCGGTGTATTGGGGCGCGTGCGAGGCGATGGCGACGCCGCGGCCACTCGGCGCCCTCGACGACATCGCCATCGACTCGGGCGGAAGAATCGCTGTCGCGCATGACGGCGGCGGCGAGCGGCATCGGCTGTTCGTCGCCTTCATCGACTTGCTGGCGCAGCGCCCGGCGCTGGCCGTGTTCGAGGACGTGCACTGGGCCGACGAGGCGACGCTCGACCTGTTGCGCTACGCCGGCCGGCGCATCGAACGCACCCGTTCGTTGCTGGTCGCGAGCTTTCGCAACGACGAGGTCACACCCACGCATCCGCTGCGCGCCGTGCTCGGCGACCTGGCCACCACCGGCGCGCCGCGCCTGGCGCCGCAGCCGCTGTCGCTGGCCGCGGTGCGCACGCTATGCGCCGGCACGGCCGTCGATGCCGCCGCCCTGCACGGGCACACCGCAGGCAATCCTTTCTTCGTCACCGAAGTCCTGGCTGCGGCCGCGAAGACCTGGAAGGCCGCGCTAGGCGTTCCGACGACCGTGCAGGACGCGGTGCTGGCGCGCGCGGGGCGTCTGTCGCCGTCGGCGCGCGCCGTGCTCGACGCCGCCGCGGTGGCCGGGCCGCGCACCGAGGCGTGGCTGCTGCGCGAGATGACGGCGGCCGAGAGCGGCTCGATCGACGAGTGCTTGGCCACCGGCGTGTTGCGTGCCGAAGGAGCGGCGTACGCGTTCCGCCACGAGCTGGCGCGCCAGGCGGTGCTGCAGGCGATGGCGCCGACGCGCTCGCTCGGCCTGCACCGGCTGGTCCTGCAGGCGCTGCTGGCGAGCAACGAGGCAAGCCGCAGCGCCGCCCGGCTGGTGCTGCACGCCGAGGGTGCCGGCGACGTGGCGGCGCTTCGCCATTGGGCGCCGATCGCGGCGCGCGAAGCGGCGATGCATGGCGCGCACCGGCAGGCCGCCGCGCACTGGGGGCGCGCGCTCGCGCACTGCGAGCCGAGCGCCGAGCGTGCCGCGCTGCTCGACGCGTCGGCCGAAGACGTGCACATGAGCGTCGGCATCGACGAGTCGATCGCGGTGCGCAGCGAAGCGGCGCGGCTGTGGCGCGCGCACGGACGTCCCCACAACGCGGCGGTGTCACTGGCGCGCCAGTCCAACTTGTTCATGTACGCCGCGCGCAACGCCGATGCTGCCGCTGCGTTGCGCGAGGCGGGATCGCTCGTCGCCGACGATCCAGGGTCGCACGCGGCGCGGGTGGTGCGCAACTGCGCGGCGTGGCTTTGCATGTACGAACGCGAGTTCGATCAGGCGATCGCGCTCGCGAAGTCGGTGCTCGCCGAGGCCGAGCGCGATGGCGACGCCGCCGAGCGGGTGACGTGCCTGAAGACCATCGGTTGGGCGTCGCTCTGCTTGGGCCGGGTCAACGACGGCATGGCGATCCTCGAGCGCGCGCTCGCACTGGCGCTCGATGCCAACGAGAATCGGCTCGCCAGCCAGGTCTTCGCCAACCTCGGCGCGGGATGCATCGAAGCGTTCAGGCTCGTCGAGGCGGAGTCCTGGCTGCGCAAGGGGATCGAGTTCTGCACGGAGCGCGACCTTGATGCGACACGACTGTTCCAGACAGCCTGGCTAGCCCACGCGTTGCTGCACCAAGGACGCTGGGACGAGGCCGCAGCCGCTGCCCATACGGTCATCGACGCGCCGAAAGCGACCGTCATCGCGCGCATCGCGGCGCTGGTCGCGCTGGGCTGGCTGCGCGCGCGGCGCGGCGACCCGGGCGTCTGGACCGCGCTCGACGAGGCGCGCGATCTGGCCAAGGGGGCCAGCGCCGACGGCTTCCATGTCGCGCGGGCGGAGGCCGCGTGGCTGGAAGGTCGCGACACGGACGCAGCGCGCGACGCAGCCGAGCACCTTCCGCTGGCGGTGGCCAAGCAACAGATCGCGCTGGCCGCGCAAATGTTGTTGTGGTGCCGGCTCGGCGGTGACGACGCGACACCGATTCCCGACTTTTGCGCGCAGCATCCGTTCGCCCTGGAAGCCGCGGGCCGCTGGCAGGACGCGGCCGACGCGTGGCGCGCGCTCGGCTGCCGGTTCGAGCACGCGCGAGCCCTGTCGCAGGGCGATGAGGCGGCGCAGCGCGAGGCGCTCGGCCTGTTCGAGGCGCTCGGCGCGCGTCCAATGGTCGAGCGTGTGCGCCACCGGCTGCGCGCGGCGGGTGTGCGCGGCTTGCCGCGCGGCCCGCGGCGTTCGACGCGTGAACATCCCTGTGGTCTCACCAGCAAGGAAGTGGCGGTGCTCGAACTGCTCGCCGCGGGGCTGCGCAACAAGGAGATCGCGCTGCGCCTGCACCGCTCGGCGCGCACCGTCGACCACCATCTCGTGGCCATCTTCGGCAAGCTCGGGGTCGCGACGCGGGCCGAGGCGGTGAGCGCTGCGTATCGACTCGGCGTTATCGGGGCGAGACCAGGGAGCGCCTGACCGGCCATCGGATCTTGCGGCGCGGCTACGAGGCGGCCAATGTCGGTGATTGGCACGTCAGGGTGCGTTCGCCCCACGTTGGGGGAGATTCCCTATTGGCCGGGACCGTGAGCCCGCGGGAACGCTCTGAAGCTGCCATTCAGCCGTCTCGTTAGGCCTCACACAACCATCGCCACGGCACTCGTGATGCACGAAAATTCGCTCCCGATCCACACCACTTCTCTTCGGCTACGCTGCCTCGTCGTCGAGGACGCTGAGCGGATGATGGAGCT
>DAITAC010000001.1:0-178742 GCA_036824465.1 Burkholderiaceae bacterium
TGACCGGTCATTCCGAACGTCGCGTCACGAACACATGAGCGCCCGCTCATGGCCGGGTGCTGCCGACTACCTGTCTCGTCCCTCCGCCCGCCCCACATCGCATGGCGGCCCTTCGCATCGCTGAGGTCGTGCACCCCCCGGATTGATAGCCGCCGATCCTGCCCGCAGCATCAACGAACATTTCCTCGTTTGATCGAACGACGCGCTGCGTGACTAGACGACGGTGCATTCGCCCGTCTTTCGCTACGCTCCCGTCTTTCACGCTTTGACGCGACGCGCCCGCCGAGGACGCGTCGCGCTGCACCGTGTTCACCTACTTCGAAAAACTCGTCAACCCCTACCCCGACGCGCCGCCGCCGGCGCCGCCGAAGACCTTCGGTGCGTTCCTCTGGGCGGCGACGGCCGGCACGCGCCGGTACATCGCGGCGATGACGCTGTTCACGGCCGTGATCGGTGCGTTCGAGGCTGTGCTGTTCGCGATGCTGGCGCGGGTGCTCGACTGGCTGGCCGATGCGCGACCGCAGACGTTCTGGCAGGAGCACGGCAGCACGCTGGCGCTGCTAACGCTAGTGCTCGCGGGCAGCATCGTGCTTGCCACGCTGCAATCTCTCTTCAAGCAGCAGACGCTTGCCGGCAACCTGCCAATGCGGCTGCGCTGGAACTTCCACCGGCTGATGCTGGCGCAGAGCATGACCTTCTTCCAGGACGAGTTCGCCGGCCGCATCGCCACCAAGGTGATGCAGACCGCCCTCGCGGTGCGCGACGCGTGGATGATCTTCGCCGACATCCTGGTCTACGTGATCATCTACTTCGTCACGATGAGCGCGATCCTCGGCGGCTTCGACCTGCGGATGATCGGGCCGTTCCTGCTGTGGCTCGCGCTGTACGGTGTGTCGATGTGGTACTTCGTGCCGCGGCTGGCGCGCGTGGCACAGGCGCAGGCCGATGCGAGGAGCCTGATGACCGGCCGCATCACCGACGCGTACACCAACATCGCCACCGTCAAGCTCTTCTCGCACTCCAACCGCGAGGCGGGCTACGCGAAGAGCGCAATGCAGGAGTTCATGACGACGGTGCACCGGCAGATGCGCTATGTCACCGGCTTCGAAACGGTGAACCAGATCCTGAGCGTGGTGCTGATCGGCTCCACCGCGGGGCTGTCGCTGTGGCTGTGGACGCGCGGTGATCTGGGCGTGGGCGCGGTGGCCGCGGCCGCGGCGATGGCGATGCGCCTGAACGGCATCTCGCACTGGATCATGTGGGAGATGGCGGCGCTGTTCGAGTACGTGGGCACCGTGCAGGACGGCATGCTCACGCTGTCCAGAGCGCATACCGTGGTGGACCGCGCCAACGCGCGGCCGCTGGCAGTGACGCGGGGCGAGATCCGCTTCGAACGTGTGACCTTTGCCTACGGCGGGCCACGCAAGGTGATCGACAACCTCAGCCTTACGATTGCGCCGGGCGAAAAGATCGGCCTGGTGGGCCGCTCGGGCGCGGGCAAGAGCACGATCGTCAATCTGCTGCTGCGCTTCTACGACATTCCCGAGGGCCGCATCCTGATCGACGGCCAGGACATCGCGCACGCCACGCAGGAAAGCCTGCGCGCGCAGGTGGGCATGGTCACGCAGGACACCTCGCTGCTGCATCGTTCGGTGCGCGAGAACATCGTCTATGGCCGGCCCGATGCCACCGACGCGCAGATGATCCGCGCCGCCGAGCGTGCCGAGGCGCACGACTTCATCCTGTCGCTCGCCGATCCCAAAGGCCGGCGCGGCTACGACGCGCACGTGGGCGAGCGCGGCGTGAAGCTGTCCGGCGGCCAGCGCCAGCGCGTGGCGATTGCGCGCGTGATGCTGAAGGACGCGCCGATCCTGGTGCTCGATGAAGCCACCAGCGCGCTCGACAGCGAAGTCGAGGCGGCGATCCAGGGCAGCCTGTATCGGCTGATGGAAGGCAAAACGGTACTGGCGATCGCGCATCGCCTGTCCACCATCGCCGCGATGGACCGGTTGATCGTGATGGACCACGGTCGCATCGTCGAGGAAGGCACGCATCAGCAGTTGCTGGCGCTGGGCGGCATCTACGCGCGGCTTTGGGCGCACCAGAGCGGCGGGTTCCTGGGCGAAGAGGAGGATGAAGCGGCAGTTCCCGCGCTGGCTCCCGTCGCCCCGGCGCAGGCCGGGGCCCAATTTGCAGCACAGGAATTAGGCCCCGGCCTGCGCCGGGGCGACGAGGCGTTTCACCGCGAGTAGGGAACCGCCTCTCAACTTTGCGTCAGCACGGAATATCAAAGCCTGCAATCTTGTTGGACAACGCGGCAACCCCTTTCCATGACAGCCATTCAACACAGGAGAGATGAAGTGAAACGCACACTATTTGGCCTGATCGTTCCATTCCTTGCGACTGTCGCCGTGGACACAGTCCATGCGCAGGCATCCGACATGACCTTCTTCATCACCAGCGTGGGCAATGGCAAAGGCGCCGACTTCGGCGGACTGAAGGGCGCCGATGCCCATTGCCAGTTGCTCGCGGCTGCGGTCGGGGCAGGCAGCCGCACCTGGCGCGCCTACCTGAGCACCAGCGCCAGCGGCGGAAGTGCAGCCGTCAATGCGCGCGACCGGATCGGAGCGGGCCCATGGCAAAACGCAAAGGGTGAGGTCATTGCCAAGAATGTCGAGGAACTGCATGGCAAGAACAACCTCACCAAGCAGACCGCGCTGACCGAGAAGGGCGAGATCGTCAGCGGGCGGGGCGACACACCCAACAATCATGACATCCTGACCGGCACGCAGCCCGACGGCACCGCCTTCGCCGGAACCGAGGACCGCACCTGCGGCAACTGGACCAAGGGCGGCGATGGCGCGGCGATGGTCGGTCACCACGATCGCATCGGACTGGGCGCTCCAGAGTCAGCCCAGTCGTGGAATTCGTCGCATATGTCGGCGGGCTGTAGTGCGGAGGCGCTGCCCAAGACCGGCGGCGCAGGTTTGCTGTACTGCTTCGCCGCGAAGTAGCTCACGGCGAACTCATCGCCGCCCGATCGCTCACCACCAATATCTGACCGAATACCGCACGGTGACCTCCTCACCCGGAGGCACCGTGACCGGGAAGTAGATGCTGCGCGCATCGTCCTTGCGGTACGCGTGGCTCTTCGACGTGATCTCCCAGTTGACCCAGCGGTACAGCACTTCCTTTGCCTGCACCTCGACCGGTTCGGTCTTGGCGTTGCGCAGCTTGATCTCAATGTCCTCGGTCATCGTCTTGCGCCCGGTGTCGATCTTGAAGTCGACCTGGCGCCGTTCGCCCACCACATCGAACGCACTGCCCAGCTTCAGCAGCACCTTCTCGTTCTTCGGCGTGTGGTCGATCGAATCCTCGCCGATGAACTCCAGCGTCTTATCGGCCGGATCCTGCTTGGACACGCGCACGCGGCCGCGCGGCAGTGGCATGCCGAGGTTGCCGGCCTCGGCATTCTTGAACTGCAGGTAGACATCGACCTGCTTGTTGCTCGCCACACCGTAGTTGCGGTCCGTGGCGGGGCTGGGCAGGAAGCCATAGCCGCCGTCGGGCCGGCCGTAGTACACGAGCGTGCGCTCGCACGGCACGCCGCGCGCCACCGGAAAGAGTTCGATCTGTTTGGTGGAGTTGTCCGGCAGCGTGGTCGGGCGGCCGAGCGTGTACAGGTGGTACTCGAAAAACGCCTTCTCCGCGAAGCCATCCGCCATGACCGGACCCGCCGCCGCGGCCCGCGATTCCATCATCTTCGAAACCCGGCCAGCGACAGCCGCTCGGTGCACTTCACCGGCGACGAGCTTCAGCTTCGCATCCGCGTAGCTCGCGCCCGTCGTGTTGATGATGCTCACCCACGCACCCACGTCGAGCTTGCAGTCGCCATGGCTGCGCCCCTCCATGAACGTCACGTTGTAGTCGGTCCACCACGTGATGCCCTGCGTCTGGTACGCGACGCGCGTGCGCTGCTTGCCCGTGCTCTTCGCATCGACGTTCCACACCAGCGTCGGCCGGGTGATCAGCCCGCCGGGCAGCGCCGGCAGCTTCACGCCGGCGTTGTGCGGCAGGATCTGCACCGTGCCGTCATCGCGCCTGAGCACCACGCCACCCTGCGTGGACAGCAGCGTGCCGGTGAATGATTCCGTCGCCTGGCCGCGGATCTGATCGACCGAGACCGCTCGGTCGATGTACTTCTGCATCAGCTTTTCGGTGCTCAAAAGATCGAACTGGAAGTTCTGCTCCAGCACCGCCGTGCCCTTGGGATCGGTCAGCGATTCGAACACCACCGTGGTCGGGTCGATCAACGCCGCCACGTCGCTGAACTTCACTTCATTGCGCCCGCGCGTGAGTTCGATCTCGCGCTCCTGCCGCACGACCGCGTAACCCGGCACGCCTCCTCGGCCCGGGGTGCGGTACATCTCGGGCGCGATGGCGCCGGGGCTGGCGCTCGAATAGATGGTCAGCGCGGTGGCTCCGGCAGTTTGCTGGGCGACGGCTGGCGCCGAGGTCGAGCTGAGGGCCGCGAGTGCGGCGGCGATTGCGGTGAAGCGGAAGGCGGGCATGAACGGCTCCTGCGCTGTGAGTGAATACAGCGCATTGAACGTTGAGCGAGCGGCAACGGGGTCAACGCTTGAATCGTCGCGGGACGGTCCGGGTGCCGACAGCGCGGTCAGCGAAGGACGAGGCATCACCGCTGCGAAGCGAACGCCTGTGTAACCCAGCGTCACCGGGCCATGCGCAGAAGCGGGTTGACGCGAGAGCACAGCTTTCCTGATCAGTCCGCGTCAAGCGATGGCCTTCAAACAAGACTCGGAAGTCGTCTTTACCCTTCCCAAGTTCAGGGAACGGCTCACGGCAAGACCGCCGCATCCGTGAGGGTGTTATTTGCAGCGTTGATGTCGTGGGCAGGGGTTAAGCGCCTATCCGTCCGATTCGCGGTGGCCTGTGCCCGCTTTTCGGCTGTTTGACCGACCGCTGTCATCGGCAAGATGTCGTGGAACGCTAAACGACGCAACCATGACTACCTTGAGGCCTTTGCGCTTTCTCCGCCGGGTGCTGCTGGCCGCGATGGCGTGCGCCTGCGGGCTCGTCGCGGCGCAGACGCCGGACGGCGCCACGCTCACGTTGAGCGCGCGCGCCGCGACCGTGACCGATCTCGACACGGGCAACATCGTTTTCGAGAAAAGCGGCGCGGAGCAGCGCCCGGTGGCGTCGCTCACCAAGTTGATGAGCGCCATGGTGCTGCTCGATCAGGGCTTGCCGATGGACACGCCGATTCGCGTGGATGCCGGCGACCGCGACATGCTCAAGGGATCGCATTCGCGACTGGCCATCGGCGCCGTGCTGACGCGCCGACAGCTGCTCACACTTGCACTGGTCGCGTCGGACAACCGCGCCATCTTGGCGCTGGCGCGCACTGGCCCGGGTGGAATACCTGCGTTCGTGGACGCCATGAACGCGAAGGCGCGGCAGCTCGGGTTGCGCAACACGCACTTCGTCGAGCCTTCGGGGCTGTCGCCTGCCAACGTGTCCACAGCCGAGGAGCTTGCCCGGCTCGCGGGCGCCGCGTACGGCTATTCCGAGATCCGCGCGCTGTCCACTACGGCGAGGACGGAAGCCAATGTGCGCGGGCGACGGGTTGCGTTTCGCAACACCAATTCGCTGGTGGCCGACCCGCAGCTCGGCATCGGCCTGACCAAGACCGGCTTCATCAATGAGGCGGGCCGCTGTGTGCTGGTGGTGTTGCGCGCGGGCTCACGCCACTTCGCCGTGGCCCTGCTGGGCGCGCCTTCAGGCCGCGCACGCTCCCGCGACCTGCTGGCGCTGCACGAATGGCTGCAATCCGGCGTGACTGCGGCGCCTCTGTCCGTCGAGGGCGACAATCACGACATGGTCGAATAGCGAAACCCTGCAATTGCATTCAACTCACCGCGGGCCGAACCTATGCGCCCCCGCATCACCGTTCCCCCCGAAGAAATCGAAATCACCGCGATCCGGGCGCAGGGCGCCGGCGGCCAGAACGTCAACAAGGTCGCCAATGCGGTTCACCTGCGATTCGACATCTCCGCCTCGTCGCTGCCGCAACCGATTCGCGAGCGCCTCTTGAGACTGGGCGATCAGCGCATCAGCAAGGACGGCGTGGTCATCATCAAAGCGCAGGAATTCCGCAGCCTGGAGAAGAACCGCGGCGAGGCACTGCGCCGGCTGCACGAACTGATTGCCAGCGTCGCCGTGCCGCCGAAGAAGCGCCGGCCGACGAAGCCGAGCAGGACTGCGGTCGCGAAGCGGCTCGAAATGAAGGCGCGGCGCGCAAAGGTGAAGGCGGGGCGACGGGTTGCCGGCGACTAGCCCGTGGGCGAGCCTGGACTCGACGGCAGCGAGACATTCGCGAAAAGACAACCTGTGTGAATGCTTGTCCAACGCCTGCCTGAAGACCACGGCATGCGTCGGTATGTCTCGCCTCGCGGGCAGGCATCGGACAACCCTTGACAACTGCGGGCACGACTTCTGGCAACGCCCCCCGCAGGCAGCGGTTGCCGCAATCGGCGATCTGATACAGATCGCGCGGTAGCATCGCAGCATGTTCCTAGGCTGGCGACTCGCGCGGCGCGGTCGCTGGCCGCTCCGCAACGCGGTTCGACAAACCTGCGCATGAACTCTTCCCGCACCACGCTTCTGTTGGCCACTTTACTGCTGCTCGGAGCTGCACCGCTCGGCGCAAAGAGCCTGCGCTTCGCCAGCGCGTTCGACCCGAACTCGCTGGACCCGCACTCGCTTGCGCTGCTGTACCAGACGCGCGTGGTGACACAGATCTACGAAGGGCTCGTCAACCGCGATCAGGATTTCAGACTCGAACCTTCGCTCGCGGTCGCGTGGGAGTCGCTCGATGGCGCCAGGCGCTGGCGCTTCAAGCTGCGACCGGCCGTGAAGTTCCACGATGGCACGCCATTCACCGCCGACGATGCAGTGTTCTCGATCGAACGCGCACTCGCGAAAACCTCGCAGCGCGCGAACCAGTTGCGCGGCGTCACCAGCGTGCGCAAGATCGATCCACTGACGATCGACATCATGCTGGCAGCCCCCGATGCGGTGCTGCCCGACAAGTTGTGGCTGATCGCAATCATGAGCAAGGCATGGGCGGAGAAGAACAATGTCGTCACGCCGCAGGACTACAACGCCAAGCAGGAGACGTTTGCCGTGCGCAACGCCAACGGCACCGGTCCGTTCATGCTCAAGAGCTACGAGCAGGATCGCCGCCTGGTGCTGCTTGCAAATCCGGGCTGGTGGGGCCGCGGCGGCAAGGGCATCGGCAACCTCATTGGCAACGTCACGGAGGCGATCTACACCGTGATCCAGTCCGATGCGACGAGGCTGGCGGCGCTCGCGTCGGGCGAAACGGATTTCGTGATCGATCCGCCTTTCCAGGACGTCGCGCGCCTGCGGGAGGACAAGCGACTGAAGACCGTGCAGGTCACCGACATCGGCACGCAGTATCTCGGATTCGATCAGGCGCGCGACGAACTGCAGTTTGCCGACGTGAAGGGCCGCAATCCGTTCAAGGATCTGCGCGTGCGGCGGGCGATCTACCAGGCGATCGATATCGATACCATCGTCGCCAAGGTGCTGCGCGGAATGGCGGCGCCAACCGGCTCGCACGTGTCGCAACTGGTCGATGGATATGTGCCGGATCTCGACAAGCGCCTGCCGTATGACGTGGCGGCCGCGCGCGCTTTGCTGAAGGATGCCGGTTACGCGGACGGATTCGGCGTCACGCTCGACTGCGTGAACGTCACCTACCGCGCCGCGGTGTGCCAGGCGATCGCCGCGATGATGGCGCAGGTTGGGATCAAGGTCACGTTCCAGCCCTCACCGAGCGCGACGTTCTTCCCCAAGCTCACGCAGGCCACGTCGAGCTTCTTCGAGTTCGGCTGGTCGCCCGGAACCGATCCGTGGGCCATGCTGAACAGCGTCGTGCGCACCTACGACGGCGCCGGAAGCGGTGCGTTCAACGGCGGTCGTTATTCGAACGCAAAGCTGGACGCATTGGTCGACGGCATTCGCGTCGAGCCCGACCTGGTCAAACGGCGGCAGATGGTCGGCGACGCACTGCGCATCCTGCATACCGACCTGCCACTCGTGCCGCTGTATCGGCGCAAGCTGACGTGGGTCATGCGCCCGAACATCAGCGTGGCGCCGTGGCCAAGCGACGTGCTCGAACTGCGCTGGGTACGGATTAATTGATCTTGCCGCCGGCGCGCAGTCCCGAATCACGTCATACGCGGCTGCTTACCAGACGCGGTTTGTACCCGAGCACTTAGACTTACGCGTGTTCACGGCCTCCGGCTGCCGCCCCGATGAAGGCCTGACCGAACCATCGCAGAAAGAAACCCATGTCGATTCAGCGCTTTTCGTTTCCGACCACAATCCACTTCGGCGCCGGCGCACGCAAGGCCGTTGGCGAACATCTGCGCGAACGGGGGCTCAAACGACCGTTGATCGTCACCGACAAGGGGCTCGCGGCGCTGCCGGTGCTTGCCGAGTTCCGGCAGGGGCTGGAAGAGGGACTCAACGTCGCGGTCTTTGGCGGCGTGTTCGGTAACCCGACGTGTTCGCAGGTAATGGACGGCGCGGCTGCGTACAAGGCGCATCGCGCGGACTGCGTGATCGGCTTCGGCGGCGGCGCGGCGCTGGACGTGGCCAAGGTCGTCGCACTGATGGCGGTGCACGAAGGCCACATCCTCGAATACGTCTGGGACCACCCGCAGGTCAGGCCGATCGTCAACGAGCTGCCGTACTTCGTCGCGCTGCCGACGACCAGCGGCACCGGGTCGGAGGTCGGGCGCTCGAGCGTGGTCAGTGAGGACGACACGCATCTGAAGCGAATCGTGTTCTCGCCGAAGATCCTCGCCAAGGCTGTTTTCGCCGATCCGGAGCTGACGCTCGCACTGCCGGCGCACGTGACTGCCGCGACCGGGATGGATGCGCTGACGCATAACGTCGAGTCGTATCTGTCGCCCGCGTATCACCCGATGTGCGACGGTATCGCGCTTGAAGGCACGCGCATCGCGGCACGCGCCCTGGCGATCGCGGTGCGCGAACCCGGCAACCTGCGGGCTCGCTCCGACATGATGATGGCGTCGTTGATGGGCGCGGTCGCATTCCAGAAAGACCTGGGCGCAGTGCACTCGTGCGCGCACGCGCTCGGCGCGGTGTGCGACCTGCATCACGGACTGGCCAATGCGCTGATGATCGAGCCGGTGATGAAGTTCAACTACGAGGCCGCCCCGGCCAGGTTTGCGGAGCTGTCCCACGTGGTCGGCGCGAACGGCGCGGAAGACTTCGTGCCCTGGCTGCGCCGGCTGAAGCGCGAGGTCGGCATCACGGACACGCTCGCATCGAAGGGTGTGCGGCGCGACCAGGTTCCGGCACTGGTGAAGATCGCTGAAGCAGACATCTGTCACCAGACCAATCCCCGCCCGTGCAAGGCGGAGGACTTTGTGCGCTTCTTCGAGCAGGCGATGTGATCGGGGTTCTGCGATGACGGACCGCCTGAAGATCGGCATCTCGGCGTGCTTTCTTCACGCCGATCCTTCGCGCGATATCTTCAAGGGCAAGACGTTGCAGTACGTCGAGCAGTCGATCGCGCACTGGGTGCAGTCGGGCGGCGCTCTCGCCGTGATGATTCCGTCACCCGAGGGCGACACGAAACGCGGCGCGCCTTTTGACCCGCCAACGCTGGATGACTACGCGCAGTGGCTCGACGGCCTGGTGCTGATGGGCGGCGCGGATATCTCGCCCGGTACCTACGGCGAGACGGCACTCAGACCGAACTGGAGCGGCGACCGCATCCGCGACGAGTACGAGATCGCACTGTCCAGGGCTTTTGTTGCCGCCGGCAAGCCGGTGCTCGGCGTGTGCCGCGGGCTGCAATTGCTGAATGTTGCGTTCGGCGGCACCCTGTACCAGGACATCATGACCCAGCTGCCGGGCGCGCGCGTGCATCGCGACGCGTCGATCTACGACCAGAACCTGCACACGGTCGAGTTCGTGCCGGGCACGCGGCTGGCGCAGATGTACGAGGGAACGCCGTCGGCGACGGTCAACAGCGTGCATCACCAGGGCATCAAGGATCTTGCCCAGGGGTTTGTCGTCGAGGCGCGCTGCCCGGACGACGACATCATCGAGGCGTTCCGCTGGACCGGACCGTCATATGTGGCCGGCGTGCAGTGGCACCCGGAGTTTCACGACTGGGAAAGCGAGCACGTGCTGAACGATGCGGCGATCCTGCAGGATTTTCTCGCGGCGGCGCGCGCGGCCCGGAAGTAGATGAGCGGAGACACCGGTGAGCGAAACATTCACGACACTGCTGTACGGCAAGGACACGCGCAACCCGCGCATCGCGCGCATCACGCTGAACCGCCCCGAGCGGTTGAATGCGATCTCGCCCGAGATGCCGGGCGAGATCCGCCGCGCGGTGCAACTGGCCAACGACGATGACGAGGTGCACGTGATCGTCGTGCAGGGCGCGGGCCGCGCGTTCTGTGCCGGCTATGACATGAAGGAATCAGCGGAAAGATCGGGCGACCACGAATGGCTGCAGAGCGAGATGCCGTGGGACCCGATGGTCGACTACAAGTGGATGAAGAGCGCCAACGACGACATCATGAGCCTGTGGCGCAGCTACAAGCCGACCATCTGCCGCGTGCAGCAATATGCGATCGCCGGCGGTTCCGACATTGCGCTGTCGTGCGACCTGCTGGTGATGGAGACTTCCGCGCGCATCGGCTACATGCCAACGCGCGTCTGGGGCTGCCCTTCCACGGCGATGTGGCTGTACCGCGTCGGCATGCAGCATGCGAAACGGTTGCTGTTCACCGGCGACACGATCGACGGCACGACCGCCAAGGAATGGGGCCTGGCGATCGATGCGGTCGCGCCTGAGAAGCTCGACGGTGCGGTCGATGCATTGGCAGAACGCATCGCCGGCGTGCCACGCGCGCAGTTGATGATGCAGAAGCTGATGATCAACCAGGCGTACGAAAACATGGGGCTGGCGTCGACGCAGATGATCGCCACCGTGTTCGATGGCATCACACGCCACAATCCGGAAGGCATGTGGTTCCGCGCGCACGCGGAGAAGCACGGCTTTCATTCGGCGGTCGAGTGGCGCGACTCGGGCCGGCCGATTCCGGAAGGCGAAGAGGCGCGGCAACTGGTGCGCCAACTGCGCGGCGAAACAAAGACGAAGTAGGACTCAAGAATGCTGAAAATCTCCAACCCTGCCAATGGCCGGACGATCGCCGAACTGCCGGACGACGATGCCGCAGCGATCGCGGCCAAGTACCGCGCGGCGAGTGCTGCGCAACCCGCATGGGCCGCAATGCCGCTCGCGCAACGGCTCGCTGCGATCCGCCGTTTCCGGGAAGGCATCGTGCGCGACCTCGAGAAGCTGGCCGCGATATTGACTTCCGAAGTCGGCAAACCGACCAAGCAAGCGCGCAACGAGCTGAACGGGCTTCTCGGCCGGATCGATTTCTTTCTCGCCGAAACCGAAGCGACACTGAAGCCGCGCGACGTGTTCGATGAAAGCGGCATGCGCGAGCGCATCTCACATGAACCGCTGGGCGTGATCGCCAACATCTCGGCCTGGAACTATCCGTACTTCGTCGGCGCCAACGTGTTCGTGCCGGCACTCGCGACCGGCAATGCGGTGCTGTACAAGCCGAGCGAGTTCGCGACCCTGACCGGGCTGGAGATCGGCAACCTGCTGCACGCGAGCGGCGTGCCGCGGGATGCGTTCCAGGTGATCGTGGGTGCAGGGAGCGCAGGCGCCGCACTGCTGGCGCAGCCGCTCGACGGCGTGTTTTTCACTGGCAGCTATGCGACCGGCGCAAAAATCGCGCAGACCATCGGCCCGCGCATGATCAAGCTGCAGCTCGAACTTGGCGGCAAGGACCCGGTGTATGTCTGCGACGACGTCGATGTCGCGGCGGCCGCCGCCGGCACAGCGGATGGCGCGATGTACAACACCGGCCAGAGCTGCTGCTCGGTCGAGCGCATCTACGTGCACGAGAAGGTCCATGACGCATTCGTCGCCACGTTCGTCAAGGAGGTCAAGGGCTTCCGCATCGGTGACCCCACCAGCGAAGACACCTACATCGGACCGCTGACGCGTGCGCCGCAACTGGACGTGCTGGCCGATCAGGTCAGCGACGCGAAAGCAAAGGGCGCGAAGCTGCTGTTAGGCGGTGCGCGCATCGATCGGCCCGGCAACTGGTTCGAGCCGACGGTGTTTGTCAACGTCAACCACTCGATGAAGCTGATGCGCGACGAAAGCTTCGGCCCGGTCATCGGAATCCAGAAGGTCGCCAGCGATGAAGAAGCGGTGCGCCTGATGAACGACACCGAGTACGGACTGACCGCCGCGGTGTACACGAAGGATCGGGCACGTGCGGAAAAGCTGCTCGCACAACTGAATGCCGGCAGTGTGTACTGGAACTGCTGCGACCGCGTCAGCCCACGGCTGCCCTGGTCCGGCGTGGGCCACTCGGGGATCGGACTGACCTTATCGACCTACGGCATCGAGACTTTCACGCGGCCGAAGGCGTGGCACCTGCGGTCCGCATAGCCTCTACGCGAGCGCGGAACGCAGCCAGGTTCCGAACTGCCCGGCCGGCAACGCGCCGCTGACGCGCTCGGCGAGCTGGCCGTGGCGGAATAACGCGATCGTCGGAATGCTGCGGATGACGTAACGGCTGGTGATGTGCGGATTGGCGTCGGTGTCGATCTTGGCGAACAGCAGATTCGGCAGCTTGGATGCGGCGTTTGCAAACACCGGCGCGAACGAACGGCACGGCCCGCACCACCCGGCCCAGAAGTCGACCACGACGGGACGTGCGCTCGCCTCGATCACAGGCGAGAAGTTCTCGTCATTCAATGCCAGCGGCGCACCGGTCAGCAATTCACGCCGGCAGGTGCCGCATATCGGCGCCTCGTTGAAACGCGCCGACATCACGCGGTTGGCCGCGTGACAGTGCGGACACTCGAGGACGAAGCTTTCGACATGCGACATGCGTTGTACTCTGCGCGCACGGCCTGCAACAGACAATCGCCCCTGCGCGTGCCGCGCAGCTGCGTATGACCGAAGTCAAACCGCGTCAGTCCTCTGCTTCTGCCGTGCGCTTGCTCTTGAACTCGTTCGACAGCTGTGTCTGCACGCCGGGCGGCACCGCTTCGTAGTGCGAGAGCTCCATCGAATAACTGCCCTGCCCCTGCGTGATCGCCTTCAGGCGCCCAGCGTAGCCGTCAAGTTCGGACAGCGGCACCACGCCCTTGACCACCATCATGCTGCCGGCCAGGTTGTCGGTGCCGGTGACCTGGCCGCGTCGCGATGACAGATCGCCGGTGATGTCGCCCATCGCGACATCGGGCACCACGATCTCGATATTGACGATCGGCTCAAGAACGATTGGCCGTGCCTTGGGCAGTGCATCGAGCATCGCCTTGCGGCCGGCCGCGACAAAGGCGATTTCCTTTGAATCGACCGGGTGGTGCTTGCCGTCGTAGACCGTCACGCGCATATCCTGCAGCGGATAGCCGGCAACGAAGCCGCTCGTCAGTACTTCCCGCACGCCCTTTTCCACTGCCGGGATGAAGTTGTAGGGAATCACCCCGCCCTTGACGGCGTCGACGAACTCGAAGCCGGTGCCGCGCGGCAGCGGTTCCACCCGCAGGAATACCTCGCCAAACTGGCCGGCGCCGCCGGTCTGCTTCTTGTGGCGCGCATGGCCTTCGGCATTCCCATAGATCGTTTCGCGGTAAGGCACGCGCGGCGGCCGTGTGGTGACCTCGAGCCTGTACTGCGAATTCATCCGCTCCAGCACCGAGCGCAGATGCAGGTCGGACAGTCCGCGGATGACCGTCTCATTCTGTGCGACATCGTGCTCGATCGTCAGCGTCGGGTCTTCGGCCGCGATCCTGGTCATCACTTCGGAGATGCGGCCCTCATCACCGCGCCGCTTCGGTTCGATGGCCAGGCCGAACATCGGCCTGGGGAACTCCAGTGGCTTCATGTGGATCAGGTCTTCGTCGTGCGAGTCGTGCAGCACGCAATCGAACACGATCTCATCGACCTTTGCGACTGCACCGATGTCACCCGCGACCAGGCTCGGCACCTCGACCGTGTCCTTGCCCTGCAGCGCGAACAGGTGGCCGACCTTGAACGGCTTCTTGCCATCGCCGATGAAAAGCTGCGAATCCTTGGTGATCATGCCCTGGTACACGCGAAACACGCCGATCTTTCCCACGTACGGATCGTTGACCACCTTGAACACGTGCGCGAGCACGTGCTTCTTCGGATCCGGCTCGGAGCGGAACGATTGCGCATCCGCGCCTTCGCCTTTAGTGAAGAGCGGCGGATTCGCTTCGCCTGGATGCGGCAGGTGACGTGCAAAAACGTCGAGCAGCTCCGTCACGCCCGCGCCGGTTTTCCCGGAGACGAAACAGACAGGAATGATGTGGCCTTCGCGCAGCGCCTTTTCCAGCGGCGCATGCAATGTGGTCGGATCGATCGAGCCCTCTTCAAGGTAACGCAACATCGCTTCTTCATCGACTTCGACGATCTGCTCCATCACCTTGCGATGCACCTCGGCGACCGACTGGAAATCCGCTTCGCCGGAATCCTTCTCGAAGCAATCGATCACGCGATTGCCGCCTTCGGCCGGCAGGTTGATCGGCAGCACCTCGGGGCCGAACGCCTCCTGCAGCTGCTCGAGCAGGGCCGGCAGCTTGATGTTCTCATGATCGATCTTGTTGACCAGGATCATCCGGCACAGGTTGCGATGCTTGGCCCAGTCCATCATGCGCCGCGTGATCAGTTCAATGCCCGAAGCGGCATTGACGACCACCGCCACCGTCTCGACCGCATCGAGTGCGCCGATCGCCTGGCCAATGAAATCGGGATACCCCGGCGTGTCGATCAGGTGCATCCGCGTGCCGTTGTAGTCGATGTGCACCACCGACGCTCGCAGCGAATGCAGGTAGGTCTTTTCCAGCGGATCGAAGTCGCACACGGTGGAGCCGCGTTCGACGCTGCCCGTGGCGCCGATCATCTTGCTCTTGAACAGCAGGTGCTCCACCAGGGTGGTCTTGCCTGCGGCACCGTGGCCAACAATTGCGATGGTGCGCAGGTTTTCGGTGGCGAAAGCCATTGTCTCCCCTCTCTCGTGAATGCTCGGTGGAAACTATAGCGCCCGCCGCCATTTCGCTCATTTAAGCGTGACCACCGCCGGTTGAGCGGGCAGAATAGCGCCGACAAGAACCCAAAGGTACCGAGCGTTCGCGCGATTGGTTGCCGTAGCGCAGACCCGGACCAATGAATTGCATGCCCGGCGAACAAGCCCTGACCACGTTGACCGTGCCGCCTGCACATGCGCGCATCGTCATCATCGGCGGCGGCATCATGGGCTGCTCGGTCGCCTACCACCTGAGCGCGCTCGGCGAGCGCGATGTGGTCCTGCTGGAGCAGGGTCGGCTGACGTGCGGCACCACTTGGCACGCCGCCGGACTGGTCGGCCAGTTGCGGGCGCACGAAAGCATGACGCGGCTGATCCGCTATTCGACCGAGCTGTATTCGAAGCTCGAGGCGGAGACGGGGCTTGGGACCGGCTGGAAGCAGTGCGGCTCGCTCGCCGTCGCGCGCACCGCAGACCGGATGATCCAACTGAAGCGCACCGCGGCGGTCGCGCGTGCATATGGCGTCGCATGCGACGTGCTCTCGTCCGCCGAGGCTGGGAAGCTCTATCCGATCATGGAAACCGCCGATCTGCAGGGCGCCGTCTGGCTGCCCGGCGACGGCAAGGCCAATCCCGCTGATCTCACGCTCGCACTGGCCAAAGGTGCGCGCAACCGCGGCGTGAAGATCTGCGAAGGCATTCGGGTCACGCATGCCGAGCGCTTCGACAGCGAGGGCCGCAGCCGCGTCCGCACGCTTGACTGGCAAGCGAAGGACAGCTCGCGCGGACAGATCGAAGCTGACATCGTCGTGCTGTGCGGCGGCCAGTGGTCACGTGCGCTCGGCCGCGCGCTCGGGGTCGCGGTGCCGCTATTCTCGTGTGAGCACTACTACATCGTCACCGACTTGATCCCCGGCGTGCACCGCGATCTGCCGGTGATGCGCGATCCCGACGGCTATATCTACTTCAAGGAAGAAGTCGGCGGCCTGCTGATGGGCGGCTTCGAACCTGAGGCGACCCCGTGGCTGCAGAGCGCCGTGCATCGCGGAGGTATTCCGGAGAACTTCGAGTTCCAGCTGCTGCCCGACAACTGGGATGCGTTCCAGATCCTACTCGACAACGCCATGATCCGCGTGCCAGCGCTGCAGGAAGCGCAGGTCAAGCAGTTCTATAACGGGCCGGAGTCGTTCACCGCCGATAACAATTTCATCGTCGGACCCGCACCCGGGCTTGGCAACCTTTACGTTGGCTGCGGCTTCAACTCGATGGGCATCGCCTCGGCCGGTGGCGCGGGCAAGGCGCTGGCGGAGTGGATCGTGCAGGGCGAGCCGACGATGGACCTGTGGCCGGTCGACAGCCGTCGTTTTGCGCGCTTCAACGCCAACGAGCAGTGGCTGCCGGATCGCATCAAGGAAGTGCTTGGAATGCACTACAAGATGCCCTGGCCGAATCGGGAGTTGGAAAGCGCGCGGCCGTTCCGCCGCTCGCCGCTGTATTCGAACCTGCGCGACGCCGGCGCCTGCTTCGGTTCCAAGATGGGCTGGGAGCGCGCCAACTTCTTCGCGCCATCGCCGGCACAGGCGCGCATCGAATACGGCTGGGGACACCAGAACTGGCACCCGTGGGTCGCGGCTGAGCATCGTGCCTGCCGCGAGTCCGTCGCGCTGTTCGACATGACGTCGTTCGCCAAGCTGCTGGTCAAGGGCCGCGATGCGCATGCGCTGCTGCAATCGCTCGTGGCCAACGACGTGCCGAACACGCCGGGCCGCACCGTGTACACCGGCATGCTCAACGAGCGCGGCGGCTACGAGAGCGACTTCACGATCAGCTGCCTCGACCACAACGAGTACATGATCGTGACGGGAAGTGCGCAGGCGGTGCGTGATCGCGACGTGGTTGAGCGCGCGCTGTCAAAGCGCGGCCTGCGCTGCGAAGTCGTCGATGTGACACCGATGTTCGCGATGCTTGCGGTGATGGGGCCGAAGTCACGCGAACTGCTGATGCGCGTGTCCACCGCGGACTTCTCCAACGCTGCATTCCCGTTCGGCACGTCGCGGGAGATCGATGTCGGGTACGCGACGCTGCGAGCAAATCGGCTCACCTACGTCGGCGAGCTCGGCTGGGAGCTTTATGTGCCCGTCGAGTTCGCGGTCGGCGTTTACGAGCAGTTGATGAATGCTGGCCGCGATCTCGGCCTCGTCAATGCCGGTTACTACGCGGTCGATTCCCTGCGGCTCGAAAAAGGCTACCGCGCGTGGGGGCGCGAGCTGACCCCGGACATCAATCCGTTTGAAGCGGGGCTTGCCTTCGCAGTGAATTGGACCAAGGGCGACTTCGTCGGCCGCGCGGCGCTTGAAAAACTCAGGTCCTCAGGCGGCGCGGCCGCGGTCCGGCGCCGCGTCGTGTCGCTGGCCGTCGACGCGCCGCACACCAACCTGTGGGGCAACGAACTCATCCTGCGCGATGGCGCGCCGGTGGGATTCATCACCTCGGCCGCATTTGGACATACGATCGGCAGACCGGTCGCACTCGGACTGATCACGAATGCGGGCGGCGCGGCCGACAAGACGTGGATCGAAGCCGGGAGCTACGAAATCGATCTGGCCGGCGAGCGCTTTGCAGCAACGGTGTCGCTCAAGGCGCCGTACGATCCGGATAGTTTGCGGGTGAAGAACTGATCACAAAGGAGCGACCCATGCTCATCGGTGTACCCAAGGAAATCAAGGTCCACGAGTACCGTGTGGGACTCACGCCATCATCAGCGCGCGAAGTCGTCGCGCACGGACACCAGGTGCTGGTCGAGACCAAGGCCGGCGCCGGTATTGGTGCGACCGATGACGATTACCGGCGCGCCGGTGCGCAGATTGCAGATAGCGCGGCCGATGTCTTTCAGCGTGCCGAAATGATCATCAAGGTCAAGGAGCCGCAGGCCGCCGAGCGCGCGATGCTGCGCGATGGCCAGGTGCTCTTCACTTACCTGCACCTGGCGCCAGATCCGGAGCAGACGCACGACTTGATCAAGAGTGGCGCGATCTGCATTGCGTACGAGACGGTGACGTCGCCCACCGGCGGGCTGCCGCTGCTGGCGCCGATGAGCGAGGTCGCCGGCCGCATGAGCGTGCAGGCGGGTGCGCATTGCCTGGAAAAGGCCAGCGGCGGCATGGGTGTCCTGCTGGGCGGCGTGGCTGGCGTGCCGCCGGCTCGAATCGTGATCCTCGGCGCCGGCGTGGTCGGAGCGAACGCAGCGCAGATGGCGGTCGGCACCGGTGCACAGGTGGTGGTGATCGACAACTCGATCGACGCGCTGCGGCGGATGGATCGGCTGCTCGGCGCGCGCGTGATCACGGTGTTCTCGAATCGCGACAACGTCGAGCGCGAAGTGCTGCGCGCCGATCTGGTGATTTCCGGCGTGCTGATACCGGGCGCAGCGGCGCCCAAGCTTGTCACGCACGAGATGATCAGCAGGATGAAGAAAGGCTCGGTGATCGTCGATGTGGCGATCGATCAGGGCGGCAGCACCGATACGGCGCGCCCGACCACGCACGCCGAGCCGACCTATGTCGTCGACGGCGTGGTGCACTACATGGTTGCCAACATGCCGGGCGCGGTGCCGCGCACTTCGACCTACGCGCTGAATAACGCCACGCTGCCGTTCGCACTGCAACTGGCCGACAAAGGCTGGCGCGCAGCACTGAACGACAACGTGTACCTGAAGCACGGACTGAACGTCGCGCGCGGCAAGCTCACCTATCGCGCGGTCGCCAAGGCACTCAACCTCGACTACACGCCGCCGGATGCGGTGATTCTTTGATCGCTGGGATGCCAATCGACGGTCAGGCGCGATGACCCTGACCGTCTCCCTGGCGGTCCTGCTCGCGGCGCTGCTGCACGCGAGCTGGAACGCGATGATCAAGGGGAGCAGCGATGTTCTGCTTGACACCGCGGGCATCGTGGTCGGCGCCGGCGTGGTGGCGTTGCCGTTCCTCGCGTTTCTTCCGCTTCCGCCCGCGGCCGCGTGGCCGTATATCGCGACCTCGCTGGCGATCCACCTCGCCTATTACTACCTGATGGTCAGCGCATATCGCGTCGGCGACCTGACGCTGGTGTATCCGCTGATGCGCGGCGTGGCACCGTTGATCACGGGCGCGCTCGGCATCGTCTTGCTGCGCGAACTGCCGAGTGCGCTCGCCTGGATCGGCATGCTGCTGATCTCCGGCGGGGTGTTTGCGCTCGCCTTCCGCGCGCTCGGCCACGCACCCTCCAGGGCCGCGATTGGCTTTGCGCTGTCCAACGCCGCGGTGATCGCCGCCTACACACTGGTCGACGGCAAAGGCGCCCGCGTTTCGACCAACGTATGGAGCTACATCACGTGGCTGTTCGTGCTGGATGCGTTGCCGTTCGGCCTTTACATGCTGGCGCGGCATCGCGCGCGCTTTATCGGGTACCTGCGCGCAAACCCGGGCCGCGGCCTGGTCGGCGGCGGGTTGTCCGCAGCCGCGTACGCGATATCGGTGTGGGCGATGACGCAGGCACCAGTCGCGCTGGTCGCGTCGCTGCGCGAGACATCGGTGCTGTTTGCCACGCTGATTGGCGCACGTCTGCTCAAGGAGCACCTTTCTGCGCGCCGCTGGGCGGGCGTTATCGCGGTGGTCGTCGGCGTCATCGCGTTGAAGGTGGCTTGATTTGGTAAGGTTTGTCAGACATCGAGTGTGCAGGCACGAATCTGCGCAGGGAGACACCGTGGCACGCAGCTTCCATCACCTGAGCGGACTCGACGCGACTTTTCTTCACCTCGAGTCGCCCGAGATGCCGATGCATGTCGGCGGATTGCACCTGTTCGAGCTTCCGGCCGGCTACCAGAGCGATTTCCACGAAGAAGTGAAGCGCCACATTGGCAGCCGCATGCATCTGGCACCCGCATATCGCCGCAAGCTGGTGTCGATGCCGTTCGACCTGGCCAACCCGGTGTGGATGCGCGATCCGAACGTCGACCTTGATTACCACGTGCGTCGCATCGTGCTGTCGAAGCCGGGTTCGATGGCGCAGCTCGAGGCGTACGTCGGCCGCCTGCATTCGAGCCTGCTCGATCGCAGTCGCCCGCTGTGGGAGACCTACGTGATCGAAGGACTCGCAAGTGGCCAGGTCGCGATGTACTCGAAACTGCATCACGCGGCGGTCGACGGACAGGCTGCGGTGGAGCTGGCGAAGCTGATGTTTGATGTATCCCCTGCGGGACGGCACATCGAGCCACCGCTGCAGGAAGAATCCGAGGAAGAACCGACCGTGCGCGAGCTGCTGCAATCCGGCGCACGCAATTCGCTCGCGCAGCTGGGTCGCTTCGCGCAGCTGGTGCCGGCACTGGCGAAGGGCGGTGCCCGGCTCGCGGCTCATCGATTGCTGCCACCGCGGCTTGGCGGCAGTGGCGAAGGCCTGCCGAAGTTCTCACGCGGCCCGCGCACGCCGTTGAACGTCGCCATTACCAACCAGCGCAATTTCACCACCACCTCAGTGCCGCTCGCCGATGCAAAGCTGGTTTCGAAGGCACTCGGCGTCACGATCAACGACATCGTGCTCGCCACCTGCAGCGGCGCGCTGCGACGCTGGCTCGAGGAGCACGGCGGCATTCCCAACCAGCCGCTGGTGGTCGCAGTACCGTTCTCATTGCGCGAAACTGGCGATGCGTCGAGCAACAACCAAGTATCGATGATGCTGGCGGATCTGGCGACGCACCTGGAGGATCCCGCCGAGCGGCTGCAAGCGATCCGCGCCTCGATGCTCAAGGTCAAGGCGATCACGGGGTCGCTGCGGGCAGGCATCCCGACCGACTATCCATCGCTCGGCGCGCCGTGGCTGGTGAGCGGCCTGGCGGCGCTGTTCGGCCGCAGCAAGCTCGCCGACACGATGGCGCCGATTGCGAACGTGGTGATTTCCAACGTGCCGGGGCCGCAGGTGCCGCTTTATCTGGCCGGCGCGCGAATGACAAGCCACTTTCCGGTGTCGATCGTTGTGCACAGCATTGCGCTGAACATCACGGTGCAGAGCTATTGCGGGGCGATCGAGTTCGGCCTGACCGCGTGCAAGCGGGCGGTGCCTGATCTGGCGAAGTTCAAGGGTCATATTCAGGCCGCGGCCAACGAATACGCCGACATGGCGCACAGGGTGGCCGCGCCCGAGCAGCGCGCACCGGTGAAAAAGTCGCGAGCGACGCGCAAGCGCAACGGTGACGCCACGGTTGAATCCACCGCGGTCGCGCCTGTGCGTGTGCGCAAGGCGCGCTCCGCGAAGTCGCGCCACAAGGAAGCCCCGCATTGAAAGCCCCGCGCACCCGCAAACAGTCAACTGCAAGACCCGCACGCACCGCGGCGCGGATGGCGCAGGAGTCCGCCGCGATCAAAAGAGCGGTTGAGTGGGAACGCGGGGCGATCGGCGCGCCATCGCTGCTGTTGCTGGCGCTTGAATGGCGTGCGCCGCTGGAGTACAGCGCCTCCATCGCGACGCTGCCATGGCTGCAGCGCGCACCGGTTGGCGATGGCCATTCGGTGCTGGTATTTCCGGGTCTTATCGCCGGCGACCTGTCCACCGCCGCGCTGCGCGCTTATCTGCGCGGACGTGGCTACGACGTGCACGGCTGGCAGCAGGGTCTGAATCTGGGCGCGCGCGCCGGTGTGATCGAAGCCTGCCTTGACCGCGTCAATCAGCTTGCAGACAAATCGGGGCGCAAGATCAGCCTGATCGGGTGGAGTCTGGGAGGAATCTACGCGCGCGAGATCGCCAAGGATCTGCCCGACCTCGTGCGCTGCGTGATCACGCTCGGCACGCCGTTCAATGGTCAGGCTCGCGCCACCAACGCGTGGCGTCTGTATGAATTCGCCGCTGGCCACCAGATCGACCATCATCCGCGTCGGCCGCACATACACAAGGCGCCGCCCGTGCCGACCACCTCGTTATACAGCCGCACCGACGGCGTCGTCGCGTGGCAGTGCTGCATGAATGACGCGTTTCCGAACGCGGAAAACATCGAAGTCATCGCCAGCCACTTCGGCATCGGCATGAATCCGGCCGCGATGTATGCGATCGCCGATCGGCTGTCGCAACCGGAAGGCAAATGGCAGCCGTTCCACCGCGAAGGCTGGCGCGCAATGGTATTTCCGGAACCGGCGCCGACCGAGTAACCCGACCGAAGGGATCACAGGACCGATGCCACGCGTCACCGCCAATGGCATCCAGATTGAGTACGAATCGCACGGCGACCCGAAGCGCCCGGCGATCGTTCTCATCATGGGGCTGGGCATGCAACTGGTTGCATGGCCGGACGAAATGATCGAGGGACTGGTTGCGCGTGGCTTTCGCGTCGTGCGCTTCGACAACCGCGACGCCGGCCTGTCGACCCAGTTCGATGATCGCCCGACCGGACCCTTGATGGCCGCCTTCATGCGCTGGACCTTTGGCTGGTCGGTGCCAGCGCCCTACCTGCTCGACGACATGGCCACCGATACGATCGGGCTGCTCGATGCACTGAGTATCTCCCGCGCGCACATGGTCGGCGCCTCGATGGGCGGCATGATCGCGCAACTGCTCGCGATCAAGTCGCGCGAGCGTGTGATGTCGCTGACCTCGATCATGTCGAGCAGCAGCGCGCGCCGACTTCCTCAACCGAAACTCGACGCATTCTTTGCGCTCACCAGGCGGCCGGATGGCGAGGCCAGCCTCGATGACCTGGTCGATCACTACGTCGCCCTCTTTCGCGTGATCGGCAGCCCCGGCTACGTCACCCCGCTGCCGCAACTGCAGGAGCGACTGCGGCGCGGACTGGCGCGCGCGTACCGCCCGATGGGGACGCTGCGCCAGATGATCGCCATCCTGGCCTCCGGCGACCGTTCGCTGTCACTGCCGCAGATCACCGCGCCCACGCTCGTGATTCATGGCGACGCCGATCCGCTGGTGCCGGTCGCGCATGGCGAAGACACTGCGGCCAAGATCCCCGGCGCAACGCTTAAGATCATTCGCGGCATGGGCCATGACCTGCCGCCGGCGCTATTGCCGCAACTGACCGAGCTGATCGCGGCGCACTGCGCAGCCGCGGGCTGACGATGCGCCGCACAGCAGCGGTCGGGCTCTAAGCCGCCTTGCGCACTGCCGTCGCCGGCGCCGCGCTGCGAATGCCCATGTCCTTCAGTGTCTCGGCCACCGCGCTGACGACGTTGCGCATTTCATTGGGGTCGATTGCGCCGATACAGCCGATGCGAAACGTTTCCACTTGCGTGAGCTTGCCCGGATACAGGATGTAGCCGCGCTCGCGCGTCTTCGCATAAAAGGACTTGAAATCGTACGCCGGATCGGCCGGCGCGTGAAAGGTGACGATGATCGGCGCCTGCATCTCTGGCCGCAAGAACGGCTGGAAGCCGAGCGTGCGCATGCCGTCGATCAAGGTGGCGCAGTTCTTCGCGTAGCGCGCGCCGCGCACGGGTTGCCCGCCCTCGACCTTGAACTGATCGACCGCAGCGCGCAACGCCGCGACCACGTGCGTGGGCGGGGTGTAGCGCCACTGCGTGGTTCTCTGCATGTAGACGTACTGGTCGTTCAGGTCCATCGCCAGCGAATGCGAGTTGCCGGCGCAGCCTTCGACGACGCTCTTCTTCATGATCACGAAGCCCATGCCCGGCACGCCTTCCAGGCACTTGCCGCTGGCGGCCACAAGCGCGTCGAACGGTACATCCCTGACATCGATCGGCAGGGCGGCAAACGAGCTCATCGCGTCGACGATCAGACCCTTGCCCATCCGCTTGCACACCTGCGCGATGCCGGCGAGATCGTTCAGGATGCCGGCCCCCGTCTCACAGTGAACCTGGGCTACGTGCGTTATGGTCGGATCGGCTTTCAGCGCGGCCTCGACAGCCGCCGCTGTCGCCGGCTGATCTTCCGGTACCGCCAGATCGACGACGGCGCGGTTCAGATACTTACAGATCTTGACGATCCGCGCGCAGTACGCGCCGTTGTTCGGCACCAGCACCTTGCCGTTGCGAGGCACGACGTTGCCGATCGCCGCCTCGACCGAAAACGTGCCGCTGCCCTGCAGCGGCACGCACACGCAATCATCACCGCCGTTGACGACATCGACCAGGTCACGGCATAACGACAGGGTGATCCAGTTGAAGCTCTCGTCCCAGGAGCCCCAGTCACGCAGCATCGCCTGTTTGGTTTCGAGCGAAGTCGTCAACGGACCAGGCGTCAGAAGAATTGCGTCGTTTCCGCGAATCATGAAAGCCTCCGAGAAGATTCGAACCTGGATCTTTACGGATTCTCGCCGGCGGCGAGCCGTTGGTTGATATCGGCGATGACTGCGGGCAGGTCCCGCAGATCGTCGATCACATAGTGAGCACCGCTTTCCTTGATGAGCTTTTCCTTGGAAGCTCGCTCCCGGGCTTCCAGTTCCGCTGTGCTCATCTTTCTCACCGCGTCCCAGCTGTCGGCGACATAGTTGCTCCACTTGGAAACGCCCACCCGCCAGCACAGCGGCGCGCCCTCGCCGGCGCCCGAGACGGTGTCGTCGACCTTGACCGTGCGGCGCATGGCATTCTGCAAGTTGTACACGCCGAGGCGCTCCAGATTCTTGATCACCATGTATGCGGTCGGTCGCGGCATCTCAACCTCGTTGCCGGCGCACGCCGTGTCAGGCACAAATCCCTGTTTGGCAGCACCGGCCAGCAGCAGGTCAAGCATGTCGCGTGTAAAGCCGGTGGTCACACCGATCTTGATGCCCTGTTTCTGCATGTTCTTTACCACCTCGCCCACGCCCGGCAGCAGTTCGTGATAATTGCCCTTGCGCAGGAGAGCGAGCTGAGTCGGGACGAAGTCGGCGAACATTGCATCGACATCCGACTGATTCGGTTCGCGTTTGAACTTGGCCATGAAACGCTCACGGACCGAAGGAATCTGCGTGATCGCCCTGATGTGCAGGTCCTTGCGCAGTCCCATCGGCGCGCGCGCTTCGGGCATGGAGATCTCGAGGCCGTAATTCCTGAACACCTCGACGAACACGATCGCGGGCGCATCGACGTAGCGGTCCATCGTCGTACCCGAACAGTCCAGCATCACATAGCCGACGTTGCGCTGCGTGTTCTCGGCGTCAAACCTCTGCTGCTGGGCCGCGGCATGCCGGACATCCTCCGGCACGCGACCTACGGGCGAAAGCCGGGCAATCAGGGACTGGGTCATCAAAAGCTCCTGTGTGACAGATCCTAGTTGCGGGCCGTGCGGCGCCACGCCTGTGTCTGTCGGATCAGCCACCATTCGACCATGAAGAACAATGCAGTCACGACGGCCGAGGTCGCGACGATCAAGGTCGCCATCGCTGCGGCCGGGCCGACCGCGCCGGCCTCGTCGAGCTGCAAAATCGAGATCGCCGCCGGCATCGTCTTTGGTGAATAGAGGAAGACGACGCACGAGATCGTCGTCATCGCGTTGACGAAGTAGTAGCGGCTGATGTCGACGACCGCCGGCAGGCAGACGGGCACCGTCACGCGCCAGAACGTCTTGTAGAACGGCACCTTCAGTGACGCCGATACCGACTCGAACTCGTTGTCGAGCTGCTTGAGCGCGGTCACCGCGGTCAGATGACTGGACGAATAGAAGTGCACGATCGTCGACGCCACCAATATCGTCATCGTGCCGTACAGGACATTCAGCGGATTGGCCGGGTGATTGAAGAACAGGATATAGCCGATGCCGAGCACCATTCCCGGCACCGCCATCGGCATCATTGCCTGCAGCTGGATCAACGGTCGCAGCCAGTCGGCACCGCGCGTCTTCTCCACCCAGTAGCCGCCGGCAAACGTGATCGCCGCGCCCAATCCCGCGCACCAGGCGGCCATCACCACGCTGTTGCGCCAGGCGTTGTCGACCCCCGCCTCTTCGAACCCGTACGTGTAGTGATTAAGCGTAAATGAAAGGTTATAAGGCCAGACCTTGACGAACGATCCGAACACCGCCATGCCGAGGACGAGCAGCAGCAACGCACACATCAGCACGACGTACAGCAGCAGCGCGCCATCACGGACCAGCGACGGCCGTGCGGAGTACGGCACGCTGCGTGCGGTCAACAGCGCCTTCTGCCTGGTACGCACCACGTAGTCGATGAAGAACGCCGCCACGGCGGGCAGCAGCAGGATCAGGCCCACCACCGCACCCATCGAAAAGTTCTGCTGCCCGATCACCTGCTTGTAGATGTCGATCGCCAGCACGCTGGTATTGCCGCCGATCACCTTGGGCACGCCGAATTCCGACACCGCCATGGTGAACACGACCATGGCCGCCGAGATCAGCCCGTAGCGCGCGCCGGGCAGCGTGATGGTGATGAACTTGCGCCACTCCGAAGTTGCCATCGAATCGGCTGCTTCATACAGGCGCGCGTCCGACAGCGCCAGCGCCGCGAGCAGAATCATCACCGCATGTGGAAAGGACGCGAACGTCATTGCCAGCACCATGCCCGGCATGCCGTAGACGGTCGTCAATCCGAACCAGCCGAGCACGCCCTTCAGCCAACCCTGGTTGCCGAACAGGTAGATGAAGGACAGGGCCGCAAGCAACGACGGCGCCAGGATCGGGATCATCGCGATGTTGCGCCACAGGCTCTTGGCCGGAATGCAGCTGCGCTGGATCGCGTAGGCGAACACAAACGCGAGCGGCACGGTGGCGAGTGTGGTCAGTCCGGCGAAAGTGAGCGTATTGGTCGCGGAGTGCGAGAACGCCGGTGAGCCGAAGTAAGTGATGAAGTTGGCGAGGCCGACGAAGGCGCCGCTGCGATCGTCCAGACTGCGCACGAGCAACGTTGCCAGCGGGACGGTGAGAAAGACCAGCAACGCCAGCGCCAGCAGCACGAGGCCGCCGCGCGCGGCGAGCGCCTCGCTCCAGAGCGCCAATTTGCGCGGCGCAAACGACTGATCGAGCGCAACGCTCATGGCGCAAGCGTAAACACGCGGAAGCGCTCTGGACGCAGCGCCAGCGGCAGTCGCGCACCGGCGCGAATGCCCATTTCGAGCGCCTGGTTGAGCGAGAAATAGATTGTCATGCGCTGGCCGTCAAAACCATCGACGTCGACCTGCGCGAAACAGAACGTGCCCAGGAAGTCGAGGTTGCGCACTGTCGCATGCAACGCGTTCGGCATCGATTCGACCGGACCGGTGTCCGACAGGATCCGGTCCTCCGGCCGCAGGTAGAGGCGGACGTTGGTTCCGGCATCGACGCCGTCGGCGGTGGTCGTCAACTCCACTTGTCCGACCCGAAAACGCCCGCCACCCAGTGCGACCGCCTTGAGCACATTGACTTTGCCGAGGAAGTCGGCCACGAACGGAGTCGTCGGCCGCTCGTAGGCATCGAGCGGTGTGGCGACCTGCTCGATCACGCCGTGGTTCATCACGACGACACGATCCGCCATCGACAGCGCTTCTTCTTGGTCGTGCGTGACCATGATCGTGGTCACCTTGAGGCGCTGCTGCAACTGCCGGATCTCGCCGCGCAGCCGTTCGCGCTCCTTGGCATCCAGCGCCGACAGCGGCTCATCGAGCAGCAGCAGGCTCGGCGAGGTTGCCAGCGCACGCGCGAGCGCTACGCGCTGCTGCTGCCCCCCTGACATCTGCGCCGGATACTTTGGCCCCGCGTCGGGAAGGCCGACCAGTGTCAGCAGTTCCTTCACGCGCGACTCGATCTCCGCACGCTGCTTGCGCCGGTTGACCAGGCCGTAGGCGACGTTGGCGCGGATGGTCAGGTTCGGAAACAGCGCATACGACTGGAACACGATGCCGTAGTCGCGCGCCGCCGGCGGCGCGGTTGACACATCGCGCCCGTTCTGGATCACGCGGCCCCGCGTCTGCGGCTCGAGCCCGGCGATGATCCGCAACAGCGTGGTCTTGCCGCAGCCTGACGGACCGAGAAAGCAGACCAACTCGCCGGAGATGATCGAAAGATCGATCGCCTTCAGCGCCACGAACGCACCGAAGGCCTTGTGAATTCCCTCCAGTCGCAGCGCCTCAGTCATTTCGGCCAATCCGTGAAAACGCCGCGATGAGCCGCCGCGCAGCGGTCAGCTCGAACGCGGCGGGTTACTCCGGCGCGCAACGCGCGTCCGGAATAACGCTACTTGGGAGCCGCCTTCGATTCGTACCGCTTGCTCCATTCCGCCAGGATGCGGTCACGATTCTTCGCCGCCCACGCGAAGTCGTTCTTGACCAGCCGGCTGCCGTAATCGGCGGGCACGTTCGGCAGCGGCTTCGACAGCGCCGGCACCGCAACGATCGCGAAGTTCGCCGCATATAGCGCCATCGCATCGTCCGACGCCGCCCAGTCCATCAGCTTCTGCGCAGCCGCCAAGTTCTTGGTGCCCTTGTGGATGGCGATTGCCTCCAGATCCCAGCCCAGGCCTTCCTTCGGGAACACGAGCTCGATCGGCTTGCCCTGCGCCTTCTCGCGATTGGCGCGATACTCAAATGAAATTCCGACCGTGAACTCGCCGTTGGCGGCCGACGCGCATGGACGTGACCCTGAGTGCATGTACTGCGCGATGTTCTCGTGCAGTCCGTCCATGAACTTCCAGCCATCGGCCTCGCCCCACATCTGCAGCCACGCCGATACGTCGAAAAACCCGGTGCCGCTTGAGGCAGGATGCGGCATCACGATCTGTCCCTTGTAGGCAGGTTTCAGCAGATCGCGCCACGTCTCGGGCTTCGGAATGTTGCGTTTCGCGGCCTCGACCGTGTTGAAGCAGATCGTCGCGCCCCACACGTCCATGCCGACCCACGCGGGCGGATTCTTCGAGTCGCGATATTGCGCGGCGATCCGGTTCAGCCCCGCCGGCGCATACGGCACCAGCATTCCCTCGGTGTCGAAGATTGCCAGGCTGGTCGCGGCCACCCCCATCACGACGTCGGCCTTCGGGTTCGCCTTCTCGGCCAGCAGCTTGGCAGTGATCACACCGGTGGAATCGCGTACCCAGACAATTTCGATGTTCGGATTGGCCTTCTCAAAACCAGCCTGGTAGGCCTTCAACTGGTCGGTTTCCAGCGCGGTGTAGACGGTCAACTGCGTCTTTTGCGCCGAGGCGCCCAGCGCAAAAAGCGAACCGATCAGGCCGGCAGCCAGGCCGGCCACGAGACGATGCAAAGCCATGGAATTCCTCCTCATTGGAACTGCACGCAACGTGCACCCGCGGCTGCGGGCAACGCAAACATGGAGTTTACGAACTGCGGTTGACGGCGTGGTGACAGCGTCGACACCCCGCCGTATCCGCGCCGCCGATGCAGCAGCGCAGGCAGTCTACGCAGCGCGCTTTTTCGTTGTCAATTGTCTTTTGCAGATTGTAGACAATCGGTGCAGTGCACCCTAAACTGCGCGGCATGCCGCGTGCTCCTCTTGCCTCGCCGCGGAGCGAGGTCAATGTCGTTGCGCATCCGACCATCGCGTTGCTGCGCACGCGCTCGCTTGCCTCTGCGGCGCAGCAGGAGATCGAGCGCATGATCCTTGCCGGTGAACTGGCGCCGGGAACCAAGCTCACCGAGGCCTGGTTGTCGGAGAAGCTCGGCGTCTCGCGCGGGCCGGTTCGCGAGGCGTTTCGCATGCTTGAAGAGGCGGGCCTGGTGCGGCAGGAAAAGAACCGCGGCGCATTCGTGCGTGACATTCCGCTCGAAGAGGCAATCGAGATCTTCGATCTGCGCGCCGTGATGGATGAATTGGTCGGCCGCAAGGTGGCCGCCGTTCTGACGGCCGAACAGGCAAGACGCCTTAAGTCGTTGCTGGATCAGATGGAACAGGCCGCGCGCGTCGACGATGCCGATGCCTATCACCTGCTGAACCTGCAATTCCATGACCAGCTGGTCGAGTTCGCGGGCAATCGCAAACTGTCGGCGATCTATCGCAAGCTGGTCAAGGAACTCGCGTTATTCCGCCGCCGCAACCTGGCGCAGCGGCAGGCGTTGTCGCATTCGGTGGCGGAGCATCGGCAGATCGTGAAGGCGATTCAATCCGGCGACGCGGAGGCCGCAGGCGGCGCAATGTACGCGCACGTGATCGCCAGCAAGGAACGCATGCTGCAGGCGGAGTCCGACCGCCAGCGGCCGGCACGTGCGCGCACCGGATCCAGACGGGGTTAGGCTCGATGCTCGAAGTCAACGGCCGCCGCTACGCGGAACCGAAGCAGCCCACTGTCGTGATCTGCGTCGATGGCTGCGAACCTGACTACATCGCGCAGGCGGTTGCGGCGCGACAGATGCCCACGATGAAGCGCTGGCTGGCCGAGGGCACCGCGCTGATCGCCGACTGCGTGGTGCCGAGCTTCACGAACCCGAATAACCTGTCGATCGTCACCGGGGCACCGCCGTCGGTGCACGGTATCTGCGGCAATTATCTGTACGACCCGGAGGCGGACGCCGAGGTCATGATGAACGACCCTAAATGGCTGCGCGCGCCGACCCTGCTGGCGCGCCTGACCGACGCTGGCCACGCGGTGGCGGTGGTCACCGCCAAGGACAAGCTGCGCAAGTTGCTTGGCCACGGGATGCGCGGCATCTGCTTTTCGTCAGAGAAGGCAGATCAGGCCAACCTGGCTGAAAACGGGATCGACGGCGTGCTGCCTCTGGTGGGCATGCCGGTGCCGAGCGTCTACAGCGCCGAGCTTTCCGAATTTGTCTTCGCCGCCGGCGTGCGCCTCCTTGAAACACGCCGACCTGCCGCGCTTTACCTGTCGACCACCGATTACGTCCAGCACAAGCACGCGCCGGGCGACATGGTCGCCAACGCTTTCTACGCGATGATGGACCGCTATCTCGCGCGCATGGAAGCGCTCGGCGCGGTGGTGGCACTGACGGCCGATCACGGAATGAACGCGAAGACCAAGCTCGACGCCACTCCGAACGTCATCTTCCTACAGGACGTGATCGATGGCTGGATCGGCGCCGGACGCGCGCGCGTGATTCTGCCGATCACCGATCCTTACGTTGTTCATCATGGCGCACTCGGTTCGTTCGCGACCATTTATCTTCCGCAGGATGCGGTGCCGAGGGTGAAGGACAAGCTCGATGCCAGCTTCGGCATTGAGCTGGTGCTGACGCGCGCGCAGGCCGCTCTTCGCTTTGAGATCCCGGCCGACCGCATTGGCGATCTCGTGATCGTGTCGGAGCGCAGCGTCGTGCTCGGCTCGGCGAAGTCTCGCCACGACCTGTCGCAACTTGAGCGGCCGCTGCGCTCGCATGGCGGCACTTCAGAGCAGCGCGTGCCGCTGATCGTCAACCGGCGCATCAGCGGCCTGGACGACAGCCGGCGCTGGCGCAACTTCGATGCGTTCGACCTGGCGCTGAATTACGCCCAATGAGCGCCCCGCCGCCGATCAGGCACGAAAGCCTGCGCATTGCCGGCGCCAAGGTCAGGTGTGAGCGCAGTTTCGAGGTGCGTTATCCGTACACCGGCGAAGTGATCGCGACCGTGCCAAAGGCCACGGTCGACGACGTGAAGCGCGCTCTTTCGATCGCCAGGAACTTCAGAGGCAAGCTCAGTCGACACGATCGCTACCGGATTCTGATGCACACGCGCGAGATCATCACTGCACGCAAAGACGAGATCGCGCGCGGCATCACGCTCGAATCGGGGTTGTGCCTGAAGGACACGCTCTACGAGGTCGGACGTGCCAGCGATGTGCTGCTGTTCGCCGCCAATCAGGCACTCATCGACGATGGCCAGGTGTTCTCGTGCGACCTTACACCGCACGGGAAAAGCCGCAAGGTCTATTCGCTGCGCGAGCCGCTGCAGGGTGTGATCTCCGCGATCACGCCCTTCAATCACCCGCTGAATCAGGTGATCCACAAGGTCGCGCCCGCGGTTGCAACCAACAACCGCGTCGTTCTGAAACCCAGCGAGAAGACGCCGCTGGCGGCGTTCGTGCTGGCCGATGCGCTGTACGACGCGGGCCTGCCGCCGGAGATGCTGAGTGTCGTCACCGGCGATCCGCGCGAGATTGCCGACGAGCTGCTGACGAACGACGATATCGATCTCGTCACGTTCACCGGCGGCGTCGCGATCGGCAAGTACATCGCTGCCAAGGCGGTCTACAAGCGGCAGATCCTCGAACTCGGCGGCAACGATCCGCTCATCGTGATGGAGGACGCCGACATTGAGGAGGCGGCGACGCTGGCGTCCAGCGGCTCCTACAGGAATTCGGGCCAGCGCTGCACGGCGGTCAAGCGCATGCTGGTGCACGAAAGGGTCGCCGATCGGTTTGTCGAACGGCTGGTCGAAAGAACGAAGGCGATCAAATATGGCGACCCGCTCAATCCCGCCACCGAGATGGGCACTGTGATCGACGAGGCGGCCGCGATCGAGTTCGAAGTGCGCGTCAACGACGCCATCGCACAGGGCGCGCGACTGCTTGCGGGCAACCTGCGACGCGGAGCACTTTATGCGCCCACGGTGCTCGACCGCGTGACCCCGGAGATGAAGCTCGTCAGGACCGAAACCTTCGGTCCGGTTTCTCCGGTCATCCGCTTCCACGATATCGAAGAAGCAATTCGCATTGCAAACTCCACCGCGTACGGACTGTCCTCGGCCGTTTGTACGAACCGGCTTGACTACATCACCCGCTTCGTCGCCGAATTGAACGTTGGAACCGTGAACGTGCGTGAAGTCCCGGGTTATCGACTCGAACTCACGCCTTTTGGCGGCATCAAAGACTCTGGACTCGGATACAAGGAAGGCGTGCAGGAGGCAATGAAGAGCTTCACCAACGTCAAGACTTATTCGCTGCCCTGGTGAACCCGCTGGACTGAAGTGCAAGCCCTGCTGAATCTGCTCGCCGCCGTCGCCCTTCTCGTCTGGGGCACGCACATCGTGCGCACGGGCGTGCTGCGCCTGCTCGGCGCCAACCTGCGCCAGGTTCTGCGCGGCAGTTCGGACCGGCGATTCATGGCGTTCGTCGCTGGCATCAGCGTGACCGGACTGCTGCAAAGCTCGACCGCGACCGCGCTGCTGGTGTCGAGCTTTGTCGCGCAGGGCGTGATCGCGACCTCCGCCGCACTGGCGGTGATGCTGGGCGCCGACGTCGGCACGGCGCTCATGGTGCAGTTGTTCTCGTTGAACCTTTCCTGGCTGGCACCGATCGCGATCATCGCCGGCGTGATCGTATATCTGTCGAAGAAGAACGAGCGCGCCGGCCAGGTCGGCAAGGTCGTGCTCGGACTGGGCGTGATGATCCTGGCGCTGCAATTGATCGTGCAGTCGACTGCGCCCCTGACGCATGCGGCCGGGGTCAAGGTCCTGTTCGCACAATTGACCGGTGACATGCTGATGGACGTGCTGGTGGGCGCGCTGTTTGCGATCGGTTTCTATTCGAGTCTTGCGGTCGTGTTGCTGACGGCAACGCTGACCGCATCCCACGTGCTGTCGCTGCCGGTCGCGCTTGCAATCGTGCTCGGCGCCAATCTCGGCGGCGGCGTTCTGGCGTTGCTCACGACACTGCGCGCCGAACCGGCGGCGCGCCGGGTGCCGCTGGGCAACCTCGTTTTCAAGCTTGTCGGCTGCGCGATTGCGCTGCCACTGCTGTCGTACGGACTGGTCTGGTTGACCAGGCTCGACGCCGATCCGAAAGCCATCGTCGTCAACTTCCACCTCGCCTTCAACCTGATGATCGCCCTGCTGTTCATCCAGTTCGTCGGCCGTTCGGCTCAACTGGTGGAACGCCTGTTGCCCGCGCTCAGGGCCACTGATGCGCCGGGGACGCCGAAGCATCTCGACCCGATTGCGCTGTCCACGCCATCGCTGGCGATCGGCAATGCGGCGCGGGAGGCGATCCGCCTTGCCGACGTGGTGCAGGACATGCTCGACGGTCTGCTCAAAGTGCTCAAGACCAACGACTTCAAGATGGCCGAACGGCTGCGCGCGCGCGACGACGAGATCGATCGCCTGTACACCGCGATCAAGCTGTACATGACGCAGGTCAGCCGCGAGGCGCTGGAAGCAGGCGAATCAAAGCGCTGGGCCGATATCATCCAGTTCACCATCAACATGGAGCATGCCGGCGACATCATCGAGCGCGTGCTGATCGATGTGGCGGAGAAGAAGATCGCGCATGGGCTTTCATTTTCCGAGGCGGGCATGCTCGAGATCGAGGATCTGCACACGCGCCTCATCGGCAATCTCCAACTGGCCATGGCCGTGTTCCTGCACGGCGATTTGAAGACTGCGCAGCAATTGATCGCCGAGAAAGTGAATTTCCGCGAACTGGAGATGCACTACGCCGACACGCACCTGCAACGGCTCTCGGGCAATACACCGCAGTCGATTGAAACGAGTTCGCTGCACCTTGACCTGCTGTCGGACTTCAAGCGCATCAACTCGCTGTTCTGCGGAATGGCGTATCCGATCCTCGAGCAGGCCGGCGTGCTGTCGAAGACCCGTCTGGTCGGAGAACAGCCGGCGCTGTTCGCCGCCGACGAAAAGCGGCCCGCGTGAAGGGCATGCAACGACAGCATATGAGGTCCTGCGACTGATGCTCCATAACGCCGCGGCCCGCACGGCGGCGCACATTCACTCATGAAGGATTGGAAGCGATTCACTTGTACCGCCAGCCCCGCTGAGCAGCGCGAATTCATCCCATTCATTCACGAGTTGATCGGCGCCGCCTTTTCGGTGATCCGCCCGTTTTTTCTCAGCGGCACGACGGTAATGACGAAAGGCGACGCGAGCCCGGTTACGCTGGCCGATCGCGGTGCGGAGCAGGCGATGCGCGCCCTGATCGAGGCACGCTATCCCGAACATAGCATTCTGGGTGAGGAGTTCGGCGCCAAAGCCGGCCGCGGCTATCGCTGGATACTCGATCCGGTTGATGGCACGCGCGCCTTCATCACCAACTGTTTTCTGTTCGGAACCCTGATCGCGCTCGAACGTGACGATGGCGCGGGTTTCAAACCCATTCTTGGCGCGCTGGCGCACCCGGCCGCCGGGGTTGCATTGATCGGTCATGCGAAGCAGACGCGGCTGTATGCAAGCGACGGTTCACAGCGCGCAGTGCAGGTCCGATCATGCTGGCAACTCGAAGAAGCCACGGTGCTCGCGACCACGCACTGGTCCACCGGCGAGCAGCGGGCGGGAGCATCGATCGAGAACGTGATCCGACGTGCGAAGCTGTATCGCACCTGGGGCGACTGCTTTGGCTACTTTGCGCTGTGCACCGCGGGCGCCGATGTGATGCTCGATCCGATGCTGGCCTATTGGGATGTCGCGGCCGTCGTGCCGATTGTCGAAGGCGCGGGCGGCCGGGTCACCAGCTGGCGCGGCGGCGATCCTCTCGAGGATCCCTCGCTGCTTGCCACGGCCGGCTTGCTGCACGACGAAATCCTGCAGATCGTGCAGGCGGCGAGCTGAGCTTCAGTCCGTCTCGACGCCGATACCGATCATCCGGACCTCGAACTTGGCCGCTATGGCGGTACGAAGCGTGCTGGTGAGTCGGCGCGCAGCTTCGTCAGTTGTGATCGGGGTCGATCTAGAACGGAATGTCGTCGTCCATTTCGCCGATGCTCTGGGTCGGCTTGGCGGCCGGCTTGGCGCCTGATGACCGCGCTGGTGCCGGCTCATCGGCATCGCTGCCGCCGCCCATGCCTTCACGCGAGCCGAGCATCTGCATGTTTTCCGCGACGATTTCGGTGGTGTACTTCTCCACACCTTCCTTGTCAGTCCATTTGCGGGTGCGCAAGCGGCCCTCGACATAGAGCGGACGGCCTTTGCGCAGATATTCCCCGGCAATTTCAGCAAGGCGGCCAAAGAAGACAACCCGATGCCACTCGGTCTCTTCCTGCTGTGCCCCGCTCGCGTCCTTGTACTTGCGCGTGGTCGCAACTGACACGTTTGTGATCGCAGCGCCATCCGCGCTGTAGCGAGTCTCCGGATCGCGCCCGAGATTGCCGATCAGAATGACCTTGTTCACCGATGCCATTGTCTGTCCTCCGTCCCCACCGCGTTGATTCACCGATCATACCGACTGCTGCAGAGGGATCGGCGTGGCCGCCTTCGACCTGAGGCGGTTGACGATTCAGCAGCCGTGCGCGTTGGTTCATCCGCGATAACGGGATTACGTCGCAGTCTGCCCCTGGCGTGGCGGCCGGCCGCTAGTCTCCCGCCCCATGTCCCGATTTCTGGCCACCCTGTTCTGCGGCTGGCTCGCGTTTGCCGGCGCGCACGCCAAGCTCAGTGCAGTGCGCCTGGAAGCGGGCGAGACGATCACGCTCGATGGCCGCCTGGACGAATCCGCGTGGCGCCGCGCGCCGGTCCATGACGAGTTCATTCAGTACGACCCGCCCGCGAACAGCGCACCGCCGGTTCGCACGACAGTGCGGATCGCGTATGACCACACCGCCCTTTATGTCGCCGTGCAGGCGTTCGATCCCGGTCCGTCGCAAATGCGCGCGCCGTTTGTCCGCCGCGACAAGGTCTTTCGCGACCAGGATTTCGTCGTGCTCTTTGTCGACCCAATCGGACTTCGTAAGTCGGCGCAGTTCTTCCGCGCCAATGCGCGCGGCGCGATCGGCGACGGGCTTTATACGGCCGACACCGGCAATGAGGACTTCTCGCCCGACTTCGATTTTGACGTCGCCAGTCACATCGGCGAGGATCATTATGTCGTCGAGTTCCGCATTCCCTGGACCTCGCTTCGCTTTGCGCACGGCAAGCACGATAACTGGCGTCTGATGGTCGGACGCCGCTGGCCGCGCGACCAGAACTACCTGCTTCTGAGCGCGCCGCTGAAGCGCGAGCAGCCGAACTTCATCGCCGAAGCACAGTTGATTGAGGGCTTGAGCGGGCCCCCAACCGACTGGGCATGGCAGGCACAGCCGACGTTGACAGTACGCCGCCAACGCGAGTCACCGGATGACCCGACAAGGCGGCGCACGCAGACCGAGGCCGGCGTCGACCTGAAGGTTCGCCCGCATGCCGAGTGGGTACTCGATGCGACGATCAATCCGGACTTCTCGCAGGTCGAGCTGGACGTGCCACAGTTGTCGCGCAACACGCAGTTCGCGCTTTTCCTGACTGAGAAACGGCCGTTCTTTCTCGAAAGCCGCGACCTTTTTGAACTACCAAGCAACGCGCTGTATACGCGCTCGATCTCCGATCCGCGCTGGGGCACCCGTGTCACCTACCGTGGCGCCCAGATTGCGGGCATCGCGCTTGCCGCACTGGATGCGGGTGGAGGACTGGTCCTGCTGCCCGGGCCATTCACGACGAACTTTGCGGCGCAGCCGAAGTCGAGCCTTGCGGCCGCGCGCGTGCGCTGGGCCAGTGGCGCGGGCGCAATCGGCGCGCTTCTGTCGGATCGCCGCTATGAGAGCTCCGTTGGCTCGCTTGGCGCCAACGCAGTTGGTGGATTCGATGGAATCTGGATCGCCGATGCGGAAAACCGCGTGCGCGCTCAATGGCTGACTTCGACGACGGACGCGTTGCCCACAACGGACGGCAAGCTCTCGCGCGGCAACTCGATGCGCGGCGACTACATCGACGTCTATTACGGACGCAATGTCGAGCACAGCGACTTGAACCTGCGGCTGATGCAGGTCGACGCCGGTTTTCGCAACGATTCCGGGTTCACCACGCAAGCGGGCTATCGCAGCGTCGCGTTTGACGTCAATCGCAAGTGGTTCGGCCTCGCCGGCCTGAATGAGTTCACGCCTTACTGGATCGCCAATCGCGCCGAAACGCGGCAGGCAACGGTGATCAGCCAGGAACTGACACCGGGACTGTTCATCCTCGGCGGACGCGGCCTTGAAGTCGATGCGCAGCTTCAGCCGCTCAAGTACGTGCGCGTCTCCCCGCTCGGGCCTCTGCATCACACCCCGAAGCTTTACATCCGCAGTTCGGCCTTGCCGAGTGCCACGCTGGCATACATCAACGGATCGATCGACATCGGCCGTCGCGTCGATGTGGCCGCTGACCGAGTGCGGCCGGGGCTGAACTGGCTGCTGGAAGCGCGCGTGCGGCTTTCGACGCGACTGGAGCTGGAACCGCGGATTGAACAGGGCATTCTGCGCGGCAATCATGGCCGCGCACTGACCGAAACCGCGGCGCAACTGCTGGGCGTGTATCACTTCAACGCACGCGATGCGCTGCGCACCATCTTGCAGCGCTCGCAGGCAACCCGCGCGGCGGACGCCACCGCCGCAATTGCGCCTTTTGACGATCGCAGCACCGCGCTGTCGCTGGTGTATGCACATCGGCGATCATCCAGCACGGTCTTCTACCTCGGGGCGACCGCCGCCCGCAGCGACTTCAGCGGGACCCGCAGCACTTCGTCGGAGTTGTTTGCCAAGGCGCAGATTGGGCTGTAGAAGCCGCCAATTCAAGTTCGGATTCATTCACTGGCTTTGGATAAGCAGACGCCGCTATAGTGGCGTGTTTCGCTTCAACCACGTCGCCACATGGATGAAATCAAGGTTCGCGGCGCTCGCACGCACAACCTGAAGAACATCAACCTGGATCTGCCGCGAAACCGGCTGATCGTGCTGACCGGCCTGTCCGGTTCCGGCAAGAGTTCACTGGCATTCGACACGTTGTACGCGGAAGGGCAGCGCCGCTACGTCGAGTCGCTGTCGGCCTACGCGCGGCAATTCCTGCAGCTGATGGAAAAGCCCGACGTCGATTCGATCGACGGCCTGAGCCCGGCAATCGCCATCGAGCAGAAGGCCGCGTCGCACAACCCGCGTTCGACCGTCGGCACCGTCACCGAGATCCACGACTACCTGCGGCTGCTGTTTGCGCGCGTTGGCACACCCTATTGCCCCGATCATCCCGAACATCCGCTCGCCGCGCAGTCGGTGGCGCAGATGGTCGACAGTGCTCTGGCCCTGCCGGTCGACACGCGGCTCGTGGTGCTGGCACCGATCGTGCGGGAGCGCAAAGGAGAGTTCGAGGAGCTGTTCGACGATCTGCAGACGCAGGGGTTTGTGCGCTTTCGCGTCGATGGCGCGATCGTTGAGGTCGACAGCCTGCCACGGCTGACGAAGAACGAGAAGCATTCGATCGACGTTGTCGTCGATCGCCTGAAGGTTCGCCGCGAGGTCAAGCAGCGGCTCGCTGAATCGTTCGAAACCGCGTTGCGCCTGGCCGAGGGCCGCGCGCTCCTGCTCGACACCGACAACGGCACGGAAACGGTTTTTTCGAATCGATTTGCATGCCCGATCTGCGGCTACTCTCTGGCGGAGCTCGAACCACGGCTGTTCTCGTTCAACAACCCGATCGGCGCCTGCCCGTCCTGCGATGGACTGGGATCGGTTGACTACTTCGACGAACTGCGCGTGGTGGCTCACCCCGAGCTCACTGTCGCCAGTGGTGCAATCAAGGGCTGGGACGCGCGCAATCAGTATTACTTCCAGATGCTCGTGTCGTTGGCGAAACACGGTGCGGTCGACCTCGGCCAGCCGTGGGACACGCTGCCCGACTCGTTTCGCGCGCAGGTACTGCGCGGAACCGGCGACGAGATCGTGCCGTTCACCTACACCAACGAGAAGGGACGCAAGATTGTCCGCCGCCACGCGTTCGAAGGCGTGATGCCGAACATGGAACGGCGCTGGCGCGAGACCGATTCGGTCGCGGTGCGTGAGGAACTCGCCAAGTATCGTGCGGTGAAGCCGTGCACTGCCTGCGCGGGCGCGCGTCTGAAGCGCGAGGCACGATTCGTCTTTGTCGGCGAAGGTCAGCAGAAGCGTGCGATTTTCGAGATCGAGCACGCGCCGCTGGCACAGACGCGCGCCTACTTCGAGTCGCTCGAACTGGCGGGCGCGAAGCGTGAGATCGGTGCGCGCATCGTGCGCGAGATCGGCGTGCGGCTGCGTTTCCTGAATGACGTCGGGCTGACATACCTGACGCTCGATCGCTCCGCCGACACATTGAGTGGCGGCGAATCGCAGCGCATCCGGCTTGCCTCCCAGATCGGATCGGGCCTCACCGGCGTGATGTACGTTCTGGACGAACCCTCAATCGGCCTGCACCAGCGCGACAATGACCGCCTGATCGACACGCTGAAGCATCTGCGCGATCTGGGCAACACGGTGCTGGTGGTTGAGCACGACGAGGATGCGATCCGTGCCGCCGATCACGTGGTTGACATGGGACCCGGCGCGGGCGAGCACGGTGGCGAAGTGATTGCACAGGGATCCCCAAGCGACATCGAGGCCGCCGAGGCATCCTTGACTGGCGCCTATCTGGCACGCCGGCGCACGATCGCGGTGCCGGCCGCGCGCATTCCACCGGGACTGCACTGGCTGAAACTCGCTGGCGCACATGGCAACAATCTGAAGCACGCCGATCTTGAACTGCCGGTCGGCCTGTTCGTGTGCGTGACGGGCGTGTCCGGCTCCGGCAAATCGACGCTTATCAATGACACGCTGGCGGCGATCGTCGCGCGCCACCTGTACGGTTCGTCGGTGCAGGCCGCACCATACGATTCGATCGAAGGCCTCGAGCACTTCGACAAGATCGTCACCGTCGACCAGAGCCCGATCGGCCGCACGCCGCGCAGTAATCCGGCGACCTACACGGGCCTGTTCACGCCGATTCGCGACCTGTTCGCGGAGACGCCGACCGCGCGCGAGCGCGGCTATGAAGCGGGACGCTTCAGCTTCAACGTCAGGGGTGGCCGCTGCGAGACCTGTCAGGGCGACGGGCTGATCAAGGTCGAAATGCATTTCCTGCCCGATGTCTACGTGCCGTGTGAAACGTGCCACGGCCGGCGCTACAACCGCGAGTCGCTGGAGGTGCAATACAAGGGCCGCAACATTGCCGAGGTGCTTGATCTGACTGTCGAGCAGGCAGCGGAATTCTTCGGCGCCGTGCCGGTGCTGGCGAAGAAACTGCAGACGCTGGCGGATGTTGGCCTGGGTTATATCCGGCTTGGCCAGAGCGCAACAACGCTGTCCGGCGGCGAAGCGCAGCGAGTGAAGTTGTCATTGGAGCTTTCAAAGCGCGACACGGGGAAGACACTGTTCATCCTCGATGAGCCGACAACGGGACTGCACTTCCACGACATTGAGCTGCTGCTGCGGGTGCTGCATCAGTTGCGTGACGCCGGAAATACGGTGGTGGTCATCGAGCACAATCTCGACGTGATCAAGACTGCGGACTGGGTCATCGACCTGGGGCCAGAAGGCGGCGACGGCGGCGGCCGCATCGTTGCGACCGGCACACCGGAGGCGATCGCGGTGCAGACGGACGGATATACCGGCCGCTACCTCGCGCGCGCGCTGCCCCGCCTCGAGCTCGGAAGGCAGCGACGCGCGGCTTGACGTTCACGGACATCGCCGCACTCGACGAACGTCTGCTGCGGCGCGGAATCAACCAACTACGTCGACCGAGGCTCCGCCCCTTCGAATCGATCAACGGCACTCGACTGACGCAGAAACCGAGGCGTCATTGCCTTCGCATCGTCGTCTTCAGCGCGCCAGGCAAGAGCTGCGTCGGTCACTGTGCCGTGACTCGGTTCGAATCAGCGCCGCGGTGATTCAGGGCGATCGGCAACACCATTGCTCAGCGATTTGCCAACTGATTCAAGAAGGTCTTCGTTGAATCAGCAGACACCGGATTCGGCTTCCGTTAAGCTTCGCGAAGAAGAACAAGAAACAACCCAGCGACATCGCCTTCTCTCCCGTCCGCATGTCTACCGTCCAAGCGTCGGCCCAGCGGGGGCTGGCACGCTTTTCGGGGCTTGTTCTCGTCGTGGAGGACAATCCCATCAACCAGCTCGTGGCCAGCGAAATGCTGCAGCTGCTTGGTGCTGATGTTGTATGCGCGGCCGACGGTGTCGAGGCGCTCGAGGCGATTGAAAGTCACCCAATCGACCTGGTCCTGATGGACATTCACATGCCTCGAATGGATGGAATCGAGGCTACGGAAAAGATCCGTCATCGAGAGCAGAGCGAATCGCTGCCTGAGGTGCCGATCGTCGCGCTGACCGCCAATGCAGCAGACGAAGTTCACGCACGTTGCCTGGCAGTCGGAATGAACGATTTCCTGACCAAGCCGGTCAAGACCGAGCAGATCGCGGAGTTGCTCGGTCGTTATCTTCGTCCGGCCACGACCTGAACATCCTGCAGCTCATCCAGCAACGAATCACTTCTGCAGCAGTCGTTCCTCAGCGATTTCGAGCGCTTCTGGCACGCCGCGCAATACGACCACGTCGCCCGCCTGCAGCACGAGATCGTCACTTGGATCGGCACCACGGATGCCGCGCCGCCGCACGGCAGTGACGTCGACCCCCATCATCCTGAGCCCGAGCACGCCGATCGTCTTGCCGACCGCGGCGGCGCCGGACTCGATTGGCACCGAGTGCAGGCGCTCATGCGACTCGTCCTCGAACTCGGCCGGATCGTCGGCACCGTGAAAGTATCCGCGCAGCAGTCGGTAGCGTGAGTCCCGCGCTTCGCGTACGCGCCTGACGACACGCGTCAGCGGCACGCCGAGCAGCACCAGTGCATGCGAACCGAGCATCAGGCTGCCCTCAAAGACCTCCGGCACGACTTCGGTCGCACCGGCTTGAAGCAGCCGGTCGAGATCAGAATCATCCTGGGTGCGCACGATGATCGGCAGCTGCGGTTTGGTCTCGTGTGCGAAATGAATCACCTTCAGCGCGGAAGTGAAATTGTTGTAACTGATCACCAGCGCCGCGGCGCGCGTCAACCCGGCCGCAATCAGCGTTTCGCGCCGCGCCGCATCTCCGTACACGACCGAATCGCCGGCTGCGGCCGCCTCGCGAACGCGATCCGGATCCAGATCAAGCGCGACGTAGCCGATGCCTTCCTGTTCCAGCATCTTGGCCAGGTGCTGACCACTGCGACCATAGCCGCAGATGATCACGTGCCGCTCTGTTGCCATTGAGCGGGTCGCGACCTGATGCAACTGCAAGGCGCGCAGCATCCACTCGGAACTGGCGAACCGCATTGCGATCCGATCGCCGTACTGAACCAGAAACGGCGCCGCCAGCATCGACAGCAGCATCGCCGCCAGCACGATCTGCCTCATGTCGGGCGGCAGAAGCGCGCCGGATTCGGACAGCAGCACGAAGCCGAACTCGCCCGCGGTGGCCAGTGCAAGCCCGATGCGAATCGATGTGCCGGCATTGACGCGGAACAGCCGCGCCAGCAAAACAACGAGCCCGCACTTGAAGGCAGTCGGAACCAGCAGTGCAAGCAGGACCCAGCCGAAATTTCCGATCACGACCGGGACATTCAGCAGCATGCCAATCGTGATGAAGAACAACCCCAGCAGTACATCGCGAAACGGCTTGATGTCTTCGGCCACCTGATGCCGATACTCGGTCTCTGATATCAGCATGCCGGCGACGAATGCACCGAGCGCGAGCGACAGGCCGGCATGCTCGGTGAGCCACGCGAGACCGAGGACCAGCAGGAGCAGATTCAGCGTAAACAGTTCATGTGATTTGCGCCGCGCGACCATGTGCAGCCAGTGCCGCAGCAGCCACTGCCCACCGACCAGCAGGATCGCCAGAAGAACGGCGGCCTTGACCGCAGCCCACATCAGCGCCGACCCGAGGTTTTCCGGCTGTGTCGCCAGCGCCGGGATGACAACCAACAGCGGCACGACGGCGAGGTCCTGGAACAGCAGCACGCCGACGATTCGCTTGCCGTGTTCGGTCTCGAGTTCCAACCGATCAACGAGGACCTTGATCAGGATGGCCGTTGACGACATTGCCAGCGTGGCGCCGAGCAGAAAACTCGCGGCGAGGCCCAGACGGAGATATGAGCCAACTGCCCAGCCGGAGGCGACAACGATCAGGATCGTCAACGCGACCTGCGCAAAGCCCAGGCCGAAAACGATCTGCCGCATGCTTTTCAGCTTCGGCAGTGAGAACTCCAGTCCGATCGAGAACATGAGGAAGACGACCCCGAACTCCGCCAGATAGCGCGTGCCATCGGAGTCAGGAACCACCCCGAGCGCGTGCGGGCCGATCAGGATGCCGACGACGAGATAACCGAGCATCGGCGGCAGATCGAGCAGCCGAAACGCGACCACGCCCGCGACCGAGGCAGCCAGAAGCAGTAGTGTCAGTTCGAGGGCGGTCGGCATTTCGTTCCCGGCGAACGACGGCCCGAGTGGCGGGTGGTGACCGTCGAGTGACAGCAATTCTTGTGCCAGCGTCTCGGTCGCGAGAGTATCATCGTCAACGATTGTTTCGCTGGAAATCCACCCCCCCGAGCATGGCGCCGGACGCGCGCTCCCGATCCAGAACCTCGGCGCTTGACCTGGCGCGAGAAGTGCTCGCGATCGAATCGCAGGCGGTCGCTGCACTGGCTGATCGACTTGATAGCGCGTTCATGCAGGCGGTCGAACTTCTGCTGGCCTGCCGCGGCCGGGTCGTCGTTTGCGGCGTCGGCAAGAGCGGTCATGTCGGCCGCAAGATCGCGGCCACTCTGGCCTCCACCGGCACGCCGGCGCTGTTCGTTCATGCGGCTGAAGCGGCGCACGGCGACCTCGGCATGATTACGCCTGCCGATGTGTTGATCGCGCTCTCCTATTCCGGAGAAACCGCGGAACTCCTGACGATCGTGCCTCTGGTCAAGCTCGAAGGCACGCCGATGATCGCGATTACCGGCAATCCCGCTTCGTCACTGGCTCGGCACGCCAACGTTCATCTCGACGTGCATGTGGACAAGGAGGCTTGCCCGCTGAACCTTGCGCCGACCTCATCGACCACGGCGACGCTGGCGCTCGGGGATGCGTTGGCGATCGCCTGCATGGAAGCGCGTGGTTTCGGGCCCTCCGATTTCGCACGTTCGCATCCCGGCGGCGCGCTGGGCCGCCGGTTGCTGACGCGCGTGGCCGACATCATGCGCACCGGCGAGGCCGTGCCATCGGTCACGATAAAGGCCAGCGTCCTCGACGCGGTAGCCGAAATCGGTCGAAAGCGACTGGGCATGACGGCTATTCTCGATGCCGAAGGCTGGCTGCTCGGCGTGTTCACAGAGGGCGATCTGCGGCGGTTGATTGAGCGCGTGGGCGACGTGCGGACGCTGCGCGTCGCCGATGTCATGACGCGAAACCCGCTGACCGTGCCGCCGGGGATGCTGGCGGCAGAAGCGGCGCGAATTCTTGACGCAAGCCTGAAGAACCAGTTGCTGGTCATCGATGACGGCCGACTGGTCGGTGCGCTGCATATGCACGACCTGACCGCCGCCAAGGTGCTGTGATGGCCGTCACCTCGGAAGCGCGCGCCGCGAATGTCAGCCTGGTGATCCTTGACGTTGACGGCGTATTGACGGACGGACGCCTTTATTTCGGAGCGCAGGGAGAAGCGTTGAAAGTATTCGACGTGCGCGACGGCCACGGCATCAAGCTGCTGCGACAGGCGGGGATCGAGGTGGCGATCCTCTCGTCACGCCGCTCCGAGATAGTTGAAGTGCGCGCGCGCGAACTCGGCATCGTTCATGTACTGCAAGGTGAGGCGGACAAGTGCGCCGGTTTCGAGCGCCTGCTCGCCGAGATGAATACAACGCCCGCGCAGTGCGCATTCATCGGCGACGACTGGCCCGATCTGCCGGTTCTGACCAAGGTCGGTCTTGCCGCAGCAGTCGCGGACGCCCGACCAGAAGTTCGACGCATCGCGCACTGGATTGCGCCGGCTGAAGGCGGTCGGGGCGCAGTGCGGCAGTTGGCCGAGTTCATCCTGCGCGCACAAGGCAAGTTTGACGCTGCGCTGGCACACCATTCGGCAGAGCGCACCCATGCGTAAGTGGATGCAGAGTCGTTGCCGCCAGGCGCGCGTTTCCCTTGCGTTTGCCTCTCGCGCCGCGCTGAGCGGCGTAAAGCGACGCACGCTGACCGAAACCGCGCGAGGCACACGTGCGACGCACGGCGTCGCGTGCACTTCAAGTGCTTCCAGTTATGCGTGACCGCATCACGATGATCATCGCCATTGTGCTGCTGGCCGTGGTGACCGCGACCAGTTACTGGTATTCACGCGTGATGCGCAAGCCGGAAAGCGCCGAGCCGCCGCGCCCCGGAACGCCGGATGTTGTGGTCGATCGAGTGGTGCTGACCCAGTTTGACGCGCAGGGTCGGGCACGACATAAGCTGTTTGGCGAGCAATTGCGTCACTTTGCCGATAACGACGACATCGAAGTCACCGCACCGAGGTTGATCAGCTTGCGACCGGATCAGCCGCGCGTCGAGGCAAAGGCACGCACTGCACGGGTCGAGAACGCCGCCGAACGCGTTCATCTGAATGGCGACGTCGTGATCTCCCGTGCCGCCTTTGACGCACAGCCGGAGATGCGCATCACGACTGATTACCTGCTGGCGCTGCCGGACGAGGATCGCTACCGCACGGATCGCCCGGTCAAGATGACGCGTGGCGCATCGTCGATCAGTGCCAATGGCATGGACTTCGACAACATTGCGCGCACCGTCGTGATGACCGGCGCGGTGCGCAGCCTGATCGAGCCACGACCGCGCGCGGGACGATAGGCAATGACAAAGCTGCGTTTGCTTCGCCTGTTCGCCCTCTTCGCCGCGACTGCATCGGTTCCCGCGCTTGCGGAGCGTGCGGATCGTGACAAGCCTACGCAGATCGACGCCAGTCGTGCCACCGGCGAAGAGCTGAAACAGGTTGTCGTGTACTCGGGTCAGGTCGTGCTGACAAAGGGCACGTTGCGCATCACCGGGGAACGGCTGGAGTTACGCGAGGATCCAGAGGGCTATCAGTTCGCGGTCGTGACGGCACCGCGTGGCGGTCTGGCCACCTTTCGGCAACGACGCGATTCGAGCCGCCCGGATGTGGAAGAGTTTTTCGAGGCGGCGGCAGAGCGGCTTGAGTACGACGGCAAGGCGGAGACGGTCCGGCTCACAGGCCGGGCGCAGGTCAAACGCATCGAGAACGGCGCGCCGCGCGACGAGTTCAGCGGCGGAGTGATCACGTACAACATGCGCGAATCGCGCTACAGCGGCGAAGGTGGCGATGCCAAGGATGGTGGACGCACACGTACCATCATCGCGCCGCGGTCGCCAGCGACGCCTGCCTTCGCGCCTGTTCCGCTTGCACCGGCCCGCAGCGTCGAGCCGGAGAAGAAGCAGTGAACGCACCGGAAAGCACAACCGTCACCGCGCCCAACACGCGGGGAACGCTGGCGCGCGGTCGTCTGGTAGTCGCGCATCTGCGCAAGCAGTACGGCGCGCGCGTCGTCGTCAGGGACGTGTCATTGACGGTCGAAGCGGGCGAAGTCGTCGGCCTGCTTGGGCCGAACGGCGCCGGCAAGACAACCTGCTTCTACATGGTGGTCGGGTTGGTTCCGATGGACGGCGGGACGATCGCACTTGACGACACCTCGATTGCCCACCTGCCGATTCATCGGCGCGCGCGACTCGGATTGTCATACCTGCCGCAGGAGGCATCGGTCTTCCGCCGCCTGACTGTGGAGGAAAACGTCCGCGCCGTCCTCGAACTGCAGGTCGATGAGCGGCGCCGGCCGCTGCAGTCCTCGCGTGTGAAGGAACAGCTGGACGCACTTCTCGACGAGCTTCAGATCGCGCACTTGCGCACCAACACCGCACAGAGCCTGTCCGGCGGCGAGCGTCGCCGCGTCGAGATCGCGCGCGCGCTTGCCGCCCGACCGCGCTTCATCCTGCTGGATGAGCCGTTCGCAGGCGTCGACCCGATTGCGGTGATCGAAATTCAGCGCATTGTTCGTTTTCTGAAGGAGCGCGGGATTGGCGTGCTGATCACCGACCACAACGTACGTGAAACGCTGGGAATCTGCGACCACGCATACATCATCAACGAAGGCCAGGTACTCGCCGCCGGCGCGCCGCACGAAATCGTTGAGAACGATTCGGTGCGGCGCGTATATCTGGGCGAGCACTTCAGGATGTGACGCGCGTTCGTGTCTGAAGGCCGATGAAACCCAGCCTGCAACTGAAGCTCAGTCAGCACCTTGCGCTGACGCCGCAGTTGCAGCAGTCGATAAGGCTGCTGCAACTGTCCACGCTTGAGCTGAATCAGGAGATCGATCAAGCTCTCGCGGACAATCCGCTGCTCGAGCGCGACGACGACCCCCTCGCTACCGCCATGCGCGTCGGCTCCGATGGGGCGATCCTGGAAAAATCGGCACCGAGCGAATCGCTCAATGCCGAGCAAGGCGCGGGCCAGATGACCGAGGCCAACGGGTCCGAGCACGGCGAGGACATGGGCGGAGATTTCAGCGTCGCCGACTGGGGCTCCGCGCCCAGCACGGGATCAAGCGACGACGAAGACGCAGGCCCGCTGGCCTGGGCCTCAACGCATTCCTCACTCGCCCAGCATCTGGACGCGCAACTCGCGACAACGCAGGTTTCCGTCCGCGACCGGGTATTGGTTGGCCTGCTGATCGAGGCGCTCGATGAAGACGGCTACCTGACCTCGACACTCGAGGAGATTCTGGAGATGTGCCCGCCGGAGGCGGATGTCGATATCGACGATCTGACGACGGCACTCAGGCTGCTGCAAAGCTTCGACCCGCCAGGAGTCGGCGCACGTACGCCAGCGGAATGCCTGTTGATTCAACTCGATCTGCTCGGCCGGCAAGCCACACCATCCTGTTCCGAGCAAGTTCTGGCATACGCAAAGTCGATAGTTAGCGAACACTTGCCTTTGCTCGCAAATCGGGACTTCGCCAAGCTGCGCCGACTGCTTGAGGCAAGTGACGACGATCTTCGTACCGCGCATCAGGTGATTCGTGGACTGAATCCGCGCCCGGGCGTAGGCTTTGGTGCACAGACGACCGATTATGTGGTTCCGGACATATTCGTCCGGCGCCTTAAGGGCCGGTGGGTAGCGCAATTGAACCCGGACATCATGCCGCGCCTGCGCGTGAACCAGCTTTACGCGTCGATCGTCAAACGCGACAGAGGCAAAGAGGGACAGGCACCTTGGTCGGCTCGGCTCCAGGAAGCCCGCTGGTTGATACGAAACATCCAGCAACGGTTCGACACCATCTTGCGCGTCGCCCAGGCGATCGTCGATCGCCAGCACAACTTCTTCACCCACGGCGCCATTGCGATGCGGCCACTCGTGTTGCGCGAGATCGCCAGCACGGTCAGCCTGCACGAATCGACCGTGTCGCGCGTCACTGCCAGCAAGTACATGGCGACGCCGTTAGGCGTATTCGAACTGAAGTATTTCTTCGGCAGCCATGTGGCGACCGAAACCGGCGGCGCGGCCTCGTCAACGGCGATCCGCGCATTGATCAAGCAACTTATAGGAGCAGAAGACCCCAAGGATCCACTGTCAGATAGCCGAATCGCAGAGTTGCTCGGCGAGCAGGGCATCGTGGTGGCGCGACGTACAGTCGCCAAGTACCGCGAGGCGCTGAAGATCCCGCCGGTCGCAATGCGAAAAGTTCTGTAGCGACGCGAGTGCCCGCGACGGTGCTCAAGTCGATCCGACAACCCAGCCGACGTATCCGAGATCCTCGTCGGCTTCCACGTAAGGGTGCTGCATGAACCTCATCATCCACGGTCATCACGTCGAAGTGACCCCGGCACTGCGGGGCTACGTCGAGGGCAAGATGGAACGGATCCGGCGTCATTTCGACAACCTGATCGAAGCTGACGTTGTACTTTCCGTGGAAGATAAGCTTAGGCAACGAGCGGAGATTACCCTTAGGGTGCGTGGCAACAGCATTCATGCGGAGGCCACGGAAGTAGACATGTATGCGGCGATCGACGTCTTGATGGACAAGCTTGATCGCCAGGTTCTGCGGCATAAGGACCGGGTCAGAAACCACGTTCGGGATCCGCTCAAGCATCAGACTGCACAGCAGCAGCAGTAGGACCCCCGTGGCCTGCTGACAATCCAGGGCCCGCAACCGCGGGCCTTCATCGTCCTGCTTTTGCACCGTCACCTCCCACTGAGCGCGTTGTTGCGGCATTGCAACATGCGCCTATCCCGCGTCATTCGACCTTCCGTGTGCCAGTTCGCCATAACTGGCGGCGCCTATACTTCGCGCCGTCCTGCGCTTGAAGTCCGCCGCCTATCAAGTCCGTTGCGAGACGACGCGCCCCCGTCCACGCGACCGGCAAGCGACGACGAACATTGCATTCAAGAAATAGGCCGGAACACGCCCACAACAGTCTTGATCCGATTTTCTGCGCACCATTAACCTCATTACGTCTCGTGTGCCAAGAGCCTTTGGCCAACCCCCCGCAAGACACGAAATGAACCTGATCTCTCGCCTGCTGCCGCCCTCGAACGTTTTGATCGGGTTGGCAGCGTCGAGCAAGAAGCGCGCCTTTGAGCAGGCCGGGTTGCTTTTCGAGAACAACCAGGGCATCGCGCGCGCCGCCGTATTCGACAGCTTGTTTGCACGCGAGCGCTTGGGATCGACAGGCCTGGGCCAAGGTGTGGCGATTCCGCACGGTCGGATCAAGGGACTGAAAGAGGCGATCGCAGCCGTCGTTCGTCTTGAGGAACCAGTACCCTTTGACGCACCTGACGGGCGCCCGGTTCAGTTGTTGATCTTCCTGCTGGTGCCGGAACAGGCCACGCAGCAACACCTCGATATCCTGTCTGAATTGGCGCAGATGCTGTCGGACAAGGGATTTCGAGAGAGTCTGCTGACGGCCGCTGACGCCAAAGCCGTGCATGCGCAACTTGCTACTTGGGAGCCTGTGCGACCGGCCGCCTGACACCACTGCCCGGCGCGTCGGCTAAGCTTCCAGCATGCCGACGCTCCAGTCGCTTTTCGAAGAGAATTCCGACCGCTTGAAGTTGCGCTGGATCGCCGGACTTAGCGGCGGTGAGCGCAAGTTTCAGGGAAGCGGCGCACTCGACGTTCCTGCGGCCGACCTCGTCGGCCACTTGAACCTCATTCATCCCAATCGGCTTCATGTACTCGGCGGCCCGGAAGTTCAGTACGTCACCCGTATGGACAGCGGGCGCATCGCCCACTATGCGGACGAACTTGTGTCCGGCGGTGCGCTGGGATTGATCGTGGCGGAGGATCTGGCCCTTCCGCCGGAAATGGAGGCAGCCGCCGAGCGCACCGGGCTGGCCGTGTTTGCGTCCCCTCTGCCGTCAGCGAGCGTGATCGACCTGCTCCGCATTTACCTTGGCAAGTCGATGGCCGCACATTGCACGATGCACGGCGTGTTCATGGACGTGCTCGGAATGGGAGTGCTGATCTCGGGCGAATCCGGGGTGGGTAAGAGCGAACTCGGGCTGGAGCTGATCAGTCGGGGGCACGGCCTGGTCGCCGACGATGTGGTCGATTTCGCTCGAGTCGCACCCGACACGATCGATGGGCGGTGCCCGTCCCTCCTTGCAAACCTGCTCGAGGTCCGTGGCCTGGGCCTGCTCGATATCAAGTCGATCTTTGGTGAAACCGCCGTGCGACGCAAGATGAAGCTGCGCCTGATTGTTGAACTGCGTCGCCGCGCCGCAACAGAAATGATGGAACGCCTTCCGCTGGCCGGCACGACGGAGGACGTGCTCGGGCTGCCGATTCACAAGGTCGTGATTCCGGTTGCAGCCGGCCGCAACCTCGCGGTGCTGCTGGAAGCCGCAGTCCGCAATACGATCCTGAAGTTGCGGGGAATTGACACAATGGCCGATTTCCTGGAACGCCAGCGGCAGGCGATGGACGACGTGTAGCCGATTTGCACTGCCGTCAACCCCGCATGCTTCGATGGCGTTATTGGCTCACTGGACGGGCGCCCGTGCCGCGCCGCCAGATCACTAACCCCTGGAGGAGAAACGCAATGTTCAAGCAAGCCCTGATCGCCGCCTGTCTGCTGCTGCCCGTGGCAACGATGGCCGCAGAAGAGAAGAAGATGTCGTCGCAGCAGAACAAGATGGCGACATGCAACAAGGATGCCGGAGCCAAGAAGCTTGAAGGCGATGCACGCAAGACCTTCATGAAGGAATGCCTGTCGGCGAAGCCGGCCGCCAAGATGACGCAGCAGGACAAGATGAAGTCCTGCAACAAGGATGCCGGAGCCAAGAGCCTCAAAGGCGACGAGCGCAAGAAATTCATGTCGGAATGCCTGAAGGGCTGAGCTCAGGCTCGTCAGAAATGCAGGAGGGGCGCGGCTTGGCCGCGCCCTTTTCATTTCGGGGGTTGCACATCGTGCAAGAATCGCCGTATGCGCGTAGTGCTGGTCACCGGAATGTCGGGCTCGGGTAAGTCGGTTGCGATCCGGCTACTCGAGGATCTCGGCTACTACTGCGTCGACAACCTGCCGCCACGGTTTCTCGCCGAGGTCTGCACCTATCTGAACGAGGCAGGACACAACGAAGTCGCGGTATCGGTGGATGCCCGTACCGAGCTGTCCCTTGGACAGCTTCCGACGCTGATCGAAAGCCTGCGCGGCGCGGGCCACGATGTGCGCGTGCTCTTCCTGACTGCGTCGACCGAAGCGCTGGTTCAGCGCTACTCCGAAAGCAGGCGGCGACACCCCCTTTCCGAGCGACTCGCCCTCGGAGCCGACGGCCTTGAAGCAACGTTGACCGAATCGATCGAGGCCGAGCGCGACCTGCTCGCGCCAATGAATTCGATCGGCCATCTGATTGACACGAGTTCGCTGCAGCCGAATACGCTGCGCAACTGGGTGCAGCAGTTCGCCGACAGCCCGCGCGCCACGTTGACGCTGACGTTCGAATCGTTCGCCTACAAGAGCGGTATCCCGGTCGATGCCGACCTCGTTTTCGACGTGCGCAATCTTCCGAATCCGTTCTATGACCCGCTTCTCAAATCGCTGACTGGACTCGACGCGCCGGTCATCGCTTTTCTCTCGGCATCACGACGGGTCGGCGAGATGACCGAGGACATCGGACGTTTTCTGAAGAAATGGCTGCCCGGCTACGTGCAGGACACGCGCCACTATGTGACGGTCGCGATCGGTTGCACTGGTGGACAGCATCGATCGGTCTACGTCGTCGAGCAGCTTTCAAAGCAGTTCGCGGGCAGCGGTCGCGTACTGGTACGCCACCGCGCAATTGCGCGTCACTGACACGTCCGTTGACCGCCAGCATCAATCAATGAAGCTGCCGTTGTTTCCCTTGAATGCCGTGCTGTTTCCGGGCGGAACCTTGCCGCTGCGCGTGTTCGAAGCCCGCTACATGGACATGGTGCGAGACTGCCTCAGGAACGAAGCGTTGTTCGGCGTGTGCCTGATCATCCGCGGCCGCGAGACCGGCAAGCCGGCGCAGTGCGAAACCGTCGGTTGCATGGCTTCAGTTGCCGCATGGGACATGCAACAACTCGGCGTGCTGAACATACGCACCCTTGGCACGCAGCGATTCCGCATCAGGCGCGCCGCGGCGCAGGCAGACGGGCTGCTGGTTGGCGACATCGAAGCGATCCCGCCGGACGCGGATTGGCCGCTGGAACCAGAGCACCAACCATGCGCATCGCTTCTCAACCGCATCATTGACGATCTGGACGCACAAAGGCAGGCAACGACAGGTGCCAAGATGGACGACGCGCAAATGCTGACAGCAAGCGTGATCGAACGACCCTATCAACTCGAATCCTCGGTGTGGGTCGGAAATCGAATTTGCGAAGTGCTGCCGGTGTCGCTGCGCGCGAAGCAAAAACTGATGGAACTCGAAGATGCGCGCGCGCGGCTCGACATCGTGCTGCGGTTCCTGCGGCAGCACGCGGTGATTCAGTGATGTCGCGTGTCGCCTACGTTCCCAGCGACCTTCAGCAGCCGCAGGACCTGGTCACCGCGATCCGCGCGCGCCGTGGCGGCGACTTGCTGAATCTCGATCGCATGCTGCTGCACAGCCCGCCGTTTGCGGCCGGATGGAACGCATTCCTGAAGGCCGTGCGCAGCGATCTCATGCTCGACGTGCGCCTGCGCGAACTCGCGATGTGCGCTGTTGCCTCACTCAATGGCGCCGACTACGAGTTTCGCCATCATGCGCCCGTATTCGTCAAGGCCGGCGGAACGCCTGCGCAGGTTGAGGCATTGCGTGATCCGCTGCACGCCGCCGACGACGAGACGCTGTTCGACGCCACGTCACGTGCCGCGCTTCGGCTGACAATCGAGATGACGCGCGCGGTTCAAGTCAGCGACTCGACCTTCGCCGCCGTCCGTTCGCATCTGGATGAGCGTTGCACGGTGGAGCTGGTCGGCGTGATCGCGACCTACAACATGGTGTCGCGCTTTCTGGTCGCGCTGGGCGTTGAGCCTGATTAGAGTCAATCACCAGCTTTGATCTTGTTGTCGGCGACGACCTTCGCCCAGCGCGCGATTTCGCGCGCCAGGAAACGGTCGAGCTCTGCCGGACTGCCGCCGTTGATCTCCATGCCCTGACCGCTCAGGCGTTCGGCCACCGCGGGCACCTTCAGTGCCTTTGTCAACTCGTCATACATGCGCCGCACGATCGCTGGCGGCGTGCCTGCTGGGGCGAAGATTCCCCACCACGCGAGCGCCTCGAATCCCGGAACGCCTTGCGCCGTCAGAGGCTGAACGCCGGGCAACTGTGCGTCAGGTTTGCCTGAAGTCACGGCGAGCGCCTTGACCTTGCCACTCTTGACGTGCGGACTGACCAGGAACACGGTGCCGATCGCCAGCGGTATCTGGCCGGCGACCGCGTCGTTCATCAGCGGCCCACCGCCGCGGTATGGTACGTGTGTGAGCTCGACCCCGAGCTGATTGCCGATCTGCGCCATCGCCAGGTGGCCGAGCGACCCAGTGCCGATCGAGCCGAAGGCGATCCCCGGCTTGGCCCTCGCCGCGGCGATCACGTCGCGGAAATCCCTGAATGGCTGCGAGACGTGCGCCACGATCGCCATCGGCGATGTGCCGATCAGCATCACCGACGCAAGATCGCGTGTTGTGTTGAACGGCAGATTGGGCAGCAGCGACGGATTGACCGCGTGCGTGTCGAATACGACCGCGAACGTATAGCCATCGCCGACGGCGCGGGCAACTTCGGCGGTGCCGATCGATCCCGACGCGCCGCCCTTGTTCTCGACCACGAACTGTTGACCGAGTTGAAGAGACAACTGCTGTGACAACACGCGCGCGACCTGATCGACCGAACCACCCGGCGGAAAGACCGCAACCATTCGTACCGGTTTGGCTGGCCAGTCCTGCGCACTCGCAGAAGACGCCAGCAGGCAACCCACCAGGATCATCGGTGCGGCAATCCAGAAACGATCGGATCTCATGCGCTCTCCTCAAGTGCTTCGATCGGACTTCGCCGCACAACCCGCAAGACGTCACGCAACAGTGCGCGAATCGGTGTCGGCAATGCCTCCTTGTCGATGTTATCGCGCGCAAGCCATCGCATCTGCGGCTCCATCGCAATCGTCAACGGGCGCTCGAGTTGCGCCAGATGCGGCGTGATCTGCAGGGCGAAATGCGTGAATGCGTGACGTCTCTGCGGCAGCGGTGCCGCGCAGGCGTCTGGTGCAAGCCGGGCCAAGGCGGCGGCGAGTTGCTCGAGACGATCGAACTGCGGCAGCGAAAGCAGTCCTCCCCAAATTCCGGCGCCCGGCCGCTGCTCGACCAGTACATCATCGCCGTGAAGGACGAGCAGCAGATGCACACTTCGTCGCGGTGTTTCCCTGCGTGGCCTCGCGCTCGGCAACTCATCGACCCGAGCCGTGCGCAAGGCCACGCAGGTCGATTCCACCGGGCATTCGACGCAACGCGGATTCGATCGCTTGCAAATCATTGCGCCAAGGTCCATCAACCCTTGCGTGTACGCCGGCATCTGCGTCGCAGCCGGCAGCAAGGCATCCGCGTGCGCCCAAAGTTCGCGCTCGATCGCGGCCGTTCCGGGATAGCCGGCCACACCGAACTGACGCGCCATCACGCGTTTGACGTTGCCATCGAGGATCGCCGCACGCCCGCCGAAACAAAACGCAGCAATTGCCGCCGCGGTGGAGCGACCGATACCGGGCAATTGCGAAAGCCCCTCGACGCTGCGAGGGAACGCTCCCCCATGCACGGTGACGACACGCTGCGCGCATGCGTGCAGATTACGGGCGCGTGCGTAGTACCCGAGCCCGGCCCATAGGCGCATCACCTCTTCGACCTTCGCGCACGCCAATCCCGTGACATCGGGAAAGCGCTCGACAAAGCGCTGGTAGTAGGGCACGACCGTCGTCACCTGCGTCTGCTGCAGCATGATCTCCGACAACCAGACGCGATACGGATCGCGCGTGCCCTGCCAGGGCAAATCGCGCCGCCCCATCGCGCGCTGCCACGCAATGATCCGGGCCGCAAAACCGGACATCAGATCTCGACGCGCAGGAACGCGGGCTCGTTCGAGTCAAAGTTGCGCGAAACCGTCGCGGCGGCTGGCGCTGGGCCGGCAGGCGGCGATGGCGCAGTCTCGACAACGTGCCGGACCCGCGCCGCTGTTTGACGCAGAGCTTCGAGTTTGCCCTGCACGTCCTCGAGCGCGGTCTCGAGCTCGCCGATGCGCGAGTCAAGCGATTCCTGGGCATCGCGAATGCGCTCGACCGATTCTGCGCGGCGCTTCAATTGCGAGCGCTGCTCGCGCACCTGTGCCTCTATCGGCGGCAGCAGTGAACGGATCCAGGCCTCAGTGTCGCGTTCCGCAGCCGTGAAGATGTCGCGGGTTCTCGCCACGACCGACTCGAAAAACCGTTCGATCAGCGCCTGCTTGTCGCGCGTGAACACCACGAACGCATTGAAATGCGACTTGCTCGCGCGCTCGACCTGCTCCAGATCGGTGCGGTACTTGTCGAGTGTGAATGACATCGGTGGCGGCAGGCTCCAGCCGAGTTCGGATGCAAACTTCTGCTGCACGCCGATCACCATCTTCTCGATCTCGGCAAGCTCGACGCTCGCATCCCGCAGGTGCCCGTTCAGATCGGTGAAATAGTCCTTGACCGACGAATAGAACTGCGGCGTCAGGCGCACCTTGCGCATGCGCTCGCGCGTCGTCTCCAAGGTTGCTCGCAGTGTCTCGTGGCCGAGCGGCGTGGTGGCCCGGTCGGACAGACGCGATAGCACAACCCGCGTCGCCACGATCTTGCGCACGTTCGCCTCGAACTCGCGGCTTTCGACCTGCGCCCGCATTGACATGCGCTCGATCGAACTCTGATTCTTGCCTTGCAGCGCGCGCAGCTCGTACAGCTGCTCGATCACGCCACGTTCGCGCGCGCCCAGAGCTTGCCGAACCTCCTCAGCAATGCGCTCGACGATCGCCTGAGTCTGAGAGCCGACGATGCGCTGCTTGGCCGGGACCAGGAGTTCGACCAGCGCTGATTCGAGCTTCGGCAAGCGGCTTGCCGCCAGCAGGCGATCGTCCTGCATCACCTTGGCCACGAGCCCCTTCTGCGCAGAAACCGGAAAGACGCGCGCGATGTCCAGATCGAGCGTGCGGCCGACCAGGTGCACCTGGCGCTCGACCTCGCCGTCGATCTCGTGCGCGGTCTTCAGACCGTCCCACAGTCCGTCGATCTTGTTCAGCACCGCGATGTGGTTTGTCGACGCGCCCGTGTCATGCACCACCTGGCGCCAGACCTCGAGATCACTCTTGGTCACGCCCGTGTCGGCAGCGAGGACGAACAGCACGGCGTGCGCGCTCGGCACAAGCGACAGTGTCAGCTCTGGTTCGGCGCCGATCGCGTTCAATCCGGGGGTATCAAGAATTACCAGCCCGCGCTTGAGCAGCGGATGCGGGAAATTGATTACTGCGTGCCGCCAGCGCGAGATCTCGAGCGTGCCGTCCGCATCGACCACGGTCTTCTGATCCGGATCGGCCGGATCGTACAGTCCGTAAAGCAGCGCCTCCTGCTCCGACACGCGCACCGTATCCGATACCAGCTTGAACGCTTCGAGCATCCCTTCCGGGGCGTCGATGTCGACCGGGAATACACGCCACTCGCTGCTTGCCTTCTTGAAGTCCGACATCGTGCCCTGGCGCGCGCGCGTCTCGATCGGCAGCGCACGGATGCAGGGCGGCAGCGACTCGTCGTACATCAGCTCAGTCGGACACATCGTCGTGCGTCCGGCCGAAGAAGGCAGGATGCGCCGGCCGTAGTCAGCGAAGAAGATCGCGTTGATCAGTTCGGACTTGCCGCGCGAGAACTCGGCGACAAATGCGATCACCAGTTTGTCTTCGGCGAGCCGGTCCAGCGCAACGGCAAGGCGGCGCCCCGCGTCGTGATCAAGTAACTCATTCTGTTCCAGCCAGGCGCGCAGTTGCGCAACACCGCGTGCCAGTGAGTCACGCCATGCGCCGTATTCCTGGAAGCTGCTCGCGAGTTGGGCCATCGGGGCAAACGCGCACGGGGCGCTGGGTCGCAGACCAATCTAGCATAGGGATCGTTCTGCGCACCCCATTCGACCGGATGAGTCAGCCGCCTAACGCTGGCCGCCTTTCGTCTGGCAGCGCGGACAGAAATACGTCGCACGCTGACCCTGCACGATGCGTCGAATCGTGGTCTTGCAGACCCGGCACGGGTGAGCCTCGCGGCCGTAGACGAACGCCTCCAGCATGAAGTAGCCCTCGGTACCGTCGGCGCCGACGAAGTCTCTGATCGTGCTGCCGCCCACTTCGATCGCCTCCGTCAGAACGGCGCGCACCGCATTGACGAGCCGGACGCAGCGTTCCCGGGACATTCGGTGCGCGGCAAGGCGCGGATCGATGGCGGCGCGAAACAGACTCTCCGACGCGTAGATGTTCCCAACGCCAACGACGATGTCACCGGACAGCAGGACCTGTTTGATCGCTGCGCGCCGCCCGCGGGTGCCCCGGTAGACATGTTCGGCATCGAAACGCGGATCGAATGGCTCCAATCCCAGGCGCGACAACAGCGGATGGCGTTCGACATCGCCGCTGCGGCTCGGGTGCCACAGGAGGGCGCCGAATCGGCGCGGGTCGGTCAGCCGGAGCATGCGCGGTTCGCGTTCACCAACGATGATGTCCACATGGTCATGCATGCCGGCCGGCGGTGCGATGCCAAGATGCACGCGCCATGAACCGGACATGCCCAGATGCGAGATCAGCGTGCCGTGCGCAAATCGCCACAAAAGATACTTGCCACGCCGTTCGAGCCGTTCGATGCGCTGACCTCTGAGGACAGACGCTAAGCGCGCCGGCACAGGCCAGCGCAGGCGCCGATCGCGCAGCACGACCGCCTGTACCCGCTCGCCCTCGACGAACGGCGCCAGTGCGCGCCGTGTGACTTCAACTTCAGGCAACTCGGGCATCGTCGAGGCGTCTAAGATGACGCGCTTGGCTAACGTACCGCGGCGAAATCACTTGCATGCGGTCGCCGTTCACATTGAGTGGATTGATGCGTTCTTTTGCGATGGATCGGGTCTTGCCAACACGGCTGAGCCTGCTGGCGCTCATCGCCGGCACGATTGTAGGTTGCGCTTCGGTCGCTCAGCCTCCATCGACCGCACAACCGATCACGGCCGACAAAGTCGCCACCACCCCAACTGCGGTCGCCACGGCTGCGCGGGGAAGCGACGCGCTTCCGGATGTCGATCTGACCGGCCCGCTGCTGTACCAGATCATGGCGGCCGAGGTCGCCCTGCAACGGGGAGAGGCAGGCTCCGCATTTGCGACCTACATGAATGTCGCGCGCCAGACGCGCGACCCACGCCTGGCGCGGCGCGCGGTTGAGATCGCATTTGGCTCGCGCGCCGGCGCGCAGGCGCTCGAAGCCGCGCAACTGTGGCAGGAGCTTGCGCCGCGCTCGGTTGAGGCGGCGCAGACGCTGGCCGCGATGCAGATCGCAAATGGTCACTACAAGGACGCCGCACCGCTGCTGACCGAACAGGTCAGGAACGCGGTCAATCCAGTCGAGGAACTGGCGCGCATACAGCGCACCCTGGCACGCGGACCAGATCGCGCCGGCGGTTTTATCCTGCTTGAATCGCTCGCGGCGCCGTACCGCGACGATCTGATGCGCGGCGCCGAAGTGCGGTTGATACTTGCCACTGGCGCTCAAGCGGCCGGGCTTTCGCAGCGCGCCGTGCAGGAGGCGCGCGCCGCGCTGTCGTTGCAGCCCGATTCGGAGCGAGCGACCCTGCTCACTGCTCAGTTACTGGCCCGGCCAGACGGCAAGGACAGCAGCGAGGGACGCACAGCGGCGCTGGAGCTGCTGCAGACGTTCCTGCAGCGCCGCCCTGATTCGGCCGAAGTGCGGCTTACCTATGCGCGCATGCTGATTGCCGACAACAAGTATCCCGCCGCACGACAACAGTTTGCCGACCTCTTGCAGCGCGACGCCGCCAATCTCGACGCGCTGTATGCAATGGGGGTGCTCACTCTTGACGACAAACCCCCGCGCACGGCCTCGCGAACTTTTTTCGAGCGCTATCTGAAGGTGCTGGAAACCTCGGCCGGCAATCGCGATCCGGATCCGGCCTATATGAACCTCGCGCGCATCGCCGAGGACGAACGCAAATACGACGAAGCATTGAACTGGCTTGAACGCATCGACGATGGCGAGCAGTACGTGCCCGCGCGGCTGCGACAGGCGCTTGTTCTCGGCAAGATGAAACGCGTCGACGAGGCCCGCAAGCTGCTCGCCGAAACCGCTGCGCAGCCGTCGCGCAGCGATGAGGAGAGGACGCAGGTCGTGGTTGTCGAAGGCCAGTTGCTGCGTGAAGCCAAGCGCTATCAAGAGTCATTCGACGTGCTCTCGGCGGCGCTGGCAAAAGCGCCCGACAACACGAGCCTGCTGTACGACGCCGCGATGGCCGCCGAGAAGCTTGATCGGATCGACGTTATGGAAACGCATCTGCGCCGCATGATGCAGTTGAAACCTGACGATGCGCATGCGTTCAACGCGCTCGGTTATACGTTCGCCGACCGCAGCACGCGATTGCAGGAAGCGCAGGAACTCCTGGCGCAGGCGCTGAAACTGTCGCCGAATGACGCCTACATCCAGGATTCGATGGGATGGGCGTATTACCGGCTTGGTGACCTGCCCAAGGCGCGCGAATATCTCGAGCGCGCATGGCAAAGCCGGCCTGAGGCCGAAGTCGGCGCGCATCTGGGCGAAGTGTTGTGGCAGATGGGCGAGCGCGATGCAGCGCGCCGTATCTGGCGCGAATCGACGGCCACCGAACCAGACAACGAATCGCTGCGCGCAACGCTGGTTCGGCTCAAAGTGAGGTTGTAAGGCCTGCGACGATGGTCCGAATTGCAGTCCAGGCGCTTGTCGTCGTGTTGCTCGCTGCGTGCACGACGCTTGCGCCGCCACGCGAGGCCGAACGTGTCCATCAGGGGCGCTTCGCGGTCACCGCCTCGTGGCCCGACCGGACCGAGAACACCAGCGGCCGCTTTTCGCTGTCGGTGCACGGCGACGGGTTGACACTGGATCTCGCTTCTCCGCTCGGAAACACACTGGCGCGTATCGATACTGATGCAAACGGCGCGCGGATGACGGCGCCGGCGGCAAACGGCTCAATGCAGCAACTCCAGGGTCCGAGCGCCGATGCACTCGCCGAGCAGGTACTTGGCTGGTCGCTTCCCGTCTCCGGCATCGGCGACTGGATTATTGGCCGGCCCGTGCCGGCACGGCCTTATCGATCGATGCCAGACAGCACCACGATCGAGCAGGACGGCTGGATGATTCGCGTGCTCGATCGTTTTGAGGGCAATGGCGTGCCGCGGCGGCTGACCTTTGAGCGTGCCGCGGCGGCACCGTCACCCGCGGTCACCGTGCGACTGGTGCTGGACGATCCGACCTCGTAGCGCGCGATGACACGCCTGTTCCTCGGCCTGCCCGCACCGGCGAAGCTCAATCTGTTTCTGCACGTCCTTGGGCGACGCGCTGATGGTTATCACGAACTGCAGAGCGTGTTCGTGCCGATCGATCTGGCCGACACACTGGACTTCGAACTGCGCGACGACGGCGCGATCGAGCGCAACGGCGATGTCGTTGGTAATCCCGATAATGACCTTCCTGTTCGCGCGGCCCAACTGCTGCAGGCCGAGTCGGCAACATCGTTGGGCGTGTCGATCAATGTCGAAAAGCGCATTCCGCCCGGCAGCGGCATGGGTGGCGGCAGTTCAGACGCGGCGACGACGCTGATCGCACTGAATCGACTGTGGCGACTCGCGTGGCCGCGTGCGAAACTGTCGGCACTCGGGCAACGACTCGGCGCCGATGTGCCGTTCTTTCTTGGCCCGGGGCCCGCGTTCGTGGAGGGCATCGGTGAGCGACTCACACCGCTTGGTTTCGAGCCTGCGTGGTTTGCCGTCGTGAAGCCGCAAGTGGCTGTCGCGACAGCGGAAATTTTCGCTGACCCCGGTTTGACCCGAAACTCGAAAGCCACGATAATTTCCGCCTTTTCCGCGGGGCTGAAGCAGTTTCCACGCGCACTTTTCGGCGCCAACGATCTTGAAGCGGTCGTACGGCGCCGGGTTCCTGAAGTCGATGCTGTCCTGGCGCTGCTGTCGCGTCATGGTCCGGCGCGAATGACGGGCTCCGGTTCAGCGGTGTTCGTTGCCGTCGCAACTGAAGCTGAGGCGCGTGCTGCAATCGCGCAGTTGCCGGATGGATGGGCGGGTTGGGCCGTCAGGAGTTTGGAGCAGCATCCGCTCGCGGAGTGGTGATCCGCGGAGTTTTGGATCACCGGTTCGTGATGCGATCACCGGTTGGTGATTGGATCACGAAACAGTGATGAGATCACCGGCAGCGCAGGTTTCGCGCTGGGGAGTCGCCAAGTTGGTTAAGGCAGCGGATTTTGATTCCGCCATTCGAGGGTTCGAATCCTTCCTCCCCAGCCATTTTCAGTTCGCCGCGACATGCGAATCCGCGTGCCGGCAGTTTGATCGGGCTCGGCTGAGCTGATTGACCGGGTGAGAGGGCGGCTTTGGTGCGCAGCGACAAGATCGTGCCGATGGTTCCTGAGAACCTCGTCGTATTCACGGGCAACGCAAACCCGAAGCTCGCGCACGCCGTCGTCCAGCACATGAACATGCCGCTGGGACGCGCGACCGTATCGCGTTTCTCCGACGGCGAAGTGATGGTCGAGATCAACGAGAACGTCCGCGGCAAGGATGTGTTCGTGCTGCAGTCGACCTGCCAGCCGACCAACGACAATCTGATGGAACTGGTAATCATGGTCGATGCGCTCAAGCGCGGCTCGGCCGGCCGAATCACCGCGGCGATTCCATACTTCGGCTACGCGCGCCAGGATCGTCGTCCGCGTTCGGCACGCGTGGCGATCAGCGCCAAGGTGGTCGCCAACATGCTGCAGGCGGTCGGCGTGAATCGCGTACTGGTGATGGACCTGCATGCCGACCAGATTCAGGGCTTCTTCGATATCCCGGTCGACAACATCTACGCCAGCCCGATCCTGCTCGGTGATCTATGGAAGCACAACCACGAGAACCTGATGGTCGTATCGCCCGATGTGGGCGGTGTGGTGCGCGCCCGCGCACTGGCGAAGCGCATGGATGCTGATCTGGCGATCATCGACAAACGCCGCCCGCGCGCGAACGTCGCCGAGGTGATGCACATCATCGGGGACGTCGAAGGCCGGACCTGCGTGATCATGGACGACATGATCGACACCGCCAACACGCTGTGCCAGGCCGCCGCGGCACTGCGTGAGCACGGCGCCACCAAGGTGATGGCATATTGCACGCATCCGGTGCTGTCCGGCAAGGCGGTCGAGCGGATCATGAATTCCGTGCTCGACGAAGTGGTGGTGACCGACACGATTCCGCTGCGCGACGATGCGCGCGCATGTCCCAAGATCCGGCAGCTGTCGTGCGCCGCGCTGCTGGGTGAAACGATTTCGCGCATTTCGCGCGAGGACTCGGTGAGCAACCTGTTCATTGAGTAGAGCTTCCGTTGTGGCTGGTCGCGGCCCGCGGATATTTCCTGGAGAGTGAAATGAAAGTAGTCGCAACCACGCGCAACACGCCGGGTACGAGTGCGAGCCGCTCCCTGCGCCGCGCGAAGCAGGTACCCGGCGTCATTTATGGCGGCAACGGGCAGCCGGTCAACATCGCAATCGAACACAACCCGCTGTTCCACGCGCTGCGCAAGGAAAAATTCCACGCATCGATCCTCGACATGGAACTCGACGGCAGGAGTGAACGGGTGTTGCTGCGCGATTTCCAGATGCACCCATACAAGCCGCAGGTGATGCACATCGATTTTCAGCGGGTCACCGAGGACAAGCCGATTCACATGAGCGTGCCACTGCACTTCGTGGGCCAGGAAAACTCGCCCGCGGTGAAGGAAAGCGGCGGGCTGATCAGCCACGTGCTGTCGGAAGTCGATATCGCGTGTCTGCCCAAGGACCTGCCGGCGTTCATCGAGGTCGATCTGTCGGGACTGCGCGCACACCAGACGATCCGCGTGCGCGACCTGCAATTGCCAGCCGGGGTTAGCCCCGTTCTGAAAGGCAAGGAAAATCCGGTGGTTGCCTCCGTCTCGATCAAGGGCGAGGAGATCGTTGAGGAGACAGCGGCGCCGATCGTGCCGGCCGCGGATGTTCCCGCCACCGCGCAGAAGCTGCCGCCCGCCGCAGCGGCCGCACCCGCCCCGGAGAAGAAAGGTGGCGACAAGGACAAGGAAAAGAAGAAGTAATCGACTCTGCTGCACAATGCGGCCCGCGCGTGGCGACACCGCGGGCCGTTCTTGTTTGAACCATGATCAACACAGAGACTGCGATCCGGCTGATTGTCGGCCTCGGCAATGTCGGCGCCGAGTACGAACGCACGCGTCACAACGCCGGTTTCTGGTTCGTCGATGCGGCCGCGCGCAAGGCAGGAGTGTTTCTGGCCAACGAACGCAAGTTCCACGGCGAAGTTGCGCGCCTGAAGGACGGTGCGCGCGAATTGTGGCTGCTGAAACCCGGCACGTACATGAACCGTTCCGGTCAGGCCGTGGTCGCGCTGGCGCTTTACTACAAGATCCTGCCGACACAGATCCTCGTCGCACACGACGAGGTGGATCTACCGCCCGGGGCGGTGAAACTGAAACGCGGCGGCGGCACTGCCGGCCACAACGGCCTGAAGGACATTCAGGGCCGACTTTCGACACCCGACTTCTGGCGTCTGCGTATTGGAGTCGGCCATCCGCGTTCGCTCAACTTGCAGCACGAAGTCGCCGACTTCGTGCTGCACCCGGCGAGCCGTGAACATCAGAGTCAGATCGACGAGTCCATCACGCGCGCACTCGACATCGTGCCTGCCCTCGTCGAAGGTCAGTTCGAGCGCGCGATGATGAAATTGCATTCGGCGCCGAAGGCACCGAACGCATGAGCTTAGGCGGCTCGTTCGTCCTGCACGCCGGTCCGCGTGCCGCCGATCATGTTCGATCGAACGGCATCGCCCCATGTGATATCGCCTGCGTCCCCGCCGCCGCGGGCGGTCCAAAGGGCCTGGCGCTGATTCCTCTCGACAGGCTCCTTTTCGGTGAGTGGCTGCGCGATGTCGAACACATTGAACTGATCGGCGCTTCGATCGGCGCATGGCGGATGGCGGCGGCGGCAACGGCTGACCCGGTCGCCGCGCTTGATCGACTGTCTGAGGGCTATGTCGCGCAGACCTATCCACGCAAGCCGACGACGAAGCACGTGAGTGACGAATGCCGCAAGCTCGCGCGCGCCGTTCTGGGAGACGCGAGGACGATCGAACCGCGCCGGGGCATCGGCTTGTCGATCATCACGACGCGCGCGCGCGGCGTACTGCAGGCGAACCGTTCGAAGGTGGCATTCGCGCGTGCGGCGCTTGCCAATACGATGTCGCGCACACAGCTCGCCGCGCACATGGAGCGCGTGATCTTTCTCTCGCCTTTGGCCGCATTTCCAACGCGGGCACCCGATGCGTTCGGGCTGACGCGAATTGCGCTGGATGCGCACAACACCGAAGACGCGCTGCTCGCGTCGGGCTCGATCCCGCTGGTGTGCGATCCGGTGGTGAACATTGCCGGCGCGCCGCGCGGCGATTACTGCGACGGCGGGCTGATCGACTATCACCTGCTGCTGCCCTACCACGATCTCAAGGGCCTCGTGCTGTATCCGCACTTCGTGCCGCAGGTGACGCCCGGTTGGCTCGACAAGTTCCTGCCGTGGCGCAGGCATCCGCGCGCGCATTCGTGGCTCGACAATCTTCTGCTGATTTCGCCTTCACCGGAGCTCCTGGCCCGTCTGCCAAACAGCAAGCTCCCCGATCGCAATGACTTCCATCGGTACGGCCTTGACCATGCTGCACGCATGCGCGACTGGAAGCGTGCGATTGCCGAAAGCGAACGCTTTGCCGACGAGGTGATGGCTTGGCTCACGCGGCCCAATCCGGCGCTGATCAGGCTGCTTTGAGCGGCTCGGCATCCGATCGATCGCGCGGCACTGCCGCGAGGTACTCATCGAGCGTTTCGCCTTCGCCCGGTTTGACCATCGTGAAGAGCCGGTGCGAACGGTCGCCGAGAACAAATCCGTCGCGCCGCTTCACTTCGACATAACCCTGGCGGCGCCAGAACGCGTGTCCACGTTGGTTGCACTCGACCACCCCCAGCCGCAGCCAGCGCGCGCCGTGCCGGAACGCAAATTCCTCGTAGGCGTCATACAGACGCTGCGCAATCCCGGTGCCGATCCGCGGCGTAGCCACCATGAAGAAACCCAGGTGAAACACGCCGGGCGCCATCAGATCGATCGCGCAGGCGACATGCCCCATCAGTTCGCCGCTCGCCGCATCGCGGACGATGAACCAAGGGTCGTCACGGTAGCTCATGTCTGAAGGCGGATGCTCATCGAACGCGCGCTGCGCGTCGTCGGGCGGCGGCGGATGTCCGTGCGTGAGCAGCCAGTACTCGGGGTTGGCCTCGTTAAAGGCCTGTATCTCAGCGGTCTCGGCACGCGTTGCCAACCGCACCTGGAACTCGGCAGTCGTAAAACCGTCGGCCGCGCTCATGCGAGCTCAAGCGCCATGACCAATTCACTGTCGGCTTCCGCGCCCGTGTACCGAAAACCGAGCGATTGATAGAAGCGGCCGAGCGCTTCGGCCTGCTTCACATGCGATGCCAGCAGGCGTCGCGCGCCCGGCCTGGTACGCACATGCTCGACGAGCCGTCGCACCGCGTCGCGCCCGTAGCCCTTGCCCTGCTGCGATGAGTCGATCATCAATCGCCACAGGAAGAAGTCCGGATCGTCCGGTTGCGGCGCCAATGTCGGGTCGTACAGCATGATGAAGCCTGCGAGCGTTTCTCCGGCGTAGATCGCACGAAACCAGGCCTCCGGACAGAAATGGGCCTGCGCAATTGAAACCGCATTCGGCGCAACCTGCGCACCGCCGTCGCCGGCGTCGAGCTTGCACACGGCGCGCACGGTTTCCTTCGTGATTTCACGCAGGGTGACGTTCATGCGGTGCGCGTGCTCGGATTCATTCCGCTTGCGATAATCGCATGTTTGCGCCGGACGGCGCGGGAATCGAAGGCTTTCCATGGCATTGAAATGCGGCATCGTCGGTCTGCCCAACGTCGGCAAATCGACCCTCTTCAACGCGCTGACCAAAGCGGGCATCGCGGCCGAGAACTATCCGTTCTGCACGATCGAGCCGAACGTCGGCATCGTCGAAGTGCCCGACCCGCGCCTGGGCGCGCTGGCAAGGATCGCCAAACCGGAGAAGGTGATCGCCGCCACCGTCGAGTTCGTCGACATCGCTGGCCTGGTTGCCGGCGCGAGCAAGGGCGAAGGCCTGGGCAACCAGTTCCTTGCCAACATCCGTGAGTGCGACGCGATCGCGCACATCGTGCGCTGCTTCGAAGACCCAAACATCATTCACGTCACGGGCAAGGTCGATCCGCTGTCCGACATTGAGGTCATCAACACCGAACTTGCGCTTGCCGATCTGGCCGCCGCCGAGAAGCAGCTCGCCAAGTACAGCAAGGTCGCCAAGAGCGGCGGCGACAAGGAAGCCAAGCGGCTGGTCGATGCGCTGGAGAAGATCATGCCGGTCCTGAACGAAGCCAGGCCCGTGCGCAGCGTCGATCTGTACGCGGAGGAGAAGGCGGTGCTGCAACCACTGTTCCTGCTCACGATGAAACCGACCATGTATGCCGCCAACGTCGAGGAGCATGGCTTCGTAGACAACCCGCTGCTCGATCTGGTGAAGTCACACGCGGCAAAGGAAGGTGCGCCCGTGGTCGCGGTCTGCGCAAAGGTGGAGGCCGAGATCGCTGATCTGTCGGACGCCGACAAGGAAGTGTTCCTCACCGACATGGGCATGACGGAGCCAGGACTGAATCGAATGATCCGTGCCGGGTACACGCTGCTTGGGTTGCAGACCTACTTTACCGCCGGTCCCAAGGAAGTGCGCGCATGGACCGTCGTAAAAGGCGCGACCGCGCCGCAGGCAGCCGGTGTGATTCACACTGACTTTGAAAAAGGATTCATCCGCGCCGAGACGATCGCATTCGACGATTACGTTAAGTTCAACGGCGAGGCCGGCTGCAAGGAAGCGGGCCGGATGCGACTGGAGGGAAGGGAATACGTCGTGCGCGATGGCGACGTGATGCACTTCCGCTTCAACGTCTGACTGCACGATAGCGATGATCCGGCTGGCGGTCGTTGAGTGGCGAATGACGGAAACGATCCGGATCGCAATTCCCGTGACCGGCGACGCCACCGGCGCGCGTTCAGTGCCACCGATCCCGCGGCCTGATCGAAGCACACGGCATCCGTGCGGCATTGAGAGACACGCCGCTTCCGCCTGATGGACGAAGCCGCTGCCCGCAATGCAATTCTGGTGCGCGCGTGGGAGACCCAGGAGCCCGCGCCGCCGCACTGGAGCGACGAGGATCGCGCATGGGCCAGCCGCGCGGCCGCCACGATTGAAGGCGAGCATGCGACGGCAGAGGTCTTCGTCGCGCGCCGCGCCGCGCTCGCAGTCGAGCGACTGGGCGGGCGCGAGCCCGGCTTGCGTCGCGTTCTTGCCGCCATGACGTGGCGGCCGTGGGTCGGCTGGGCGCTTGCGCTGCTGGCACTGGCCTCAGGGTTTGTCAGCGACGCGATAGGTACCGGCCAGCGCGTGAACATCCTTGCGCCGCCGCTGCTCGCGGTGATCGTCTGGAACCTTGCGGTCTATGTCGGCTTGGCAGCGCACGGCGCTGCGCGCCTGGTGCGTCGGCGGCCACCCGCGCCCGGTCCACTGGCACGCGCGCTCGGCCAGTTCGCGCACGCATGCGCTTCGGGCGAGCTGATCGACCACGCAACGCGGCCGTCTGCCGCGTTCCTGCGTGATTGGATGCGCGCGAGCGCGCCGCTGACGGCGGCGCGAGTGGGACGCGTGCTGCATGTTGCCGCGTTCGCCTTTGCGCTGGGCGCGCTGGGCGGTCTTTACCTGCGCGGCCTTGCTCTCGAATATCGCGCCGGCTGGCAAAGCACGTTTCTCGGCGTTGAACACGTGCACACCCTGATCAGCATATTGCTGGGTCCAGCGTCAACCCTGACGGGCATCCCGATCGCCGATCAAGCACGGCTCGCCTCGATCCGCTTTCCTGCCGGCCCCGGCGAGAACGCCGCGCCCTGGATCCATCTGTACGGCACGACCGTGGCGCTGGCCGTCCTTGTGCCACGCCTGTTGCTTGCGCTCGTAGGCCGCTGGCGCGAGGTGCGCATGGCACGGCGCTTTCCGCTGGCACTCGACGATGGGTACTTCCGGCGACTCGTGCGCGCGCACCGCGGCGAAGCCAGCGCCGTGCACGTGCTGCCCTACGCAATTGAACTCGCGCCGCAGGCTACGCTGGCGCTCCACGCGCTGCTGACCAAGGTTTGCGGCGCTGGGACGCAGGTCAGCGTGGCGGCGACGACGCAATTCGGCGGCGAGGACGCACTCCCCGCGGACCCGCCGCCCTCCCGCTCGCCTTCGCTGGTAGCCGCGTTATTTGCGCTGACGGCAACGCCCGAGTCGGAGAACCACGGCGCGTTCATCAATTCAGTCCGGAAACACATGCCCGTCTGGACTCCGCTCATCGTGCTGGTTGAGGAATCCGCGTTTCGCAAGCGCTTTGGGGCCACCCCCGGGCGTATTGACGAGCGACGGGCGGCGTGGAATCACATGCTTGCCGCCATCGGCCACGAGCCGGCGTTCATCGATCTGCTGGCGTCGGATCTGGACTCCGCCGAGCTTGCGCTAAGCGCCGCGCTCGACCGCACCGGCACGGCCGCGATACCCGCATGAACGACGCACCACAGACAATTGCGCTGAGTCTCGTGTCGCACACGAACGCGGGCAAGACCACCCTTGCGCGCACGCTGCTTGTTCGCGATGTCGGCGAGGTGCGCGACGAGCCGCACGTGACGGAAGCGGCCGAGCCGTTCACGCTGATGGAAACGATCGCAGGAGACCGTCTCGTGCTGTGGGATACGCCGGGCTTCGGTGACAGCTTGCGGCTCGCGAACCGGCTGGAACGAGCGGCCAGCCCGATCGGCTGGCTGCTTGCCGAAGTGTGGGACCGCTACCGCGATCGCCCGTTCTGGTCAAGCCAGCAGGCGGTGCGCAACGTGCGCGAGCAAGCCGACGTCGTGCTGTACCTGGTCAACGCGGCCGAAGACCCGCGCACGGCCGCGTACGTCGGCCCCGAGATGCGCATACTTGATTGGATCGGCAAGCCGGTTGTCGTGCTGCTGAACCAGCTTGGCACGCCACGCGCGGTCGCGGAAGAAGAAGCGGACGCGCAGCGCTGGAAGGCGCAACTGGCCGGTGTGGGTTACCCACACGACGTACTGCCGCTCGATGCGTTTGCGCGCTGCTGGGTACAGGAAGCAGCGCTGTTCAGCACGGTGGAGCCGCTGTTGCCGGCGGACAAGCGCGCGGCGTTTGCGCGGCTGCGCCAGATGTGGCTCGCAGCGAGACGAAGGACATTCGAGTCGGCGATGGAGGTGCTCGCCCAGCGCCTCGTGCGCGCGGCGACCGACAGCGAGCCACTGCCCGACGACGGTCTGCGCGGCCGCTTACGAGAAGTCGGCACTGCGCTGGGGATCGGCCGCAACTCCACCGAGTCGCCGCGACAGGCGGCAATGCAGCGGCTGGCCGAGCGGCTCGACGCCGACGTGCGCACCACCACCGACGAACTGGTCACCCTTCACGGCCTGTCGGGCCAGGCGCGCAGCGAGATTCAAGCGCGGCTGGCGGAGCACTATGCGATGCATACCCCCATCAGTGAAGGCAAGGCGGCGCTGGTCGGCGGCGCAATGACCGGCGCGGTGGCGGGGCTGAAAGCCGATCTCGCCACCGGCGGCATGAGTTTCGGCGCCGGACTGCTGACCGGCAGCGTGCTGGGCGCGCTTGGCGCGGCCGGTCTGGCTCGCGGTTACAACCTCGTGCGCGGCACAACAACGGCATCCGTCACGTGGTCCGATGCCACGCTCGACCAGGTCGCCCGCTCTGCCGTGCTCGCGTATCTGGCGGTGGCGCACTACGGCCGCGGCCGCGGTGACTGGGAGCAGACCGAACACCCCGCGCATTGGCAGACCACGGTTGACGCCGCACTCGGAGCGCGGCGCGAGACGCTTGCTCATCTGTGGTCGATGCGCGTCGACGCCGATTCCACCGATTACCGCGCGGCGCTGTCCTTGGAGCTGGGCGATGCCATGCGCGAGGTGCTGGCGCAGTTGTATCCAGCAGCGCACATCGATGCCATGCTGCCGGCGCGCGAGGCGCGTCCGTAGCGCATGGTTAGCAGGTGCGTTGACGGCGGAGGGGGCGCGCGATCGTGTCGATCATGCCGGTAACGACGCTTGGGCGGAACAATACCCCCGCTCACCTGTCGGTGCTGCCCGCGATACGGTCGAACTGCGCGCTGAACCAGCGCTCCGTGAATCCGCCGATGAAGCACAGCGCCAGATCGAACGCCGGCGTGACATTGCCGAGATTGACCAGACCCGATTGCAGAAAGAACGCAATCGGGATCGCGACTGCAGCGCCGACGAATGGGCGCACGATCGTCAACGTCCAGCCGCCACGCAGCTCGTTCGCTTGAACCGCGACTTCAGGCCGCAGCAGACCGAATACGACGCTTAACAATCCGCCGAAATATCCGAACAGCATGCCGTTGACCAGCATCATCGCGAGCGTGGCTTCGACGTCATCGTGCAGGACCCACTCGAAGCCGCCGGCGAGCGCCCAGCCGCTGCAGAACAGGATCGCGACAATCAGCGGCACCGCCAGCGCATTGATCTGACGTCGCACCAGTTCGACCCGGTAGTGCTGTTGTCGTCGCGCGGCATGCACGTTGCCCATCAACGTCTGCAAAGTCGCCACCGTTGGCACGCCATCATCGCCGCCCGCCAGCGCTCGCGCGGCTTCGCGGCGCCATGGAACAAGCATGGCGCTGCTTTCGGCCCGATACACCGCGAGTGCGGCGCGGCGCTCGGTCTCATCCATCGTCGCGACGAGTTCGCGCTCAACCTGATACAGGCAGTCGTACGCCACCAGCCGCGATTTTGCGCGCGCCGCCTCACGCGCACCCTGAAGCAAAGCCTCGCAGCGATCCAACATCGCGGCCGTTTCAGCGGTTGGCGTGTCGATCCGGTCGCGCGTGGCACGGATCGCCCGCGCGGCATCCACCAGTGCCGCATGCAACCGCTGCTGGTTGGCGTTGCGGGTTGCCGCGCCCATGCTATCGGTCAGGATTTCAGGCCGCTTTCTGTCATCGTTCGTCATCGATCGCCCGTTTGCGGAGCCGGCCAGCAGGGTTCCCCGCTGCTCATAGCATAGCTTCGCGCTCAATCACTCCCGCAATTGACGCCATCCCAGATCCTCATCGCCGTTGCCGCGCTTGCCGCACGCCACCTCTACACTTACGTCCATGAAAGCGACCATATCCGAACTGAACCTGTACCCGGTCAAGGGCTGTCGGGGTTTCAGCGTGCGCAGCGCCCGGCTTGCCCCAACCGGGCTCGAGGTCGACGGCGTTGGCGATCGCGAATGGGTCGTCACTGATGTGGAAGGCGAGTTCCTAAGCCAGCGCGAGCATCCGCGAATGGCGTTGATCGAATCGCGCTTCGTCAGCGAAACCTTGCGGTTGAGGGCGCCCGGAATGCTCGCGCTCGAAGTGCCGTTTGCTTCCGAAGGCGATGTGATCGAAGTTCGAGTTTGGGACGACAGCGTCGCGGCGGTCACGCAGGGCGAGATCGCCGACGCCTGGTTCAGCAAGTTCCTCGACGTGCCGGCGCGTCTTGTTCGCTTCGATCCGGAAGGCAGGCGCATCGCGAACCGCAAGTACACCGGCAAGATCGAGGCGCCGTACAAGTTTGCCGATGCATTTCCGCTGCTTATCACCGCTGGGGCATCGCTCGCCGATCTGAATGCGCGGCTATCAAAGACGAACCAGTCTGCAGTCACGATGGCTCGCTTCCGGCCCAACATCGTGCTCGACGGCGTGCCGGCCTTCGAAGAGGATTACATCAGGACGCTGCGACGCAGCGATATCGTGATACGACCGGTCAAGCCATGCGCGCGTTGCACCGTGCCAGGCGTCGACCCGCTCACTGGTGAAGCATCGACCACCGTGCCGGATCTGCTGGCCACCTTCCGTGGAACGAATGACGGCGTGATGTTCGGCGTCAACGCCATCGTCGTCGAAGGCGCCGGTTCCACGCTCAGGGTCGGCGACGAACTCGAGATTGAATTGCTACTCTGACATGCGCCGCCGCCGGTTGCTTCTGGCACTGCTCCTTGCGCCCGCGGTCGGCGCACAGGAGATCGAGACCATCCAGTTGAAGCACCGGACCGCGGAGGACGTTCTCCCGAGCCTGCGTGCATTTCTCGAACCCGGCGGCGCGTTGACTGGCCAGGGTTACCAGTTGTTTGTCCGCGCCTCCGCCACGAACGTGCGACAACTGAAACAACTGCTGGTCGCCCTCGACCGTGCACCGAGACAGCTCGCCATCACGGTGCGGCAGGATCGCATCGATGAACGCGCATCGCGCGTGGTGGGCGTGGACGGGTCGGTCACCCTCTCGACCCGCCGCATTGCCGGCAATGTCAACGTCGAAGCCGGTGACCACCGCGCGGTCGGCACCGCCGATGCAACGCAGACGATTCGCGTCGTTGAAGGCGGTCGCGCGTACATCGCGATTGGCACGTCGATTCCGCTCGCGTTTCGGCGCTGGCTTGTGGATCAGAACGGCGTCACAGAGGCACACGGGACCGTGTTCTATGACGCCGTCACCGGGTTCTACGCCCGCCCGCAACTGGCGGGCGATGTGGTCATCATCGAGCTGGCGCCCGAGCAGGCCTTATTCACCGGCAGTGCGCTCGAGCGTGCACAGTTATCGATGACCGTGCGCGGCCGGCTGGGCGAATGGATCGCGGTCGGCGGCGCCGACCTGCGGGAAGACTCGCGGGCCAGCGCAATTGCGAGCGCGGCAAGCATCGCGCAGGCGACTCAGCGCGGTGTCTGGCTGAAAGTCGAGGAAGTTGGCAGCGAGCGGTAGGTCCACGCGCGCCAGGCAGCCTCCACCGGCCCTTGGCCATAGCGGGCGATCCATCCGTGGCTGGCAACCAGTTGCAGCACGGCCACCGCAAGTCCCAGCAGCGCCAGCTGCGCACGCGAAAGTTCGGCACCGAGCCCGAGTCCCCAACCCGAAAGCAGTGCGCCCATCGCAACCGACTGCAGCAGATAGTTGGTGAGCGGCATGCGGCCTGCCGGTGCAAGCCACGCGATCACGCGCCGCATGAAACCGCCACGATTGCGCACGAACAGCACGACGTACAAGCACGCCGTCAATGAACCGGCAAGCTGCAGCGCATAGCCCAGCGAACTCGGATCGCCAGGCTGATCGCGCATGGCCGCAAAGTTGAGCCACGCGCCGGCAAGCGCAAGCGGTGCCGCCATCGCACCGATCCATGTCGCTGCTCGCCACACCTGAGGATGACGGCCAGGCCGCGATAACCACCCAAGCCGGCCCGCAAGCGCACCGAGCAGAAACAGTGCAACGATCTGCGGCGTGGAAAGCACCGTCATCGACAGCAAGGTCTGCCCATAGTCGCCGACACGCGCAAACAACTGATCAATACTGCCGCCCTCCGCGTAGATCATGAACCGCGCCAGCGCCGATGCGGGGATTTGCGTCGGATCGTCCTCCGGCGCAAATGAGATGCGAGCGCTTTCGGACAGCGCAATCCATGCCAGGCTCCAGATCGAAAAAGTGAGCCACGCGTTGCGCACGGCGCGCGCCAGCCGAGCTATACGCACGTCTGCATACAGCAGCACGATGAAGCCGCACAGCGCGTAGAACGCCAGGATGTCGCCGTAGTAAAGCAATGCTCCATGCGCGAGTCCAACCGCCAGCAGAAAAAGCAGCCGGCGCCGGTAGACGCGGCGAGCGATGTCGACCGACGCCGATCTGCGGCGGATGCTGCGCCACTGCAATGCGAAGCCGACACCGAACAAAAATGCAAAAATGGACATGAACTTGATCGACACGAGCGTGCCGATCAGCACATGCACCAGTGCATCAGTGGTCGAAGGCGGCTTGCCGAAGTATCCCAGCGGGTCGCCGGTGCCCCAGACAAACGACTGGATGTTGACTTGCAGGATGCCGGCGAGCGCGAACGCGCGCAACGCATCGACAACTTCGATCCGCCGCGCGCCGAGGGTCAACTGGGACTACGCCCCATCTGGGTAAGCTTGGCCTTCAGCCATTTGTCGACCGATGGGAAGACGAATTTGCTGACGTCGCCGCCGAGTTCGGCAATCTCACGCACGATCGAGCCGGAGATGAACTGGTACTGATCGGACGGCGTCAGGAACATCGTCTCCACGTCGGGCAGAAGATAGCGGTTCATGCCGGCGAGCTGAAACTCATACTCGAAGTCGCTCACCGCGCGCAGTCCGCGCACGATCACGCGCGCGCTGTGCTCGCGCACGAAGTCCTTCAGCAGGCCGCGAAACCCCGCGACTTCGACGTTCGGATAGTGGCTCAACACCTCGCGCGCAATCTGCAGGCGTTCGTCGAACGAGAAGAATGGATGCTTGGCGCGGCTGTCGGCGACGCCGACGACCAGCTTCGCGAACAATCCGGCCGCGCGCCGCACGAGATCCTCGTGGCCGCGCGTCAGCGGGTCGAACGTTCCGGGATAAACGGCGATGACCATGCTCATTCTCCGTGGCGCCTCACAAGTGGGGTCCGGGGGTCGATTATTCCGGCATCACGCCGTCGCAGCAAATGGAAATGTACGCGTCCGGCACGTGCGGCGCGGACTATTTCGAAGCCGTGCGCGGCCGCCTGTGCATCGTCCAGTCGCTCGCCGCTTTCCAGATACACCAAGCCGTCGGCCGCCAGCAGCCTGTGAGCAACGCGCAGCGCCTCGTCGTTCAATCCGGCGTCAAATGGAGGATCGAGCAGGATCATGTCGAATTGGGCGTCCGGCCAGCGGCGCGCGACGCCGAATGCCTCACCGGCAACGATTTCAACCTGATTCGCGTTCAGGCGTTCGCGCAATGCATGCAGTTTTGCGAGCAGTCGCGGATCGCGCTCGACCAGCGTCACATGCGCCGCTCCCCGCGATGCAAGTTCAAAGCCGAGACTGCCGGCGCCGGCAAACAGGTCGAGCCCACGCGTACTCGACAGATCGGGAAGCAGATGCGCAATCCAGTTGAACAGCGTCACGCGAACGCGGTCCGGCGTCGGGCGCAACCCGGCAACGTCAGCGACCGGAATCGGCGTGCGTTTATAGGCGCCGCCGATGATTCGCACCGCATGCGGGGCATGCGTGAACTGCGAGCGTGACGGCGTTGCTAGACTTCGCGCAGGCGCCGCCTTCGTTGCGGCGCGTCTTTTTCCTGGCGCACCGAGCGTTTTCCTCATCAACCGATGATAAGTCCCACGCCCGAAAAGACCGGCTGGCTGTCACGCCTGAAGCAAGGGCTCGAACGCACACGTGTGAACATCGTCGGCCTGTTTTCCGGCGGCGTGGTCGACGATGCGTTGTTCGACGAACTTGAGATCGCGCTGATTGGTGCCGACGTCGGCGTGGCGACAACCATGGAAATTCTCGATGCGCTGCGCCGGCGCGTCAAACTGGCTGGGTTGAAGACACCAGCGGAAGTGCGCGATGCCCTGCGCGATGAGCTGACAGTGCGTCTGGCGCCATGTGAAGGCGCGCTGAAGTTTGACGCCACGCGCCCCATGGTGATGATGGTTGCCGGGGTCAATGGGGCCGGCAAAACCACGTCGATCGGCAAGCTGGCGCATTGGCTCGCCGACCGCCACAAGAGCGTGCTCCTTGCGGCCGGCGATACGTTTCGCGCCGCCGCGCGCGAACAGCTGGCCGTCTGGGGGAGCCGCAACAACGTCGATGTGATCCAGCAGGCGAGCGGCGACCCTGCGGCCGTTGTGTTCGACGCCGTACAGGCCGCGCGTGCGCGCGGCATCGACGTGCTGATCGCCGACACCGCCGGGCGTCTGCCGACGCAACTGCACCTGATGGATGAACTCAAGCGTGTCAAGCGCGCGCTCGACAAGGCCATGCCCGGCGCGCCGCATGAAGTGATCCTCGTGCTCGATGGCACCAATGGCCAGAATGCGCTCGCGCAGGTCCGGTCATTCGACGAAGCGATCGGGCTGACGGGTCTCGTGATCACCAAACTTGACGGCACCGCCAAAGGCGGCGTACTGGCCGCAATCGCGCGCGAGCGGCGTGAAAAGCCGATCCCAATTCTGTTCATCGGTATCGGCGAAAAACTCGGTGATCTGCAACCGTTCGTGGCAAAGGAATTCGCCGACGCTTTGCTGGGCACGTCCTGACCGTACTCGCACTCTAGCCACGCGACCGCGTGCTTGTTCACGAAGCCACGCGACCGCGTGCCTGTTTACGAAGCCACGCGACCGCGTGCCTGTTTACGAAGCCACACGACCGCGTGGCTTGGGCGGCGCCGGCCGCTTGCCGTCGGCAATGTGCATGATGGCCAGATACGGATGCTGCAGCAACATGCGAGGTCCGGCATATCGCATCACCTGCCGCACCTCTTCCCGATGTGCTGGGCCGTAGCAGTGAATCTGGCAGTTGGTGCAGGTCGGCTTGTCTTCACCGTAGGGGCATCCGGCAAGACGCCTTTCCGCATAACCATGCAGCGCCTCACACTCGGCACAAAGCGCCGAGCCGCCATGATGATCGCGACAGTAGGTCTGAAGCATGGCGCGAATCGTCTTCAATTCACGCGCCAACCGTGGTTTCAGCAGCCGCGCACGGCGTTCGTCGGTTGTCGTCATGCGCGCATGGTGAGGGTACCGGTCCACGGTGATCTGTTCTGGATCAAATGCCGCTGACAGGTACCTCTTCTGGCTTACGATCGTGCATCGGCCAAGGGGGAATCGACATGCTTCGGACCGTCGTCGGCGCGCTGCTGGCCGCAATCGCACTGGCGGCAGCAGCTCAGGACTATCCGACCCGGTCGATCACGATGATCGTGCCCTTTCCACCGGGTGGCGTCGCCGACACCGTCGCGCGGCCGGTGGCCGATGCGATGTCGCGCGTCCTGAGGCAGCCTGTTGTCGTCGAAAACCGTGCGGGAGCGGGCGGAGGCATCGGCATGGCAGCCGCGGCGAAAGCAGCCCCCGACGGGTACACGGTCCTACTCGCGCTGTCGTCAATCTCGATCATCCCCGAGGCTGATCGGCTACTTAAGCGTCCGGCGATGTACGAGTTGAAGCAATTGAAGCCGATCGCGCGCTTCACCGCTGATCCGACCGTGCTCGTGGTGCGCGCTGACAGCCCATGGCACACCGCGCAGGAGTTCATCGCCGACATGAAACGCGAGCCGACCCGGTATTCGTATGGCTCTTCGGGCAATTACGGCACGATGCACGTGCCGATGGAGATGCTGAAGACCGCCGCCGGCTTTCGCATGCTGCACATTCCATACACCGGCGCGGGGCCGGCGGTGGTCGCGTTGCTGGGCCGGCAGATCGATGCGTTGTCGACCGGGCCATCGACGGTGGTCCAGCACATCCGCAGCGGACGGTTGCGCGCGCTCGCCCACTGGGGCGAGGGGCGCTTGGCGGCGTTACCCGACGTGCCCAGCCTCGCCGAGCTTGGCCACCCGGTGCGGTTTTCGCAGTGGTCAGGGCTGTTCGTTCCGGCCGCAACCCCAGAACCGATCGTGGCGCGGCTGCGCGAGGCCGCGCGCCTCGGAGCAAATGATCCAAAGGTGCAGCACGTGATCGGCAATGCGGGCAGCCCGATCCTGTATCTCGATGCGCCCGACTTCCAGGATTTCTGGGACATGGACGCGGCGAGGATGGCTGACGCGGTGCAGCGGATCGGCCGCGTCGACTGATTCAAGACGGTCACGGGAGTTTGATGCGATAGCGCACTTCGCACATTGTCTTGCCGCCCAGCTCGAAATTCTTCCCGGAATCTGGCTCCAGCCGCCAGCCCAAATGTTCATACGCCGAACGTGCACGGGGATTGTCGGCAAAGACCCAGAGCGTCGCGGTTGTCATGCCGTCAGCGACCAGCCGGTCGCGCGCCGCTCGCCAAAGAGACCGCGCTACACCTCGACTCCAGGCGGTGGGCCGCACATACAGCGCCCACACTTCGCCGGTCGAGGCACCTGCATCAGCATCACGCGAAGGGCCGATGCTGATCCACCCGCACATTGCTCCTTCTTCCTCCGCAACGAGCACCGTTACCGAACCAGTCTCGATCGACTGCTGCCACATCGCGCTGCGCTCGCCGGTCGACAGCGCATTGAGATATTCGTCGGGCACCAGGCCGCGATACGCATGTCGCCACGTCAGGACGTGAATGCGCGCAATCTCGTCGGCATCATCCGGCGCAGCGATGCGAGTCGTCATGCTTTCATCCTGAAGCTGTTGGTCGAAACGTAGAATCGGCGCAGTCTATTCAGCACCGCGTCTTGCGCCGCCCCATTTCATGTTGCTGGCTGCAGTTGATCTTGGTTCGAACAGCTTCCGCCTGGAGATCGGTCGCGCCGATGGCAGTCATGTTGAACCCCTGGGTTACTGGAAGGAGACGGTCCGACTCGCGCGCGGCCTCGGCGACGATCAGCGGCTTTCAAAGAAGGCGATCGACACCGCGTGCGAATGCCTGGCACGGATGAATGAGCGATTGCGCGGCATCAAGGGCGAGCACGTGCGCGCCGTCGGCACTCAGACCCTGCGCGAAGCGCGCAACGTCAATGAGTTTCTCCTCGAGGCCCAGGCTGCGCTCGGGCATCCGATCGAGGTGATTTCCGGCCGTGAAGAGGCACGCCTGATTTTCGAAGGCTGCATGCACGCGCTGCCGCCAGCGTCGAACCGGCGCCTCGTGGTTGATATCGGCGGCGCATCGACCGAAGCGATCATCGGTCGCGACTTCACCGCGCAGGCGGCGGAGTCATTCAAGATCGGGTGCGTCAACACGACACTGCGATACTTCAGGAGCGGCAACATCGATCGCGGCGGCTTCAAGCGTGCGGTGGTCGCATGCTCGGCCGAGCTGGAAGAAGCGATCGCGCAGTTTTCGCGCAGCAACTGGGACGAAGCGTATGGAACCAGTGGCACGGCCGGCGCAGTAACTGAGATCCTGCGCGCGGAAGGTTGGGCGAACGGAACAATCACGTCCGAAGGCTTGCTCAGAATGCGGCAGGCGCTGCTGGACTTCGGTGAGATCAGGCGCATCCGGTTGGCCGGCATGAAGCCGGAACGGCAGGAGGTGATCGCTGGCGGCGTGGCGGTGTTGATCGCCGTGTTCGACACGCTCGGCATCACCGAAATGCAGCTCGGGCGCGGCGGGCTGCGTGTGGGTGTAATTTACGACTTGCTGGGACGGCGGGAACGGCGCGACGTTCGTGATGCGACGGTCGAGCGCCTCCAGTCACGGTTTGGTGTCGACCGTGCGCAGGCGAAGCGGGTCGCGCTGATTGCGCGGCAGTTCCACGACGCTCTGGAGCCGCACGCAGACGAGGAGCATGTAAAGCGACTAGCGTGGGCCGCCGCATTGCACGAGGTCGGGTTCGCCATTTCGCATAACGACCATCACAAGCATGGCGCTTATCTGGTGCAGCACGGTGATCTGGCCGGCTTCTCCACCACAGATCAGGAACGGATCGCGACACTGATCCTCAGCCAACGGGGCAACCTGAAGAAGGTCATCGACGCGCTGATGGACGAGCAGCGCGTTGCAAAGATCGTCTCGCTCCGACTGGCGGTGATCCTTTGCCACGCGCGGCGCGAAGTGCAGTTGCCGAAGTGGACGCTGAGGACCGGTAAGACGTCGATTGACCTGGGACTCGACGCCGATTGGCTCTCGCGTCACCCGCTGACGCAGCACCTGCTCGATGAAGAAGCGGGGCAGTGGGAAAAGGTCGGAATACGCTTTGGTCTGAAGTCGCTTTAGCCTGCAATCCCTACAACAGTTCGGGACTGATGACGGCTCGCAACACAAGCTGACTCTCACCGTCGCGCTCGCGCGAGCTGATCCACCAGATGCCGCCCTTCTTGATCGACCAGTCCTGCTCGCGGCCAGCCAGCAATCGGCTCGCAACCCAGCCGAGCGTCGGCTGATGCCCAACGATCACCACCGTCGATCTGCCGTTGGGCCAGCCGGCGGCACCAAGCACATCCTCGGCCCCGGCCCCTGGCGCCAACTGCTCGACAGTCCTGAACTTGCGCTTCGAGATCTCTGCCAGCGCCGTTGCGGTCTGCTGCGAACGCGCCGCCGGGCTGACCAGCACGCGCGCCGAATCGGGCAACTGTGCGTGCAGCCATTCAGCCATGCGGCGCGCCTGCTTTTCGCCCTTGGCGGTGAGCTTGCGCCCAAGGTCGGGCTCACCCACCTCTGCTTCAGCGTGGCGCCAAAGAACCAGTTCCATCGTCGTCGTTCAACGATCAGCTTGAAGCGGCGAGCTGCTGCAACAGCGCGCGCTGCGAGGAGTAACCCGGGCCGCGCGGCTTCGGAGGCCGGTATTCGCCGTCGGGACCGAGGGTCCACGCATTTGCAGTGTCGATCAGGTAGGGCAGCAGGCCCTCATCGATCACGCGCTGCTTCAGCTTCCTGTTCAGCACCGGCCATGCAACCTCGATGCGACGAAACAGGTTGCGGCCCATCCAGTCCGCGCTCGACAGGTACACGTCGTCGCTGCCGCCGTTGCGGAAGTAGTAGATCCGGTGATGTTCGAGAAAGCGCCCCACGATAGAACGCACGCTGATGTTCTCCGACAGCCCCTTCACGCCAGGTCGCAGACAGCAGGCGCCGCGAATGATGAGGTCGATCTTCACTCCGGCCTGCGACGCGACGTACAGCGCGTTGATGGTCGCCTCGTCGATCAGCGCGTTCATCTTCGCGACGATGCGGCCCGGCTTGCCGCTGCGGACAATCTCCGCCTCTCGCGCGATCGCGGCAATCACGCGCTTGTGCAGCGTGAACGGCGCCACCCACAGATGAGTCAGTCTCGCGAGTTTGTTCTGACTCGTGAGGTGCATGAACACGCGCTCGACGTCGGCGCACAGCACCGGGTCGGCGGTCAGCATGCCGAAGTCGGTGTACAGCTTGGTCGTGGCCGGGTGGTAGTTGCCGGTACCCAGGTGCGCGTAGTGAACGAGCCGCGCCCTGGACTCCTTGCGCTTTGAGGATTCTTCCTCGCGCCGCAGGACAAGCAGCATCTTGGCGTGCGTCTTAAGGCCCACTACGCCGTAGACCACCTGCGCGCCGACCGCCTCGAGGCGTTCGGCGAGGTTGATGTTCGCTTCCTCGTCGAAGCGGGCCTTCAATTCGACGATCACGGTGATTTCCTTGCCGCGTCGCGCAGCGTCGACGAGCAGATCGACCAGGATCGATGCGGTGCCGGTGCGATACAGCGTCATGCGGATGGCAACCACCTTGGGATCGAGCACCGCCTGGCGCAGGAATTCGATCACCGGCTCGAAGCTCTCGAACGGGTGATGCATCAGGATGTCGCCGCGTTTCATCGCGTCGAACATGTCGGCACCTTCGGCCGACTGCGTCACCCTGGCGGGCCACGCCGGCACAAATGACGACCAACGCAATTGCGGTTGCGAAATGTGATCGACCAGCTGAGTCATGCGCACCAGGTTGACCGGGCCATCGACGCGAAAGACCGCTTCGTTAGGCAGCTGAAACTGCTCGCGCAGCATCAGTTCGAGTTGCGGCGGACAGGTGCGCAACACTTCCAGCCGCAGCGGATTGCCAAAGTGACGCTGGGTCAGCTCAACGCGCATGGCCTGACGCAAGTTTTTCACCTCGCGCTCATCGACCCATAGGTCGGAGTCGCGCGTGACGCGAAACTGTGAGAAGCCGGTCACGACTCGGCCCGGAAATACATCGGCCAGATGCGCGCGGATCACCGAGGTCAGCATCACGAACGCCAGCTTGCCGGGGGCAAGCCGTGCCGGCAGTGGAATCACGCGCGGCAGCACGCGCGGCACTTTCAGGATTGCGGTCGCCGCGGCCCGGCCATAGGCGTCCTTGCCTTCGAGCGCGATGATGAAATTCAGCGCCTTGTTCATCACCTGCGGAAAGGGATGCGATGGATCGAGTCCGATCGGCGCCAGCAACGGCCTGACTTCGCTTTCAAAGTACTCCCGCACCCACGTCCGCTGTGCCGCCGTTCGCTTGGCGTGGTTGATGACCACGATGTTTCGTTTCTCCAGCAACGGCATCAGCGTCTGATTGAACAGCGCGTACTGCCGCTCAACCAATGCATGCGCACGCTCGGAAATGCGCAGGTACAGCCCCCACTGCGATGCCTGCGGTCCCCACCCGCTCATGGCGCCCACTTCGTCGCGCATTTCGTCGATCAGATCGGACAGGCGAATCTCGAAGAACTCATCCAGATTGGATGAAACGATGCAGATGAATCGCAGCCGTTCCGCAAGTGGAACGTCCGTGCGCTGGGCCAGCGCAAGCACGCGTTCGTTGAAGGCGAGCTGCGACAGTTCCCGATTGGAAAAGCGCTCCGTCGGCGCCAAAGACCCGATCTTCTTGTCCCTGCGGTCCTTTCCGGACCGGTGTTTCAACCTGTGTTTCCAGCGCACCATAAAAATCGTCAATGACCACGTGATGACAGGTTCGGCACACTTACAATGCCGCCGCCGCGATCGGAGCTGAAATCGATTCTATGCGCGACATCGAATGATCCAACCGACTCCGGCTTGCGTCGCAGATATCCCCGGATGACAAACTCCACCGCTGAGGCCGCCCCCGCAACGCCGCCACTGATCGTGGTCGAGCACGTGCAAAAAAGCTACGACCATGCGTCGCCGGTCCTGGACGACCTGAGTTTCACCGTGCAACGCGGCGAGTTCCTGCTGTTAACCGGGCCGAGCGGCGCGGGCAAGTCGACGCTGTTGCGGCTGCTGGCGGCGCTGGAACCGCCGTCGAGAGGACGAATCGTCATTGCCGACAAGGACCTGGCGCAGTTGAAGCAACGCGGACGCGCTGCCCTGCGCCGCACGCTGGGGATCGTGCCGCAGGATCTGCTGCTGCTCCCCGATCGTACGGCGCTGGAAAACGTGATGTTGCCCGGCCTGATAGCCGGTCTGTCACGCTCCGACGCTCGCGCTCGCGCACAGGTTGCACTTGCACGCGTAGGAATCGCCGACGAAGCGTTGCACCCGCCGGCGCTGTCTGGAGGGGCTCAGCAGCGAGTTGCGCTGGCACGAGCCATTGTCAATCGGCCCGCAGTGGTTCTCGCTGATGAACCAACCGCGCATCTGGATTCGCAGGCGGCCGCGGCTATCCTGCGGCTGCTGGATGATTTTTCCGCATCTGGAATTGCCGTGGTGCTCGCATCGCATGGTGAGGCGGTCCCCGTTCCTGAGCGCGCGCGCGTGCTGCGCCTAACCAACGGAAGACTTGCCGCATGATCGTGCCGGACCGCCCCAAGCGCGATTCCTTGGCGCGAGGCAACAAGGTAGCCCAATGAGCGCAGTCGCGCTGTTTTCGCACGCGGTGCGTGACACCGGCCGATTACTGCGTCGGCGCTTTGCGACGTTCACGCTGGCGGTGCTGTTGTGCACGTCCGCGCTCACACTGCCTTTGCTGGCGGTGACGATCGGGTACGGTCTGATGCCGCTGGCCAGTCGCATCCCGATCACTCCGGAACTCAGCGTCTTTGCTTCGCTGTCGGCGAGCAATCAGGACATCAGTGCACTCAAGGCGGAGCTCGAAGGCGCTCCTGGCGTCGAGCGCGTTCAGTGGATCACGCGCGATCAATCGCTGGCGGAGCTGGTGCGTCGCGCCGGAGGTGCGTCGCCCCTTGCAGAGATCAAACCCAACCCGCTTCCAGATACGCTGATCGTGACCTTTGGGCGCGGCATCACGGCCGACGAGCTTGAGTCGGCGGCGACCCTATTCCGCAAACTGCCCAGGGTTGACGGTGTGCACGCTGACAGCAGCTGGTATCGCAAGGCCGTCGGACTGGGCCGTGTCTTCGCGCGCGTTGGGTTGTTCGTCGGCGTCTTGACAATCGGTCTCTTTGCGTTAGTGGTGATGGGAGCGGTCCGACTGGTCGCGATGACCGACCGCGATGAACTCAGGCTCCTGCGCCTGATCGGCGCTGACGATCGTCACATCGCCCGGCCGTATGCCTACGCGGGCGGGATCGCACTGCTTGTTGCCAGCGCGCTCTCGGTGGCAACCGTTGCCGCCCTGCTCTATACGTTGGGCCCGGATCTGCGCTGGCTCGAACAGGTTCTGGGCATGTCGATCAGTCTCGCAATGCTTCCCTGGCCGGCGTTGGCGGGGTTGGCGGTGGTGGCTCTTGCAGTTGGGATGCTCGGTGGTTCGATTGGGATTCGAAGCGCGATGCGACGCGTTACTTAGCGACCGCGCCTCGCATCCAGATGCCTCAGTCAGTGAGCGCTTCCTGTCTTGTATCTCCCTATTGGCCATAGGGAAAACGGCGATTGAACCATTCCTGCCGGCCCGACTCTATCGGCTAGCACTCTCGTAGTTGGAGTGCTAACATAAATCCATGGAAAAGGACATGTCGCACTCTCTGAATGCTTTGGTGCCGGCCCGAAACGGCGTTTTGGCGCTCCATCCCGGAAGCTTGGGAAACCTTGACGCCTACATAAGCGCAGTCAACCGCGTTCCCTTGCTGACGGCGGAGCAGGAGTCCAGTCTGGCGCGCGCGTATCGCGACGGCAATGATCTGGAGGCGGCACGCCAGTTGGTGCTGTCGCACTTGCGCCTTGTAGTCGCAATCGCCCGCAATTACCTCGGGTATGGCTTGGCCCACGCGGACCTGATCCAGGAAGGCAACATTGGTCTCATGAAGGCGGTCAAGCGCTTCGACCCGGAGCGTGGCGTGCGGCTGGTGTCCTTCGCCCTGCACTGGATCAAGGCTGAAATCCACGAATTCATCTTGCGCAACTGGCGCTTGGTCAAGGTCGCGACGACGAAGGCGCAGCGCAAGCTGTTCTTCAACCTGCGCAGCATGAAGCAAAGCCACGGTACGTTGACCCCCGTTCAGGTCGCGGATATGGCTTCAACGCTGAACGTAAAACCAGAAGAAGTCGTGGAAATGGAAACCCGGCTGTCTGGCGGTGACATAGCGCTCGAGGGGCGCACCGAGGACGGTGAAGAGGATTTCGCGCCAATCGCCTACCTTGCCGACCCGGGGTCTGAACCCGTGCAGGTGCTGGAGCGGCGCGAGTATGACCAGCTTCAGACCGAGGGCATTCGTTCTGCGCTCGATGCGCTCGATGCGCGCAGCCGGCGCATCATCGAAGCGCGTTGGTTGAAGGAGGATGCGGATGGCAGCGTCGGTACCGCGACGCTGCACGACCTGGCGGATGAATTTGGTGTTTCTGCGGAACGAATTCGGCAAATTGAGGCCAAAGCACTACAGAAGATGCGCGGCGCCCTCGCTGCATACGCATGAGCGGCACAGAAGTCTTCTGACGGTTGGTTGGCTCGACAGATCCGCCTCTCCTCCTCCCCCTCTCCTCCGAAGAGGCGGATTCTGGACCCCGCTACGGCGGGGTCTTTTTTTGCCTCTATGCGGCTCATTGCCTTGGGTAAGCTGCACCACCATGAAAGGCGCTGGGTTCATTGACTTGTCGGTCCAGGCAGCCGTGTGCAACGCAGCGGGCTCACAACGGTCAACCGCGCGTCGCCTCTGGACATCTCGGCTTATGCCCAGCCGGGCACTTCTCGAAGTGTCGCAGTCCATCACCAATCGCTGCCCGGCAATGCCCGGGCGTGTGCACTCTCTGGGCGAATTTGCCGACGGAGCATCGCATCGGTTGCTCGCGGCAAGACTGCCGGCGGACTGCGCTCTGCGCCTGCGCGAGCGCTTCGAGTGGTACACATGCCGCGGCGCCGGGTTCCACAATGACGCCCACTATGCGGACGTTCTGTTCGGCGCCTGGTGCATCGCCGGCCCACCGCGCGAGATCGTATTTCCGCGCGCGATGAGGCGCGTGCCCGCGGAGATCGGCGACGTGGTGATCTTCGATCCGTTCGAGCCGCACGCGGTTCTCGACCCGGGACAGGACCGCTACGCCCGCGAACGCTACGAGGGCGCAACGCCGAGCCTGTTCATCGGCTTCGAAATTGAACTTGACGCTGCGGCCATTCAGGCATTCGGCATCGATCAGGCGCCCTCGACCGGCGCGAATCTTTCAAGCTCAGTGCCAATCAACGCCGAAACCGGAGCATTGCCCTGAACGACGAGCCGCTCGCAGCGGCAGTTCGCCATTCCCTGCAAGTTTCGCAACGCACGAAGTCGACCCGGGCTTAGAGCAATTTCTTGAGATCGGCAACGATCGGATCGGTGCCGCTACCATGCTTCAGGAAGAGCCGCAGGCGGCCCTCCTTGTCGAACACGAAGGTGCCAGCGGTGTGATCGATCGTGTAGGACGTCGGTGTCTTTCCCGGAGACTTCTGGTAGAAGACCTTGAATTCCTTTGCGGTCCTGGCAATCTCCTCGCCGGTGCCATAGAGACCAACGAATGTCGGATCGAAGCCCGGCACGTATTGCTTGAGTACCTCTGGCGTGTCGCGCTCGGGATCGACCGTGATAAACAGCACCTGGAGCTTGTCACCGTCGGTACCCAGCTTCTTGCGCACCTGCGCCATGTCGGCGAGGGTGGTGGGACAGACATCTGGGCACTGAGTGAAGCCAAAGAAGACAGCGACGACCTTGCCTCGATAGTCCGCAAGAGTGCGCCGTGCGCCAGTGTGATCGGTCAGTTCGAATTCGCGTGCGTAGTCCGCACCGGTCACGTCGACGTTGTTGAACGTTGGCGGCGAACATGCGACCAGCAGGGCGCAGGTCAGGAGGAAGACGAAACGGAACACGACCGGGCAATCCGCGAGCGCACCGCCGCCAGCATCAACCGACGTACTTGTCGATCAGCAGCGCGGCAAACAGAGCTGCCAGGTACACGATCGAATAGTTGAACGTCGCACGCGCCAGGCGATCGCTGTAGTCGCGCAGCAAGCGCCACGCATAAGCAAGGAAGAATGCGCCAAGTGCCAGCGCCAGCACAAGGTACAGAATGCCAGCCATCTGAATCACGAACGGCAAGGTGGTGACAGCGACCAGGATGATCGTGTAAAGGAAGATGTGCAGGCGAGTCAGCTCTGAGCCATGCGTGACCGGCAGCATCGGCAGGCCTGACTCACGATAATCGTCGAGGCGGTACAAGGCGAGTGCCCAGAAATGGGGTGGTGTCCAGACGAAGATGATCAGCGCGAGCACCCATGCCTCCGCCGGCGCTGCATTCGTCACCGCCGCCCAGCCGAGAACCGGCGGCATCGCGCCGCTCATACCACCGATCACGATATTCTGCGGCGTATACGGCTTTAGTAATACGGTGTAGATCACCGCGTAGCCGACGAAGGTCGCAAACGTGAGCCACATCGTCAGCGCATTGACCTGCGTGTGGAGCAACCACATGCCAGCGCCGCCGATCACGCCCGAAAAGGCAAGTGCCTGTGCCGGCGTGATTTGTCCCCGGGCCAACGGCCGCATCCGCGTGCGCATCATGCGTGCGTCGATATGGCGCTCGATGATCGAATTGACGGCGAAAGCCGCGCCGGCCAGCAGCCAGATCCCAAGTGTGGCCTTCAGGATCACGGCGATGGAAGGCAGTTCCGGTGTCGACAGAAACATGCCGATCACCGCGCAAAACAGCGCCAATTGCGTCACTCGCGGCTTGGTCAGCAGCCAGTACTGTCGCGCATATTGCGCAAGCGGGGTGACGCTGGCGTTGGTCGTAGAGGAATGCATCGGTGAAGAATCAAGTCGGTGGGGAAGTCTCTGCGAAACCGCGAATCTTACCTGCTCGTGAAATACATGGTCCGCCCCGCCGACGCGATTCGGAACAGGATCACGACCATGATCGCGACCAATAGCGCGGCGCCGCCGTTATGCGCAACGGCCAACGGCAGCGGCCACTGCAGCACGACATTCGAAAGGCCGGTCAGGAGTTGCACGGCCAGGAGCAGCGCAAGCCAGCCAACTGCGTGACGCAGGCCATGAACGTGTCTCGCACGCCATGCGAGCGCAACCAGCACGGCAAAGACCACCACCGCAAACGCACGGTGCGACCAGTGAATGGCGACCAGGGACTGAAACGAGATGGGCGTTCCGTCGCCGGTCATTCCAAGGTCACGCCAAAGCGTGAATCCCTGCGAAAAATCCGCGTCGGGCAGAAGCCGTCCCTGACAAAGAGGGAAGTCGGAGCACGCCAGCACCGCGTAATTGGCGCTGACCCAGCCGCCGAGTGCGATCTGAATCATCAGCAGGGCCAACCCAACGACCGCATGGTTGCACAGCTGCCGCGCGCGTCGATCGATCGTGCGGACGGGGCTCTCACACAACGCGAGCCAGGTCAGCAGCGCCAGCAGTGTGATACCGCCCAGCAGATGCGCAGTGACGATTGCGGGCTGCAGTTTCATCGTCACCGTCCAGGCGCCGAATGCGCCCTGCAGGCAAACAGTCAAGAAGGTCACCGTGGCCAGCCATGGAGAAGAATCCGGTCGACCACGGCTCCAGCGCGCCCACGACAAGGCCGTCAGGACGATGATCAGAAGTCCAACTGCCATCGCAAAATACCGATGCAGCATTTCGATCCAGGCCTTGGTCACCGTCACCGGACCGGTCGGTTGTGCGGTCTGCGCGGCTCGGATCGGCTCGCCTGCCGACAGAGGATTTGAGTGGCCGTAGCAGCCGGGCCAGTCGGGACAGCCGAGCCCCGAATCCGTCAGCCGGGTGAAACTGCCGAACATCACGAGGTCAAGGGTCAGAAATGCAGTCACCCATGCCAGCTTCTGGAACTTGTCGGGAGCGCGCGAGCGCCAGACGTAAACGAGCGGCAGTGTTGCGATCGCAATCGCCTTGACTGCCAGCCAAAGCAGCGTGTCGCCCTGAATCATCAGCCGATCCGCGAGGCCTTCAGCAACTTGGACAGATCGCGCTTCATTCGATTGGGATCCGCTTCCTTCGGCCAGCGCAGCATCAGATTGCCGATTGGATCAATCAGCCAGATGTGATCCGAGATCTGGCTGCCGGCGTCGGCAGGCAGCGCCAGAAAGGTTCTGAGTTCAGCCGCATCGGCGCGCAGCAAGCGTGTACCTTCGTATTCGCGCATCACGATCGTCGGCAGGGGTGCGGCGTCGCTGATCAACCATACCCGTTCAACGCGGTCGGCATCCTTGCCAGTCGTCAATCTCACCTGGCGCATCTGCCACAACTTGCGCTGGCATACCGCACCGCAATCGCCGCCGTCGACCTGCACCATCAACCACTGTCCGCGTAAAGAGGCAGGATCCACAGAGCGACCGTCCAGCTCACGCAGCGCCAGCCTTGGCAGTGGACGCTGCGGCGCGATGAGATCACCGTAATTCGTTCGTCCCGCCGGCGGAAGGTAGTAGTACGCGACATATGACGCGATCACTGGCGCCACGCACACAGCGATCACAAGATACAACGTACGAAAGCGCTTCCAGTGCGATGCCGGGGCGGTTTTCAACGAGGTGGCACTCACGATTTCCAAGCGTCAATGCAGGTTGCGCCAGCCGCGCCAACCGAAGAAAAGGGTTAACACCGCAATCAGAGCCGAGAGCGAATACCACTGAAGAGCATAGCCGCGGTGCTTTTCAATGCCCAGGTCGGGCGCCGGCCAATCCCGCTCCAGCGTGTCGTCGGTACGCGATGTCTGCTGGACGACAAAGCGTGCGACCCTCAGCCCGCTGGCGTGCTCGAATGCATCGAAGTCGAGATTCTGCCAAACGAGCGGCCAGTGTTTTGGCTCAAGCTTATCGCCCAGTTCAAGCAGCCGCGGCAACTGGGTTAGCGCGAGCCCCTCGATCGAGACCGGCCCAGCAGGCTGACCAATGTCGGGTAACCGCAGGCGGTCCTGCGGGTTGCGCGCGACCCAGCCGCGATTTACGAGCACAGCACGGCCCGCCTCGATCTGTAACGGAGTTACCACGAAAAAACCGGCGCGCCCGTTGCTGGTCCGATTATCAAGCCAGACGCTGTAGCGATGCTGGAATCGCCCCGTCAGGCGGACCAGGACCGGTACGCGCGCCGGCACCTCGTCAACCGTTGACGCGGTAACCGGAATCGGCGTCGCGCGTTGCGCAGAATCCCATTGCGCCTGCAATGCGAGCTTGTAGTGCGCACGCCGCGACTGCCAGTTGCCGAGCGACAACGTCAAGGCGAATCCCAGCAACCCGAGGATCACGGCGAGCAACACGCGGCCACGCTTCACACCATCGCCCTGCTGATGCAATGGGATAATGGCCTCGCCTGCCGCCGGTATCCCATGAAGATCTTCATTGTTGTCGCGTTCGTCGCCATCCTCGGCGCGCTGGGTACCGCGTTGCTTTTCCTGATGAAAGACAAGGGACACGGAACGCGCACGCTCAACGCGCTGCGCCTGCGCGTCGGACTGTCGATTGCCCTGCTGCTGCTCATCTGGTTCAGCTGGTACATGGGCTGGATCAGCCCCCGCTCATACTAATCGCGCCGCCATCGATCGGTGTCCGGCACACGGCCGGCCGGATTCGGCCAACCGCCTGATATGCAATGGAGTGGCGGGCAATTACTCTTCTTTTAACCATATCAGCACAAGCGGTTTGTCAACTACTCTGGGTTCATCGCGTTTGCTTCGTTGTCGGCCCAAGGGGCTAAGGAGGTCAGAATGAACGCGCCCACAGAACTGTTTACAGCGTTCCGCGAATCCTTTGTCCGCGCACTGGACGAAGAGATGGGGCTGGAAGACTTCCTGCACTACTGCAAGAGCGATCGAATGGCGTACGCGAGCGCGCACGAATGCGTGCTCGAAGCGATCGGCAAGCCCAGGCTCGTCAACACCGCCGATGACGCCCGCCTTTCGCGCATTTTCCAGAACCGCGTCATTCAGACCTGGGACGCGTTTGCTGATTTCCACGGCATGGAAGAGACGCTGATGTCGCTGTATGCGTACTTTCTGCACGCCGCGCAGGGGCTGGAGGAGCGCAAGCAGGTGCTGTATCTGCTCGGTCCGGTCGGAGGTGGCAAGTCGTCGCTGGCAGAAAAGATCAAGTCGCTCTGCGAACAGTTTCCCATCTACACCCTGAAGGATTCGGTGTCGGGCCGGCTGTCGCCCATGCTGGAATCGCCGCTGGGACTCTTTCCCCGTGACCGGTTCGGTGCCCAGATGGAGGACCGGTACGGCATTCCGCGCCGCGCGCTGACCGGCATCGCCAGCCCGTGGGCGCTGAAGCGCCTGAAGGAATTCAAGGGCGATCTGTCCAAGTTCCACGTCGTGCGCGTCATGCCGTCGGTTCTGAACCAGATCGGCATCGTCAAGACCGAGCCGGGCGACGAGAACACGCAGGACATTTCGTCGCTGGTCGGCAAGGTCGATCTGCGCATGCTGGAGCAGTTCGCGCAGGACGACCCGGACGCCTACAGCTACTCGGGCGCGCTGTGCCTGGGTTCGGCGCGCTGCGTCGAATTCGTCGAGATGTTCAAGGCGCCGCTGAAGGTGCTGAACCCGATCCTGACCGCTACCCAGGAAGGCAACTTCAAGGGTACCGAAGCGCTGCCCGCGCTGCCGTTCACCGGTTTCATCATGGCGCACTCGAACGAGGCCGAGTGGCTGAAGTTCCGCAACAACAAGGACAACGAGGCATTCATCGACCGCGTGTATCTGGTCAAGGTGCCGTACTGCCTGCGCGTGGACGAAGAAGTGCGCATCTACGACAAGATGCTGAAAGCCTCGACGCTGTCCGAGGCTCCGTGCGCGCCGCAGACGCTGCGCACGCTGGCCGAGTTCTCCGTGCTGTCGCGGCTGGCAGTTCCGGAAAACTCATCCGTATTCAGCAAACTGCGTTCGTACAACGGCGAGACCCTGAAGGACGTCGATCCGCGCAGCAAGAGCGTCAAGGAATACCGCGACGACGCCGGCATGCAGGAGGGCTTTACAGGACTTTCGACGCGCTGGGCTTTCAAGACCATCTCGGCCGCATTCAATCGTGACCCGAGTGAGATCGCCGCCGACCCCGTCAATCTGCTGGTCGTTCTCGAGGATCGTCTGGCGAAGGAAGACATCCAGGAGGAATACAAGCGCCGCCTGCGCGGGCACATCAAGGAGTGGATCGTGCCGCGGTTCGCCGAGTTCCTCGAAAAGGAACTGCAGATGTCGTACCTGGATGCGTACGGCGAGTACGGCCAGAACCTGTTCGATCGCTACGTCACCTATGCGGACAAGTGGCTGCTCGACGAAGACTGGCGCGATCCAGACACTGGCATGCAGTATTCGCGCGAGGCGCTGAACACCGAACTGGAGAAGATCGAGAAGCCGGCCGGGATTTCGAACCCGAAGGACTTCCGCAACGAGGTGGTCAACTTCGTGCTGCGCGCGCGCGCCCACGGCAAGAACCCGCACTGGACCAGCTACGAGAAACTGCGCGTGGTGATCGAGAAGCGCATGTTCAGCAAGACCGAGGACATCCTGCCAATCATTTCGTTCGAAGCCAAGGGCTCGCAGGAGATGGAAGAGCGCCACAAGAGCTTCGTCAACCGCATGGTGGCGCGCGGCTACACCGAAAAGCAGGTGCGGCGCCTCGTCGACTGGTACATGCACTTCAAGAAGTCGACTCAGTCGTGATGACGTAGCCGCCGCGAGGACTCTGTGTCCGATTCCCCCGCTACGAGCCGCTACATGCGCGTTGTTGATCGACGCGCGGATCCACCGGGGCGCAGCGCAGTCAATCGCGAGCGCTTCATCCGCCGCTTCAAGGACGATATCAAGCGCGCGGTCGATGACGAGATCGGTAAACGCGGCATCGCCGACATCGGCAAGGGCGGCAAGATCTCGATCCCTGGGCGCGGGCTGAAAGAACCGTATCTGCATCACGACAACAAGACCGGCAGCCGCGACTTCGTGCTGCCGGGGAACCACGAGTACGTACCGGGCGACACGATCGATCGACCCGAGGGCGGCGAAGGCGACGGCCAGGGCAACGAGCCGGGTGAAGGCGAGAGCCGCGACAACTTCGGCTTTGTGCTGTCGCGCGACGAATTCCTGCGGCTGTTCTTTGATGACCTGGAACTGCCGAATCTGGAGCGCACTCGGCTCGGCGATGTGACGTACGTGTACACGCGTCGCGCCGGCTTTTCCAGGGACGGCGTGCTGGCCAACCTTTCACCGGCGTTGACAATGCGCATGTCGATCGCGCGCCGCATCGCGTTGCGCGGCGGCATCGCACGCCGTCTCGACGAATTGATGCAGGAGATCGACGAGATGGCGCCGCTCGACAGCGAGCGATGCGCCGAACTTGAGGAAGAAATCACGCAACTGCGCGCCCGGCGCGAACAGTTGCCGTTTCTGGAAGAGATCGACCGCCGTTTCCGGGCGCGTCAGCCAGTACCCGCGCCCGCGACGCGCGCGGTGATGCTGTGCCTGATGGACGTTTCGGGCTCAATGGACGAGCGCAAGAAGGATCTCGCCAAGCGCTTCTTCGCGCTGCTTTACCTGTTCCTCGAACGCAAGTACGGCGCGGTCGAGGTCGTCTTCATCCGTCACACTGAGACCGCGCAGGAAGTCGACGAGAAGACTTTCTTCCATGACCCGCAGTCCGGAGGCACGCTGGTGATGCCGGCACTGCAACTGGCGCAGAAGGTGATCGATTCCCGCTTCGCCGGTCCCGACTGGAACATCTACATAGCGCAGGCCTCCGACGGCGATTGCGGTGACGAGGATGCGCAGCGCTGCGCCGGGTACCTGCAGGCCGAACTGCTGCCGCGTGTTCGATACTTCGCTTATGTCGACATTCCGTCGAGCAGTTCCGGCGGCTGGTTCAATCGGCCATCCGACCTGTGGCAGTGCTACGAGACGATCACCGATACAGGCTTCGCCAAGCGCAAAGTGCATGATCGGCGCGACATCTGGCCGGTGTTTCGTGAACTATTCGCGCGCAAGGAGACGACTGCATGAGCGGCGCCGGACCTTCACGGCCGAATATCGCTGTCGCGAAGCGATAAGGCGGATTGATGAATCCCTGGGATCTCGCCGGCCTCGATGCACCCGCGCGGCAGCGCGCATGTGCAACGCCCGAACGGCCGTGGCCGAAGCTGGTCTCGCGGCCCGCGGTGCCAATGCCTATGCCCGGCACCAAGCGCGCATCCACGCCGATCGCAAGCGGAACCGAATGGACGGTGCCGCTGCTGGAGCGCTTCGATGCGGCGCTCGCCGCACACGCGCGGCGCCTGCAACTCGACACGTATCCGATCCAGTATGAGGTGATCACGGCCGCGCAGATGATCGACCTGTGTTCGACCATCGGCATGCCGGTGCATTACCCGCACTGGAGTTTCGGCAAGCAATTACTCGGCCAGGAACACACCTACAAGAAGGGAATGAGCGGGCTGGCCTATGAGATCGTCATCAACACCAGTCCATCCCTGGTGTACCTGATGGAAACGAACACCCTGCCACTGCAAGTGCTTGTGATGGCGCATGCCGCCTATGGGCACAACTCGTTCTTCAAGAGCAACTATCTGTTCCGGCAGTTCACACAGGCGGACGGCATTCTTGACTACCTGACGTTTGCGCGCAACTTCATCCTTGACTGCGAACAGCGCCATGGCTGGCGCGAGGTCGAACGCGTGCTCGATTGCTGTCATGCGCTGGCACCTTACGGCGTGGATCGCTACAAGAAACCCGCGCGGCTCTCGGCGAGCCGTGAACGCGAGCGCCTGGCCGAGCGGTTGCGCTTTGCACAGCATCACTACAACCCCGATGTCGCATATCTGTACGAAGGCGCGGCGGACAAGCAGGGTCCGGCGCCGGAATCGTTCGATCCACAGGAGAACCTGCTTTATTTCATCGAGAAGCGCGCGCCAAAGCTCGCCCCCTGGCAGCGTGAACTCGTCCGCATCGTGCGCAAGATCTCGCAGTATTTCTATCCGCAGCGGCTGACCAAGGTCGCCAACGAGGGCGCTGCCACCTTCTGGCACTACACGCTGCTGCACGAACTGTACGATCACGGCCAGGTCGACGACGGTTTCATGCTGGAATGGCTGTCAAATCACAGCGACGTCGTCACGCAACCGTCGTTCGATACGGATCGTTACCACGGCATCAATCCGTATGCGCTGGGTTTCGCGATTTTTCGCGACATCCGACGCATCTGCGAACAGCCCACCGACGAGGACCGCGAATGGTTCCCGCGTCTGGCGGCGACCAATTGGGTCGAGGCGGTGCACTTTGCGATGGCGAATTTCAAGGACGAAAGCCTGATCGAGCAATATCTGTCGCCCAAGGTGATGCGTGATTTGCGGCTGTTCCTGCTCGCTGATGATGAGAACGACCGCAGCAAGTACGCCGTGCGGGCAATCCATAATGAGCAGGGATACTCGCGCGTGCGCCAGACGCTCGCCGCCCAGTATCGCCCCGAGGCACACACTCCGCCGCTGGCGGTGACACGCTTCTCAGCCGACAGCGACCGTGCCTTGTTATTGCAGCACCGTGTCGAACGCGGCCGGCTGCTCGATGCCGATGCCGCCACTGAAGTGCTGGGCTACATCAAGGAGCTTTGGCAGTTCGATGTCGTGCTGGAGGAAGTCGACGATGGCGGCAACAGGTTGAAGATTCACCGGACGTAGCCGGCCGCCGGCCGTCAGCAGCAAAAAAACGGCGCCGTCTGGCGCCGTTTCCTGCTTGTGCAAGCTATTGACGACTGCCAACTGCCTACCGCCGACTCGTCAAATCCAGTAAACCACGATGTACAGGCCGATCCATACCACATCGACAAAGTGCCAGTACCATGCGGCCGCCTCGAACGCGAAGTGATGATCGGGCCGGAAGTGCCCCTTCAGTATGCGGAAGAACATCACCGTCAGCATGATCGCACCGACGATCACGTGAAAGCCGTGAAAACCGGTCAACATAAAGAACGTCGAGCCGAAGATGCCGGAATCGAGCCGCAGGTTCAAATCGCCGTAAGCGTGCGCGTACTCGAACGCCTGCACACCGACGAAGGTGAAGCCCAGCAGCAGCGTGGCGAAGAGCCAGCGCAGCGCCTTGCCGCGATCGCCGGAGAGCAGGCCATGATGAGCCACCGTCAACGTGAAGCCGGAGCTCACCAGCAGAATCGTATTGATGGTCGGCACCGGCCAGGCGTGAATCTTGGTGAATTCGCCGACGATGCCACCCGGCCCCAATGTCGGCCATGCAACGGCGAAATCCGGCCACAGCAGCTTGTGATCGAAGTCGCCGAGCGCGGGCAGCGTGATCACACGCGCGTAAAACAGCGCGCCGAAGAAGGACGCGAAGAACATCACCTCCGAGAAGATGAACCAGCTCATCCCCCAGCGGAAGCTGACATCGACCTGGCGGTTGTAGCGTCCGCCTTCTGATTCGCCGATTACCTCGGCGAACCACCCGCGCATCATGTAGATCAGGATCGCGAAACCGACCAGTACGATCCATCCGCCCCCGCCGACCTTGTTGACCAGCATCGTCGCGCCGAAGGTCGTGAAGATCATCGAGATCATCCCCACCATCGGCCAGCGCGCCGGCGCCGGCACAAAGTAGTGCGATGCCGCTCCCCCGTGCGTCGAACCCATCTGATTCTTCTCCTTCCCTGTCGCAATTCTTCGTGGCGCCCTCAGCGCAACACGACAAACTTGATGATTGAAACCAGTATGACGACAAACAGCGCCGCGCCGATCACGCCCATGATCACCACGTGGATCGGATTCAACTGGGCTGCGTCCGCCTCGTAATGGGCACGCTTGCGCACGCCGAAGAATGACCAGAACACGGCGCGGGCCGTCTGCCCAAAAGATGCCTTGCGGCGAATCGCAGGCGTTTGCCGCTCGTTCATTTCAGGTGCGACCATCGCGCGTTGCAACCTCTCCGGTTGCCGCGCCGGGTACTTCGAAGAACGTATATGACAGCGTGATCTGGGTAACGTCTTTCGGCAACTCCGGATCGACGAAGAAAACCACCGGAAACTTGCGCGTTTCGCCCGCGGCCAGCGTCTGCTGCTTGAAGCAGAAGCATTCAAGCTTGCTGAAATAGCGCGCGGACTGCATTGGCGCGTAACTTGGGATTGCCTGCCCAACCATCGTGCGGCTTTCGAGATTGACCAGGTCGTACTCGACGTGCACCAACTCGCCCGGATGCACTTCGAGATGATTGACATGCGGCCTGAAGCGCCAAGGCCCCTGCCGGTTGGCGTCGAACTCGACCACGATCGTGCGCGTCTTGTCGACCTGCGTGTTGGCGGCGCGCTGGGAAGCCAGCGGATCCTTGCCGGTCAGGACGTTGATGCCGGAGACCTCGCAGATCTTGCGATAGATCGGGATCAGCGCCCAGCCGAAACCGAACATCAGCACCGACACCACCAGCAGCTTGCGCAGGATGCTGCGGTTGGATTGAACGTCGAGGCGCGGATCGCTCATCAGTGACTCAGCCGCCGAACAGCCAGCGCCGCACGATGATGCCGATGAAGAACACGACCACAACCGACAGCAGCACCAGTGCAGTGCGCCTGTTCTGCCGCCGTTCTTCTGAAGCCTGCTGTGTCATGAGCTTGCGCTGCCGGTCGCGCAGCGACCGGCGTTCTCCAAGTTATCTGACCACCGGCGGGGTCTCGAAGGTATGAAACGGTGCCGGCGACGGCACGGTCCACTCCAGTCCACCATCCTCGGCATCAAAGTAGTTGGCCTTGGCTTTCTCGCCGCCCTTGATGCACTTGAGAACCACGTACAGAAAGATCAGCTGCGAAAGTCCAAAGCCAAACGCGCCGATCGACGCCAACATGTTGAAATCGGCAAACTGCATCGGGTAATCCGCATAGCGCCGGGGCATGCCGGCCAGCCCGAGAAAGTGCATCGGGAAGAACGTGACGTTGAAGAAGATCATCGACAGCCAGAAGTGCCACTTGCCGAGCGTCTCGTCGTACATGTGGCCGGTCCACTTCGGCAGCCAGAAGTACGCGCCGCCGAACATCCCGAACAGCGAACCCGCCACCAGCACATAGTGGAAGTGCGCGACGACGTAGTAGGTGTCCTGCACCTGGATATCGATCGGCGCCATCGCCAGGATCAGCCCGGTAAATCCGCCCATCGTGAAAACAAAAATGAAGCCGATTGCGAACAGCATGGGGGTCTCAAAGGTCATGCTGCCCTTCCACATCGTCGCCAGCCAGTTAAAGATCTTCACCCCGGTCGGCACCGCGATCAGCATCGTCGCGTACATGAAGAAGAGCTGCCCCGTCACCGGCATGCCGGTGGTGAACATGTGGTGCGCCCACACGATGAACGACAGGATCGCGATCGAGGCGGTCGCGTACACCATCGACGCATAGCCGAACAGCGGCTTGCGCGCGAACACCGGCACGATCTGGCTGATGATCCCGAACGCCGGCAGGATCATGATGTACACCTCGGGGTGGCCGAAGAACCAGAAGATGTGCTGGAACATCACCGGATCACCGCCGCCCGCGGCGTTGAAGAAGCTGGTGCCGAAATGGCGGTCTGTCAGGGTCATCGTGATTGCACCGGCGAGCACCGGCATCACCGCGATCAGCAGGTAAGCAGTGATGAGCCAGGTCCACACGAACATCGGCATCTTCATCAGGCTCATACCCGGGGCGCGCATGTTCAGGATCGTGGTGACGATGTTGATCGAACCCATGATCGAACTGGCACCCATGATGTGCAGCGCGAAAATGCCCATATCCATGCCCATGCCCATTTGAATCGTCAGCGGCGCATAAACGGTCCACCCGGCCGCCGGCGCTCCGCCCGGCACGAAGAACGATGCGACCAGCAACAGCGCCGCGGGCGGCAGAAGCCAGAAGCTGAAGTTGTTCATTCGTGCGAACGCCATGTCAGGCGCGCCGATCTGCAGCGGGATCTGCCAGTTCGCGAAGCCGACGAAGCCCGGCATGATCGCGCCGAACACCATGATCAGGCCGTGCATGGTGGTGAGCTGGTTGAAGAAATGCGGCTCGAAGATCTGCAGGCCGGGCTGGAACAGTTCGGTGCGAATGCCGAGTGCAAGAACGCCGCCGGTCAGGAACATCGTGAACGAAAACCACAGGTACATCGTGCCGATGTCCTTGTGGTTGGTCGCATACAACCAGCGCCGCCAGCCATACGGTGCGTGGTCGTGGGCATCTTCATGCCCGTGTCCGTGATCGTGGGCGACTGCGCTCATCTTTGCTCCTCAAATCCCGATTCTCTGAATCCGTTGAACCACCACCGCGCCCTACTTGCGCGCTGCCTTGAATTCGCTCGGCTGTATTGCCGCACCGGAGCTATTGCCCCAGTTGTTCCTGACAAAGGTCGCAGTCGCCGCCAGCTCGACGTCTGACAACGTCTTCCACGGGGGCATCGCACCCTTGCCGTTAAGCATGATCGCGATCTGCTGCTCCTTGTTCATCACGACCTGGCTGCCATCGAGCGGCGGGAATGCCCCCTTGACGCCCTGGCCGTTCGCCTGGTGGCAGGCCTGGCAATTCGCCGCATACACCTTGGCGCCGCGTTCTTTCAGCTCCGCAAGCTGCCAGGTCTTATTCGGATCGTCGGCTGTTGCAGCCATCGCCTTCTTCTTCTCGTCGACCCACTTCGTGTAGTCGGCGGCGGTGACGACCCTGACCTTGATCGGCATGAACGCGTGGTCCCTGCCGCACAGTTCGGCGCACTGGCCATAGTAGGTGCCGGTCTTTTCAGCTCGGAACCAGGTGTCACGCACAAACCCAGGAATTGCGTCCTGCTTGACGCCAAGAGCCGGCACGAACCAGGCGTGAATCACGTCATTTGCGGTCGTGATCACGCGTACTTTCTTGTCAACGGGTACGACGACCTCATTGTCGACCTCGAGCAAGTAGACGGGATTCGCCTTGCGTGCCGCATCGTTACCGCCATCGATCTGATCGCGCGGGGTGGCAAGCGCCGACAGGAACGAAATGCCTTCGCCCTCGCCCTTCAGGTAGTCGTAGCCCCATTTCCACTGATAGCCGGTGGCCTTGATCGTGATGTCGGCGTTGGTCGTGTCCTTCATCGCCACCACGGTCTTGGTCGCCAGCGCGCCCATGACGATCACGATGATGAAAGGGACAACCGTCCACGCAATCTCCACCGCGGTGCTCTCGTGGAAGTTTTCCGCCTTGTGACCCTTCGACTTGCGGTGGGCATAGATCGAATAGAACATCACGCCAAACACCGCCACGAAGATCACGCCGCAGATGCCGAGCATCATCCAGTGCAGCCAGTGAATTTCGCGTGCGATCTGGGTGACCGGCGGCGCGAGGTTGTACTTGCTCTGGATAGCGCTCGCAGTGCCCGCAGTGGCGAGCAGCGTAGCCGCCAGCGTGGCCTTGATTGTCGTGGTCATTCTTGTCGAATCCATTAATTCATCCGTCGCGGTCTGCACCGCCCCTCATTGCCGTGGTTCTTATCAAGCCGCAGCGACCGACGCCCCGGACCGCAGCGCACGATCCAGTTCCTTCGCCAGCTGCCGGCGGCGCTCTTCGAGCAGATGCATTCCAATCTCGATTCGTTTGTCCGCTGCGACGAGGAACAGGCGTGCTCGCTCCCGTCCGGCCGTATCAGCCCCGGTGTCGATCCGAACCTGCTGGACGGGAAGCTGCCAGATCGAAGTCCGTGTTCCTTGCACCTGTTCAATACGCAACTGTCCGTCGCTGATTTCGAGCGATTCGAAATCGGCAGCATGACGTCCGTAGCAGAAGAAGGCACCCGCGATTGCGATCAATTCGAAACCGACAAATGGCAGGACCATCCAGAGTCCAACCGCGGCAAAGCCGGCGCCGATCGCGAGCGAGAGTGCGACCACCGATGCGAAAACAAACGCCAGTTGCCGCGGTGAAGCGGAACAGTTGCGCTTGACAATCCAGCGGGTCGCGTTCTCGGGCATTGAAGGGGCTCATCCAACAACTTGCGCAGTCAGGCGGCAGGCAGCCGTTGCCCCGACAAAACACTACGCCCGGCAGGAACTCGCATGGAATCCGTCCGAGGGTGCACGCAAAGCGGGCGGATTATAGGCGGACATAACAGCGCAGCAAAACGCCGAGTCCGGCCAGGCCAGTCCCGCGGCGCGCGTGGCTAGAGCGCCGGAATGCGCAGGTTCTGGCCCGGGTAGATCTTGTCCGGATGCGAAAGCATCGGCTTGTTGGCCTCAAAGATCGCCGGGTATTTGTTGGCGTCGCCGTAGAGCTGTTTCGCGATCTTTGACAGTGTGTCGCCGCGGACGACGGTGTAGTACTGCGCCGCTGGCCCCGAACGGGACACAGTCATGTTGTCCTCGACGCCGGCCACGCCATGGACATTGCCCGCGGCGAGGACAATTCTTTCTCTGGTCGCCTGATCATCCGCGACCCCGTAGACCTTCGCAATTCCGCTCGCTCCGTCGAACGTTACCGTGAGGCCCGTCGCGGCCAGTTTCTGGGCCTGGACGTAGGCCAGGATCGCATCGCCCGCCGCAGCATTGGCAGCCGCCGGATCTCCCGACGCCTCTGCCGCCTTGACTTCCTTGCCGAATAGTTTCTCCCCTGCTTCCTTGATGAATGCGATCAGTCCCATCTTCCATCTCCCTGTTGACGTTGATGCTCTCCCCGAGCGTGACTCTCTGTCAATGCGAGCGCAATTGCGCCCGCAGGCTATCGACAGATATGCGAGTCTGCCCTGTTTCGCGCGCAACCGGCTTCCAGGCATGGCCGTAGGCGACCTCAAACGTCAAGCCGATTCGTCCGTCATCACCACGGCCGCCTTCCAGTGAATCGATCAGCGCACGTGCCTGGCGGCCCGAGACCAGGCCCGGCATCCGATCATCACGCGGATTGCCGCCTAACCCGGCGACGTCGCGCAGCAGTTCGGCGGCCGTCGCGTAGGTAAGCCGGATGCGCTCCGCATCCAACACCGGATTTGCGAAGCCCGCCGCGATCAGCATGTCGCCGAAGTCGTGCATGTCGACAAAAGGCATCGGCATCGCATGCGGTAGAACTGACCTGACGGCTGCGCGCAGTTCCTTGATGGTGTCCGGGCCGAAACAACTGAACATCAGCAGCCCGTTCGTGGAAAGAATGCGCTTCCACTCCGAAAACAGCACGTGCGGCGTCGGATGCCAGTGCAGCATCAGATTGGAAAACACGAGATCTGCGCAGCCGTCTGCCAGCGACAGCGCGCCTGCCTCAGCGACGATCCATTGCACGCGCGATCCGCGCCACCAACGCGCCAATCGTGCAGGACCGACATTAGCTGCGCGTCTGCCCTGGCGGATCATGCCAAGCGAATGATCGATGCCAATCCAGTCGGCCTGCGCATACCTTTCCATCAGCGCCGCGCGCGCTCCGCCGACGCCGCAGCCAATGTCGACAACGCGTTTCGGCGTGAGTCGAATGACATCAAGTCTCTCAAGTGTGCGCCGCCCGATTTCACGCACGAGAAAATCGCGCTCCGCAAAGCGGGCCGCCCGCCGATCGAACTGGCGCCGCACAGTCGCCACGCGCGCGGGGATGCGCGGCGGATCGACCATGGTGGGCGTGAGTTCGGAGGTACCGGGACCGAGGGCCATGAGGCGGCGCTGGTGCTGGTGCACAGTATATGCTCGGCACGGATGACACTCGCTGCATCTCGCCGCTGGTTTCCTCGCCTCGTCGCCCCGCGGTTGCGACTGTCGCCGCCGTGCGTAGTCTGTGAACTGAATAGCGCGGCGGCGAACTGCCAGATGTGTGCCGATTGCGAGCACGACTTCTTTCGAGAAGACGTTGCACGGTGCACCGTGTGCGCGATTCGCATGCCGGCCTCGACCGCGGCGACGATCTGCGGGCTCTGCCTGCGGCACCCACCGCAGTTCGATGCGACGTTTGCGCTGGGCGACTACAGGCCGCCTGTCGACGGCATGGTGATCGCACTGAAGGCCGGCGGCCGTCTTGCGCTTGCCGGAGTCTTCGGCGCGCTGCTGGCACGGCGCGCAGGGCGATTTGATATTGCGGGCGCGCTGATCGCGCCCGTGCCGCTCGCCTTTGAGCGCCACGCAGAGCGTGGTTTCAATCAGGCGCTCGAAATCGCGCGGCAGATTGCGCGGGATCTGGATCTTCAGCTTGCCGCAGAGGCACTGCTGCGCGTTCGACATGCCGCGCCCCAGCATGTGCTGGCGCTCGCCGAGCGCAAGCGCAATGTGCACGACGCATTCACCGTTCGAGCTGACGTGCGCGCGCGTCACGTAGCCGTCGTCGACGATGTAATGACCACTGGCAGCACGCTGGGTGAAATCGCGTCGGTGCTGAAGAAGGCCGGGGCGGTGCGCGTGACCAATCTCGTCGTCGCGCGGACGCCCTAGCCGTGTTTCACGTCGTCCTCGTTGAACCCGAGATTCCCCCGAATACGGGGAATGTGATCCGGTTGTGCGCCAACACCGGCGCGCAATTGCATCTGATCGAACCGCTCGGATTCGATCTCGATGACAAGCAACTGCGCCGTGCCGGCCTCGACTACCACGAATACGCGTCAATCAAAGTACATGCAAGCTTCGAGACACTGCTCGCGACCGAAGAGTGCAAACCCGCCCGGATGTTTGCGCTGACCACCAGGGGGGCGCGCATGCTGATCGACATGAGGTTCATGTCGGGAGACTGGTTCATCTTCGGCGCTGAAACACGCGGTCTGCCCGATGACGTGCGCGAACGATTCGCTCCCTCGCAAAGAATTCGGTTGCCAATGCGCGCCGGCAATCGCAGCCTCAACCTTTCCAACGCGGTCGCGGTGGTGGTTTACGAAGCCTGGCGCCAGATCGGCTACGACGGTGGCGTGTGAAGCGTCGGGTCAAGACCGGGTGAAATCTGCGGCGGCGCCGCGCGCGACCGCCGGTTCGTGCAGGCGCAATCGTTCCAGCAGCAGGTCGGGCGCCTGCTCGACAATCAGCAGATCCCAGTGCTGCGGGCGAATGAAACCCTCTGCCGCACCGTGCTGCAGAAACGCCAGCAGATGATCGAAGTAACCCTCGCTATTGATCACGCCAACCGGCTTCGAATGCAATCGCAACTGCAGCCACGTGATCATCTCGAACATTTCTTCGAACGTGCCGTAGCCACCCGGCAACACGACGAATGCATCCGCGCGCTCGGCCATGATGCGTTTGCGCGTATGCATCGAATCGACGATCAGCAGTTCCGTCAGTGCCTGATGCGCCACCTCCGGCCGCATCAGGTGCTCCGGGATCACGCCGATCACCTTGCCGCCGTTGGCGAGGGCGGCGTCCGCCACCGCGCCCATCATGCCGACGTGGCCGCCGCCGTAGATCAGCGTCAGATCACGGCGCGCCAGGACTGCGCCGAGCTCGCGCGCAACCTCGACGTACTCGGGTCGCGCACCGGCCTGCGAACCGCAGAACACACATACCGACTGAATCGACTTCACACTGGTCATTCTCGTTTGGGATCACGCGCAAGCAATTGAGCCAGCGCATCCCGTGGCGTCGAGCGCCCATCGAGCACTGCGCACACCGCCTCGGTCAGCGGCATCTCGACGCCAAGTGTTAGCGCGCGTGCGGCGACCGCTGGCGCCGACCACACACCTTCGGCCACGTGACCGATGCGTTCGAGCGTCAGCGACAACGGCATGCCGCGCCCAAGAAGGATTCCGACCTGCCGATTGCGTGACAACTCGCCGGTGCAAGTCAGAATCAGATCGCCGATGCCGGCAAGCCCCATGAACGTCTCAGCACGCGCACCGAGAGCAATACCCAGCCGGGTGATTTCCGCCAGACCGCGTGTGATCAGCGCGGCACGGGCGTTGTGGCCGAGGCCAAGCGCATCCGAGATTCCGGTGGCGATCGCCATCACGTTCTTCACCGCACCGCCGACCTCAACGCCCGTCACGTCGTCGCTCGAATAGATTCGCAAAGAGCCCGCGTGAAAGATCTGTGTCACCCAGTTGCAGAATTCGGCTGGGCCGGCAACGGTCAGCGCGGCCGGCAGTCCGCGCGCGACTTCCAATGCGAAGCTGGGGCCGGACAAAGGACCGCTGGGATGCGATGCGATTTCGTCGCGCACGACTTCGTGAGCGAGCTTGGCGCTGTCGCGTTCGAATCCTTTGCACAGCCAAACGAGCGGCGCCAGTCCGGGCGCGTTACACAGGCGGCGCAAGGTTTCGCGCAGGGCTCCCGTGGGAACGGCGATCACGATCAAACCATGCCGCGCGTGCGCAATCGCTGCAGCGGGGTCGGCCGTCACGGCGACCGAAGGATCGAGCACGACGCCCGGCAGATAGCGATCATTGCGACGCGTGGCGGCGATGGCACGCGCCTGCGCCATCTCTCGCGACCAAAGGGTCACAGAGTGACGCTGCGCCAAAGCCCAGGCGATAGCAGTGCCCCAGGCCCCTGCGCCAAGGACTGCAATTCCGGCCATACCGAGCGACTTCAGCTACTGCTTTGTCGTCGTTCCGGGCGGAATGACGATGCCAGGCTGTTGCTGCGCCTTCCGCTGCTGGTACATCGCCTCAAAGTTGATCTCCGCCAGATGAATCGGCGGCAAGCCGGTGCGGTTGATCAGATCGGCAACGTTTGCACGCAAGTACGGATAGATGATTCCGGGACAGACGATGCCCACGATCGCCTCGAACTGCTCGTTCGGGATGCCGCGCATCTCGAAGATGCCGGCTTGCTTGCCCTCAACCAGAAACAGGACCTTGTCTCCGATCTTGGCTGTCGTCGTCACTCGAACCACCACTTCGTAGATACCGTCGAGCACCTTGCTGTTGGAAACCTCGAGCTGCACGTCCACCTGCGGCGCTGTTTGCTCCAGAAAGATCTGCGGCGCATGCGGCAATTCGAGCGACGCATCCTTCAGATAGACACGCTGCAACTGAAACACGGGCCCTTGTGGAGCGGGCGGTGCGCTGACGTTCTCGGCCATGAAGATCCTCTTGTGATGTGCCGGCGGCGTGCCGGCAAAGCTTTCTTGAAATGGAGTTCGAGTGGGTCAGCCGGCCAGCAGGGGGGCAAGCCTTCCGTCGCGATCGAGAGCGTACAGATCGTCAAACCCGCCGACGTGCGTGACACCAATGAAGATCTGCGGCACGGTTCGACGTCCCGTGCGCGCAATCATCTCGTCACGTCGCGCGGAATCCAGATCGATGCGAATCTTCTCGATGTCGCTGACACCTCGCGCTTTCAACAACGCTTCTGCGCGCTGGCAAAACGGGCACACGGCGGTGCTGTACATCTGGACGCGGGCGGTCATCTGCGTTTTCAGTTCCCCGATTCCCGTCAGCTTCGGACCGGCAGGCCCGCTTCACGCCATGCCGCAAGTCCACCCGCCAGTACATACACATCGTTCAGTCCTGCCGCGCGCAATTGCGCCGCAGCCGGCCCGGCGGTCGAGCCCGTATTGCAGACAATGATCACCGGGCGGTCTTTTTTCAGATCGCCGGCGCGCTCCTGCAGTTTTGCCACCGGAATGTTCTTCGCATTCGGCAGCGAACCCTTGCCGAAATCCTCGGCACTGCGCACGTCGACGATCTGCGCATGCTTTGAATTGATCAGCTGGGTCGCCTGCAACGTCGAGAGGGAAGGTCCGGCAGCGCGCGCGCGCACAAGCGGCCAGACCAGCATGCCACCGCTGATGAACGCCACGGCGATCAAGAAGATGTTGTCAATGAAGAACTGCACGCGGATGGAATCCCGATTTGGAAGAGTGAATTATAGAATGCGCCACTCTGATGCCCGCCTGCACCGGCACCGCACGTGGGCTGCCGAGCCTGAATTCTTTGAACCGGCGATCGATATGCACAAGCTCGTCCTGCTGCGCCATGGCGAAAGCCAGTGGAATCTGGAGAACCGGTTTACCGGTTGGACCGACGTCGACCTGACCGACAACGGCATCCGTGAGGCCCGCGCTGCCGGTGAACTGCTCAAGCGGGAAGGCTACACATTCGACATCGCCTACACGTCGGTTCTCAGACGGGCAATTCGAACTCTTTGGCTGACGCTTGACGCGCTCGACCTGATGTGGCTGCCCGTGGTGCACTCATGGCGCTTGAACGAACGCCACTACGGCGCTTTGCAGGGACTGAACAAGGCGGAGACGGCCGCGAAGTTCGGCGAGAAGCAAGTCCTGATCTGGCGCCGCGCCTATGCGATCGCACCTGACCCACTGGCGCGTGACGACCCGCGCTGGCCCGGCAACGATCCGCGCTACAGGCACCTGAAACCGGAGGAGGTTCCGGCCACCGAATGCCTGAAGGACACGGTGGCACGCGTGGTCCCGTTCTGGAACGACTCGATCGCACCCGCGCTCGCGCGCGGGCGTCGCGTGCTTGTCGCAGCGCACGGCAACTCGCTGCGTGCGCTGATCAAGTATCTGGATCGCGTCTCCGATGACGATATCGTCGGCCTCAATATCCCGACCGCGCAACCGCTGATATATGAGCTGGACGATCAGCTCAAGCCCATCCGTCACTACTACCTGGGCGACCCCGAAGAAATTGCGCGCGCGACGGCAGCAGTTGCGGCGCAGGGAATGGCGAAGACTGCGCCCCCACCATCCGTGCGGGAAGGCTAAGTTGCTGCGTGGGCTGACGCCCTCTGGATCTCATCTTTCGCGTCCGTCGTTGAGGCGATACCTACTTGCAGCCTGTGTTGGCGCCTTGATCGCGGTTCACGCGCTTGGAAGCGATGCGGGCGCTCAGACGGGCCAGCCGGCGAAGAAGTCCAATGAATCCAAGAAGAAAGGCGCGCCAAAGCGTGACGCCAAGTCGCCCAGTACTTTGCGCAAGGATGAGCTGCAGATCGAACAGCGCGAACTGCAGCGGCGTCTGGCACAGCTAAAAACACAACTTGCGGCCGCGGAGGCTACGCACTCGGAGGCGACCGACGCATTGCGCGTGTCTGAGGCGGCGATTTCATCGGCCAGTCGGCGATTGCGCGAACTTGCGGCCGCACGCACGCAACTGGAACGGCAGATCTCCGAGCTTCAGGACCGTAATCGCGCGATCGTCGGCCGCCAGAGCGAGCAGGAGCGGCAGCTCGGTCTCGTGCTGCGCACCCAGTTCGTACTTGGGCGCGCTTCGCCGTGGCAGAGACTGCTCGATGGAGAGAATCCCGGCCAGATCGGTCGCGACCTGCAGTACCTCGAATACATCGGTCGTGCGAAGGCGAAACTGATCGGCGAGTTGCGCGCGCGGCGCGAAGAGCTGGCCGAACTCGAAGCCGAGTCTCGAATGCACCAGATCGAGCTTGCCGCGATCGCCGACGAAGAGCGCGATAACCGAGCGCAACTGATCCAGCAGCAGGCCGCGCGCAGGCAGACGCTGTCGCGCATCGCCAAGCAGATCACGACACAGCGCCAATCGATTGCGACCCTGGAGCGCGATGAGCGTCGACTTTCGACCCTGATCGACCAACTGGCCAAGGTGCTCGCGGACCAGGCACGTCGGCATGATCGGCGTTCCCCACCGGCCGCGACTGCGCCGCGATCCGCCAAACCCGTGCCGGCGGATATCGAGGCAGCATCATCGGCCTTTGCTCGGATGCGCGGCCGCCTTGCCCTGCCGGTGGAGGGCGAAATCACGGCCCGCTTTGGAAGTCCGCGGCCGACGGAGGCTGGCGTGGACGCGCCGACATGGAAGGGCGTATTCATTCGTGCCACCCCCGGCGCCGAAGTCCATGCTTTGGCCGCCGGTCGGGTGATCTTTGCCGACTGGCTTCGCGGCTTCGGCAACCTGTTGATTCTGGACCACGGAGAGGGCTTCATCTCCGTATATGGCAACAATTCGACACTGATGCGCAGCATTGGGGAAAGAGTTGACCGCGGCGAAGTGGTCGCCGAAGTTGGAAACACCGGAGGGCAGGCAGAGGCAGGCCTATACTTTGAAATGCGCTACCAGGGTCGGCCCATGGACCCGTTGCGGTGGGCAGCGGCACGCTAAGCTTCCGGAACTTTTGAACGTCGCCGCGATCTGTTGAAGCTCCAGGAGGTTTCATGAGCGGACGCATGCGCAATATTGGACTGATCGCCGTCGGCGCGTTTGCCGGTGTCGCGATCAGCCTTGGCATTTCTGCCTATGCGTTTCGCGACGCGCGTGGCCCGATTCCGCTCGACGACATCCGCCAGTTCACCGACGTTTTCGGCGTGATCAAGGCCAACTACGTCGAGCCGATCGACGACAAGAAGCTGATGCATGAGGCGATCTCCGGCATGCTCTCCGGACTCGATCCGCACTCGGCATTCCTCGACGGCGATGCATTCAAGGATCTGCAGACCAGCACGCAGGGCGAGTTCGGCGGTCTAGGGATCGAAGTCGCGCCCGAAGACGGGGCGGTTCGGGTGGTCGCACCGATTGACGATACGCCGGCGGCGCGCGCGGGCATCAAGGCCGGCGATCTGATCATCAAGATCGACGACAAGCTCACTCGCGGCATGGCACTGAACGAAGCAGTCAAGCTGATGCGCGGCAAGAAGGGCACACCAGTGACGCTGACGGTGCTGCGCAAGAACGAGACCGCGCCGCTCGAGTTCAAGCTGGTGCGCGACGTGATCCGAACCCAGTCGGTGCGTGCCAAGATGATCGAACCTGGCTATGGCTTCGTCAGGATCTCGAGCTTCCAGGAACGAACCGTTGAGGATCTGGTCGCGAAGATCAATGATCTCTATAAGCAGGGACCACTGAAAGGCCTGGTGCTCGACCTGCGCAACGATCCGGGCGGGCTGCTTCATCCGGCGATCGGTGTTTCGGCCGCGTTTCTGCCCGCGCGTACGCTGGTGGTGTCCACCGACGGGCGCACCGACGATGCGCGTCGTCGCTTCATTGCTTCACCCGAGGACTATATGCGCGGCCGCGGCGAAGACGTTCTCTCGAAGTTGCCGCGCGAAATAAAGACGGTCTCCCTCGTGGTACTGGTCAACAACGCCAGTGCGTCGGCATCCGAAATCGTCGCTGGCGCGCTGCAGGACCACAAGCGTGCGCTGCTGATCGGCGCACAGACCTTCGGCAAGGGCTCGGTACAGACCATCATCCCGATTCGCACCGACGGCGACCAGCCGGCCGCGATCAAGCTCACCACTGCGCGCTACTACACCCCGAGCGGCCGTTCGATTCAAGCCAAGGGCATCGTCCCCGATATGAATGTCGACGACACGCCGGAGGGAAATTTCGCCGGCCTGACCGTTCGCGAGGCTGATCTGGCGCGCCACCTGGAAAACAAGAAGGCCCCAAGCGAAACAGCGAAGGCTCAGCCAGCGGAGGCAGCGTCCCTTACAGAAGCGCCAACTTCGGCGACACCGGCTCCGGCGCCACAGCGTCGTTACGAATTTGGTTCGACCGATGACTTCCAGTTGCGCCAGGCCCTGAACCACCTCCAGGGCAAACCAGTGGTAACGGCGAAGCCCCGCGAGAACGTGGCGGCCACGACGACCTCCAAGTAACGACCGCTGACAACAGCAGCGAGGGCCGCGTTGCGGCCCTTGTCTTTTCCGGCAATGAAGTGACAGCGCGGCGACAAGTCTTCAGATGAACGATCAGGAGCTGTTGCGCTATTCACGCCATATCTTGCTTAACGAGCTGGGCGTGGTTGGTCAGCAGCGCTTGCGCGAGGCACGCATGTTGGTCATCGGCGCCGGCGGACTAGGTTCTCCCGCGGCGTTCTATCTCGCTTCGGCTGGCGTGGGAAGCCTCACGCTGGTGGACGGCGACAAGGTCGATCTGACCAATTTGCAGCGGCAGATCCTGCACACGACGGATCGCATCGGGCAGCCTAAAGCGGCGTCGGGAAGGCAAACGCTGGTGGCAATCAACCCGCAGGTCGAAGTGATCGCCAGAACGGAGCGCGTTGGTGATTCCGAATTGGACGAACTGGTCAGCGCCGCGACGATCGTGCTGGACTGCTCAGACAATTTCGCTACGCGGCATGCCGTCAATCGCGCCTGTGTCAAGCATAGGCGGCCGTTGGTATCGGGCGCTGCGATTCGATTTGATGGGCAGCTCGCGGTATTCGATCTGACGCGCTCCGACAGCGCTTGCTACGCGTGTTTGTTTCCGGAGGGCGAAGGCGAAGATGAGCTGTGCGCAGTAATGGGTGTGTTCGCTCCGCTGACCGGAATCATTGGCACGATGCAGGCAGCAGAGGCGCTCAAGCTGGCTGCCGGCGCGGGCGAAAGTCTCGCGGGCAGATTCATGCTGCTGGACGCGTTGACGATGAGCTTTCGCACGCTGCGCGTACCGCGCGATCCGAACTGTCCGGTGTGTTGTTCGCGACCGACGCAGGCGCCGCCTAAGTGAGCAGCGTCGGCAACTGCGTGTCAAGCCCGTCGGCCGGCAATTTCTTGAACCCGCTCTTGGCAAAGCGAAGCCAGCGCCCGACCACGTAGGCCACGATCAGGTTGGCGTGCGCCACCGGATCGAAGTCGGCGGGGAGTTCACTTTGCGTCATCGCGACGCGATAGCTCTGCTTGATCGACGTTTCGATACGATCGAAGAGCTGATTCATCCGCTCCTGCAGGCGCTCGTGTTCATTGACCAGCGCATCGCCGATCAGCACGCGCGTCATGCCGCGGTTGGTTTGCGCAAAATCCAGAAGCATCACGACAATGCGGCGCACCTGCTTGAGCCCCGACGTCTCCTTGCCCGAGATGTCATTGATCAGGCCAAAAATGGTCGATTCGATGAATTCAATCAACCCTTCAAACATCTGGGCCTTGCTCGCAAAGTGCCGGTACAGCGCCGCTTCGGACACGTCGAGTTTGGCCGCCAATGCGGCGGTCGTGACCTTTTCGCCCTTTGGGTCCTCGAGCATAGTTGCCAGCGTCTGCAGGATCTGAAGCCTGCGCGCGCCCGGCTTGCGTTTATTCGGTGATTCGACCGACAGACTTTCGGCGTCCATTGCCACCTCGAGTGAGTGGCCAAAATCTACCGTAAAGCTGCTTGACGTGGGGAATTACTTCCATCGGGAAGCCGGCCGATACACGGATTTGCTAGCCCGCCCAGCTTAGGCCAAACAGCGGGCTCGCACCTTCAGCGCAGCTCACAAAGGCAGTGCGCAACCGCAGAAAACGGGTTGGCTGCCGCCCTTTGCAGCCATGCAAGTTCACGCCGCGCCTGACTGACTGCATCGCGCCCCACCAAATCAGTCACGTTCCAGCCAAGGCTCGCCTGCATCAAGCGCGCAGTCTCGCCGAACAACAGGGCAAGCAGGCGATCCACGCCGCGGGGCTCGCGTTCGAGATAAGAAACCTGGAAATCCTCGCCCAGCTTGCCGCGCACGGCGGCAGCTTTCAGTGCGTCCGTGAAACTGCCAAGCCGATCGACCAGTTGCTGATCCTTAGCCTGCCGGCCGGTCCACACGCGGCCCTGCGCCACTTCATTCATGCGCTCGGGCGTGATCTGCCGCGCGGCGGCGGCAAGACGGATGAACTCGCTATAGCTGTGGCCAACACTTGCCTGGATCAGTTCCCCAACCCGCGGATCGAGCGGACGGCGCGGGTCCGCTGCTCCGCCGAGCCAGGTCGTCGTGACGCCTGCTGTGTGTAGCGACAGCTTTTCCATCGCCTTGTCGGCTGAGGGCAGCAAAGCGAAAACGCCGATTGACCCCGTGACCGTCGTCGGATCCGCAATCACCTCGTCCGCAGCCATGGATATCCAATACCCGCCGGATGCCGCGACATCGCCGAACGAAATGACGACCGGTTTGCCCGCTTGTTGCGTCAGTTCCAATTCGCGGCGAATCAGTTCCGAACCGAATGCACTGCCCCCTGGCGAATCCACCCGCAGCACCACGGCCTTGACGCGCTCGTTCTCGCGTGCACGCCGCACCAGTTCGCTGGTCGACTTGCCGCCTATCATTCCCTGCGGCGCCTCCCCATCCACAATATCGCCGGCCGCCACCACGACTCCGACGACATCTCCGCGCGTGCTCTGCGACTGCAACGACACGAAATCGCCAAGCGCAATCTGGCGAAATGTCTTGCGGTCACTGTCGAATGCGCCGCGCTCGACCAGCAGCGCCCGCAGTTCATCGCGCGTCTTCAATCCATCGACCAGTTTTTCCTTGAGCGCGAGTCGTGCCGCGTCACCGTTCAGAGCGGCGAAGCGCTGCGGCAATTCGTCGATCAGCCGCCCGATGCTGCCCTCTGGCAACTTGCGCGCGACTTCGACCGCGCCGGTGTACTGCTGCCAGAGATCGTTAAGCAATCGGCTCTCGTCCTCAAACGCTTCCGGCGAAGGTTCGTTCTGGATGAAAGGCTCGGCGAAGCTCTTGTACTTGCCCACCTTGAATACGTTCACCGAAATGCCGAGCTTGTCGAGCGCATCGCGGTAGTAGTTGCGATAGCCGCCAAAACCGCGTAGCAACACCGCGCCGTGCGGATGAAGGTAGACCTCGCTCGCGTGCGCCGCCAGGTAATACTGGCGCTGGTCGAATGATGAGCCCCAGGCCACCACCTGCTTGCCGGTCGCCTTGATACGTTCAAGGGCCGCGGCAACCTCGCGCAGCGTCGGCATGCCGGCGCCCTCAAAGTCGTCAAGCATCAGCAGCACGCGGGCAATGTGCGCATCCTTTGCTGCGGCATCCAGCGCGGTCAACACGTCACGCAACTGGGTTTCGCGCTCGCGGTCCAGCAGCATCTGTACCAGAGCGGCTTCGCCCGCCGCGCCGGTGTATTGCTCGACGATCGGCCCCTTGATATCGACGACGAGCGCCGTGTTATCAGTCAGCGTCGGGCGGCCGTCATGCAACCACGCAAAGACGACGATTACGATCACGGCGAGGAACAGAACATTCAGCACCAGTCGGCGGGAAAAATCGAGCGTCCGCCACAGGAAGCCGAAGAAGCGTCTAATCGGGCCAGGTCGGCCAGCGGGCATGGATAACTCCGGAATACGTCTTATGTTGCGCGGAAGCTTACCGAACGGCCAGCGGCGTCAAGCACGCAGCCGCGCCAATGCGTGCGGCAGATCACGAACCGACCGCACACGCAACCCGATGTAAAGGGCGCGGCCGCGATTTCCGCCGCGACGAACCAGCACCGTGCGAAACCCGGCTGCGCGCGCCGCCTTGAGGTTCAACGCGTTGTCTTCGACCAGGATTGCCACTCCCGGTACGACGCGCTCACGCGCGAGCATGTGACGCAGCATCGCGCGCGACGGCTTCGGCCGGAATGTGCCGTGCACCCGCATCGACTCGATCGCATAGCGCGCACCGATATGCCGGCGCAATCCAATGCCGTCCAGCACCGATTCGGCGTATGCCCGCGGCGCATTTGTCAGCAGAACCTTGCGCCCGGGAAGGCGTGCAAACAGCTGCGCCAGACCGCGCTCGGCGCGCAGCAGTTGGGCCACGTCGAAGTCGTGCGTCTCGCGCAGGAAATGATGCGGATCGATTGCGTGATGACGGATCAGCCCCAGCAGTGTGGCGCCGTAGCGGCGCCAGTAGGTCAACCGCAGTTGGTTGGCCGGCTCACGTTCGATCTGCAGGTGTTTCTCAACGAAGTCGGTCATGCGTGCATCGATTCTGTGAATGATCGCGTGCGACGCGTCATGCAGCGTGTCATCGAGGTCGAAGAACCAAACAATTCGGCGCTTCGCCGTCGGCAGTCGGTAGCCAGATGTCAATCGCTCGCCATTTCGAGGATGCTGCCCCCGACCGCTACGGACAAACCGCCGACTGATCACTGCCGACTGCCGAATGGCCTTGCCGACTAATGACTACGAATCATCGTGCCCACGCCCTCGTCGGTCAGGATTTCGAGCAGCAGGCAGTGATCGACGCGGCCATCGATGATATGCACCGAGTTGACACCACTCCTGGCAGCGTCCAGCGCCGAAGAGATCTTCGGCAGCATGCCGCCCGATATCGTACCGTCGGCGAACAGCTCGTCGATCTGCCGTGCCGACAAGCCGGTCAGCAGCCTGCCGTTCTTGTCAAGCACGCCGGGCGTGTTGGTCAGCATCACCAGTTTTTCAGCCTTCAGGATCTCCGCAATCTTGCCGGCCACCACGTCGGCGTTGATGTTGTAGGTCGCGCCGTCTGCGCCAAACCCGATCGGCGAAATCACGGGAATGAACGCATCATCCTGCAATGCCTTGACCACCGCCGGATTGATCGCCTCGATCTCGCCGACCTGGCCTATGTCGTGCGACTTGCTTGGATCGTCCTTGTCGGGCATCCGCATCTTGCGGGCACGGATCAGGCCGCCGTCCTTGCCGGTGAGTCCCACCGCCTGCCCGCCGAAACCGTTGATCAGCATCACGAGTTCCTGCTGCACCTCGCCCGCAAGCACCCACTCGACGATTTCCATCGTCTCGGCGTCGGTCACGCGCATGCCCTGGACGAATGTCGATTTCTTGCCAACCCGCTCGAGCGCCTCATCAATCTGCGGACCGCCCCCGTGCACCACCACCGGATTCATGCCGACGAGCTTCAGCAGCACCACATCATGCGCAAATGCCTCCTTCAGGTTCTGGTCGACCATCGCGTTGCCGCCGTACTTGACGACAATGGTCTTGCCGTGAAAGCGGCGGATGTACGGCAGCGCCTCGGAAAGGATGTCGGCCTTGAGTTGCGGCGGGACTTGAGCGCGATCCATCGCGAGTGGTTGGACGAGACGTTGCGAAGCGCGCAGCAGTGTATCAGCGGCCCGGCACCGACTTGATCTGCGTCGCGCGCACGGCGCCCAGGACAGTGCAAAATGCTGCCGTCGAATACGGAATTGCAAGGATCACTTTATGCAGCAGCATTTTCAGATCACCGGCATGCACTGCAACGGTTGCGTGAACCGCGTGACCAAGGCCCTGAAGCCGCTGGCAGACGAAGTCGTGGTGACCCTCGATCCGCCGCGCGCAACGTTTCAATCGCCGACCACGATTTCGATCGACGCGGTGCGCGCCGCGCTGTCGAAGGCGGGCGACTATCAGGTGCACGCAATCGCCTAGTTCTGCTCGAGCAGCTTCTTCAGCCTTCTCTTTTCCTGCTGTCGCATCGCTTTCGTGCTTGGGCCGTGCGGTCCGGCGGCGCGTTTCTTCGCTGCCACGACGACCGGATTACGTGGGCGAAGTACGCCGGCTGCGACAACGACTTTTGCGGCCCGCGCCCGACGCCTAGCCATCATTGCTTGTGGCCGGCACCTGGCGTTGGCGCGCGTGTTCCAACCTCGACTTCGATCGGTTGTGTGACGAGTCTGCCCGTGCGCGTTTCGATCCGCAGCGACAGCGGTATCTTTTCGCCCGCCTTGAGCGTCCGGCTCAGGTCAAGCAGCATCACGTGATAGCCGCCGGGTTTGAGTTCGACCGGCCTGCCGGCGGGCAGATCGAGCGCGGCCACCGCGCGCATCTTCATCACATTTCCATCCATCGCCATCTCGTGAATCTCGACGACGCCGGCGACCGGGCTGGCTGCACCCACTATGCGGGCGGCCTCCTTTGATGTGAGCGTCATGAACGCACCGGTGCCCATCTGGCCGGGCACCGTGGCACGCACCCAGGCGCCGGATACGTCGACCTGCGCGATCGATGGAGTCGCAACCAGGGCCGCCAGAAGAACGAACAGCCATCGAAACATCGAATCTCTCCCCGTCAACTCAAAGCACGTAGCGCGCAAGATCTTCGTTGCCGGCCAGACCGGCCAGTCGCGCATCGACATACGCGGCGTCGATCCTGAGCTTTTCTCCCCGGCGGCTGCCGGCGTCGAACGAGATCTCCTCCAGTAAACGCTCCATCACCGTGTACAGGCGGCGGGCACCGATGTTTTCGGTTCGCTCGTTGACCGAGTACGCAATCTGCGCCAGTTGTGTAATGCCATCGGGCGTGAAATCGAGTTCGACTTCCTCGGTCGCCAGCAGCGCCTGGTACTGCTGCGTCAGGCAGGCATCGGTCGCGGTCAGGATGCGCTCGAAATCGGTGGCGGACAGTGAGTCCAGTTCGACCCGGATCGGAAAGCGTCCCTGCAGTTCGGGAATCAAATCGCTCGGCTTGGCGAAGTGAAATGCGCCCGAAGCGATGAACAGAATGTGATCGGTCTTGACCATGCCGTACTTGGTATTGATCGTGGTTCCTTCGACCAGGGGCAGCAGATCGCGCTGCACACCCTGGCGTGAGACATCCGCCCCCTGAACCTCGGAGCGCGCGGCGATCTTGTCGATCTCATCGAGAAAGACGATGCCGTTCTGTTCGACATTCGAGAGCGCCCGGGTCTTCAGATCCTCGTCGTTGACCAGCCGCGCGGCTTCTTCGTCGATCAGCAGCTTCAGGGCTTCACCGACCTTCAGCTTGCGCGGTTTGCGCCGCTCGCGGCCCAGATTCTGGAACATCGACTGTATCTGCTGCGTCAGCTCCTCCATCCCCGGTGGCGCCATCACCTCCATCTGGGCGCTCGGTACCGTGAGATCCACCTCGATCTCCTTGTCGTCAAGCTCACCTTCGCGCAGTTTCTTGCGGAATTTCTGCCGCGTCTCGTTCTGATCATCGCGTCGGCCATCGGAGAAACCGAAGTCACGCGCCGGCGGAACCAGAACGTCGAGCACGCGATCCTCCGCGGCATCTTCCGCCTTGGCGCGCACCTGCTTGACCTCGGCCTCGCGCGCCTGCTTGATCGCGATATCGACCAGGTCGCGCACGATCGAATCGACATCGCGGCCGACATAGCCCACCTCAGTGAACTTGGTCGCTTCGACCTTGATGAATGGTGCGTCCGCCAGCCGTGCCAACCGACGCGCGATCTCGGTCTTGCCCACCCCGGTGGGACCGATCATCAGGATGTTCTTCGGCGTTATCTCCGACCGCAGAGGTTCGGCGACATTCTGTCGTCGCCAGCGGTTGCGCAGCGCAATCGCAACCGCTCGCTTGGCGTTGTCCTGGCCGACGATGTGTTTGTTCAATTCGTGGACGATTTCTTTGGGAGTCATCATGGCAGCAGCGGCTCGGGTGCACGCGATGCTGCGCATCGCCCATGCACTATCTCCGGTCTAGTCAGGCGCGCCGCCCCGAGGCGGCTCGGCGATGGCGCGCAAAACAAAAGCAACGAAGAAGCAGCATCGCCCGAATTGCATCACTCCAGCGATTCGATGGTGTGCGACTGGTTGGTATAGATGCACAGGTCGCCGGCAATGGTCAACGCTTTCTTGACGATGTCGGCGGGCGCAAATTCGGTGTTTTCAAGCAGTGCGCGTGCGGCAGCTTGCGCGTACGCGCCGCCGGAGCCGATCGAGATCAGGCCAAATTCAGGTTCCAGCACATCGCCATTGCCGCTGATGATCAGCGATGTTTCGCGATCGGCAACCGCCAGCATCGCCTCGAGACGACGCAGGATGCGGTCCGTGCGCCAGTCCTTCGCCAGTTCGACCGCGGAACGCAGCAGGTTGCCCTGGTGCTTTTCCAGCTTGGCTTCGAACCGCTCAAAGAGCGTGAAAGCGTCGGCTGTTGCGCCAGCGAATCCAGCCAGGATGCGATCGTGATACAGACGCCGCACCTTGCGCGCACTCTGTTTGACGACGATGTTGCCGAGGGTAACCTGGCCGTCGCCTCCCATCGAAACGAGCGCGCCGCGCCGGGCCGACACAATGGTAGTGCCGTGGAAAGGTTCCATTGCGTCAACGTAGGGCCGGGAGCGCGGCTTTCAAGCCCGCGCGACTCGCGCGATCATCCGCGGCGCAACTGCACCGTCGTCACCGCAGTGACGCCGAGCAGGTGCAACAACGCGCCGATCATCGGATTCACGTTTCGCATCTCAATCGCACTGCCGCCCTTCTGAACCCGGCGCGCCAGGGTCAGCATTGCGGACGCCGCCGAAAACGCCATCCGTCGCAACTGCTCGCAGTCAACAACCAACTGCGGATTGGCGCGTGCCGCCGCGAGCAACCGACCGAAATGTGGTTCGCCCTCACCCTCGATTACACCGCGCCATACAAACGAGTCGACTGCCACATCGATAATGGGTGCAGCGTCGATCGCGGTCGCCGGCCCCGGCTTCATGTTCGGCGGTGCCGGCTCCCAGGATGGCGGCGAGACTTCGAAAGTGATGCAGTACTGAATCGCCGTTTCGTCAAACTCCTCCTGACGGTCCAGCAGCCGCAGAATCTCCAGTAAGAGCATCCACAGTGCATCGGATGGGTCACGGCGCCCTGGCGCGGTAGCTTCCCGAAGCGTTCCGAGGAACAACTCCGCCCCGGCAAGCGTCAATTCATGCCGGGCCCGCTTGAACGCATTGACGACGCGCAGAAGCAGTTCGGCGCCGGCCAGATCGATCGAGCGCACTCCGGAGAAATCGAGTTTCAACGCGGCATGCGTGGTCGCAAGACCCTTCAACTCTTCCAGTTGCTTAACGACACCGGCGTCGACTTTGTCAGGAAGGCGCACGGCGGGTTCGGCGCTGACTGCCGCCGGTGCCGCAGGTGCCGCCGGTGCTCGAAGCTCCGCACGGGCGGGCGCATCGACGTAGTTGAACCACCCCGGTGGCGAGTTCTCGAAGCGCAGCGCGTATTCCATCGTCAGCTGTTCAAAGGCCTTGACGTCGCCACTCTGGTTGATGAGTTCGAACAGCATCAACCATGCGTTCTGCGTGGCGTGGCCCAGATCGTCGGCGCGGATGCCCGCGCGCAATACGGCCTCCGCTGCATCGATCTGCCCGTTGGAGAACAGGATCGCCGTTTCGTCAATGATCGAGCCCGCACCAGAGGTGTTGATCTCGATGGCATCCACGCTGCCGGCAAGCACGTCCGTGCCGGGATCGAAGTCATCGTCTTCAGCCGGTTCGCGAACCGGCTCTTTCTGCGCTAACTGCGGTACCGCCGGTTCGGGAACCGCCATCAGACCAGAATTTGCGGTCAACTCAGGTGGAGAAGCCGTGTCGGGATCACCCGTGTTCCGTCCGGTCGGGCGCAGGAAATCGCGGGCCATCTCGTTTTCAATTGCATCGATCTTTGCCGCGGTTTCCATCGCCAGAGAGCGCGCCACCTCGCGCTCAGCCGGCACCCCGTCAAGAGGTACCGCGCGGATCCCGGGCGCTGGACGCGGCGGCGGAGCGCCGGCACGGGCGCTCCTCGACCGCGCCGCGGAATCCGTGCGCGCGGTGGCACCCGTCCGTGCCGGACGTTGCTTCGGGTCCTTAGGATCCTTCTTGAAGAACGAAAAAACCACGCGCGCCCTACGAAACCTTGGGACTGTCAACCTGAGCGTCAGATCGGGGTGCCGACACCCTCGGCCATCGGGTTGTCGACCAACCCAGCATATCGGGCCGGGGTCCGCACAATCGAACGAGTTGAGAGGTCAAGTCACCGCCCGTCGATTGATCTGCTGCCTCGCGACCGAAACGCTGCGATTCACTATAACAACTTTCCTTTTTCGGCTTCATCATCCAGCTCGATGCTCGAACTGAGCGACTACCGTCTTGGCGCTAGGGCCGATTCAAGGGGTATCACTGGCGCGGTGCAGTCGACAACTGGGCCGAGGTCAGCCGGTAATACAGGCCAAACGGGTCCTCGTTGAGCACGGCAAGGCGGCCGCTCAGGATGATCGGCTCGAATGTGTGCTTGATCGGCGACTGGGCGCGCACCTCGACGATGTATTCCGGCCCGAGCGACAGACAGAACGGACAATGCGGCGGCTGCATCGTCAGCAGGAAGTGATCGTGGACCTCACCGGTCTCAATCGGCAGCATGAACCCCTGCAATTTGACCTCGCGCTTGTCCAACGCGATGACTTGCGCGCTGAAATCGGGCACGACGCGCTTGCCAACCGTCTTGGCCCTGACCTGCCCAAGCGTATTCCACGACACCACGCCCTTCAGTTCCGGCAGGTTGTTCAGCAGCGCCGGATCGATCGGCAGACCGAGCGAGTTGCTCGGCGCTGGCGCCTGCGCCAAGCCCGGTCCAATGCCGACGAGCAAGGCAGTCGCGAGCAGGTACACAAATCTCTTCATCATGATGATCCTACGCCGTCCAAATGATCGTGGCGCCTCCCGCCGGGCCTGCGGACCGCACAACCGGAGCCAAAACCGGCCACCCATCCAAATCGCAAGGCTAGCCTTCGGCAAGCGTCGCGTGCACATCCATCCGGCTGGCGCGCCAAGCGGGAATCAGGGCGGCTACCGTTGCGACAGCAAGTGCAATCGCCAGCACTCCGATCAGCTCCGGCGTCCAAGCCCACGCCGAAACCGAAAACGAGCGCGACTGTGCCATCCATGTCCCGACGATCTGAACCGCCGCAAACCCAAGGCCAGTGCCAAGCAGCAGTGCAATAAGTGCCAGCAACCAGCCCTCCATCAGCAGCATTGTCGCAACCCGACTCCGGCTTGCCCCCAGCATCCGCATCACCGCGATGTCATAGCGCCGCTCTTCCAAGGCGCTCGTCAGCGCGATGAACATAGCAATCAGCGCCGCGCCGAACAAGATGAGTGCAAACGCACGCAAGGTATCGATGCCGACCCCTACGACCGCAAACAGGCGCGCGAGTTCGCTTGCGGGAACGGCTGCCATCAGTTTGGGCTCGGCGTTGATTTGGCGTGGCAGCAATGCCGCCGCCAGCGGCGAAGCGTACTGCACCAGCAGCGCGGTCACCTCGCGCTCGGTCTTGAGCATTTTCCCCTCTTGTGAGTCGGCGTCGCCTTCATGTGTGAACCAGATGCTCTCGATACCGGTCAGCGCGAGCCGGTCGAGCACGGTCCCTGTAGCCGCCAGCACGCCGACAACGCGGTATTCAGCGTCTTCATGCAACGGCCCGCCAATCGCCAAGCCGTGTGCGCCAAAGAATCTGGAGCCCAGGGACAGGTTTGCCTGGTGCGCGACCTGGGCGCCAACAACGGCCTGCATTCTCTCGCTCCACAAAGCGCCCGCAGCCAGGCGAGCACCGTAGTGCTCGATGAGTGCCGGTTCGGTGCCGACGATGCGGAAGCCTTGCACGTTATCGCCCAGCGCCAGCGGAATCACTTTGCTGACGAAGGGATTCGCCCGGAGTTGCTCGACTGCGGCCAGCGGCACATTGCCGGTCGGAATGTCGACGTGATAGACGGCGGAAAGAATGAGCTGCAGCGGTGAGCCCTTGGCGCCGACGACGACGTCGACACCCTGCACGTCACGCGTGATCTGCCGTGCCAACTGGGTGTGCAGCAGCAGCACGAACACCATCGTCGCCACGCCGAGGGCGAGCAGCAGCACGGACAACACCGTCTGCAGCGGCCGGCGCTTCAGTTGTGCGACGACGATCACCAGGGCGTTCATGCAGAGCCCAGTTCGACAATCCGGCCGAAGCGGCCGCGAATGCGCGCATCATGTGTCGCCACCACCAACAGCGCACCGACCCGACCCGCACACTCGAGCAGCGCGTCGACCGCAATACGGGCATGCGCGTCGTCTAGTGCCGAAGTCGGCTCATCAGCCAGCAGCAGCTTGGGCCGATTGACGATCGCCCGCGCAATCGCAATCCGCTGCTGCTGACCCTGGCTTAACTGCGCCGGGCGGGCGTGCAGTGAGTCGGCAAGCCCCAGGGATGTCAACAGATCGCGTGCGGCCGCATCGTCGCTTACGCCGACGAAGTGTTGCGCGAGCCGTACATTGTCGAACGCCGACAGGCTGCCGACCAGATGCAGCTTCTGAGGCACCACGCCGATGCGTGCCCCGCGCCAGCGGTCCGGCCGCGGCGGCTGATACAGGTCATCGCCGTCAATCGTGACCTGACCTTCCGTCGGCGACAGCAGGCCGGCAAGTATGTGCAGCAGCGTCGTCTTGCCGCAGCCCGACGGTCCGATGAGTGCGCAGTGCGCATCGCGCGCGAGATCAAGATCCGGCGCGGCAAGCGCAGCTCCAGCGTCGTAACGGTGGGCGATCGAGCGGGTGACGAGCACGACCGTTTCCGGGGGAATTTCAAAAGGGGCCGCCCCCTTTGCATCCAGAGAAGCAGCAGGTTCTTAAGGCTAGTCCCCAAACAACTTCTGTTTCATCTCGCGCCGTTGCTGCGCTTCCAGCGACAGTGTCGCAGTTGGACGCGCGAGCAGGCGCGGAATGCCGATCGGGTCGCCGGTTTCCTCGCAGAAACCGTAGTCGCCCGACTCGATCGCCGCCAGCGAGGACTGCACCTTCTTCAGCAGCTTGCGTTCGCGATCGCGCGTGCGCAGCTCCAGTGCATGCTCTTCCTCGATCGTGGCACGGTCGGCAGGATCGGGAACGATCACCGTCTCGCGCAGATGCTCGGTCGTTTCGCCGGCATTCGAGAGCAGCTCCTTTTCCATCTGCTGCAGCCGGTACTTGAAAAACGCGAGTTGCTCCGCGTTCATGTAGTCGGCATCCGACATCTTGAGCAGCTGCTCTTCGGACGGAAGCCGGCGGCCATTGAAGATCACGGGCTCTTCACTTCTGGTGGCGGAACGGGAAAGCAGGTATTCGTGTGCCGCCGCGAGGTCGCGCGGGCTAGCCACTGGCTGCAATTTCGGCGCGACCACCCGAACGGATGGAACAACAGTCGAGGCGGGCACGGGCACCGTGGCCGGCCGCACGATCTTTGGTGGCCTGCCGGGCGAAAATCGCGCCGGCGCCTTGACCGGTTCGGGCTTCTTCGCGGGTATCGCCTTGGTGGCCGCTTTCTTTGTCGGCGCCGCTTTCGCGGCGGATTTCTTCGTCGGCTTGCTGACCGGCTTTGCCGCCGGCTTGGCCGCTTTCCTGACCGCAGCCTTCACTGGCTTCGCGGTCTTGGCCGCTTTCTTTGTCGGTGCTTTCGCCGCTCTCTTGGCTGCCGCCTTCGCCTTTGCTGCCATGTTGTATTCCTCTGTTACTTCGCTGGACCGAGGGCTTTCAGCGTCTCAGACACGCTTCAAGTCCTTTGAGAATCGCATCCTTCGGCAGGTTGCGCCCGATGAAGACAATTTTCGACGACGGTTTCTCGTCCTTTCCCCACGGCCGGCCCACGTCGGCGCCCATCAGCATGTGCACGCCCTGGAAGATCATGCGCCTGTTGGTGCCGTCCATGAAAAGCACGCCTTTATACCGAAGCAGGTCCTGACCGTAAACCTGAGTGAGCGCGCCCAGATAATCCTCGAGCTTCGCGGAATCGAACGGTCGATTGGACTGAAACACAAAGGCCTTGATCGCATCGTCGTGATGATGATGGTCATGCCTGTGATGATCATGATCGTGGTCATGGTCATGGTCTTGCTCACGTGAATGTCCATGCCCATGGGCGCCATCCTTGCGCGACCGAACTGCATCCGGATGCTCGCCGGCCAGAAACGCCGGATCGATCTCGAGGATCGCATTCAGGTTGAATCCGCGGATGTCCAGGATGTCCTTGATCGGCACCTGACCCATGTGGACGTACTTGATCGGTGCGCGCGGGTTCATCCGCACCAGTCGCTCCCGCAGCGAATCGACCTCGCCGCTGTCTGTGACGTCGGTTTTCGACATCAGGAGACGATCGGCAAAGCCAACCTGGCTTTGCGCCTCCGGCTGCTTGTCCAGCGTGTCGTGGCCGTGCTTGGCGTCGACCACCGTGATCACGGCATCGAGCAGGTAGTAAGTCGCGATCTCATCGTCCATGAAGAAGGTTTGCGTCACCGGGCCGGGGTTGGCCATGCCAGTGGTCTCAATGATCACGCGCTCAAAATCCAGTTCCTTGCGCTCGCGCTTGGCCTTCAGGTCATTCAGGATGCGTACCAGGTCGCCGCGTACCGTGCAGCAGATGCAGCCGTTATTCATTTCGACAATCTGTTCGGCGGTGTCGGTCACGAGCAGCTCGTTGTCGATACCTTCCGGTCCAAATTCGTTTTCGATCACCGCGATCTTGTGCCCATGCTGTTCGCTCAATACACGGTTGAGAAGTGTCGTTTTGCCGGCCCCTAAGAAACCCGTCAACACGGTCACTGGAACTTGAGACGGAGCTGTTTGCATGGTTAGTCCTGCAGGTTTTGGTGACAGCTAAAGCGCGCGGCGAGGCGCGCCGATGCCAAGGCCGGCGAGCGTCGCCACCATGTCGAGAACAGGTTCTGTCATCGCGCACTCCAAGGTTGCGCCGCGCGCCGGGAGTGGCCCGCGAATCAGCGTGCCGGAAAAGGGGCCGGATTCTAATGAAATTACGCGCGCGGCGTTGTCAGCGAACCACGCGACGTCAGATCCGTTGCAGCAGCAGCCCTTTCAGGTACTCGCCTTCCGGATGGGTCATCAACAGCGGGTGGTCCTCACCGGCGGACAGCCGTGCGAGCATCTGCGCATCGACACGTGCGTCAATCACCGCGCCGGCGACGATCTTCTGGAACAGATCGATACCGATCGCGCCCGAGCACGAAAACGTGAGCAGGTAGCCACCCGGCGCAAGCAGCCGCAGCGCGTTCAGACTGATGTCCTTGTAAGCGCGCGCGGCACGTTCCACATGGTGATGACTGGCGGCGAATTTTGGCGGATCGAGCACAATCAGGTCGAATGACTCGCCCGCGTCGCGCAGAGCACGCATGGCTTCGAACACATCCGCATTGCGCCAGTCGTGACATTGCTGCCCGTTCAGCGCCGCGTTGTCGTGCGCCAGCTGCAGTGCATCCGCGGATGAGTCGACCGAAATAACCTGCGCCGCGCTGCCAGCGGCCAAAGCAATCGAAAAGCCGCCCGTGTAACAGAAGCAGTTCAGTGCGCGGATATCTCGACCAAGCGCAGCGTGTGCCTTGGCAGCCAAACGGCACGCAAGCAGGCGATTGGGCCGCTGATCGATGTAGTAGCCCGTCTTGTGACCGCGCCGAACGTCGACGAGAAATCGCAATTCGTGTTCGCGAATCTCGATGCGCTCCGGCGGCTCGGCCCCACGCGCCACGCCGCTGGACGCCGCCAGGCCTTCGCGATTGCGCGTGGCGCTGTCGGAGCGCTCGTACACATCGCCGCAGCGCGCGGCCTGCACCAGCGCGTCGATCAGCGACTCGCGCTGCGCCTCGACGCCGGCCGCCTGGAACTGCACCACGAGTTGCCCCGCGTAGCGATCGGCGATGAACCCAGGCAACCCGTCGGCCTCGCCGAACACGAGCCGCAGTGCATTCGACTCCGCGGCCAGTGGCGCACGCCGCCTGACCGCCGCCGCGACGCGCGCCGCCAGCCACGCGCCATCGATTCGGTCGGACTCGCTGAAGCTCCAGCAGCGCGCGCGGATCGTCGACTGCGGCGAGAACGCCGCCCAAGCGAGGAAGTCGCCGCCCGCCGCGCGCACCGAGACGGTCTCCCCCGATGCCGGCTTGCCTTTCGCCTTCGCGATCGCGGTGTCGTACACCCAGGGATGCCGGCGCACCAGCGACCGCTCCTTGCCAGGCTTGAGAATGAGTTCTCCTGCGAGTTGCATTCCGAATTCTTTCGTTAACCCCAACCCTGGGAGATGGCTGGCGGCTAAGCTCGACCTGCGCGCGTGTACAGCAAGGCCATCAGGCCTTGCGCCGTGCGCGCGGATGCGCGGCGTCGTAGGCTTTTGCGAGATGCTGCCAGTCGAGCCGGGTATAGATCTGCGTGCTCGAAATGTTCGCGTGTCCCAACAACTCCTGCACGGCGCGCAAATCGCCGCTTGACTGCAGCACATGCGATGCCATCGAGTGGCGCAGCACATGCGGGTGGACGCGAACACCGAGCCCGAGCCGCTTCCCCAGCAACTCAAGTCTTTGCTGCACGCTGCGCGGCGCGATCCGGCGGCCGCGTTCCGAGACGAACAGTGCGCGCTCGTCGACAGCGCGGATCTGCGCTCGTGCGGGCAACCAAAGCCGCAACGCCTCGACCGCGGCGGCGCCAATCGGCACCGCGCGCGTCTTGCTCCCCTTGCCGAGTACCGTCGCCTGCCGCGATTCGAGATCGATCCAGCTGCCTGATGCAGGCGCATTGCCGACGGCGCCGAAGTGCCGCCAATCGAGGCTGACCAATTCCGACAGGCGAAGCCCGCTGGAGTACAGCAACTCGACGATCGCCCGATCCCGCAGCTGCAGTGTCGTGCCATCGGTGGCGTGGGAGGCGAGCTGCACCGCCTGGTCCGGTGCCAGCGCCTTAGGCAGACGCCTGGCACGCTTGGGTGCGCGGATGCCGACGACCGGATTGGCTGCGACTTTGCGCTGCTGACCCAGCCAGCGATAGAAGCTGCGCCACGCCGACAATCGGCGCGCCAGTGATGCGGCGGACAGTCCGCCAGCGTGCAGCCTTGCCACGAACCGCCGAATGTCGGCGGCAGTGATGCGGTCGATCAGTATCGAATCCGACAATGCCGCCAGTGATTCCAGATCGCGCCGGTACGCTACCAGCGTGTGCGGCGACATCCGCCGCTGCACGCGCAGGGTGTCGAGAAATTCGACCGCTGCGGGCAGCAGCGGCTTGGCCTGCGGCGCCGTGTGAACTTTCATGCGCGCAGGCGCGACATCGCAGCGCTCGCCAACTCGGCAATGCGCGCAAGGAAGGACGTGCCCATCGTGATCTGGAATCGATCGCGGTCCGGCGAACCAAGCACCAGCATGCCGAATGACTCTGCATGCATACCGACTCGCAGCGGCAACATGGCCAGACTGGCGATCAGTTTCTCGTCGGAAGCCATCCAGTGCGCGACCTCGAAGCCGACGTTCGAACCGCAGAACGGTGCCTGCATGCTGGAGGCCAGTCGCAGCACATCATCGCTGACGGGCTGGGTTGCTTCGAGACCAGCGTATGCGGACGATGCACCCCACACGCGCACAGCCGCGTACGGGACCTGGAACAACCGTTTGAGTTCGGCCACCAACGTGTCAGGCAGCAGCGCCGCACTGGACTGCTGCAGCATCGCGCGGCTCCACTGGACCAGCTTGTCGGCGATCGCGTCGTTTTCCTCGCCGTGGCGGATCATGTCGGCAACTTTGGTCTCGAGCGAGCGGATACGTTCGCGCAAAAGCAGCGACTGGCGCTCGATCAGTGAGATCGCCTGCCCGTTCTGCGGATGCGGCACCGTCAGCATGCCGAGCAGTTCGGGATGCTGTTCGAAGAAGTCGGAGTGCTGGCTCAGGTATTGCGCAACGTCGTCGGATTTCATCAGTAGTCTCAGATTTCAATTTCGCCTTCGAAGACCTTCTCGGCCGGACCCGTCATCAGGACCGGGTGCGCATCACCTCGCCACGCGATTTGCAGACGCCCGCCGCGCGCGTGCACGGCCACCGGCGAATCGAGCAAACCGCGACGAATACCGCTCGCGACCGCCGCGCACGCACCCGTGCCACACGCCAGGGTTTCGCCTGCTCCGCGCTCCCAGACGCGCAGAAAAACCGAGTGGCGATCGATGACCTGCATGAAGCCCGCGTTCACGCGCTGCGGAAAACGTGGATGCCCCTCGATCTGCGGTCCCTCGGTCGTCACCGGCGCAGCATTCACATCGGCAACGACCTGCACCGCGTGGGGATTGCCCATGGAGACGACGCCGATCCAGTGCTCGGCACCCGCCACCATCAAAGGCCACAGTCGCTCGCCGTGCTTTGCTTGCGCAACCAGGCCGTTCGCATCGAACGGCACCTGCGCTGGATCAAACCGCGGCACGCCCATGTCGACCGTGACTTCACCATCGGTTTCGAGCCGTGGCTCAATAATGCCGCCGAGCGTCTCAACGCGGATTGCCGCGCGATCGGTCAGGAGTTGATCGTGCACGAACTTGACGAAACAACGCGCGCCGTTGCCACATTGTTCGACCTCTCCGCCATCGGCGTTGAAGATCCGATATCTGAAATCAACTCCGGCCTGCGCTGCGCGTTCGACCACCAGGATCTGATCCGCGCCGACCCCGAAGCGGCGATCCGCCAGCCGTCGCAACTGATCGCGGTCCAGCTCAAACGGCTGCGTGACGCCATTGAGCATCACGAAGTCGTTGCCGGCACCCTGCATTTTGGTGAAGCGCAATCGCACGCGGTGATTATCGCCCACGCGGTTGCAGTCACCGATGGTTCGAGATCCCGTCGCGTCAATAAATGGACGCCGCCCCCGGTGGCCGCGTCTTGAAGCGCCGGTGCGTCCACAGGTATTGCTGGGGAAGGCGCAGCACCCAGCGTTCAACCTCGCGGTTCATGCGCGCGGTGTCTGCTTCGATCGACTCCGTTGGAAAGTCGGCCCAAGGTGCACCGAGATGAACAATGTAGCCGTCGTCGGTCAGCTCCGTGACCGCGGTGATCACCCGCGCGCCTGCAATCTTCGCCAGCCGCGGCAACATCGGCAGCGTGGCGGCGTCGACGCCGAAAAACGGCACGAATATCGAATTGTGCGGACCATGATCCATGTCCGGCAGGTAATACAGCGGCAAACCGGACTTCAGTCCACGCAACGCGCGGCGCACTGCGCCCTCCTCGTCGCGCGCAATCAGCAACTGATCGTTGAAACGATACCGGCCCGCCGTCAACGCCGCGTCCCAGACCGGATTGCTTTGGCGTGCGTAGATCGACACCGCGCGCATTTCGGTGGCAAGCCGGATCGCGCCGGCATCCAGGCCGACAAAATGCGGCGCGATCAGGATCAGCGGACCGTCGCGCGCCAGCGCCAGGACGGCTTCCAGCCCATCGCCACGAACGAGTCGCTGCACTTCGTCGCGCGAGCCATGCCACAGCACCGCATGATCGAGCACGCTGCGCGCGATGTTGCGAAAACACGCACGCGCGATCGCGCGTCTCTCGGCCTCCGACCGATCGGGAAAGCATGCGCGCAAGTTGGCCAGCGCCACCCGGCGGCGCGGCCAAACGATGAACCAGAGCAGATCGCCAAGCGCCTTGCCCAGCCGAGCGCGAGTCGCGAAGCGCCAGCCGCCAGTGACATTGATCAGCGCAATCCACCTGCGCGCGATCCAGGCGTTCATCGGTCGGTCTCCGCATTCATCGGCGCATCTGCAGGCGACTTGTAACGGGCGTAGCCCCACAGATACTGCGCCGGTCGGCTGCGGATCAGCGTCTCGAGCCCGCGATTGATCGTGGCGGCATCCTTCTCGGTGTCGCTCGAAAACGGCTCCGTCAGTGGCGCGTAATGAACGCGAAATCTTCCTTTCGGCAGGCGTTCGCAGAAAAGCAGCACCACTCGCGCATGATTTGAAAGCGCCAGCCTCGCCGGCAACGTCATCGTGTACGCAGGACGGTTGAAGAACGGCACCCAGACGCCATCGCCCTGCGATGGCACTTGGTCGGGGAGCAAGCCGACCGTGTTTCCCTGTTTGAGGGTACGCGCCAGCATGCGCACGCCACGCAGATCGGAGGGCGCCAGAAGCAGGCCGGATTGCCCGCGCATTTCGATGATGTTTCGCAGCGCCTCCTTGCGCGGCACGCGGTACAGAACCGTCATCGGCCGCTCACGAGCGGCAGGACGCGTCACGTAGTACTGGGCGAAGGCCTCGAATCCGCCAAGGTGCGGCGTCAGAACCATCAGCGGGCGCGGGTCTGCAAGCAGCGCATCGAGCGCGCCGGGTTGCGCGTCCTGTACGCGCGCCGCGACATCCGCGGCGGGCCGTAGCCAGAACCACGGGGCTTCGAGTATCTGCTTGCCGGCCTCCACAATTGCCGCGCGGCGGATCGCCGGCGAATCGAGTCCGGCCAGCGCAAGGTTGGCGCGCATCTGCCCGCGATAGCGCGGCGACAGCAGATATGTAAGCCAGCCGGCCCCCGCGCCGAGCAGATGCACGAAACGCAGCGGCAGCCAGGCGATCAGTTTGAACAGCAGCAACACGGCAGGCGGGTCCAAAGACGACGAACGGAGGTATTCCGCAGCCGCGATGCTAGAGGAACCGCGCTTCATGATCCCCTATAATCCTTCGCACGCCGAGTTAACGAACAACTTGCAGGGCGCGCCCGGATCGTTGGTAAGAGTTTCGCGGCAAATACTGCTAAAGCGTCGCCGCGCTTTCCGCGGCCATCGGACGCAACGTTCGAGTCTTCATGTGGAGAGCGGCATGGCAAGCGACTTTCTCTTTACTTCCGAATCCGTTTCCGAAGGCCATCCGGACAAGGTGGCCGACCAGATCTCCGATGCGATCCTCGACGCGATCCTGGCGCAGGATCCGCGCTCGCGCGTGGCCGCCGAAACGCTGGTGAACACCGGACTTGTGGTCCTGGCCGGCGAGATCACGACCAACGCGCACGTCGATTACATCGAAGTGGCGCGCAACACGATCAAGCGCATCGGCTACGACAACACCGAGTACGGCATTGACTACAAGGGTTGCGCGGTGCTGGTCGCCTACGACAAGCAGAGCAACGACATTGCACAGGGCGTGAACCAGGCCTCCGATGACTATCTGAACCAGGGCGCCGGCGACCAGGGCCTTATGTTCGGCTACGCGTGCGACGAGACGCCGGAACTGATGCCGGCGCCGATCTACTACGCGCACCGACTGGTCGAGCGCCAGGCCGATCTGCGCCGCGACGGCCGCATGCCCTATCTGCGACCCGATGCGAAGAGCCAGATCACGATGCGCTATGTCGACGGCAAGCCGCATTCGGTCGACACCGTGGTGCTGTCGTCACAGCACGCACCGGAGATGAGCGACGGTAAAGCGATGAAGAAGGAGTTCGTCGACGCGGTGATCGAGATGATCATCAAGCCCAGTATCCCCGCCGAGTGGCTAAGAAACACCCGCTATCTCGTCAATCCGACCGGGCGTTTCGTGGTCGGCGGGCCGCATGGCGACTGCGGACTGACGGGTCGCAAGATCATCGTCGACACGTACGGCGGCGCCTGCCCGCACGGCGGCGGTGCGTTCTCCGGCAAGGATCCGAGCAAGGTTGATCGCTCCGCGGCGTATGCGGCGCGTTACGTTGCCAAGAACGTGGTCGCTGCAGGCTTGGCGCGGCAGTGCCAGGTGCAGGTTGCGTACGCGATCGGCGTGGCCAGGCCGATGAACATCACCGTCTACACCGAAGGCACGGGCGTCATCTCCGACGAAAAGATCAGCCAACTGGTCGCTGAGCACTTCGACCTGCGCCCCAAGGGCATCGTGCAGATGCTTGACCTCTTGCGCCCGATCTACGAGAAAACGGCCGCCTACGGCCATTTCGGCCGCGACGAGCCCGAGTTCACCTGGGAACGCACTGACAAAGCGGCCACGCTGGCTGAGGCCGTCGGCTTGAAACGCAAGGCCGCATAGTTTGCACACTTGCCGCTTTGCCGCGCAGGCTAATGTCGGTGAAACCGACGTTAAGCCCGCGCAGCGGGCGGCCGGAGTCACAAAGCGGCCGCGCTGGCTGAGGCCGTCGGCTTGAAGCGCAAGGCCGTGTAGCACGCTGCTGAGCGGCGTTGCGGCGAGAGTCGCAGAACTGTGGAGGCTGCGGGCGAGAGCGCAAGACCAACTGCGCCGCCCGCCGGTCTTCCTTCACCGGCCCGGCATTCAGTACGGCGTTCCGTCTTTGTGGCGGAACTGCCAGAGGCCATCGGCACCCAGCACGGCCTTCAAGTCATCGTCGGGATAGGCGGCCTGATCGCCGGGCGTGCGGTCACCAACCTCGAGATAGACGACATCGCTCTCGGACCGATTGACGAGGTGGTGCCCATCTCCGGTGCCCGCCTTGAAACCGGCGCACATTCCCGGTGACAGCGACGACTCGCCGACATCGGTGATCAGCGTCGGATTGCCTTCAAGGATGTACACGAGTTCGTCCTGCCTCGAGTGCGCGTGCCGAAGTGCGGACATCGCGCCGGGAGAAAGACGTGTCAGATTGACGCCGAAGTTGGTCAGGCCAAACGGGTCGCCAAGCGGCCGTTTCTCGCGGCCACGCACGAGCGACGCGAATGGCTCTGGGTAGTTCGTTGCCTTCGTGCGAAGAGGGGCCTCCGCGGCGAGAAGCGCAGTCGGTCTTTTCGATTGACTCATCCGCCGCCTTCCTATGTGCCCCGTGCAAGTCCGTTATCGCGGCGCGGTCACCATGCTCTCGACCAGTATGTCCTGCGACCTCAGGGGCGCCTCAACGCAGGCACGAACCGGCGGCTTATGCGCGTCTAGCCGTTCTCCGGGGTGACCGGATCAACTCGTTCGATCGTCATGGTTGTCGCCTGGGATCACAGCGCAAATCGCGCACGTAACAAGGACGCCTCGCCCGCGGCAGACGCAATTCTCCCGCCGAGCTTGCGCGTCAGCGCCAGCATCGCCTCGTTGCCCGCCTGAACGTCGCCGCACAGGTGCGTTATCCCGTGACGCCGTGCATACCGCGCGAGCCGACGCATCAACTCCTGACCGAGGCCGAGGCCCTGCCAGTGATCAGCAACGACGATGGCGAAGTCCGCCGCCGACGCATCGTCGCGGACCACATAACGTGCATCCGCGACCAGCACTGGTTCGTCATCGTCGCCGTCGGGCGCTTCAGCCACCAGCGCCACGTGCGTGCGATAGTCGATTTCGGTGAACTTGCGCAACAACGACTCCGGCAACGCGTTGACCGCCAGGTGAAAACGCTGGCGGCGCGTCGACGGAGAAAGCGAGGCAACGAATTCCTGCTCCGCCCGCGCATCCTGCGGCAGTATCGGGCGCACCGTCACCGCACGGCCATCCGTGAGCACGACGCGGTCGATCAGCGCTGACGGATAGCGATGAATCCGGTACGGTGCCGACGCGACTGCGCCGTTCATCACACCGCTCCCGCCGCGGCATGCGCCGCGCCGGCAAGCACCCCGCGCACGCGCAACCATGTGCGGGCAATCTGACCCATAAGCCTCGCGACCCTGGTCGGCGCCGGCGCCGCGGGACGCACCGAGATTTCCACCGGCCCCGCGATCGCCGAGATTGCGACGGCGGCGTCGGATGCAATGACGAATTGATCACAGGGGTTCAGCACGATGTCGCGGCTCTCGCCGTCAATCGTCAGCCACGCCGTGCCGCGTGCGACCGTGAGGCGCACACCGCGCGACCGCTTCAGAATCGCGATGCCATGATGATTGAGGGTCAGCTTGCCGTGGGTCAGTTCGATGCTCATGGTGTCCTTCCCGCCGGGCGCCCTCGCATGCCGAAAGCGCATGTTTGCGGTTGACCGGCCTTGTTGATGGAGCGCATATTCCGTCCTTACGGCTCAGCCATCAAACGTTCTTTTCGCAGGACTCGCATTCCCTAGACGCATGCAAAAGGACCCGGCCCGGCTGCCACCTCTGGACCTTCTGACGGCATTTGAAGCCGCCGCGCGCCACCTTTCGTTCACCAAGGCGGCCACGGAGCGATTTCTCACGCAGTCGGCCATCAGTCGACAGATCAAAGCGCTCGAAGACGACCTTGGCGTAGCGCTGTTCCGTCGCAAGCACCGCGCACTGGCGCTGACTGACGAAGGTGCGCGCCTGAACGAGGCCGTGCGCACGGCCATGAAGGAGCTGCGCGCCGAAGTCACGCGCATCCGCGCGCCGCAGCGGCGCGAAGTGGTTGCGCTGACCACCACGCCCGGCCTCGCATCGCTGTGGCTGATCCCGCGATTGAACGACTTCCTGCAAACGCATCCGGGCGTCGATGTGCGGTTCGACACCAGCCTCGAGCGCCGCGACCTGAGCGCCGAAGGATTCGATCTGGCGATTCGTTATGCACGCGTCGGCAGCTCAACGGGCCCACAGTTGTTTCGCGAAGTCACGTTGCCGGTGTGCAGCCCCACGCTGGCGCAATCCCGCGCGCGTCCGCTTAAGGTGCCCGCCGATCTTCGGCATCACACGCTCCTGCGGATCACCGTGCCGCCCGGTGCGGGTGTGCCACTGGAGTGGCAACCGTGGCTGCAGGCAGTCGGACTCGGCAATCTGGAGCCTGCCTCTACGCTGAGTTTCAGTAACTACGACAGTGCCATCGCCGCGGCGCTTCAGGGGCAAGGTGTGGCGCTTGGCCGCCGGCCGCTGATAGACACCCTGCTGCGCAGTCGCAAACTCATCGCGCCGTTCAAGCACGATGCGATCGCGTCGGAGCGCGCGTACTTCCTTGTCGTCGCGCCGGCCGCGCGCAGCCGGCCCGCGGTGCGCGCACTGGAGCAATGGCTGCTGGCGCAAGCGGGTTCTGCCGACGCTTGACGCCTCTGGCGCCGGCCCCGATGCAATTCGCGCCGCCAGTGCGCAGCCCATCGCGACGCGCTCGACTCGACGCGGCCGTTACCGGACGATGGCGGCATGAACCGGGGAGCACGTCGATGAAAGGCATCTCGGAGGCTACGGAGTTCTTGTTCGAGGTCCTCAGGCACACACCTGCGTTCGTCTGGGCCATTCTGGTCGCGTTGCTGACGATCGGCGGCCTGCAGCTCCGCGAGCAGACGCTCAGCCGTGCGCGCGTGCTGGTGACAACGGTGAGCCTTGCAGTACTCGCGCTCGCCGGCCTGCTGGCGGCGTTTCGCTTCCACTGGGTCGCCTGGCTGGCATGGCTTGCAGGCGGCATGGCGGTTTTCACCTTCGCGGCCGGCGTGCAATGGCCGCGCCGCGTGCGTCACCTTGTCGAACGGGATGCGTTCGTCGTCGGCGGCAGCGCAGTACCGCTGCTGGCAATGCTGAGCATGTTCATTGTGTTCTACGCGCTGAACGTCGCGCTTGCACTGCATCCGGACTGGAAGCAGGACAGCAGACTCGCGCTCGCGGCCGGCATCGCCTACAGCATCCTCCCGGGCCTGCTCCTTGCGCGCGCGCACATGATCTTCGCAAGTGCGCGAACGATCAGCCGGCCGAAGCGTCGTGGCCGGCTGATCGTCGGGTCAGAAGCCAATCGCGCTCAGCCTCCGCTGAGCGCCTGCACGATGCACAACTCGTCGGTCGGTTTCAGCGGCAGCAGCAGATCGAACACCGCGTCGCCGTTGACGAAGAAGCGAACATGCCGACGCATCTGGTCCTGCTCATTGATCATGCGAAAGCGGATGCCGGGGTACTGACGGTCGAGATCCTTCAGGACTTCGGCCAGAGTGGCCCCGCCCGCTTCGACCCATGCGTGTTGCGTGTACGAGCGCAGCGGCGTCGGAATCAGCACTTTCATCCGGCGATTTTTCTACGCCAACTCGGCCGCTTCGACCGCGTAGATCTCCGGCAGATTTCGCGCGAAGCAGGCCCATTTGGCTCCTCCATCGCGGCTCATCCACAGTTCGCCGCTGGTGGTGCCGAAGTACAGCCCCACGGGATCGCGCGCGTCCACGCTCATCGCCTGGCGCTTGATGGTCCACCACGCCTGCTGTTGCGGCAGGCCGGCATCGAGCCGATGCCAGGTCTTGCCGCCATTGCGCGTCACATAGACGCTCGGCTTGCCGTCGGGGCTGGTGCGCGGCCAGACGGTCTGGCCGTCCATTGGCAATACCCACGCGGTGTTGTCGTCGCGCGGATGCACGACCATCGTGAAGCCGATGTCGCCGACCTTCTTCGGCATCGCGCGGCCAATGCGCACCCATTCGTTGTCCGGCCGATCCAGCCGATAGATGCCGCAGTGGTTCTGCTGGTACAGCCGGTCCGGATTGCTCGGACACATGCGCACGCAGTGCGGATCATGGAACGTGACGACCGAGGCGTCGAATCCCTCGACCACTTGCATACCCTTGATCAGCGGCGCAAACGTCTTGCCACCGTCGAGCGATTCATGCACGCCGCCGCCCGACATGCCGAAGTACAGGTGCTTGGGGTCGCGCGGGTCGATGATGATCGAATGCAGCTTCGGCCCGTCGGGCGTGCCATCCTGCACGGTGCCCATCCACTCGCGGTACGTTGGATCGTCGTTGATGTACGAGAACGGCGCCCACGTGATTCCGCCATCGTCGGAGCGAAACAGACCTTGCGGCGAGGTGCCCGCATACCAGACGTTCGGCTCGTTCGCGTGCGCGGGCGTCAGCCAGAACGTGTGATCGACCGATCGGCCGCTGCCATCCGCCGCCTTCGCAAATGCGGGCGGCTTGGTGGCCTCCTTCCAGGTGCGGCCGAAGTCAGTCGAGCAGAACACGGTCGGGCCCAGATGACCGGTCTTGGCCGCTGCGAGCAGCGTGCGACCGTCGCGCGGATCAAGCACCAGGTGATTGACGATATGGCCGAGAAAATGTGGCCCATCAGCGCGCCAGGTCCGGCGCGCCGCATCGCCGTGGAATAGCCACGCTCCCTTGCGCGTTGCGACGAGAACGAGCGCGCGACGCGCTGGCTTTGTGCGCGCAGCGGCGCGAGCAGATCGTTTTGGATTCTGCGCGGATGCTTTCGTCGTTCTTCGCACCATCAGACTCCTCCGTAATTTTGATCGATTCGTCAGTGCTTCACTTCAAGCTTCGCCCCCCATCAACGGGGCCGAGGCAGATTTCCGCGCAACGCGGGCCTCGTGCCGCCAAAACGACGGGCGCCTGCAAGCACCCGGCTTCGGTCCAGGGCGAAGGGAGATTCAGCATCCATAGGTTTACCTCATGCATCGCTGCAGATTCGCCCTGCCCCCGCCTTCTCCCGCAGATACGGGAGAAGGCGCGCATCTTGTCGGCGCGCGCAGACAGGCCCGCGCGCGCGTTTTTCGTCAGCGCCGCGCGGCACACTTGAGTCTGGCGCCGGCCACCCCATTGCCGCCGGGTTTTTCGAGCAGATCGCCGGGAACGCTCGGCAGCAGGCGGTGGTTTTTCAGCAGCGGCTCGCCGACCAGCGCTTCGACCAGCTTGAGTCCGGCCCCTCCCCCTGGGCGATCGGCTGCGACGACCGGTTAGGCCCCGAAGCGCAATTCCTCGGTAGAAATAGCGCGAACTCCAGGCCCAAAGCTTTCAATGCTCGACAGAGTTGCATTGTGGTGCCGAATGATCTGGGCTGCCGACAGATGTTCCTTGTGCTGCGTTGTGTGCGCGTCCGCGACCAGGATGATGGGGTAGCCAAGCGCCAGCGCTCGACGAGTAGTAGTGTCGACACAGAACTCGGTATGCAGTCCACAGATTACAAGGTCGGTAACGCCATGCTGTTTGAGTAATTGCTCCAACTCCGTGCGATGGAACGAATCGGGGGACGTCTTTCGAATACGTAAGTCGCCAGGATGAATTTGAAGGCCACGTGCAAGCTGCCACGCATCGGTTCCGAATTCAAGATATCCGGACTTCGACTCGTGCTGCACGAAGATCACAACCGCGCCCGCAGCCCGCGCTTTTTCTGAAACCTTGTTGATTCGATCGATCACTTGCTGCGAGTCGAAGGCGTCATGTTCGCCCTCGCAAAGTCCCTGTTGGACATCAATGACGAGTAAGGCGGTCTTCATGCGTGGAAAGTCTGCTTCTCGCTAGCCGTTGGCCTGGGCTGTCTGGCCCGCTGCATCAGCCGCGCAGATGGCAGGCCACCCAGTGGCCTTCACCGGTGCGCTTGAGTTGCGGCATTTCGCTGCTGCACAGCGGACGCTGCGCGATCGGGCAGCGCGTGTGGAAGGGGCAGCCGGAGGGCGGATGGATGGGGCTCGGCACGTCGCCCTGCAGCATGACCCGTTTGCGCTTGACCTGCGGATCGGGGATCGGCACGGCAGACAGCAGCGCCTCCGTGTACGGGTGCAGCGGCTTGGTGTAGAGGTCATGCGCCAGGGCGATCTCGGCGATGCGGCCCAGGTACATCACCGCCACGCGGTCGCTGATGTGCTCCACCACGGAAAGGTCGTGCGCGATGAACAGGTACGTGAGGTTGAACTGCTGCTGCAGGTCTTCGAGCAGGTTGATCACCTGCGCCTGGATCGAGACGTCGAGCGCGGAGACCGCCTCGTCACAGACCACCAGCTTGGGCGAGACGGCGAGTGCGCGGGCGATGCCGATGCGTTGCCGCTGGCCGCCGGAGAACTCGTGCGGGTAACGGCGCATGTGGTCGGCGGATAGCCCGACCGTCTCCAGCAACTGCACGATGCGGTCTTCGAACTCGCGGCGGGTGTTGGCGAGCTTGTGGATGATCAGCGCCTCGCCGATGATGCTGCCCACCGTCATGCGCGGGTTCAGCGACGCATACGGATCCTGGAAGATGATCTGCATGTCGCGCGCCAGGCGGCGATGCGCGGTCTTGTCGAGCGCGGTGACGTTCTCGCCGCCGAACCAGACCTCGCCGGAAGTGGGCTCGATCAGCCGCAGGATGCAGCGGCCCGTGGTCGACTTGCCGCAGCCCGATTCGCCGACCAGGCCGAGCGTTTCGCCGGCGGCCATCTCGAAGCTGACGCCGTTGACGGCGTGCACGCGGGCTACCTCGCGCCGCAGCAGTCCGCCGTGCACGGGGAAGTGCTTCACAAGGTCGATGACGCGCAGCAGTGGCTCGGTCATTGCAGCGACGTCACATCCAGGATGCACGCCACCTTGTGCCCCGGCGCGACCTCGCGCAGCGGTGGCGTGGCGGTGGTGCAGGCCCCCCGCGCGTACTTGCAGCGGGGGGCGAAGCGGCAGCCCTCAGGGGGAGCGATCAGTTTGGGGACCACGCCGCGGATCGTTTCCAGCCGCACCTTGTGTGTGGCGGCGGTATCGATGCGCGGGATCGAGCGGATCAACCCCTGCGTGTACGGGTGGCGCGGGTTGCCGAACAGCTCCCTGACCGGCGCTTCCTCGACCACCTTGCCGGCGTACATCACCACCACGCGCTGCGCGGTCTCGGCCACTACGCCCATCGCGTGGGTGATCAGCATGATCGCCATGCCGAACTTTGCCTTCAGTTCGCCCAGCAGATCGATGATCTGCGCCTGGATGGTCACGTCGAGCGCCGTCGTGGGCTCATCGGCGATCAGCAGCTTGGGGTTGCACGAAAGCGCCATCGCGATCATCACCCGCTGCCGCATGCCGCCGGAGAACTGGTGCGGATAGTCGTGCACGCGTCGCTCGGGCGTGGGGATGTGCACGAGCTTGAGCATCTCCGCCGCGCGTTCCATCGCCGCGCGGCGCGGCAGCTTCTCGTGCAGGCGGATCACCTCGGCGATCTGCTCGCCGACCGTGTACACCGGGTTGAGCGAGGTCATCGGCTCCTGGAAAACGATCGCGATTTCCTTGGCGCGGATGGCGCGCATCTCGTTACTGCTCATCGGTACCAGGTCACGCCCTTGCCAGAGAATCTGCCCGGCGACGATGCGGCCGGGGGGCATCGCGATCAGCTTCAAAACCGTCATCGCGGTGACTGTCTTGCCGCAGCCCGACTCACCGACGACACTCAACGTCTCGCCACGGTTTACGGTGAGATCCACACCATCGACGGCATGCAGCCAGCCGTCGTCGGTGTGGAAGTGCGTCTTCAGCCCGCGGATCTCCAGCAGGCGGACGTTGGTCTGCGCCTGCACTACATCACCTTGCGCGGGTCGAGTGCGTCGCGCAGCCCGTCGCCGACGAAGTTGATGGTCAGCACGGTCAGGAAGATCGCCGCGCCGGGGAACAGCGCCCAGTGCGCGGCGATGTCGAGGTGATCCTTGCTGTCGAACAGGATGCGCCCCCAGGTCGGGATGTCCGGCGGAAACCCGAGCCCGAGGAACGACAGCGTGGATTCGGCAATGATCGCCGCCGCCACGTCGATCGTGCCCGCGACGATCACCGGGCCGAGTGAGTTGGGCAGGATGTGCCGCACCACGGTGCGCAACGGCGAGGCGCCGAGTGCGCGCGCCGCCTCGACGAATTCCTTCTCGCGCAGCGAGAAGAACTGCGCCCGCACGAGGCGGGCCACCGGCATCCAGCGGAAGCAGCCAATCACCGCGACGATGAGGATGAACACGCCGCCCTCGGGGCCGAACACGCTTTTCAGGCTGTCGCGGAACAGATAGATGATCAGCAGAAGCAGCGGCAGTTGCGGCAGCGAGAGGAACAGATCGGTCAGCCACATCAACGCCGAGTCGATGGCTCCGCGCGAGCTGCCCGCGATGGCGCCGATGAGGACCCCGAACACGATCGCCATCGTCATCGCGGCCAGCCCCACCGCCAGCGAGATACGCCCGCCGTAGAGCATGCGGGCGAGCAGGTCCTGTCCGAGATCATCGGTGCCGAGCGGATGCGCGAGCGACGGCCCTTGCAGCTGTGCCGTGAAATCGATTTCGTTGATCGGTACCTTCCACGCCAGCGGGCCAAGGACGACCAGCGCGACCAGGGTCAGCAACACGAACAGGCTCGCATACGCCACCCGGTGGCGCCTGAAACGCCGCCACGCCTCGCGCCAGGGCGAGGTGCCGCGCGCAGGAGCCCTGATGGCTCTATCGGTAGGAGATGCGGGGGTCAAGCCAGCCATAGAGCAGGTCGGCAATCAGGTTGAATGCGATCACGAGGCAGGAGAACACGAAGGTCACCGCCATGATCACCGGCGTGTCGTTGCGCAGGATCGCATCGATCAGCAGCGAACCGATGCCCGGAATGCGGAAGATCTGCTCGGTGACGATGGCACCGCCGAAGACCGCCGGCATCTGCAGCGCCACCAGCGTCACCACCGGGATCAAGGCGTTCCTCACCACGTGCTTGAGCACCACCACGCGCTCGGGCAGCCCCTTGGCGCGCGCGGTGGTCACGTAGTCGAGCCGGATCACGTCAAGCATCGCCGAGCGCACGTAGCGCGTCCAGCTGGCACCCTGGAACAGTCCAAGCACAACGATCGGCATGATCGACTGCCGGATCTGCTCGACCCACCACTGCCAGCCGGTGGTCGAAAGGTCGGCGCGGAACACGAACGGCAGCCAGCCAAGCTTGATCGAGAAGATCAAAATCAACAGGATGCCCGTGAAGAATGTCGGCAGCGAGAAGCCGACCAGAGCCAGCGAACTGGCGAGGCGGTCGAACCAGGAGTAGGGCCGCATCGCCGAGTACACGCCTACCGGCAGCGCGATCGCCAGCGCCAGCAGCTGCGAGGCACCGATCACCGCCAGCGTGACCGGCACCCGCTGCAGGATCAGCGTGTCGACGTCGACGCGGCTGATGAACGAAAAGCCCCAGTCGCCGCGCAGCATTGCCGCGAACCAGTGGAAATAGCGCTGCCAGACCGGATCGTCCAGGCCAAACTTGGCGCGCAAGGCCATGCGCACCTCGGCCGGCACATTGGGGTTCAGCGCCAGTTCGCTGAACGGATCCCCGGGCGCCAGCGCCAGGACGGTGAACAGCACCACGCTGATGCCCAGCAAGCTGGGCACGGCAATCAGCAGCCGCCGCAGGAGGTAGGAACCCACCGCCGGTGTGTTCGAGCGGTCAAGTCAGTGGGCGATCAGGCCTCGCGGTACCAGTTCTGCAATTGCGAGAAGTCCAGGTCCCAGCCGGTGAGTGGCACCATCAGCTTCAGGTTCGATCCGCGCACGCGCGGGCGGCTGATCAGCGGGATGATCACGTTGTCCTTGACCGGCAGGTCGTTCAGCCGGATGAAGAGTGCCGCTCGCTTGACCGGGTCGAGCTCACCTTCCGCCGCCGCGTAGGTCTTGTCGTAGTCCTCGCTCACCCAGCGCGTGATATTGCGGCCCTGCCACTTGTTGGCCTTTGAAGAGACCTCGCGCGACAGGTATTGGTCCATGAAGCGTTCCGGATCAGGCTGCGTCATGGTGGTCGTGTACATCTGCATGTCGCACCAGAACTTGCCGTAGGTGTCCGGGTTGGCCACGTCGGACGAAAAGAACACGCTGGCAGTGACCGACTTCAGTTCGAGATCGATGCCCGCCTTCTGGCACCCTTGCTTGATCACCGCCTGTTCCTTCTGGCGCAGCGAATTGACCGAGGTCTGGTATACGAACTTTAGCTTCTTGCCGTCCTTCTCGCGAACGCCGTCGGCTCCTTTCTTCCAGCCCGCGGCTTCGAGGATCTGGTTGGCCTTGTCGACGTTGAACTCGAACTTCGTGTTGGGCGAGCGGAAGCGCGCCGGATTGTTCAGGAAGTTGCTGGTCGCGATTCCCGTCCGCCCGTAGATGAATTCCTGGATGCCCTTGCGGTCGGCCAGCAGGGACATGGCTTCGCGCACCGCGGGATCGGCGAACGCGAAGTGCTTCGACTTGACGTGGGCGCGCTCGCCTTCAACCTCGTTCCACGGGTCTTTGGTGTTGAGCTGGATGAATTCGATGTCGCCGCTCTGAACGATCTGCGCCCTGCCCTTGCCGCCCGCCTCCAGGCGCTTGAGCACCTCGTCCTCGACCTGCAGGTTCCAGGCGTAGTCGAATTCGCCGGTCTGCAGCACGGCGCGTGCGGCCGAGGTTGCGTCGCCGCCGCCCTTCATCTCGATCGAATCGAAGAAAGGCCGGTTGGGCATGTGGTAGTTGTTGTTGATCTCGCCGCGCACCATGTCGCCCGGTTTGAAGTCGACGAACTTGTAGGGGCCGGTGCCCACCGGCTTGAGGTTGCCGGGCGCGTCGCGCGACTTGGCGCCGATGTACGGCCCGAACACGTGCTTCGGAATAATCATTCCTTCGGCCGCGACAAAGGCGGTTGCCCAGAATGGCGTCGGTTTCGCGAAGGTCACGCGGATGGTGTGCGAATCGACCGTCGTCACCGTGACGTCCTTGTAGACGCCAGTCGTCACCGCCGCCGTGGCCGGCTCCCGCGCATATTCCCAGGTGAAAACGCAGTCATCAGCGGTGAACGGTTGGCCGTCGTGCCAGGTGACTCCTTTTTTCAGCTTCCACGTCACGCTCTTGCCGTCGGGCGACAGGCCGCCGTTCTCGCGCGTGGGGACCTCGGCGGCAAGGATCGGCACGAGGTTGCCTTCGCCGTCCCACACCGCAAGCGACTCGTAGAAGATGCGCGAGCCTTCCTGGTCCTTTGTGCCGTTGGCAAAGTGCGGCTGCAGCAGCGTGGCGCCCTGCCACCACAGCACCTTGAGCGCGCCGCCGCCGCCGCGCTTGGAGGGCTTGTAGGCCGGGGCCGTCTGTGCCTGTGCAACGCCGGCGTGCATCAGCATCATCGAAGCCATCGGCGCGGTCAGCCCCAGGCCGACCATCTGCTGTATGAACGAGCGTCGCGGCAAGCGGCCTTCCCGGACGTCTTCGATCAGGTGGCGCAACTCCTGTTCCCGCATGGCGTGTCTCCTCGTATTGTCGATCGGGCCGGACATTGTGCATCAGGCGGTACGCCGATGCTATTGATCTGCAACCGCCGCGGCGGTTGGGATCGGGACGGTCTGCTCGCGCCGCGACTTCAGATCGGCCGCCGACTCGGACGCGCGAGGTAGAACCACTCGTGCCCGGGCCGCGCCCCTTGGTCCGGGAAGACGATGTAATCGGCCTCGGTTGCGCGCACTTCGGTTCCATCGGCACGCCGCGCGATCAGTTCGCCTTCGGCCAGCGGGTCGAAACTGGTCCAGTCCTTCACGAAGAGATCGCCCTCGGCGTGGCGGTCGACCACGGTGACGAGCGTGAGGCAATCGAAGGGCCTCTGCGGCGGCGCCAGCGGCAGATCAGCAATCCCCAGCAGTGCCAGCGTCTGCCGGATCGCGTGCCGCGCCACCTCGGGGCCGTTGGCGTCCTCGTGCTGGCCGCACTCGAGCGTGACCGCGTAGCCTCCCACCAAGCGCATGTACTCGGTGGTGCCGACTCCGTAGGCCGGATCTTCATTCACTGCGTCAGGCGTCAATCCGAGTCGGCGACGTCTCGCCACGCCGCCGGCGTAGGCCTCCATCCAGCCGTCCACCACGCGCCTGGCGCCGAGGTGAGCGCACAGGCGGGCCTCGTCTTCGGCATGGGCAAAGGGCTCGAGCGCGCCACGGTTGTCGGCGGGACCACGCAACACGAACGGCTCTCCCGGGCTGCGAAAGCTGTGCAGGTCGAGCAACACGTCGTTCTCGGCAAGCAGCGGACACAGCACATTGGCGATGCGGTCCTCATTGTCCTGCGGCGTCTCGGTAGGCAACAGGCGCCGGTTGAGGTTGCGATCGCCGAAACGCTCGCCCTTCGCGTAGGCAAGCGGGTTGCTCACTGGCACGAAGGTCAACGTGCCGCGCACGAGCGGCACCTCACCGCGCTCGATCTCGCCGAGCACGCGCTCGATGCCACGCGTGCCGGCGGTCTCGTTGCCGTGCACCGCCCCGGTGACGATGAGCCGCGGACCGCGCTCAAGCGCAATGAAGCGATGAATGCGCAAGTGCTGCAGGGAAGATTGCGAACTGATCATTGGGCAGACCACGGGGCACACGCGCCCGGGTTTCGGGCGCGAAGGTACGCGTAGCTCGTGTCGCGCGCAAGGAGAACCCGCGCCGCTGCGCCGCGCAGTAGCATCCGCGCATGACTCGCCTCGAAGCTGCCGCCCATCGATCCGCCGAAATCGACGTCGCCGGGCTGCGCAACGCGCTGGCACGGCGCATCGCGCTGCGCACCGAAAGCCAGAACCCCGAGCGCCGGTCCGAACTGCGGCGGTATCTGATCGACGAAATCGCGCCCACGCTTGAGCGAATGGGGTTTGCGACGCAGCTTTGGGACAACGTGATCGCCGGTGGCCCACCGTTTCTCTTTGCCGAGCGCATCGAGGACCCGGAACTCACCACGGTGTTGATGTATGGCCACGGCGACGTCGTGCTGGGTTACGACGCGCAGTGGGAACAAGCGTCGTCACCGTGGGTGCTCGAGGAGCAAGGCAACCGCTGGTATGGCCGCGGCACGGCCGACAACAAAGGGCAGCATTCCATCAACCTCGCCGCGCTCGAGCATCTGCTCAGGACGCGCGGCGCGCTGGGCTGCAACGTCAAGTGGCTGTTCGAGATGGGCGAAGAAGTTGGCTCGCCCGGACTCCGGGCGATCTGCGAGCAGCGCAGGGCGCAACTGGCGGCCGATGTATTCATCGCCAGCGACGGGCCGCGTCTGCGCTCAGACCGGCCGACGCTGTTCCTCGGTTCGCGCGGCTGCATCAACTTCACGCTCGACTGCGCATTACGTGACGGCGCGCATCACTCGGGAAACTGGGGCGGATTGCTGGCCAATCCAGGCACGCTGCTGGCCAACGCGATCGCCTCGATGGTCGATGCACGCGGGCGCATCCTCGTCGGGGCTCTGCGACCCCCGCCGATTCCTGACAGCGTGCGACGAGCGCTTGCGACGATCGAGCCCGGCGAGCCGAATGGACCTTCCATCGATGACGATTGGGGCGAGCCGGGACTGACTGCGGCCGAACGCGTGTTCGGTTTCAACGCGCTCGAGGTGCTCGCGTTCAAGACTGGCAACCCCGAGCACCCGGTCAATGCGATTCCCCCGCGCGCGACCGCCACCCTCCAACTGCGTTTTGTTGCGGGGTGTGATCACGCTGCGTTCATCCCCGCGATTCGCGAGCACCTCGACGCACACGGTTTCGGGCAGATCACTGTCGTTCAGGACCGTGCCGAGGTCATGGCTGCCACGCGACTGGATCCGGACAACTCGTGGGCGCGCTGGGCGGCGAAGAGCATCGAACGCACCACCGGCATCGCGCCGGCGATCCTGCCCAACCTCGGCGGCTCGCTGCCGAACGATTGCTTCGCTGAGTTGCTGTGTTTGCCGACCTTGTGGGTGCCGCACTCCTATCCCGCCTGCTCTCAGCACGCCCCCGACGAACATCTGCTGGCAGATGTGGCAGAGCAAGGCCTGCGCATCATGGTGGGACTGTTCGAAGATCTGCCGCGGCGGCCGTTGCAGTCGACCTGACTGTCGATCGTATGGAAGCGCGTTGTGTGCCGTTCTCAGCTCATCATGCCGACCATCCATGCGACACCGAAACGATCCGTCAACATGCCGAAGCGCGACGAAATCGAAAATGCGAGGCTCACCTCAAGTCCGGTGCAGGTTCGCCACACGTTTGCCTACGAATTCCCTAGCTTGAGTGGGGGATTCTTGCCGATAGAGCGTTGGCAAAGCCCCTGCCTACCCGATTACAATCCGCACTCGCTTCGAGGAGCGTTGCGACGGGTGCTCAACCCGCCAGGCTCGAAGCGGTCGGCGCCAGCCGACATTGCCAACCGCGCTCGCACACCTCTTGTACGAAAGGAGGGCGCGAGATGAGCGCCGTACTCAAACCAACTCGTTCCACCGGCGACTACGTCGTCGCCGATCTGAAACTGGCGGACTGGGGCCGCAAGGAAATCCGCATCGCCGAAACGGAGATGCCGGGCCTGATGGCGATCCGCGAGGAATTCGCCTCCAGGCAGCCGCTGCGCGGTGCGCGCATCACCGGGTCGCTGCACATGACGATCCAGACCGCGGTCCTGATCGAGACATTGAAGGCGCTCGGTGCACAGGTCCGCTGGGCGAGCTGCAACATCTTTTCCACCCAGGATCACGCCGCAGCGGCAATCGCTGCCGCCGGCACCGCAGTGTTCGCAGTCAAGGGCGAGTCACTCGATGATTACTGGGACTACACACACCGCATTTTCGAGTGGCCCGATAGCGGCTACTCGAACATGATCCTCGATGACGGCGGCGACGCCACCCTGCTGCTGCATCTGGGAGCAAAGGCGGAAAAAGATCCGGCCGTGATCTCAAATTCGACGAGCGAGGAGGAAACGTCCCTGTTCAAGACGATCAAGGCCAAGCTCGCCAAGGAGCCGACCTGGTATTCGACGCGCCTGGCCAAGATCAAAGGCGTGACCGAAGAAACGACAACGGGCGTGAAGCGCCTGTACCAGATGGCCAAGGAAGGCAAGCTCGCGTTTCCGGCGATCAACGTCAACGATTCAGTCACCAAGAGCAAGTTCGACAACCTGTACGGTTGCCGCGAGTCGCTGGTCGACGGCATCAAGCGCGCCACCGACGTGATGATTGCCGGCAAGGTCGCCGTTGTGTGTGGTTATGGTGACGTGGGCAAAGGCTCGGCGCAGGCGCTGCGCGCATTGAGCGCGCAGGTGTGGGTGACCGAGATCGATCCGATCTGCGCGCTGCAGGCGGCGATGGAGGGTTATCGCGTGGTGACAACGGACTACGCGGCTGACAAGGCCGACATCTTCGTCACCGCGACCGGCAACTTCCAGGTGATCACGCACGAGCACATGTTGAAGATGAAGGATCAGGCAATCGTCTGCAACATCGGGCATTTCGACAACGAAATCGATGTCGCATCGCTGAAGCAGTACAAGTGGGAAGAGATCAAGCCGCAGGTCGATCACGTAATCTTCCCCGACGGCAAACGGATCATCCTGCTGGCACAGGGCCGTCTCGTGAACCTCGGATGCGGCACAGGACATCCGAGTTACGTGATGTCGTCGTCGTTCTCCAACCAGGTGATCGCGCAGATCGAGTTGTTTACCCACACTGACAAATACCCGATCGGTGTGTACGTGCTGCCCAAGCATCTGGACGAAAAAGTCGCACGACTGCAGCTGAAGAAACTGGGCGCGCAGCTGACCGAACTGACCGATGATCAGGCGCGCTACATCGGGGTCAGTAAGGCCGGGCCCTACAAGTCCGACCAGTATCGGTACTAAGAACCGTCGGGGGTCGGGAGTCGGGAGCAGGATCTGAGACTTCTGTCGGCGAGCCCGAAGCACTTTTCCCGACTCCTGACTCCCGACTGAATGAAGATGCGAATCCTTGTCATGGGCGCTGGCGGCGTCGGCGGCTACTTCGGTGCGCTGTACGCACAAGCCGGCCACGAGGTTACGTTGGTCGCGCGCGGCGCTCATCTGGCCGCGCTGCGCGCGAACGGACTGCGGATCGAAAGCAGCGTGACGCCGCTGCACCTCGCATCGGTGCAAGCTACGGATAACCCGTCCACTGCGGGCGCAGTCGACGTCGTGATGTTCTGCACCAAGCTGTGGGACGTCGAGTCGGCCGGGAAGCAGATCACACCGGTCGTCGCGGGCGGTGGCGTCGTGATTCCGTTCCAGAACGGCGTGGATAGCCACGTGATCCTGCAGCGCGTGCTTGGCGCGACGCACGTGGCCGGCGGTGTTGCGCAGATTGCCGCAGTGATCAAGTCGCCCGGCGTCATTGCGCACACCGGCACGATGGCGCGGCTGCAGGTGGGTGCATTCACACCCGTGCTAGCGGACAAGGTTCAGGCATTTGCCGATGCCGGCAAGGCGGCGGGAGTCAACATCGTCGCCGTCGATGACATTGAAAAGGCGTTGTGGCAGAAGTTTGCGATGCTCGCCGCGCTGTCGGGGGTCACCTGCCTGGCGCGGCAACCGGTTGGCTTCGTGCGCGCAGATCCGGAACTGCGCGCGACCATCACCGCGGCCGTGCGCGAAGCTTTTGTGCTGGCACGGAAGAAAGGCATCGCACTTGGCGACGACTTCGTCGATCGCCAGCTCGCGTTTCTCGATGGGCTTCCAGCTGAAATGCGTTCATCGATGCTGAACGATCTCACCGCAGGGAACCGGCTCGAAGCTCCTTGGCTGGCCGGCGCCGTGGTGCGGATGGCAAAAGAGCTCGATCTTGCCGTGCCGGTAAGCACCACCATCTATGCGGCGATGAAGCCTTACGTCGAAGGCGCCCGGCGCGCCGATTGAGAAAGGACCGCTCGATGCGCATCCTGCTGGTATGGATCCTCAATTCCCTTGCGCTTTACCTCGTGACGATGTTGCTGCCCGGGGTGCGCATCATCGAGTGGTGGCCGCACGCACTGCTCGCCGTGCTGGTGCTCGGGCTCGTCAATGCGCTCGTGAGGCCGATCCTCGTGATCCTGACGCTGCCGATCACCCTGCTCACGCTTGGGTTGTTCCTGCTCGTGCTGAATGCGCTGCTGTTCTGGGCGGTTGGGTCGATGCTCGAAGGCTTCAGGGTCGATGGGTTCTGGTGGGCAATGGGCGGGGCGCTGCTGTACAGCCTTTTCTCGTCGGCTTTCTCCACTGTGCTGAGCAAATGACGCAGCAAGCGGGCACGTTCAGCTTCGAGTTCTTCCCGCCCAAGACACCGGAGGGCGTGGAAAAGCTGCGCGCGGCGCGCGCACGCCTGGCCGAGGTCAAACCGGCATTCTTTTCAGTGACGTTTGGCGCCGGCGGTTCGACCAAGGAAGGCACCTGGAACACGGTGATGGAAATCCACGCCGAAGGCCGCCCGGTGGCGCCGCATATCTCGTGCATTGGCACCACGCGCGAGCAGGTCACGCAACTGATCACCGGGTACAAGAGCGCCGGCATCCGGCGCATGGTGGCCTTGCGGGGCGATCTGCCGTCGGGCGCCGCGGGCGGCGCGGGTGATTTTCGCCATGCGAACGAACTGGTGGAGTTCATCCGCGCCGCGACCGGCGACTGGTTTCACATCGAAGTCGCCGCCTATCCGGAGATGCATCCGCAGGCGCGCTCGCCGGCCGAGGATCTGCACAACTTCCTGCGCAAGGTGCGCGCCGGTGCCAACTCGGCAATCACGCAGTACTTCTACAACTCGGATGCCTATTTTCGGTTCTGCGACGACGTCGAGGCCGCCGGCTGCAGGATCGCAATCGTGCCCGGCATCATGCCGATCACCAACTTCACCCAACTGGCGCGCTTCTCCGACAACTGCGGCGCCGAGATCCCGCGCTGGATTCGCCTGAAGCTCGCCAGCTTTGGCGACGACAAGGCGTCGATCCGCGCCTTCGGGCTCGACGTCGTGACCGACCTGTGTGAACAGCTTCTGTCGGTCGGCGCGCCCGGGCTGCACTTTTACACGATGAATCAGGCCGACGCGGCGCTGGAGATATGGCGGCGACTGGGTCTACCGAAGTAACGCGGCTTATCCCGGAGCTCGCCGATACGGCTCATCAAAGGCGACGAAGTCGTTCTCCTGCACCGCGGCCGCAAACCACTCCTTCATCGCCGGCAGCCCAAGCATGGTCTGCATGTACTCGTTGACGGTGGGCAAGAGCTTCGGTCGATAGGTATTGAAGCGCGTGACCACCGGCGCATAAAACGCGTCGGCGACGCTGAACTGCCCGAACAGGAACGGGCCGGAAGCCTTGTGACGTGCGCGCAGCCCCATCCACATCGCGGTGATGCGGTCGATATCGTTCTGCACCTCGATGTTCCATCCGAGCCCGGTGAGGTCCGCCGTGATGTTCATCCCCATGTTGTTGCGCAACGCCTGAAAGCCGGCATGCATCTCGGCGCAGATCGCGCGCGCCTCGGCGCGCAGCTTGGCATCGCGCGGCCATAATTGTTTTTCAGGGAATTTCTCGGCCAGGTGTTCAGCAATCGCCAACGTGTCCCACACCGTCAGGTCATCGTCAACCAGAACCGGCACCTTGCCGGTCGGAGCAAACGACAGCGCATCACGCTTGAAGGTCGGCGAGTTGAAGCTGAGTTCCACTTCATCAAATGCAATGCCTGAATGGCGCATGAGCAGCCACGGTCGCAGCGACCACGACGAGTAGTTCTTGTTGCCGATCACGAGTTTCACGAATGCTCCTGGTTGACCGAAACAGCCGATTCTGCAACTACTGCGTTGGCCAGTGCTCTTCAAAGATCGCCGCCACGCGTGGCTCGCATTCGATCGCCAGCAGCAGCGCATAGAAGCGCGGGCGGCTGGCCTTCAGATGCGCCCGGGTGCCGGACCACTTCGATACGACCGCCGCCAGCAGATCGAGCGCACCGAGGTGCTCTCCGCTCAGAAACGGCGTGGCCGGGAACGTATCGGCAAACGTATCCCACAGCTCGTGCAATCGCCTGCGGGTGCCGGCGCGTATGCGTTCGCTCGTCGCGTCGTCGCATTCACTGCACCAGCGCTCCGGATAGTCGATCACGCCGATCGCCGCGTAGCAATTGGCGGCGATGTAGGTCAGCCCTCGGATTGCCTGCGCGCGCTGTGTCTCACTGCGCGGCAGCAAACCACTCGCCGGGTAGCGCAAGCCGAGGTCGATCAGGATCGCGGCGCTTTCGGTCAGCACGCTGCCATCGTCGAGCACGAGCGTAGGCACCTGCGCCAGCGGATTCACGCGTTTCAGTTCTTCCAACCCGGGGCCGGGCTGCCACGATGCCGCATCGAGCAGCCTGTAATCGGCTCCGATCACCTTCAGCGCGGCCTCGATCGCCGCCGCGCCGGAGCCCTTGGCTCCGTACAGAGTCAGCACGCTCTCCCCCTCGATCCGACCGTTGTTTTGCCTATGCGCTTGCGCCGCGTTCAACCACCAGCACTCGCGCTTCACCGCGCGGGCGCGCCACATGCTCGCAACCGCCCTCGGCGCAGAACACATCACCTGCACAGAGCGTTACCAGATATTCCCGCCCGCCCGCGCGATACTGCATGTCGACCACCCCATCGAGCACGGCGAACACCTCCGCACCATGATTCACGTGCCATCGGTGCGGCTGGTCGGTCCAATGCAGGCGCGCCGTCACACTGTCGATGGCCACCAGCGGCAACATCGCCCACGCACGCCCGCTCAAGAATTCGCGCGCCCGGACAATCCTGGCGGCTGGCATCAGATGAACTGGGCGAGCGTCGGCGCGGTGGCCGCGATACCGACCATCACGAGCGCCGGGATTGCGACACCGACCACCGCGGCCAAAGCCGCCAGCGTTCCGCGCGGCACGTGCGGCGACCATGCCGACGCTGAAGCCAGCGCCTTGCCCCTGCGCACAAGACCGCGCAGAGCGCCAATGCCGTGCTGAGCGAGCATGTGCAAACGACCGAGTGCGACAGGCTCGATCAACTCGATGCGCGTCGCGCCCGTTGCTTCGATCACCGCGCGCCGAGGCGAGTGCAGCGCAACCTCGTCGCCGGTGCGTGCAAATACGTCCTGCAACTGCCCTTCTTCGGTCAGCCAGAATCCGCCAAAGATGACTTTGACACGCGTGCCCGGCCGGCCTTCGAGCATCAGCAGCTGCTCGTAATCCAGATCGACTGTCCGTGACGTCACCGGTCCCCATTCGCCCATCATGACAACCTCCACTGCTTGATCCTGCGGTTGCGCCCTTGCGGCTACTTCTTGCCTTGCGGCGTAGCTGAATTAGAGGCTGATCAGGCGGCGCGGACAAACGAAAAGTGCGCAATTGATGCATGCATGATTCGCATGTATGGTGCCGACATGGTTTCTCGCACTTCTGCGTCGCGACCGCCCGGCACGCGCCGGCGACGGCCGATCCAGCTCGCCGCGTTGCGCGGGTTCGAATCTGCCGCGCGCCTGCTGTCGTTCACGCTCGCGGCCAACGAACTGGCGCTGACGCAATCGTCGATCAGCCGGCAGATCAGTTCTCTGGAGCGTCAGGTCGGCAAGCCACTGTTCCTGCGCAGGACGCGCGCGCTCGAGCTGACGCCCGCGGGCGAGCGGCTGCAACGCGCTGTGCAGCAGGCGCTGGTCGGAATCGATCGCAGCGTCGATGAGATCCGCGGGGTCGGGCTGCCGCCGCGCATCACGCTCACGACGTATGCGTCATTTGCATCCTTGTGGCTGGTGCCGCGTCTGGCGGTGTTTCAGCGCGCGCATCCGGAGATCGAAATCCGCATCGACGCGGGCGATCGCTTCATCGATCTGCAGAAGGAGGGCGTGGATCTGGCGCTGCGCTGGTGCCGCCCGGATCGAACACCGTTGCCGAGCGATGCGATCGAACTGATGGAAGAGTTCGTGACGCCGGCTCTCAGCAGCCGGCTGATCGAGCGCACGCGCGTGACCCTGAACGCGCCCGCCGACCTGTACAAGCTTCCGCTGCTCGACATGGACGACACGATGCCCAGTTCGATCGCCAGCAGCTGGGCGCGCTGGTTCGATTTCGCGCAGGTGCCCTCGCAATCGCCGGCGGGCGGTCGCATGATGTTCTCATTCATCGATCAGGCGGTGCAGGCCGCCGTGCGCGGTCAGGGCGCGGTGATGGGACGCTCGCCGCTGATCGACGATTCGGTCGCCAGCGGCGACCTGATGACTCCCTTTCCGCAGTTGCGCATGCGCACCGGGTACCGCTACTACCTGATCGTCAATCCCGACCGTGCGCGACTGCCGCATGTGGCGGCGTTCACCCAGTGGCTGCTTGAGGAGTTCAGGCGCGGCCCGCAGCGATTGACCTGACCGCGGGTTGAAGGACGATCGACTAAAGTGAACCTGCTTCGGTGAGCGCCAGATCAAGGCGGATGTCGTGCGGTTTCGGTTTGATCGAACTGACACGCGCACAGTCGAAGGCGATGCCGACTGTGACCGGCCGCGGCGAGGTGCGCGCCAGTGCGCGATCGTAGTAGCCACCGCCGTAGCCGAGCCGATAGCGGTTCTCGTCGATGCCAAGGCACGGAATCAGCACCAGCTGCGGCTTCATCCGCTGCTTGGTTGCCGGCACCTGAATGCCGTATTCGCCCGCCTCCATCGGCGTCTTCGGCGTCCACGGGGCGAACTCGAGGCCATCACCCACGACGACGGGCAAGCCGGCCTGCCGCAAGGTATTTTCGGCCAGCCATGTCGTGACCAGCGGCGCCAGGTTCGGCTCACCCTTGATCGGCCAGAAAAACGCCAACCGCGTCACCGGCATCGTGCGCAGCCAGCGCGAAACGCGATTGATCAGCACGCGTTCACGCTCGGCGCGATCTTCCAGGTTCATCCGCGCCGACAGTAAACGCGCACGCATCCCGCCCCGTTCAGGATCGGATGAAACTCCGCTGATCGTGTTGGTCGTCATCTTTCTGCACCGCGTGGTACCGTGGACTCGATGTTATTACGCTGCACTGCCCTTCTCCTGCTGATTGCCGCAACGTGGATGGCGGCGTCACCTGTCGGCGCTACGGTGCCGGGCCGAAACGGCGCGCGCAGTGACTCCCTGTACGCAGACGATGCCTTCATGGCCGCGCGGGAAGCCGTGCGCGTCGGCGATCGCGAGCGGCTGTCAATGCTCGCCGAACGCGTGAAGGGCCATCCGCTCGCAGCGTACGTCGAATTCTGGCAACTGCAGCCACGACTGCGTATCGACGAAGCGGAGCGGGTCGATGCGGCGGTGGCCGACTTTCTCGCCAAGTACCCCGGCACCTACCTCGCCGACCGCATGCGACTGGAATGGATGCTGGCACTGGGTGCACGCCGCGCCTTTGAGGCGTTCACGCGTGAACAGACGGCACTGGTCTGGGGCGATGAGCCGCAGATCCGTTGCTATGCAATGCTGGCGCGCTATCTGCGCGACGGGCGCACCGATGCGCTCGCCCGCGAAGCGCGCCAACTGCTTTCCGGGACGCGCGAATCCGGCACTGAAGGGTGCGTCGCCTTGACGGAGGCGCTGTTGGAAGACGGCCGCCTGTCGGTGTGGGAGCGCGTGCGCGCGCTGGTCGAACAGAATCAGTTTGCGACTGCCAAGCGCGTGGCCACCGGCGGCAGAGGCGTGACCGCGGCGCTGGTCGCGCAGGCGATTGACAGTCCGGCCGCGTTCCTGACGACCCATGAGCGTCGACTGACCGAAGCCCAGCGTGAACTGGCCCTGGTCGCCATCGCACGTCTCGCCCGCGACGATCCGCCGCAGGCGGCGCGTTTCGCCACCGCATTGAATCTGCATCTGACGCCGGAACAGCGTGGCATCGTCTGGGGCCGCATCGGCCACATGGCGGCTTTGAAGCACACCCCCGAGGCGCTCGATTGGTATCGCCGCGGTGGCGAACTCGTCGGCATTGGCCCCGACGCCGTGCGCGCCGATGAGGTGCTCGAATGGCAGGTGCGCGCTGCGCTGCGTGGCGACCGCAACGGGCCCGACTGGCGCATGGTGCGCTCTGCGATCGAACGGATGCCGGGCGCCCTCGCGGGCGATCCCGCCTGGGTCTACTGGCGCGCGCGCGCGCTGCAGGCCGAGAAGCGCAACGACGAAGCCGCCGAGCAGTTACGCATGATCGCCGGCCGGTTTGATTTCTACGGCAAGCTGGCTGCTGAGGAGCTTGACCAGCCGATGGTGGTGCCGCCGCGCGCGCCCGATGCGAGCGCGGAAGACATCGCGGTGATGGAGGCCAATCCGGGGTTTGGGCGTGCGCTTGCTTTCTACCGCCTTGGTTTGCGGATCGAGGGGCACCGCGAATGGAACTGGCAGTTGCGCGGTATGACCGACCGCCAGTTGCTCGCAGCAGCCGAATACGCACGCAGTGTCAACGTCCTCGACCGCATGATCTCGACGTCGGATCGCACTCGCGAAGAGTTCGATTTCACGCAGCGCTTTCCGTCACCGCACCGAGCCGAACTGACGCAGAACGCGCGCGCGGCCGGCCTCGACGAAACCTGGGTATACGGACTGATCCGGCAGGAGTCGCGCTTCATTCAGGACATCCGCTCCAGCGCCGGCGCGCAGGGATTGATGCAGTTGATGCCGGCGACCGCACGATTTGTGGCGCGCAAGGTCGGCATGAACGATTACGCGCCGGCGCGGATCAACGAGGTCGACGTGAACCTGCGTCTGGGCATCGGTTACCTGCGCATGGTGCTCGATGATCTCGACGGCCACCCGGTGCTGGCGACTGCGGCCTACAACGCCGGTCCGGGGCGGCCACGGCTTTGGCGATCGACGCTGGCGCGCGCGGTCGAGGGCGCCATCTTCGCCGAGACGATCCCGTTCAACGAGACGCGCGACTACGTGAAGAAGGTGATGTCCAATAGCGTGTACTACGCCGCGCTTTTCGAAAGCAAAGCGCAGTCGCTGAAGACACGCCTGGGCACGGTGGCGCCGAAAGCGGCGGGCACGACCGAACTGCCCTGAACGCCATACCGCTTGAATGCGGTACGCAAGAGCTGACATCAAACTTACGTCGCAGTGCAGCGTCGCGTGCGCGTGATGCAAGTCAAGTCCTGATCGGACGCCGAAGCGCAGATTGCGCCAAGCGAATCGCCGTGTAAGTCTGGCGCAAGCTTCGCTCATTACGTTGCGCGCCATACCAAGTCCGCCGAAGAGCGGAACGGCAACGAGGTTTCTTCAACCAGGGAGGACGCAAATGTCCGCAGCTGCGCCGGCGACGCCGGTTTACAACTGGGTCGCAATCGACAACGACCCGCGCTTCCAGACTCTGCACTCGAGGAAGGTCACGTTTCTCACGAGCTTGATGGTGTTCTCGCTCTTCTACTACTTCCTGCTGCCAATCGGCGCCGCCTATTTCGCCGACATCTACAAGATCAAGGTGTATGGCGTGGTCAACGTCGGCATCCTGTTCGCGCTCTCGCAATTCGTCGTCGCCTGGGGCATTGCCTTCTATTACACGGCGAAGGCCAAGGAGTTCGACGTCATGGCCGCTGAACTGGTCCGCGAAGCCGAAAAGATCGGAGCCAAGAAATGATCAACCTGAAGAACAAGATCCAGCCGGCCCTGATCGCTTCTGTCCTTTTCTTCGCCGCACAGCCGGCCTTCGCGCAGGGCGCCGTCGCCGACAAGTGGAAATGGCTGACCTTCCTCGTCTTCGGCGCCATTATCGCGCTGACGATGTACGTCACCTACATGGCCGCCAAGCGCGTCAAGACGGTGGCTGACTTCTATGCCGCCGGCGGCGGCATATCCGGCCTGCAGAACGGTTGGGCGATTGCGGGAGATTACCTGTCGGCAGCCTCCTTCCTCGGGATCGCCGGCCTGATTTCGCTGTACGGCTTCGACGGCTTCATGTACTCGGTGGGATGGCTGGTCGCCTACATCACCGTGCTGCTGGTGATCGCCGAGCCTTGCCGCAATATCGGCAAGTACACGTTGTCGGACATCCTCGCCTACCGCAACGATCCGAAAAAGGCGCGCATTGTCGGCGCCCTGTCCACGATCACCGTGTCCACCTTCTACCTGACCGCGCAGATGGTCGGTGCCGGCGTGCTGATCAAGACACTGATCGGCATCGACTACGAAGTGTCGGTGATGACCGTGGGCGTGCTGATGCTGGCCTATGTGCTCTTCGGCGGCATGGTCGCCACCACCTGGGTGCAGATCATCAAGGCCATCCTTCTGGTGTGTGCCTCCATCCTCATGGTCATCCTGGTCTGGAGCCAGTACGGATTCCTCGGCGACTTCCTCGGCAGTGTCGTCGGCGACCCCAAGGTCCAGGCTCGCGTCGCCGCCCTGATCGGCGACAAGGCCAATAACCTGTCGGCCACGCAACTCGGCCAGATCTTCCTCGAGCCCGGATTGTTCCTCAAGGTGCCGCTCGACCAAATCTCGCTGGGCATGGCCCTGGTGTTCGGTACGGCCGGCATGCCGCACATCCTGATGCGCTTCTTCACCGTGCCAACAGCCCAAGCCGCGCGCACGTCGGTGAACTGGGCAATGGCCATCATCGGCGGCTTCTACGTGCTGACGCTGTTCCTCGGCATGGGCTCGGCGATGAAAGTCGGCCCCGCCGCCATCGCCGCCATCGACGCCGGCGGCAACATGGCCAACCCGCTGCTGGCGCAATCCCTGGGTGGGGGCCCAGACTCGCTGGGTGGCAACCTCTTCATGGCGTTCGTCGCCGCCGTCGCCTTCGCCACCATCGTCGCGGTGGTCGCCGGCCTGGTGCTGGCCGCCGCATCGGCGATGGCGCACGACCTCTACGTCGGTGTCATCCGCGAAGAGCACGTGACGCAGCAGGAGCAGGTTCGCGCCGCGCGCATCGCCACCATCCTGGTCGGGGCCATGGCCATCATCATTGGCATCTCTGCCAAAGGCCAGAACGTTGCCCATCTGGTGGCCCTGGCTTTCGCCGTGGCCTCCTCGGCCAACTTCCCCTGCGTGCTGCTGACGCTGTTCTGGAAACGCTGCAACACCGGCGGCATCGTGCTGGGCATGATCGTCGGCACCCTCGTTGCGATCGGCCTGGTGATGGTGTCGCCGAACCTCACCTACCCGCTTGCGATCAAAGCCGCCCAAGGAAAGATCGTCGCTACCGAGACGGCGAACCTGACGAAGCTCAATGCCGATCTGACCGCCGCCACTGAGCCCGCAGCACAGGACAAGCTCAAAGCGGCCATCACCAAGTCGGAGAAGGCGAAAGCCGCAGCCGAGGCCAGGATCAAGAGCCTCGGCGACGACCGCACGTCGATCATGGGTCTCGAGAAGCCCTGGTTCGAACTGAGGAACCCGGGCCTGATTTCGATCCCGCTTGGCTTCCTCGCAGTGATCCTCGGCTCGCTGTTGTATCGCGACAAGCGCGCCGAAGACATGTGGGACGAGCTCTATGTGCGCCAGACCACCGGCATCCTTGCGGCAAAGGCGCAGGCGCATTAAGCGTGCGGCATTGATCCTTATCTTGTAATCGCCGCGCAAGCAGCGGTACAAAGGGGCCTCTTCACGAGGCCCCTTTTTTTCGAGCAATGAACGAGCCGACCACGCCACCGTTGATCTACGAATCGGTTCGCGAGTTCCTTCGCAGGCACGCGCCGTTTTCGAGCATGCGGGAAGACTCGTTTCAGTTCCTTATACCGCGCCTGAAACTGGCGTACTTCCCCAAGGACTCAATCATCGTCGATCGGCAGGGCGGTCCGTTCCCGCCGTTTCACATCATCCAGAGCGGAAACGTGTCGAGCGTGACCGCCGGGCTGGACACCTTGCCCGATCGCGTGTTGACCACCGGGGAGTGTTTTCCGGTCGGTGCACTTTCCGCCGGCGGACAGCCGACGCGCACGTATCGCGCGATCGATGACGTGTTCGCCTACCAGCTCGGTGTCGATGACTTCACACGGCTGCGACAAATGTCGCCCGACTTCGAAGCATTCTGCACGGCGGCCGTCACGGTGCTCGCCCAACAATCACTGGCCGAATTGCAGCGCCATTACAGCCAGGTGGCGGCCGATCAGCATTCGCTGACACGGCCACTGTCGGAAATCGTCGCGCGCGAGCCGGTCACCTGTAACGCGCAAACGGCCTTGCGTGAAGCATTGAAACAGATGCGTGACAGCGCGGTGCGTTCGATCATCGTCGTCGATGCGGCGGACGCGCCGATCGGTGTCTTCACGCTCAACGACCTGCGCGATCGCGTCGTTTTGCAGGAACTGTCGCTCGACACGCCCGTGGCGCAGGTGATGACGCGCAACCCGACCACTCTCGCTGCCGACTCGTCCGCGGCCGAGGCGATGCAACAAATGGCGGCAGGCGGCTTTCACCAGATGATCGTCACCGACCGCGGCCGCGTCTTTGGCACGGTAGCGGAGCACGATCTGTTCGCGCTGCAGCGCGTTTCGCTGCGGCAGATTCATCATGCGATCCGGTCGTCGCGCACGATTACCGCCCTGGCGCATGTGGCGGGCGACATCCGCAACCTCGCTCACAACCTGCTCGCACAAGGCGTTTCGGCCGAGACACTGACGCGCACCGTATCGGCGTTAAATGACGCGCTGACGCGCGAGGCCATCACGCGTGTGCTGCAGAACCACGACCTGACCAACATCGACTGGTGCTGGATGTCGCTGGGAAGCGAGGGACGCAACGAGCAGACCCTGGCGACCGACCAGGACAACGCCTTGATCTTCGCGGCGCCGCAGAATGATGTGGCGGGCGATACATTGCGCATGCGGCATGCACTGCTCGCTTTCGCCCACGAAATCAACGATGCGCTCGACACGCTGGGTTTCCCCCTCTGCAAGGGCGGCATCATGGCCGGCAACCCCGAGTGGTGTCTGTCGGAGGAGGAGTGGCGCGCGCGCTTCACCGGTTGGTTGACCGAGCCGACGCCCGAAGCGCTGCTGCGCGCGAACATCTTCTTCGACTTTCGCGCCCTGTTTGGCGACAGCGCGCTGACGGACCGGCTTTCACAGTGGCTACTCGCGCGCACGCAGGACAACAAGCTGTTCCTGCGGCTGATCGTGGCCAACGCGTTGCAGACCGACCCGCCGCTGGGGCTTATCCGCGCCTTTTTAGTCGATGACGACGCGGAGCACCCGGGCACGCTTGACCTTAAGACGCGGGGTTCGCGCATCTTCGTCGATGCCGCGCGCGTGTTCGCGCTCGCGCAGGGAATTGCGGAAACCGGCACCGCCGATCGGCTGCGCAAGGCGGGCCAACAGTTGCGCGTTGAGCCGCGCCACGTCGACGCCACGGTCGAGGCATTTCATTACCTGCAGGTGTTGCGGCTGCGCACGCAGAACCGGCGCGATGCCGGCGGCGTGCCAAACCGGATCGACCCATACGCCATGAACGAAATCGACCAGCGGATGATGAAGGAAGCATTCCGCCAGGCGCGCAAGCTGCAGCAGCGGTTGAAGGAAACCTACACCTTGGGTCTGTAGCCGCGTGTCGATTCGGATGAGTTCGTTCGCCAACATCCTGCGCTCGGCGCCGAGGCTCCCACCCGACCTTGAAGATCGGCTGCAGTTGCTCGCCGAGCGATCGCCGCCGCCGACGCGCAACCGGCATCGAGCGTCGCGCTATGTGACCGTCGATATCGAGACGACTGGGCTGGACCGGCGGCGCGATCGCGTGCTGTCGATCGGCGCGGTCAGCGTCGACCGCGGCCGCATCGACTTGTCGCAGTGTTTCGAAGTCGTGCTGAAACAGCCGGAAACGTCGAGCTACGAGAATATTCTCGTGCATCGAATCGGCGGACAACGGCAGCTTTCCGGGGTCGATCCCGGGGACGCGCTGGTGCAGTTCTTGGAGTATGTGGCGCATGCGCCGCTGGTCGCGTATCGCTTCGAGTTCATTCAGACCATGCTCGATCGGACGCTAAAGGAACACCTTCGCATTCACACGCAGAGGCGTTGGATCGATCTGACAAGACTGCTGACTGCCCTTTATCCGTCCAACGAAACCCGCACGATGGACGATTGGCTGAAGCTGATCGGTGTTCACCGGCTGGCGCAGCACGATGCGCTGGCGGACGCGCTGGCAACCGCACAGATGTTGCAGATGTGTCTGCCTGTCGCGGACGGATCGAACCTCACCTGCCCGCAGCATCTGATCGAACTGCACAAGCCTCGGCATTGGCTGGGCAAGCGCTGAGGCGACTTCCGCGGCAACCCTGAACGCGCGGGAAAGAGGTTTACTGTGCGCGCAAGATCCTTCCACGCCGCGCCGTCCACGACGGTGCAAGTTTGCCACCTGCCGCCCGCGCGGCGCCACAGGCGCCGGACGCCTAGAATCGGGCCCCGCTCCCGTCGCTGTTCATCCTCAAACGCAACATAGAAATGCAATACAAAAACATCCTCGTCCTGGGCGGCTCCGGATTCATCGGCCGCTACATCGTCAACCTGCTGGTTGGCCGCGGCCGCCGCGTGCTCGTACCGTCGCGGCGGCGCGATCAGGCCAAGCACCTGATCATGCTGCCGACCTGTGACGTCGTCGACGCAAACATTCACGACGACGCCACGCTGACGAAACTCGTCGATGGTCAGGATGCGGTGATCAATCTCGTTGGCATCCTGCACGGAAGTCAGCGGGACTTCGAACTCGTCAACGTCGAGCTGCCGCAACGTGTCATGACCATCTGCAAGGCGCGCGGCGTACGCCGTTACCTGCACATGAGCGCGCTGGGAGCCGATCCGAGCGGGCCATCGCTGTACCAGCGCAGCAACGGCACGGGTGAAGCCGCGGTGCGCGCCTCCACGCTGGACTGGACGATTTTCAAGCCGTCGGTCGTGTTCGGCGTCGAAGACGAATTCCTCAATATGTTCGGCAAGCTCGCCGCCGTCTTTCCGGTGCTGCCGATCGGAGGTGCCAACGTGCGCTTCCAGCCGGTGTGGGTCGAAGACGTGGCAGCCGCTTTCGTCAACAGCCTCGACAATGAAGCGACGTTCCGCAAGAGCTACGAACTGGCCGGGCCAAAGATCTACACGCTGCGCGAACTGGTTCGGTTTGCCGCGCGCGCTGCTGGTCATCCGCGTCTGGTGATCGCCCTGCCCCGCCGCATTGCGCGACTGCAGGCGGCGGTGATGGAATATCTGCCGGGTCCAACGCTGCTGTCGCGCGACAACCTCGATTCGATGCAACGCGACAACATCGCCTCGCAGCAGCCGTTTCAGCCGGCACCCGAACTCGGCCTTCATCATCTGACGCCGCTTGAACCGGAGGCGGCGCTGTACCTGGCCGGCATGCACCCGCGCACCCGGTTCGGCGGCTTTCGCGCCAAAGCGCGACGATGAAGGTGTACGCGGTCGGCGGCTGCGTGCGCGATCAGCTGCTCGGCCTGCCGGTCAGTGATCGCGACTGGGTCGTCGTCGGCGCCACACCCGATGAACTGATCCGCGCCGGATACCTCCCGGTCGGGCGCGACTTTCCCGTTTTCCTGCATCCGACCACCCGCGAGGAATATGCGCTGGCGCGCACCGAACGCAAGACGGCGCCCGGTTACCACGGCTTCGTCGTTCATGCCGCGCCCGATGTGACGCTTGAAGAGGACCTGGCGCGGCGCGATCTGACCATCAACGCGATGGCCCTCGATGAAAACAGACAGCTGATCGATCCCTTCCACGGCCGGCGTGATCTGGAAGCGCATATGTTGCGACACGTCGGCCCGGCGTTCGCCGAGGATCCGGTCCGCATCCTGCGCGTGGCGCGCTTTGCGGCGCGCTTCTCAGACTTCACCGTCGCCGACGAGACGCGCGCCCTGATGCGCTCCATGGTTGCCAACGGTGAAGTCGACGCGCTGGTGCCCGAACGTGTGTGGCAGGAGCTGTCGCGCGGACTGATGGAGACAACACCCTCGCGCATGTTCGAGGCGCTGCACGACTGCGGCGCGCTGGCGCGCCTGCTTCCCGAGATCGATCGACTCTGGGGCGTGCCGCAGTCCGCGGATCCACACCCGGAGGTCGATACCGGCGTGCACCTGATGCTCGTGCTCGACATGGCCGCGCGCATCGACGCGGCGCTGCCGGCGCGTTGGGCCGCCGCGCTGCATGACCTCGGCAAGGGCACCACACCGCGCGAAGAATGGCCGCGTCACATCGGCCATGAAGCGCGCAGCGTCGAGCTGGCGGCAGCCGTCTGCGAACGCCTGCGCGTACCCAACGATTGCACCGAGGCGGCGTTGCTGGCTGCGCGCGAGCACGGCAACATCCACCAGGCTGATGCGTTGGACGCCGGCGGGTTGGTGCGCCTGCTCGAACGCTGCGACGCGCTGCGACGGCCGCAGTTGCTGGCGCAGGTCATCGATGCATGCGAGGCCGACTGGCGCGGCCGCACCGGTCATGCCGACGCGGCCTATCTGCAGCGCGATCGCATCCTGCGCGCGCTCGATGCGGCGCGAAACATCGATGCCGGCGCAATCGCCGCACGCATCAGCGGCGGCGGGGAGCGCATTGCGCAGGCGGTGCATCAGGCGCGGATCGCGGCCGTGCACGCGGCGCTGGACTGACGGATCGCCCTGTCGCGCCTTAGATCAGGCGGCCGATCAGGAACATGATCACCGTCAGCAGCAGCGTGCTGGCGAAGGGCAACAGATATTCGCGCTTGCCGATGCGCAACCGAAAGTCCCCCGGCAGCCGGCCGATGCCGAGCTTCTGTAGCCACGGCTGCAGCGCGGTCAGAACGATCAGCGCGAGAAAGAGGGTAACGACGAAGCGCATCTACAGCGTATGCGTGCGGTCGCCGCGCGCAAAGCCAATCAGCGGCACATCGATCCCGCGCCCAAGTGCCATCACTTTGAACAGCTCACCCATCTCGGCCTCGGACAGCAAGCGGTGCGCTTCGTTGGCGCGCACATGCGTGTGGTCTGCCTTCAGAATATCCGTCAGTCCACAGTTCAGCAGGAAATGAGCCTGCGAGGTGTATCCCAGTACGTCCAGCCCGGCCGCCTGTGCCGCGTCGGCGATCGCGGTGAAATCGACATGCGCGGTGATGTCATTCAACCCCGGCAGCCACAGCGGATCGGCGTGCGCATGCTGACGATAGTGGCACATCAGCGTGCCCATCAGGCGCTGCGGGTGGTAGTACTCGCAGCGCGGAAAGCCGTAGTCGATCAGCAATGCGACGCCGCTCGCAAGCCAGCCCGGCAGCGAGGCGATCCACGCGCGCGCGATCAGTCCGACTTCGGAGCCATAGCCCTCCGGCAGCGCGCCGACTTCAGTCTCGATCGACTGGACGGCCGTATCGAGGTCGCGCCCTGCGGGTGCATCGGCGAACACGAAGTGATCGTCGACGATGGTCACGCCGCGCTCGAGCACGTGGCCGCCGCGCTTGACGAACAACTGCACCGACATCACGTCGAGCACTTCGTTGGCGATGATCACGCCGACGAAATCGGACGGCGGCGCCGCCAGCCAGCTCACCGAGCGTCCGGCGAGCGTCGCGCGTTGACGCTCCTGCAGATCGGCAGACACCTCGACGATCGAGTAGCGAACATCATGCATGCCGCGTCGCGCGAGTGCGTCCAGCAGGTCGCGCGCGAGGACCCCGGACCCGGCACCGAATTCCATCACCCGCGAGGCGCAGTGCTCAAGCACCTGCGCAACCTGGTTCGCGAGCGCCTGCGCAAACAGCGGCGAGATTTCCGGCGCGGTGACAAAATCGCCACCGCTGGCCGCATCACCGAACTTGCGTGTGCCCGACGCGTAGTACCCCAGAGCCGGCGCGTACAACGCCATCTCCATGTAACGATCGAAGCCGATCCATCCGCCAGCACGCTGAATCTCGCTGCGAATGAACGCGGCAACACGCCCGCTGTGCGCGAGCGCATCGGCCGACGGCACAGGCGGCATGTTCGAACGCGCGAAAGAATGCATGTGGCGTCGATGCTACCGGTAAACTTCGCGGCCCCATGACAGATCACGCTTCATCGACCACCAAAGTTGCACTCGTGACCGGCGCCGCGCGGCGCATCGGCCGCGCGATCGCGCTCGCACTGGCAAACGATGGCTGGGACGTGGCGGTTCACTATGCGACTTCGCGCGCCAATGCGCTGCACACCGTGGGCGAAATCGAGCAGCTCGGCCGGCGTGCATCTGCGGTTCAGTGCGATCTGTCGGTCGAGTCGGGGGTCATGACACTGCTCGATGAGTGCAGAGCAGCGCTGGGGCCGGTGACCTGTGTCGTCAACAACGCGTCGGTTTTCGAGTACGACAACGCGGCGCAGTTTCGCGCCGCATTGCTGGCCAAGCTGATGCACGCCAATGCCGCCGCACCGATCCTGCTCGCGCAACGCCTGCACGCGCAGCTGCGTGACGGCGAATACGGCGTGGTGATCAACCTGCTGGACCAGAAGCTCTGGAACCCGAATCCGGACTTCCTCAGCTACACGCTCTCCAAGGCGGCGCTTAAGGAAGCAACCACGCTGCTGGCGCAGGCGCTTGCGCCCCGCGTTCGCGTGGTTGGGGTGGCGCCGGGTATCACGCTCGCATCGGGCGGGCAAAGTGACTCCGGATTCGCCGCCGCCCATGCCAGGACGCCACTCGGCCGCTCCAGCACGCCCGACGACATTGCGCAGGCTGTCGTGTATCTCGTCAATGCCCGCGCGGTTACCGGTACCACGCTCGTGGTCGATGGCGGCCAGCACCTCGTGCCATCGGCGCGCGACATCATGTTTCTGACGGAGCCCAAGTGATTGCCTGGTGGAGCGACCCGCGACTGGACCAGTGCCGGCGCATTTTCCTGCGCGAGGTGCTGCTCGACGCCAACATCGGCATTCACGCGTTCGAGAAGGCTGGCGCGCAGCGGCTGGTGGTGAGCGTGGATATGTTCGTGCCCCTGGCGCTGTCCACGCCGCGCCATGACAAGATCAATGAGGTGGTCGACTACGATTTCGTGCGTTCCACCATCCGCAACCGCATCGAGCAGGGACACATCAATCTGCAGGAGACGCTGGTCGACGATCTGGCACGCGCGCTGCTCGCGCATCCGGCTGCGATCGCGGTGCGCGTGTCGAGCGAGAAGCCCGACGTCTACGCCGATGTTGAAGCCGTCGGCGTCGAAATCTTTCGCTTCAAGGAGGCCGCCGCATGAACGCGCCCGCCGAAATGAACGCACTTCGTGCTGAAAGACTCGCACGGGAGAACAACAAGCTGGAAAAGCGCCTGTGCCGCCTCGCCGGACAGGCGATCGCCGACTTCAACATGATCGACAACGGCGACCGCGTGATGGTGTGCCTGTCCGGCGGCAAGGACAGCTACGGGTTGCTCGACGTGCTGTTGAAATTGCGCGAACGCGCGCCGATTTCGTTCGAGATCCTGGCCGTCAATCTCGACCAGAAGCAGCCGGGCTTTCCCGCCCATGTCCTGCCCGAATACCTGACCCAGCTCGGCGTGCCGTTTCACATCGAGACGCAGGACACCTATTCCATCGTCACGCGCGTGATTCCGGCGGGCAAGACGATGTGCTCGCTGTGTTCGCGGCTGCGGCGCGGGGTCCTTTATCGGGTAGCGACGGAACTGGGCGCGACCAAGATCGCGCTTGGCCACCATCGCGACGACATTCTTGGGACGTTCTTTCTCAACATGTTCTATGGCGGCCAGCTGAAGAGCATGCCGCCCAAGCTGGTGAGCGATGACGGCAAACACATCGTCATCCGGCCGCTGGCGTATGTGAAAGAGGACGATCTCGCGCGCTACGCGCTGGTGCGGCAGTTTCCGATCATTCCGTGCAACCTGTGCGGCTCGCAGGACAACCTGAAACGCAAGGAAGTGAAGCGCATGCTGCTCGATTGGGAAAAGCGCTTTCCCGGGCGAGTGGAGACAGTCTTCAACTCACTGACGCGCGTTGTGCCGTCGCATTTGCTGGATGCGCGGACGTTCGACTTCGCTTCATTGCGCGCGGACGGCATTGCTGATCGCGACGGTGACATCGCCTTTGACGAAGAACCCTGCGCAGAACCCGAAATTACCTGGTCACTGACGCCGCATCGGGCCTGATCCGTCGCGCTGTTATTAGTTCAATGCCACCGCGTTGCGCTGGTCCAGCGTCACGGAGTTTGTTCCCGGCTTCAGATCGACGCGCACGTTCCACAGCATCGACTCCGTGCCCCTCTTCGTGCTACCGAAAACGTAATAGGTTCCCGCCGCAAGCGGGGGCGTGCGCGCGTTGCCTTGCGGATCCGTCGTCAGTACGCCAAGCGCATCGGCCTGAATCCCCTGCAGCCCCTGCGTACAGCCGGGCGTCTTGTTCTGGCAGGCGCTCATCCAGCCCCGATAAGTCGACACGCCGGGCGGCGGACGATAGCCGCGGCTCGCAAGCGCCACATCGACGCTGTGACGAAGCACGATGAACTTGCTGCCCGCCAAGGGACTGAATGCGCCGCCGTCCGCCGAGAAGCCAGCGGCAACATTCATCACGGCGTCGTGATTCGCAACGGCAGCGTTCGCCGACCGCGCCGGTGCCGACGATGCTGCCGCGGCAGCGGGCAACGACGCCGCAGCGACCGCCGGCGCAGCGCCGACGCGTACCAGCACGCAGTCCTGTCCCGCCCAGTTGATCCGGTTCGGGCCGTCGAAATCGAACACGATCAGTTTGAACGTCGTCTTCGGAATGACGGCCACGCGCTTCGCATCGCCGCGGTATTCGACGCGGTCGAGTTCCTGTGCGCCGGTTTGCTGGTCGGATCCGATCAGCCGATCGGCGCGGAACTCGAACACGCCGCCGCCGAAGAGCACTTCGCACAGTCCGCCCTTCATCAATGCACCCAACTGGGCGAACGGGTCCGATGAGTTGCCGCGGGTCGTTGCTGGCCGTGTCCACTTGCCCAGCAGCGGATTGCGATCGGCTGTCAGCGGCGGGCGCTTCAGCCAGGTGCGGCGCGCCTCTTCGAGCGCGTCACCCTGTGCTCCCTGTGGCGACATGCCGCCCTGAGGTGCGCCTCCCTGATATCCGGGCGAGGGACTCTGGCCCGACGGCGCATTCAGGCGCCGCATTTCTTCCTGTTGCCGGCGGGCGTTCTCGTTCATGATCTGCTGCTGGCGCTGCTGCTCCTGTCGCTGCTGCTCCTGCGCGCGCCAGTATTCGCGCTGCTGCTGCTCGTACTGCATGCGGGCACGCTCGGCATCGGTCTGCGCAGCGGCGGGACGCGATACGAATGCCGACGCCCCAAGAAGCGCCACGATAAGAAATGACAACGAGGTTCCAGGCATCGAGTTCATTGCTTTGCCTCCTGACATGTCCACTGCGTCTTCTTCTCGCGCGCAAGCGAGAAGCTCGTGACATCGGGCTGCGAGCGCAGACCGTGTGCGAATTCCACGTACACATACTGCGGCTGCATGCCGCGCAGCGTGACGCGGTAGATGCGCGATCCGCCGCTAGAAATCTCGTTCCCACAGTCACGACGAACAAGCTCGATCTTCGTGTCTGCGGGGAACTGCGCCTTCAGCTTGCGCGTCAGGTCCTTCTTTTCCAACCGCGCCGCAATCGACACCTCGGCGTCAAACATCATCTGGCGCGCGCCGACGACCAGCACGGTCGCCTCGCCCAAGCCGTCCAGCATCACGCGACCTTCGCGCGCAAAAGAACTGGGCACTCCCTTGACCGTTGCATCACGCCACTGCGCACCCGGGACCGCCCGCAGCGCATCCCAGTTGTTGTACGTGTTCGCCTTTCGATGCGCGAGCGCGGCGGCCACACCACCGAGCGTTGCAGCCTGCAGCTGTGTGCCGGCGAGCGACATCAGCAGAAGGGCAGAACTGCGCATATCGCCTCTTGGCCGTCAACTATGCGGTTGCTTGACAGGATGCTCGCTGCCATCGCCGCAGCGCGTACAGCGCCGCGCTTCAAAATTGCCACAGCGGTAGCAGAACGATCGGTGACAGACCGCGCACGTAGCGAGTTCCTCGCCGTTGAAGCTCTCGCCGCACAGCTCGCCATAGTCGTGGTATCCCATCTGCGTCGCCCGGTCGATACGACTACGACGCCAGTCCCTGCACTCGTACCGGCGATGCGCGACTCACGTTCGTGCCATCAGCGAGGTTCAACCACAGGTTGTTACCCCACCCCCAGACCGTGTTGTCGGTCCGGACGGCGAGCGCTTGGCGGAACTGCGCAGAAATCGAATTCGCGCCGGCGAAGACAGTGCCCGTCGCGTCTTGCATTGGCGCCGGTTTGGCCTGACTCGTGGTCGCGCCGACCGTCACCGCGCCGGCCGCAAGGACGGAGCCATCGGCAAACAGAAAGTAGCTTGTGTCCTGGCCGCCCGTATCCGTTCCGACCGCGATCGCGCGCACGTTCTGCAGGGAAATGCCGGGTGCGATCATCACCATCGTGAACGCATCACGTGGCGTGAAGGTGAGATTACCGTTGTACCTGAGCGTGACGTTCACATAGGTCGCACTGCCAACGCTGACCGGCGGAATCGTCACCAGGCCCGACACACCGTCGAACAGTGCGACCTCCGCCTGCGCCGTGCCAGAGATGCAAAGCCACAGACCCAATGCAGCAGCGGCGCCCGCGATCGCACTCATCCTCGTCTTCCTTGCCATGGATCCCCCGTGCCGATGCGTGGCAAGACGGCCAGCGTCATGGCAACTGTAGGAACAATGCTGTTACTGACGCGTTACTACGCTGCTTTCGCGCGAGTCGGTCGCAGAGGACTCCGATTACGCGCGCAGGCGACGGCTGGCGGTGGTCAGGATGGCGCGATTGGTTGGGTTGCGATCGAGAAAGCTGTCGCGAAACTCGTCCGGAACGTTCGGCAGCGCGACTTCGTGAATCCAGTCGTAGCCTCGCTTCAGCGCGGCGGTGGCGGCGGCGGGTTCTTGGTTCGCCTCAAAGACTTCGAATGCGATCCACCACGCTTCGGGGAAGTACATGTCCGCTGGCCGAACCGTGTCCAGGTGCGGAAGCAACTCGTGCAGATCGGCGGCGCTCGACTGCGCATCACCGTTTCGCAGCAGATGCCGGGCGCCCCACAGCCGTGCTTTGACCGCAACACCGCCGTATTCGAGTTCCTCGGCGCAATGCCGTACCTCGCCGCACAACGCGACGGCCTGCGTCGCTGGCAGCGTCGCCGCCTCGTCGATCTGCGTCAGCATCTGAACGTACTTGTCGCCGCGCTCGCCGAGCTCGACGAGCGCATCGCGAATCTGCCGTTCCCCCGAACGGCCGAGAAACCGCTCGATGCGCGACGCCAGTGCCGCCCGCCGTGCCCGCACCGATTCGATCGACGGCGCGGCGTAATCCAGCGTCTTCTTCGCGCGCGCCGCCTGGCCGAGATCGAGCAGCACGCCGGCCTTGTGATTGCTGGCCACCGCGACCCAGAGCGCTTGCCGGTCGCGTTCGAAGACGCCAAGCGCCGCATCGAAACTCGCCAGCGCATCGCGATAGCGCCCCAGCATCGCGCTGTACATGCCGACGTACATGTCGATCGCCGCACCCGGCGGGCCGCCAGTTTCGCCCAGTTGTCCGCGCAGCGCCCGTGCGCGCAGCGCCTGCTCAAGTGCGGCGTCAGTGCGGCCAAGGTTGCCCTGCACCAGGGCAAGGTTCGAGGTCAGCGTCGCGAGTTCACCGTAGTCGCCCAGCTTGCGCGCATTGTCGATCGCCTGCGTCAGTGCGTCAGCCGTCTGTCGCAGTCGTCGCGCCGAATTCAGCACGTACGCGTAGTCGGCCCAGAACTTGCCGCGCTGCTCGAGCGTGCCCTCGCGCTCCACGGTCGCGCGAAACGGTTCGATCAGCTGCAGCGCCTCGGCGGCGCGTTCCTGCTGCGACAGGCCGATCGCCAGCAGACGCGCGGCTTCGAACTGAGGCCAGGGCGTATCGAATCCACACGCCAGATCGTATGCCTCGCGCGCGGCCGCCGCGCCAGCAGCGTGATCCGCCGCCATCAGGCGAAGATGTGCATGCGCGGTCAGCGCCGCGGCGCGCTGCGGATCGGTCATCGCCTCGCGCAGCAGCGCATCGACTACTTCGGTCGCGCGTTCGACGCCGTGAATCAGGATCAGCGCCTCGATGCTCTCGCGCCGCGCGTCGAATGCCGGGTCGTGCTCGCCTGCCTCCTCAAAGCACTCACAGGCGCGCTGCCAATGCTCGACCTCGCGCGCGCGTTGCGACATGCGTCGTGCGTCGAGCGCCGCGGACGCGAACGCCCGGCCGGCACGGCTCCACTCGCGCGCGTCATGCCAGTGCTGCGCAATGCGCGCGGACGGCGCGCCGTGGTCTTCAAGATACCCGGCAATCGCGCGATTCATCAGCTGCGCAATCTGCTGCGGCACTGAATGCAATGTCGCTTCGAAGATCAGATCGTGCGCAAACGCGTTGTCGCGGATCACCTGCGCGACTTCGAGCTCGCGCCACGGCTCCGCCAGGTCGAGCGCGTGCACGGCAAGCACGTGCGCGGCAAGATCGGCGCTGAAATCGGGGCCGGCCAGCGCGGCCACGCGTGCCAGCTTGAGCGCCGCGGGGGTCAACTGGCCCAGGCGCTTCTCGATCAGCTGACCGATGCTGGTCGGCACCGGCAGCCGGTTGGCGCTGGCCGCAGGCGGCGCACCCGCGGCGATGGTCAGAAGTGTTTCCAGCATGAACATCGGGTTGCCGCCGGTGTGCCGGTACAACGGCGCCGCCCATGCAGCGGCATCGAGTTGCGGCAGGGCCAGCGATTGCAGCAGCGCTTCGGTCGCTGCGAGCGTCAACGAGCCGAGTTCGAGCCGCAACAGTGATTCCGCATCGCTCGCCTCCAGCCACGCGACAACGGTTGCCGGCATTTCGTTGCCACGCGCGGCGAACAACCACCGCACCGTCTCGCGTGTCTCACCAGCGAGCATGGGCAGCATTTCGAGCGTGGCTACATCGGCGAACTGCAGGTCGTCGATCGCCACCGCCGCCAGACCGCTTGCCGACCATGCGGCGAGCGCGGCGAGCACGGCCTGGCGCAGCCGCAGCGGTTCGACCTTGCCATCGGCGACCGCGCCGAGTTCCGGCGCGATGCGCGCCAGTTCCCCGACGACCCAGGCATCGCCCGGCAGCGCGAACAGCGGAGAACACGTGCGGATCCAGCGCGCAAGCAACGCGTAGGGCACGCGCGCATCGCCCGGCCGCGCGCCGATCACGATCGCGCCGCGCTGCGCGGCGGCGAAGTCGGTGAGCAGGCGCGTCTTGCCGATGCCGGGTTCACCGTTGACGATCACGAAGCGATGCGCGTCCCACGCGCGCTCAAGTTGCGTCCATTCCACTTCGCGGCCAATCAGCCGCGGCGGGCGCAAGATCGCAACCGGCTTCGTCGCCGGCGCGGAAGCTCCTGTAACCAGTGCGCCGCTGCGCTGGATCAGGGACTCGAGTTCAAGCGTTTCTCGTCCGGGTCGCTCCTGCAGTTCGCCCTCGAGCACCTGGCGACACCGATCGAATGCCGCTAGCGCCGCAGCGCGATCGCCGCGCAGATAGTGCAGCCGCATCAGACGACGATGCGCGTGTTCCGCATGCGGCTGTTCCGCGACGAGCCGTTCGGCGAATTTCAGCGCGCGCGCCAGTTCGCCCGCCTGCTCGCAGCGCGACGACGCGGCCGCGATCGCATCGCCACGCTGAACGCGCCAGCGTTGACGGGCGGCCAGCGCCCACTCATCAAATGCCGGCAAATCGCCAAATTCGAGACCGCCGAGCAATTCGCCCGCAGCCGCATTTTCGTCCTGCGCGATGGCATCGAGCGCGCGATCAAGATCGGTCGCAACGTCCGAATTGAGCGTGATGACGGCTGAGGTGTCGACCAGCACGTGATCGGCCGCGCGTCGCAGCCGGTGAATTCGCTGTCGCAGACTGTTGGAGGCGGACTTCTCATCGACATCCGGCCACAACAGAGTGGCAAGACGCGCACTTGTGGTGGGCCCGTCGAGGCCCAGAAATGCCAACAGTGCGGCATCCTTTCGGGACAAGGCAATCGTCCCAGCTGGAGTGGTCAGGCATGGCGCACCGAGCAACGTGATTTGCAGTGTTCCCGGCGCCGCCGTCGAAGCACGCGCAGGCACCCCCGCCCCGGCCGCGGGTTGCGGCCGAACCGAATCATGGCTGCGAGGACGGCTCACCATTGACCGCATAACGCGGGAGACTGTGTGGGTCGTGACCGGGACGCTGCTGCACTGTAAACCGCGAATCACGGCTTTGGATTGGAAACCGCACGCTTGGGTTTCGCAAATCTTCCAAAACCACGCGGTTGCCAAGACTCACTGAGAATCGCCCGTCGCCTGCACTCTCATTCTTCGATCCGCGCCACCCACACCGATTGCACTGTCAGGCAGGGCGGCCTGGCCGCGGCGCCGCCGGCTCGCTTTCTGCGGGGGACCGGCGACACCGCGGCAGACACGCATGAGCGTCCCGCGCCGTCTACTTCTTGGCCGGCTGCTTGGTGATTTCCTTCGACGCCGGTGTCGTGCCGCCGTCAACACCCAGCCGTCCACCGGTGCCGAGCCCACCGCGCACGGTCTGCGCCTTGTAGTTCTTCAGTGACGAAACCATCTGGTTGTAGGAGTCGGCGAAAGCCGCGGTGATGATCTTTCCTTGCGGCGTGTTCGAGTACGCGCCGGCGCCCGCGCCGAGTCCGCCGCCGAACAGCCCCCCGGCGATGTTGAAGTCGTAGTTCTTCGCGCTGCCTTCGGCGGCGGAGATCTGCACGCCGGAGCGGTTGTCGATCAACAGCAGCGTGGTCGCCGCCTCGTTTGACTTCAGTCCGCCCGCGACCGCGCCGGCCGCAGCACCCAGGAAGCCCAGGCCGCCCAAGGCACCGCCAATGCCACCGGTGCCCTTCTGCGCGAACTGGATGCTCGGCCGCATCGTGTAGTCGGCGGCGACCATCTGGCCCTTGCCGAAGTTGCTGCCGCCGCGCATTTCGCCCGACTGCTCGAGCGAGCGTTCCCTTTGCATCATCTGCATGCCGGAAGCACTGCGCTCAACGATCACAAAGCAGTTCGACTGCTGGATCATCAGCCGCAGCACTGGCACGGTCGAGCCGAGGTTGTACTGGCGCAGCTGCACGTACCACGGCGCGGCCGTGTCTTCCTCGACACCGAGCGTGCCGAGCGTTTCGTCGCAGCGCGTGAGCTGTGTGTTCTGGCCTTGGGCCGTCTCGCCGCCGGCCGCGCCGGTGACCGTGCCCTTTGAGCCACCCATCGTGGGCATCGTGCCGCCGCAACTGGCGATCGCCAGAAGGAGCGCCGAAGCCACGGTGGTTCGTTTGAAAACTGCGCCAAGATCCACAGCGCGCGTCAATCGATTCGATTCCATAGCCACCCCCGCTTTGGTTGATCGCCGATCCCCCACGGACTCGGCGCGTCGAGACTGTGCATTTGGGTCCGTTACTGCAGCGTTACTGCAAGCGCAGTAATCGCCGGCCGATGCTTGCTGTCCCGTGTGCAGGGGGTAGGTGGACGACCGTGGGATGCTGCTGGCGATTTCCCAGTGGCAACAGCCAGACTCTTCCGCACCAGTCTCGCGATGATGGCGATCGAACATGGATCGTGCGACCCTTTGCTGGGCAGCGATCGCCGTGGCATTGGCGGCCCGCGTCGTCGCGCCTGACCTGGGCGGTGCGGTGCTGCCACTGGCGGGCAGCCCGGGCCGGCAGATTGTTCAGAACATGCTGATCAGCGGCGTGAAGCGCCCGTTGATTGGCTCGCTGTCCGCGCTCGAGTGCAAGGGCGCGACGATCGCCGGGCTGGTTGCGAAGTCCGACATCCGGTGTCAGTCACGAAAGCATCAGCGGTAGCGCCTTGCCTCCCGGATCGACGGCTTCGGTCCCGGTTTACATCCACCACCGGTGATCGATGCGGCGCGGGCCGAGTTGCGTTCGTTGGCGCAGCCGCAGCGCACCGACTCTGTCTATGCGCTGGCGTCGAGCGCGCGGTTGAACTCCGTCCACAGCGCCTCGGTCGGCTCGCAGCCCACCGACAGGCGAATGAATCCGTCGGCGACCTGATCGCCCCAGCGCGCGCGGCGCTCGGCGCTCGTGTGCACGCCACCGAAGCTCGTGGCGGGCCGGATGAATGCGCAACGGTTGATGAAACCTTCAGCCGCGTCCTTGTCGGCGAGCGTGACGCCAATCAGCGCGCCGAAGTTCGTCATTTGCAGCTTGGCAAGCGCATGCGCGGGATGCGAAGGCAATCCCGGATAGCGCACCTCGATCACATTGCGATGCTCGGCAAAGCGCTGCGCAATCGCCAGCGCGTTCTCGCACATGCGCGCGAAGCGCACTTCCAGTGTCTCCAGCCCGCGATGCACGAGCCACGCCTCGAACGGCCCCGGGATTGCGCCAACGATCCGGCGCCAGTCGCGCACGCCGGCGATCAGCTCCGCGCTGCGCGACGACACATGCCCGAACAGCACGTCCGAGTGCCCGTTCAGTGCCTTGGTGTCGGCGCCGACGACGAGGTCGGCGCCAAGGTCGAGCGGACGCTGGCCGAGCGGCGTCATGGTCGTGTTGTCGACCGCGACCAACGTGCCCACCGCGTGCGCGCGTTCGACCGTCGCACGGATGTCGGCGAGATCGAGCGCCGGATTGGACGGTGTTTCGATCAGGACCAGCCGATAGCCAGACAGCCGATGCGTGTCGAGCTGCGCGGTGGCGCAGGTATCGACATGAATACCGATCGGGGTGAGATATTTGTCGGCACAGATGCGGGTCGTGTAGTAGCCGTCACTTGGCAGCAGCACGCGGTCGCCGGGCTTGAGCACACTGGCAAAGATCGATGCGATCGCCGCCATGCCGGACGGAAACGTAATCGTCTCCGCTTCTTCCAGCGCCGACAGCGCCGACTCCAGCGCAGTCCAGGTCGGATTACCCCAGCGCGCGTACTGGTACACGCCGCCCGGATCCCCCGGCAGCGCGTACATGGTCGTGTTGACGATCGGCGGCGTGAACGCTTCGTTGACGGGCGTCGTCTTGCTCGCCAGGTGCAGCATGCGCGTGAAGCGCTCGTCGTTCACGCTCATCGCTCAGTGACCAACTCAGCGCCCGAGCACGCCGCGCAGGATGTCGAGTGCGCTCGGCTTCTTCGGCTCATCCTTCTTCTGCGCTTCAGCGTCCGGTTGACCCGGTTCGGCCTGCGGTTGCGCAGCGCGACCACGCGGCCCCATGCCCGGCATGTCCATGCCGACGATGCCCTGATGCACCGATTTCACGCGCACCTTGGCGGCCCACTGCGGCTCCCACGCGATCTTCGGATCGCTCGGCCGTGGCGGGTGCACGACGTTCATCTCGGTGCCATACGCAATCATCCGCATCATCCCGGCCTCGCCGAGAATGCCCTTTGGAATCGCGCACTTGGTCGTCGACGGTGACAGCAGCACTTTTTCGTTCAGCCAGCGATCGACCGCGGGATTGGTCTGATAGTCGATCAGGCCCTGCCCGATGTCGGGCAACTCGCTCGACGACCAGAACACGATCTCGAAGCTGTCGCTGCTTCGTCCACGCGCGCCCTGGGCGGTGATGAAGTACGCGCGCGCATGCGGCACCGGTTTCCACTCGAGCAGCGTGGCCGTCGCGCCTTCGCTCTGCGAAAGCTCGATCGCCGGCATGATGTCCTGCGGCGCACCGATGTTGAAGCGGAAACCCTCCGGAACGCCCTGGCCGCTGAACGCATGCGCGCCGGCGAGCGACGCATCGTCCGGCACCAGGCGCTTGTCTGTCTTGCTCGGCCAAACCGGGCGTCCCACCGCGCTGTGCGTGCCACGCTGCGTGGCCCGCCGCGACTGGAACATGCTGGCCATTT
>DAITAC010000155.1:0-6636 GCA_036824465.1 Burkholderiaceae bacterium
TCGTTGCCCTTGAAGGTGCTGCCGTCGCCCCAGATGTGGACATCGTCTTCCTTCATCGCGGCGACCAGCATCGTGCCCGTCACTGCGCGGCCGATCGGCGTCGTGTTGAAGTAGGTCAGTCCCGCGGTCGATATGTGGAAGGCGCCGCACTGAAGTGCCGCGATGCCTTCGGTGACGAGCTGCGCGCGGCAGTCGATCAGCCGCGCGTTCTCGGCGCCGTATTGCATCGCCTTGCGCGGGATCTCGTCATAGTCGCTTTCGTCCGGCTGTCCGAGGTTGGCCGTGTACGCATAGGGGATCGCCCCCTTCTTGCGCATCCACAGCAGCGCGGCGCTGGTATCCAGGCCGCCTGAAAATGCGATGCCGACCTTATGGCCGACGGGGAGTTGCTGGAGGATTGTTGACATTTTCGTGGCAGACCGCGGGGCCCGCGCAGAGCACACATCGGGGAGGTCACCATCCGCGTCACTCAGGAGTCCCTTGCTTGGGCGACAAAGCCAGGCCCGAGTCACTCGTGAAGCGGGAAGGCGCTGTCGCGCAAGTTCACGACTTCTGAGCAAGTCACCTGCGGCTTCGCGGCGGGATCAATCGTTGCGCCGGCCCGACGAACCCGGCGCGCCGCGAATTATAGGCGGGCATGCATTGCGCGCGCTCAGTCAAGCCTTGCGCCGCTGCGCTTGATCACCGGCTTCCACCGTGCGCGCTCGGTCTGCATGAAGGACGCGAAGGATTCCGCGCTTCCGCCCGCCACGTCCCAACCCGCCGCTTCGATGCGCGGCTTCACATCGGCGGCGTGCAGGACGGCATTGATCTCGCGATTCATTCGCTCGATCACGTCGCGCGGCGTTCCTGCGGGCGCGACAAACCCGTTCCACGCGATGGCCTCGAACCCCGCAAAACCGCTCTCGGCGATCGTTGGCAGGTCCTTCATCGACACCCAGCGCGACTGGCTCGTCACGGCGAGCGCCTTGATGCGCCCGGCGCTGATCAGCGGCATCAGCGACGTCGGATTGCTCATGATCGCCTGCACCTCGCCGGCCGCGGTGGCCTGCACGGCGGGTGGCGCGCCGTTGTACGGAATGTGAACAATGAAGAGCCCCGCCTGCGTTTTCAGCAATTCCATCGCGAGGTGCGACGCGCTGCCGTTGCCGATGGACGCATAGTTCAACTGACCGGGCCGTTGTCGCACGTAGTCAACAAACTCCCTGAAGTTCGCGACGGGCAGCGCTGCGTTGACGGCCAGCAGGTTCGGCGCCGTGCCAACCAGCACGATCGGCGCCAGGTCGCGCACTGGATCGTAGGGCAGCCGCTGGTACAGGTACTGCGCGGTCGCCAGCGGCCCGGTGAAGGACAGGCCGATCGTGTAGCCGTCCTTGTCCGCTTTGGCGATGGCGTCCGTGCCGACCGTTCCGCCTGCCTGCGGGCGGTTGTCTGCAATCACCGGCTGGCCGAGCCGGTCGCGCAACTTATCCGCGACCAGTCGCCCCAGCACGTCGATCGACGATCCGGGCGGCGCGGTGAGGATCATGCGGATGGGTCGCGCGGGCCAGCCCTGCGCGTGCGCAATTGCGCCGGCGGCGGACAGCGCGGCAGTGGCCAACAGTGTTCTTCGCTTCATGCGGACGGCGCCCACGCGCAAATGCTGCGCGCGATTGTCGCCTGAATTCCGTCAGGCGATGCCGTTACCGCCCTTGCGCTTGGCCTGATACAGCGCCGTGTCCGCCGCGTCCAGCAGTGCGTCCGCGCGCATCTTGTCGCTGCCCAGCGCGGCCAGCCCGATCGAGGCCGTCAACAGCGAGCGCCGCTCGGCTGCGGCCGGATTGCGCCACGCGCGCAGCGAATCGAGGAAGCTGGCGAACAGATGCGTGGCCTGTTCGCGCGTGCAGCCGGGCAGCAGCGCGCAGTATTCGTCGCCGCCATAGCGGAAGAGCTGGGTCTGCGGCGGCAGCATGATGCGCAGTCGCTCTGCCACGAACACGATGGCATCGTCCCCAGTGCGATGACCATACCGATCATTGATCGGCTTCAGGTTGTCGATGTCGATCATGCCGACGGTGAGCGGTGTCGCGTCCGCGTGCGCCGATCGGATCAGATGCTCGAGCCGGTCGATCAGTTCCCGGCGATTGAAGAGCCCCGTGACCGGATCGCGAATCGCCTGCTCGCGCGTGAGCCGAAGTTCGAGTGCCTCACGCGCGTAGGCCAGCCGCGCCGGTTGCGATACCGCGGACCAGTGCTGATGTGCGCGTTGAAAGCGGCGGTGCCAGCGCCACGCGCGACGCCAGTCGCCCTTGGACGCATAGACGTCCGAAATCGCAAGCAATGTCTTCCACAGGTGCGGCAGATGCGGCCATCGACGCAACAGCAGTGCCGCGCGCCGCCAGTGCGCAACCGCCTGTGCAACGTCGCCGCGCAGGAAGGCGAGGCGGCCGCTCGACCAGGCGCCGGTGGCCAGTCCGAGATGGAAGTTGTGCTGGCGCGCGTCATCGAGCAGATCGTGCAGGTACAGTTCCGCTTCAGCGAAGCAGCCCGTTTCGATCAGGTCTTCGGCCACGATGGCGAGCACGTCGCCAGCGTGCCGCTGCAGCAGATAAGCGCGATCGTTGGCAAGCATCGCGTGCACCAGTTCACGGGCGCGTCCGACCCGACTGGTCTGGATGAAGCAATACGCGAGGTTCACGCGGCACACGGTTCCGAATCCGACCACCTCGACCCGTACCTCGCTGCTGAGCGCCTGCTGCAGGCTTGATTCGGCACCATCCCAGTCGCCGACATGCAGCAGCACGGCACCGATATTCAGCAGCAGCAGCGCGAACACGGCAGGATGGTGCGTGCGCACGTATTCGTACTCGGCAAAGAAATCACGGAACGCCAGTTCCGGCTTGGCCGATGCCATCTGCGCGACCGCGCGCCATACATGCAGGCAATGTCGATCGAGGCTCGACAACGAAGGCGCGACGGACAGTGCCTCGTTCAGCAGGCCCAGTGCGCGCACGAGATCGCGGTCAATCGTGCACAGCATGCCGCGCACGCCGTGAACGAGCGCTTTCAAGCGGGTGCGGTCGCTGTGCGTCAGCTCCACGTGGTCGATGGACCGCAGCACGTCATCCAGGTCGGCGTGCGCTGCGGCCCGCGCACCATGACGCCCGCGCGACGCTGCGAGGATCACGCGTGCGAAAAGCGAGTTGAATCCCTGCAGCGATGTGTCGCCGGACGCCCACGCCTCGGCGACCGCGATCGCGCGCTCGGGCGCCGGCAGCACAAGACTCCAGGCTTCTTCTAGCGCGGCCAGCGCGTCAAACGGTGCGGCGTTGGCAGTGAAGGGCACTTGTTGAAAGGAGCCGAATCGATCGCTGTCGGGAGACTAACGCTCAGGCTGGGTCATGGCAGACCGCTTCCGCGTTGTTGCCATCCGGGTCCAGCACAAACGCACCGTAATAGTTCTTGTGGTAGTGCGCGCGCAGACCGGGTGCGCCGTTATCCCGGCCCCCGGCGCCCATTGCGGCGCGGTGGAACTGATCGACCGCAGCGCGGTTCGGTGCGCGCCAGCAGATGTGGGTCGGGCCCGACAGTGGCTTGGTGTTGTCGATGAACCAGGTGTCGATGTGTCCATCGCGCGCGAACGCGAGTACGCCGACGCCCTCGTGCCTGCCTTCATAACCAACCGCGTATCCGAGTGGCGCCAGCGCCTTTTCGTAGAACGACCTGGTCGCAGCCAGGTTGGCAACGCGAAACGTCATGTGGTCGATCATGGCCGGACTCGACTCGATTCAATGTCGAGCCAGCATAAGACACGCAGTCGCGCGCGTCTGTCGAATATTCACGTGAGCGCCTGCCGATCGGCAAAGCGCCAGGGCCGGAGGTCAGCGCCCTCGATGGAGCGCGAGTGACGGGTGACTGCTTACTGCACTTGCCGACCGAGCAGCAGGTACTCCATCAAGGCCTTTTGAACATGCAGGCGATTCTCCGCTTCGTCAAAGACGACCGACTGCGGGCCTTCGAGCACGTCTTCGGTCACTTCTTCCCCGCGATGCGCGGGCAGGCAGTGCATGAACAGCGCGTCGGACCTGGCGGCCTGCATCAGCCAGGAATCGACCTGCCAGCGCGCGAATGCCTTGCGGCGCGCTTCGTTTTCGGCTTCAAAGCCCATGCTGGTCCAGACGTCGGTGTTGATGAGATCGGCGCCGCGTGCGGCCTCGCGCGGATCGGCGAAGAACTCGAAGTGCAGGCCCGGCGGCGCGAGCCGCGCGTCCAGCGGATAGGCCGGCGGAGTGGAGACGCACAGCTTGAAGCCAAGCAGTCTCGCCGCCTGCAGCCATGTGTACGCCATGTTGTTGGCGTCGCCGATCCATGCGACGGTCTTGCCCGCGATCGTGCCGCGATGCTCGATGAAGGTGTAGATGTCGGCCAGGATCTGGCACGGGTGGTACTCGTTGGTGAGCCCATTGATCACCGGCACGCGCGAAAACGCGGCGAACTTCTCGATCTTCGCCTGCTCGTAGGTGCGGATCATCACGATGTCGACCATGCGTGAAATGACGCGCGCGGTGTCTTCGATCGGTTCCGCCCGCCCGAGCTGCGAATCGCCGGTGGTGATGTGGATCACCGAGCCCCCCATCTGGTACATGCCGGCTTCGAAGCTCACGCGCGTGCGCGTGCTGGCTTTCTCGAACACCATCGCGAGCGTGCGATCGGCCAGCGGCTGATAAGGCTCATAGCGCTTGAAGCGGTCCTTGATCACGCGCGTGCGATCGAACACCCATTCGATTTCGTCGCGTGCGAAATCAGCGAACTGAAGAAAATGTCTGATCGGCTTGGAGGTCATCGCTACCCCTTGGACGAGGCTTCCGCCAGGAACGCCCGCACCAGAGGCGCCAGCCGAGTGACGATCTGGTCGGCTTCCTGCGCGTTGATGATCAGCGGCGGCAGCAGGCGGATCACGGAGTCCTGCGTCACGTTGATCAGCAGCCGTGCCTCAAGCGCACGTCGGGTCAGCTCGCCGCACGGGCGATTGAGTTCGATGCCGATCATCAGCCCCTGGCCTCGAATCGCGACCACGCCGGCGACTGAAGCAAGTTCGCGCTTGAAACCTTCGCGGATCCGTTCGCCCTGCGCGGCGGCGTTGCGCATCAGGTGTTCGTCCTCGATGATCTTCAGTGTTTCCAATCCGGCGCGGCAGGCAAGCGGTCCGCCGCCGAAGGTCGAGCCATGATTGCCGGGGCCGAGCACGCTGGCCGCTCGCCCGCCCGCGACCACCGCGCCGATCGGCACGCCCGAGCCCAGGCCTTTCGCAATCGTGATGACGTCGGGCCGGATATCGGCCCACTGGTAGCCGAACCACTTGCCGGTGCGGCCGATGCCGGACTGCACCTCGTCGATCAGCAGCAACCAGCCGCGCTCGTCACACAGCGTGCGCAAGGCGCGTACGTAGTCGCGATCAGCGACGCGGATGCCGCCTTCGCCCTGCAGCACCTCGAGCCAGACGGCCTGGATGCGCTGGTCCTGCGCGGCAATACGCTCGATCGCGGCCAGGTCGTTGTATGGCGCGCGGATGAAACCCGACGGCAGCGGATCGAAGCCCTTGCGAGCTTTCTCGCTGCCGGTGGCGGCCAGCGTGGCGAGCGTGCGACCGTGCCACGCATGCTCCATCACGATCGTCTGCGCCTCCGGATTGCCGTGCTTGTGGCCGTAGAAGCGCACCAGCTTGAGCGCCCCTTCATTGGCTTCCGAGCCGGAATTGGCGAAGAACACCTCGTCCATGCCGGACAACGCGCAGATGCGGTCGGCAAGTTCTTCCTGCTCGCGGATGCGGTAGACGTTCGACGTGTGGATCAGCTTGCCCGCCTGATCGGCCAGCGCGCGCACCAGTTTGGGATGCGCGTGGCCAAGGCCATTGACCGCGATGCCGGCGAGCGCGTCCAGGTATTCCTTGCCGTCGGCGTCATACAGCCACGCGCCCTTGCCGTGGGTGAAGGCCACCGGCAGGCGGGCGTAGGTGTTCATCAGGTGGGACATCGGCTCAGCTCGCTCGAAAAGAAAAAACGCGGGGCTTCCGCGTTTGGGGAATTATAGGGAGGAGCCGATCCAATGCAGAAAGACTTCGGCACCTCCGATGTTGTGGTCGTCCGCTCCGGCCTACTTCGCTGCGCCTTTGTTGACCGTGATCTGCACGTCTGTTCCTTTCTCCCCCTTGGCGACATGGATCTGCGTCGAGCTCTTGGTCTTTTCGCCAATCAGCGACAACATTCCACCCTCGGCCGATGTCATTTCCATCAGCTGCTTGCCTTCAGACTGCGCCTTCAGCCGATCGCGATAGAAGGCGACGATTTTTTCGGTCGGGTCGGCGCTGTGCAGCACGATCATGTCAGCGGAGCCGTTGGGCCCGCTGATCTTTGACGCTTCGCCATCGCCGGGTTTGGCACCGGGATAGAACGGCACGCCGAGGGCGGCTTCGGTGACTGTCGCGCCACTCATTTCCATTTGCGTCGTCTTGCCGGAAGCATCCGTCGTCGTGATCTTGAACGACTTTTCGGAAATGTCGACTTTGGCCTTGCTGCCGCCCTTCTCGATTGCGGATTCGATCATCCTTTCCGCGGCCTTTTCCGGCGCCTTACTGCATGCGGCCAAGGAAGCGATCAC
>DAITAC010000156.1:0-6587 GCA_036824465.1 Burkholderiaceae bacterium
GAGGCAACCAGCAGTCTGGACTCCGAAAGTGAGCAGATGGTTCAGCACGCGATGGAGAAGCTGATGCGCACGCGCACGACGCTGATCATTGCGCACCGGCTGGCGACAATCCAGTCGGCCGACCGCATCGTCGTGCTCGACCATGGCCGCATCCAGGCAATGGGAACGCACCAGGAACTGGTCGAACAGGGTGGGCTGTATGCGCGCCAGGCGGCACTGCAGTTCGTGATGGGATAAAGGGGAAATCAGATGCCGTTTGACATCGAATCGCTGTCGCAACGCCTTCGCCGCCTGGCGCCGGCGGTCGATCACTGCGCACTGCGTGTGGTCGAAGAGGTCTCCGAATCCACCTCGGTGCGGCAGGACGTGCCGGAACCTTCGACGACGTCGCTCGATCGCGGCGCCATGGTCACGCTGGTCGACGGCGACGGCATCGGCTATGCGGCCACCAGCGATCTGTCCGAATCCGGCTTGGGCGCCGCGATCGCACGCGCGGCCGAGTGGGCCCATCTGTCGAAAGGACGCAGTGTGTTCGGCGGCAAGGCACCGAAGATGCCGGCGCCGAAAGGTCGATATGCGTCTCCGACGATAAAGCCCTTCAACTGGAGCAAGGCCGAACGCATCGATCTGCTGATGCGCGAGTCGCGCGCCTGCAGGATCGATGACCGGATCGTCGACTGGGAGGCGAGCCTGTGGACGATCCGCACGCGGGCACTGACATTGACCGCCGACGGTGGCGAGGCCTTCCAGGAAATCGACGTGACGATTCCAGGCCTGCAGGTCGTTGCGCATCAGGGCCACGTCACGCAGACGCGCTCCTGGGGCGGGCGCGGCAACGGTTTCTGCCAGCAGGGCGGGTTCGAGGTCATTGATCGCTCCGGTTTCGTCGGCAGCGGGCGCACGACGGCTGAAGAAGCATTGCAGCTGCTCGCCGCGCCCAATTGCCCGAGCGGCAGGTTCGACGTGCTGCTGATGCCGGACCAGATGATGCTGCAGATTCACGAGTCGATCGGTCATCCGCTCGAGCTCGATCGCATCCTGGGCGACGAGCGCAACTATGCGGGCACGAGTTTCGTCACGCTCGACATGTTCGGCACCTATCAGTACGGATCGAAGCTGCTCAATGTCACATTCGATCCGACGCGCGAAATCGAGTTCGCGAGCTTCGCGTTCGACGATGAAGGTGCGCGGGCGGAGCGCCAGTACCTGATCCGCGACGGCATGCTGGTGCGTCCGCTCGGAGGCACGGTGTCGCAACAGCGCGCGCGCGGGCTGCGCGCCGATATCGACGGCGTGGCCACCGCACGCGCCTGCGGGTGGAACCGCCCGCCGATCGACCGCATGAGCAACCTGAACATCGAGCCCGGCTCCTCGAGCCTCGCCGACATGATCGCGTCGATCGACGACGGCCTCCTGATGAAGACCAATACCTCGTGGTCGATCGACGACTCGCGCAACAAGTTCCAGTTCGGCTGCGAGTGGGGGCAGCGGATCCGCAATGGCAAGCTGGCCGAAGTCGTGCGCAATCCCAACTACCGCGGCATCTCGGCGACGTTCTGGCGCTCGCTCGCCATGGTCGGCGAAGAGTCGACGCTGGAAATCATGGGCACACCCTACTGCGGCAAAGGCGAGCCAAACCAGGCGATCCGCGTCGGCCACGCGAGCCCCGCATGCAAGTTCACCGGCGTCGACGTGTTCGGAGCGGAAGAATGAAGGAACTCTTCTTCGACCTCGTCGACTTTGCCGTCGCGCGATTGAGCGGGAGCGAGGTCCTGCTCGCCAACTTCTCCGGCGAGGAATCGGACTTCGTGCGCTTCAACCGTGGCCGCGTGCGGCAGCCGATGTCGGTGCAGCAGGCGTACCTGTCGTTGGCGCTGATCGAAGGCAAGCGCCACGACAGCACGACGGTCGCGCTCGCCAGCGACGGTGAACAGGACCGCGCGGCGATCGCGCAGGCGATCGAAACGATGCGGAGCGACCTCCCATCGCTGCCCGAGGACCCTTACCTGCTCTACTCGACCGAGCCGAAGTCGTCCGAGAGCGTGCGGCGCGGCCGGCTGCCCACGCCGGCGCAGGCAATCGATGACGTGGTGCGCGCCGCTTCGGACCTCGACCTGGTCGGCATCCTGGGCAGTGGCCCCGTGTATCGCGGCTTTGCCAATTCCTTCGGCCAGCGCAACTGGCACGCGGTCGACAGCTTCCTCTTTGACTGGTCCGTCTATCACGCCACCGACAAGGCGGTGAAGTGCAACTTTGCCGGCGCCGAATGGGACGGTGCCGAAGTCGTTCGTCGCATCAACGCCGCGCGCGAACAACTCGCGCACCTGGCCAAACCGGCGCGCACGATCGAACCCGGCGAATACCGCGCCTATCTGACGCCCGCCGCACTCGACGAGCTGCTGTGGCTGCTCAACTGGGGCGGCGTTTCGGCCAAGGAACAGCGCACGCAGCAAAGCGTGCTGCAACACCTGGTCGATGGCGAGACGCAGTTGTCGCCACAGATCACGCTGCGCGAACACACGGCACGGGGACTGGCGCCGGCGTTCGACGATGCCGGGTTTGCGCGGCCGGATGCGATCGAACTGATCCGCGCCGGCCGCCACGCCGGTAGCCTCGTATCGCCGCGCACCGCGCAGGAATACGGGCTGCCGCCGAACGGCGCCGACGAGGGCGAATCGATGCAATCGATGGAACTTGCCGTCGGCGAACTGCCGCAGGCTGACGCATTGGCCGCGCTCGACGACGGCATCTATGTCGGCAACTTCCACTACCTGAACTTCTCGGACCGGCCGTCGTGTCGCGTGACCGGTCTGACGCGATTTGCGACCTTCTGGGTCGAGAAAGGCCGGATCGCCGCGCCGCTGAACGTGATGCGGTTCGACGACACGCTGTACCGGATGCTCGGATCGCGGCTGGAAAACCTGACGCGTGAGAGTGAATGGATCCTGAACGCCGGCACCTATGGCCAGCGTTCGGTCGAGACCAGCCGCGTGCCGGGTGCGTTACTGTCGGCGCTCACGCTGACGCTGTAGTCACTTCACCTCAACCCGCGCCAGATTGTCCTCGGAGTTGCGATCGATCCGTTTGTTGTACGGATCGACCCCGACCCATTTCGGCTCGCGTTCGACGACCAGGGTCACGATCTGCCTGCCGCCTTTCATCGGTCGCCGTTCGAAGAAGAGAATCGAATCGGGCTTGAAATCCTTCTTGCCGGGCTCGGCGCTGAACACACCAATGTCGAACGGCTCATCAAGCGGCGCCTCGGACTCCTTGCCCTTGCCGTCCGCATAGAGCTTGCGCCCCTCAACCGTGAAGCTCACTTCGAACCTGCCGTCCGGTTGCTTGCGCGCGACCGCGTCCTTCGACTTCATGTCGTACAGCGTGATCTTCTCGAACAGATCGACAATCAATTGTTCGTGTTGCGGCCCCGCCTCCTCGCGCAGCAGCGCCAGGAAATCGCGCGTGTTCGGGTACGGCGCCGGCTTGAACGCATAGCGCTCGACCAGCCGGCGCAGCGCCCGGTTGACAACTTCTTCGCCGACGACCTCCTTCAGCCAGTACAGCGCCAGCGACCCCTTCTGGTAGTGGATGTAGGGCTGGTTCTCGACGCGCGCCAGCGGCAACTCCTCGACCACCTCGCCGCCCCGCGCGCGCAGGTAGCGATCCAGCTCGTATTTCAGGAACTTGCGAATGTCGTCCCTGCCGTACATCTTCTCCATCACCAGCAACGCCGAGTACTGCGCGAGACTTTCGATCAGCATGCTCGCACCCTGCTGGTCGGCGGCAATCACCTGGTGTCCCCACCACTGATGCCCGATCTCGTGCGCGGTCACGTAGGTCACGAGGTCGATCTTCTCCTTGTCGCCCTTGTGATTGAAGATGAACCCGATCGCCTCCGAGTACGGAATCGTGTTGGCGAAACTCTGCGCGAAGGTCGCATATGAAGGGAACTCGAGGATGCGCGCCTGCCGGAACTGATAGGGCGAGAACTTCTCGCTGAATGTTGCAAGCGACAACTTCATCGCGTCGAGCATTCGCTGCACGTTGTATTCGTGCGCCGGGTGGTAGTAGACGGCCAGCTCGACGTTGTTCCACTTGTCCCGCGCAATCGCGTAGCGCGCCGACTGGATCGAAAAGAAATTCATGATCGGCGCGTCGGTCCTGAAGCGGACCGTGCGGCGGCCGTCGCGCGTCTCGTGGCTGGCCGTGTAGCCGGGCGCGACCGGAGTCTGGTCGGCGTCGGTCGTGACCGTGATGTCGGCGTCGACCCAGTCGCTGTCCTTGCGCAGGCCGTTGTTGGCGCGCGCCGATTCGTCTTCCAGCTTGGCCGGCCGCAGCTCAGGCGGCAGCCCGTGCTTGCGCCGCTTGGCGCGTTCCTGCAATAGCTGGTCCTTGCTCATGCCCAGGATCGGCGCGATCTCGTAGCTGTCGACGAATGTTCCGTTCTCTACGATGCGCGTCAGCGGCCGGCGATTCGGAAATCCCCTCTCCTGCAGCGTTGTCGTGAACTCGACTTGCCGCTTCTCTCCCGGGGCCATCGGCGTCTCGAAGCGGTAGATGCAGTAGTCGAATTCCTTGTATTCCTTTTCCAGCTTTGCGCCGGCAATCGTCAGCCCGTCCATCGTCAGGGGCCTGACCCAGCGGATGTGAACGGATTCCAGTGGCGCCGCGGTGCGGTTCTCGATCTCGTAGCGGCCGCGCGTCACGATGCGGGCCTCGCGCGGGTAAAGCTGAACATCGAGCGTGACCGCCGCGATGCGCGGCTGCGGCACCGACTCGTATCCGATCAGCGCCTTTTCGTAGGCGGCGGTTCGTTCCTCGATCTGCGGCGTCGTCAGGTATGGATTCAACACATTCGTGTTGTAGTAGACGATGCCGCCGATGCCGACCCAGACCGTCGCCGCGACGCCGAGCACAAACGCCGGCGTCCCTCGCAGACGCTGCGGCAGCAGACGCGCGCGTGTGGCCAACGGCGCGCTTGCCCCGCGTCGCCACAGGCCATATGCGATGACGGTCAATATCACCGCGAACGCAAGCCAGTAGGCCTGCAGCCAGGCGCGGCCGACCCAGAAGCGGCCCATCCCGTTCATGTCCGACAGTGGCACGGGCGGCGCGTCGGCATAGCCGTAAAGCGTGTGCTCGAATCCGGCGGTGGCGAGCGCAACGCTTGCCACGAGGTAGATCAGCATCACACCCCAGCCGATGAACTTCTGCGGCACCAGCACCTGCACGACGACCGACAGGATCGCGAGCAGCACGGCGGCGACCGTCAGCGGCAGCACGAACCAAAGCAGATAGTGCGCGAGCTCGAACTGCGTGTATCCCTTGATCACCTGCACCAGCATGCCGGTCGCAACCGCTGCAAGCGAAGTCGCCACGAGCACCAGCGTGATGGCGATGATCTTCGGCAGCAGAAACGCCCAATCCGGCGCGGGCGTCGCATCGACAATCTCGTGCGTGCGCCGCTCGCGCTCGCGCCACACCAGTTCACCACCGTAGTAGATGGCGATGATGATCGGAAAGATCGCGAACGCTCCATTGAGCGTGTCCACGACCAACCGCGTCACCGGCCACACCTCGCCACCATAGAGGCGACCGGCGTTCCACAGCCCGGCCACCGAGTTGAACATGCCGACCGCCAGCAGCACAAAGAACGCGGGACTGCGAAACACATGAAGCATCTCGAAACGCGCCAGCGCCCAGGCTTGCGCCCGGCGCGTGCGCGCGGCTGCGGACGGCTTCGTCACGAATGCACTGGCCGCCGGAGGCGGAGTGGACGGCGCCACGGCGACGCGCTCGGATTTGGCGCTGGATTCACGCGCGCTGCTCGCCTCGAACCGGAACCGCGCATACGTGAAAGCAAACAGCAGGATCGCCGCACCAGTCCAGATCAGGCGGTTGTAGAGCAGTAGGCCCTGGATCGCCGGCAACTGCGTGTTGCGCTCGGTCGCGGTCCAGTATTTGGTGGCGACGCTCAATGCGCTCAAGCCGAATGGATCGACCAGCGAACCGATCATGTCGTACTGCGGATCGCGCAGCAGCGTGAACATCGCGAAGTACAGCACCAGCAACACGACCGCGCCGACGTAGGACCACATCAGGGAACGCGTCAGGGTGGCCAGCGCAAAAACGAACGCAGAAGTGATCAGCAGCGTGGGCGCCGCGAAGAAGAACAGCGCATACAGGTAATCGAACGCGCGCAGCGGCCCAACCTTCTCTGCGTCCAGCCACGGCATCAGCGAGCCGATCCAGATCGCCAGCGGCATCGTCGCAATCACGAGTAAGGCGGCGCCGGTGGCGCCAAGCCAGCGGCCGAGCAGGTAATCGCGCTTGCCGATCCGGGTTGAGCGAATGATCGGCGCGAAGCCGGTCTCTTCGTCCCGGATCACCACGTTGGCCACCAGTGCGACCGTGATGTACATCGCGAACAGCCCCATGATCGCGAGCGTCTGCAGGATCGCGTAGGGCGAATTGACGAAGACGTTGCCGCGCGCGCCGATCTGGACCTGGTCCACCGTCACCGAGCCGAACGTCATCAGAAAGAAGATCAGGCAGCCGACCCAGAACACCGGGCTCGTCAGCTGGAA
>DAITAC010000071.1:0-21317 GCA_036824465.1 Burkholderiaceae bacterium
CCACTTGTAGGACTCGCCGTTGATCATGATCTGCCACTTGCCCGAGCGCACCGGCGCGCCGCCTTCGCGCAGGGACTTGCCTTCGTCGCCCTTCGCCTTCCAGATCGGCAGGCCCCAGTCCTCGAAGTTGTGCACCGAGTCGTCGACGTGGCGGCCGACGTCGTAGACCAGATCCTCACGGATGATGCCCATCAGGTCGTTCCTGACATAGCGCACGTAGTCGGCGGGATCGTTGGTGCCCATGTAGGTGTTGATCGCCGACAGTCCCTGCGCGACCGCGCCGGAGCGTGACATCGCCGCCTTGTCGACGAGCTTGATCTTCAGGTTCGCGCCGGACGCCTGGGCCCACTTGCCGATTTCGAACGCCGCGCCGCAGGCAGCCATGCCGCCGCCGATGATGAGGATGTCAACTTCTTCCTCAATGATTTCAGGATTGCCAAAACCGTATTCCGCCATGTTCCTTCTCGCTCAAATGCGCCGACCCGGCGGCGCCCGCTGAGAATGCTTGGTTTGAAGCTAGCTGCCGACGAACTGTGACATGTCGCACGCGTGCAGGGCCTTGGTAAACAGCACCTTGTCGTCGGTGAGCTGAGCGAAGTCCGCCTCCGGCTTGCCGATGTACGGTTCCGCGCTGCCGTCCGCCGTGGTGCGGATAGGAAACTTGAAGCGCTTGACGTTGCCGTTGCGGAACTTGATGGTCCACATGATCGAATCGGTGCCACGCCAGGGTTGCACCGATGCGCCCATCGGCACGATGTCCGCGTAGTGACGGCACTCGATGGCCTGCTGCGGGCAGATCTTCACGCACGAGTAACACTCCCAGCATTGCTCCGGCTCCTGGTTGAAAGCCTTCATCGGGTGGCCGGTCAGCGAGCCATCCGTGTCGAGCCGCATCAGGTCGTGCGGACAGATGTACATGCAGGCGGTCTTCTCCTGACCCTTGCAGCCGTCGCATTTGTCGGTTCGTACAAACGTCGGCATTGCGCCTCCTCTCGAAAATCAGCGGGCGGAATGCCCGGTCAGTTTCACTTCCACTCGCTCGTGACTGGCGAGTCCCCTGTAGTACTCGCGCAGGATCGCCAGAACCTCGGGTCGGCTGAATTCGGCCGGCACCTCGGCGTCCTCCGACAGCCATTTGCGCAACTTGGTGCCGGACACCAGCAGCCGTTCCTTGTCTTCGTGCGGACATGTGCGCGCCGACGCCATACCGCCGCATGGGTAGCACCAGAATGTCCAGTCAAGCTTGAGCGCGCGCGTTTCGAGCGATCCCTCCGGGATCTCGTCGAAAATGCGATGCGCGTCGAATGGCCCGTAGTAGTTGCCCACCCCAGCGTGATCGCGGCCGACGATCAGGTGCGAGCAGCCGTAGTTCTGACGGAACAGCGCATGCAGCAGCGCTTCGCGCGGTCCAGCGTAGCGCATGTCGAGCGGATAGCCCGCCTGCACCACCGTCTCGCGCACGAAGTAGCCGTCAATCAGAGCGCTGATCGCCTGCGTGCGCACTTCGGCCGGAATGTCGCCGGGTTTCAGCGCTCCGAGCAGCGAATGCACCAGCACGCCGTCGCACACTTCGATCGCGACCTTGACCAGGTACTCGTGCGAGCGGTGCATTGGATTGCGCGTCTGGAAGGCGGCGATGCGCGACCAGCCGAGCGAATCGAACAACTGACGCGTCTCTCTCGGCGTCATGAACAGCGCGCCGTACTTCTCGGCGAAGCCGCCATTGGACAGCACCTGCACCGGGCCGGCGAGATTCACGTCGCCTTGCTCCATCACCATCTTCACGCCGGGGTGCTCGGCATCGGTGGTCCGGAACACCATCATGCATTCGTGTTTCTTGTTGATTGCGTACTTCTCGCTCACCCGCAGGGTGGCGAGGATCTCGTCGCAATCCGGATCAATCAGCGCGATCTCGTCGCCGGTGTGGAACAAACCTGCCTGCTCGCTGCTCGTCGACAGCGTGATCGGGATCGGCCAGAACAGACCGTTGGCGAGCTTCATGCCGTCGCACACGCGTTCCCAGTCGCCGTGTGTCATGAAGCCATCGAGCGGCGTGAATCCGCCGATGCCGAGCATGATCAGATCCCCTTTTTCGCGCGAACTCACACGCAGCTTCGGGAGCCGCTGCGCGCGCGCAAGCGCCTGAGTGCGCGCCTCGCCATCAAGCAGCAGCGGTCTGAGCTTTCCGCCGCCGTGGGGACTGACCAGACCCGGCACGATGTCTCCCTCAATCGGAATGCGCGTCGCTGCGGCAATCGGCGCGCGCCCGTGTGGCTGCCCACTTTTCACTGCCTGCTGCGCTGCGAATCGACCGCGAATCCTTGACTCGAAGAGCGGTACGGTCCCGCATCCGCGTCGGCGCGATCGTCGACACGTTGACGGGGTCATGCGATCTTTAACTATTCACGCGTTCGCAATAACTCCCCACATGGGTAAGAACGGCTACCCGGTGCCGGTAGTCGGCTGAAGTTGCGACATTAGGACAAGATCGGGTACGGCTGTCGACCTGGATCGCGGCGCCGTCGATATCGGACTCAATGAATGACGTTGCAGCGCTGGTGTGCTTCCGATATTTCGCCCGCGCTGCCCGAATGCAGATCACAACGGCAGTCGCCAACTGACTTGAGAAGTTCATTGACTTGCAGAGTGCAGGGAGCCGCGATCGATGGCACTCTCGCCTTGAGGTTGGCTGCAGCGCTCGTCGTTTTTGCACTGATTGCCACGTCGGCGTTGGCGGCGCCGGAAGCCGTTTCGCTTCCGACGCAGGGCGAAACGAAGGCGTGGTGGGTATGGCCGCTTGCGCTGTTCGTGGTCTGCTTCTTTCTCGGCGTGGTTGCGGTCCCGGCCGGTGTCGGTGGCGGGGTGCTGTTCGTTCCGCTTGTCAGCGGCTTCTTTCCGTTTCACCTGGATTTCGTGCGTGGTGCCGGCCTGCTGGTGGCGCTGTCGAGTGCGCTGGCCGCCGGACCGTCGCTTTTGCGCAGCGGCCTGGCAAGCATGCGCATCGCCGTGCCGCTGGCAGTGATCGCCTCGCTCAGTTCGATGCTGGGCGCGTTGCTGGGACTCGCACTGCCGGCCTCGGTCGTGCGCGTCGCCCTCGGCGTTACGATTCTCGGCATTGTTGCGGTCATGCTGAAGGCGGGCCGATCCGAGTTTCCGGAGGTCAAGTTGACCGATCGACTGGGCGCATTGCTGGCGATGCATGGCGTGTTTGTCGATGCCGCCTCTGGCAGGGAAGTGCACTGGCGCACGCGCCGCACGCCAGTGGGGTTGGTCATGTTTCTTTTCATCGGCGTGCTTGCCGGCATGTTCGGTCTCGGTGCGGGCTGGGCCAATGTTCCGGCGCTGAATATTGTGATGGGCGCGCCGTTGAAGGTGGCCGCGGGATCATCCAGCTTCATCCTGTCGCTGGTGGACTCCTCGGCAGCATGGGTGTACCTGAACAACGGCGCGGTGCTGCCGGTCATCGCCGCGCCTTCAATCGTCGGCATGATGCTGGGCGCGAAGATCGGCGCGCGGTTGCTGGCGGTATTGAAGGCGGCGTTGATCCGGCGACTGGTGATCGCGTTGCTTCTGTTCGCCGGCGGGCGCTCGTTGCTCGTCGGGTTGGGGATCGGAACGTGAAGCGAAACGGCGGGGCAGCAGGCAAAGGCGGAGGCAGGCCGGATATCGCTCCGGAACAACTGCGCTATGCGGCGTGGCTGCAGTGGAGCGGCTGGATTGGGATGACATCGCTGGTGATCGCGTTCATTGTGTACGCGACCGGGGCGCTCGCGCCGCTCATCAGTTTCGATCAGTTGCCTCAGGCATGGCGCCTGCCGGCCGGCGAGATGCTGCAATTGACGGGGCAGTCGCCGGGTTGGGGTTGGGTGCGCCTGCTGGATCGTGGCGATGTGATCAATCTCGTTGGCATCGGGTTTTTGGCGAGTTGTTCCGCCGCGCCGCTGCTGGCGGTCGTACCGATCTATCTGAAGCGCGGCGACCGAGTGTTCGCGATCCTGTGTCTGCTGCAGGTAGCAGTCCTGATCATGGCGGCATCGGGCATCGTGAGGCTGGGGCACTGACGATGGCGGAGTCCTTGATTCTGAAACGCATCCTGCTCGCGACCGAGCGGACCGGATTCGACGCCGGCGCCGAACAGCTCGCCATCGAGCTGGCGGGCAGTGCGAAGCTCGAACTGCATGTGGTGATGCCGTTGATCGGCAACGCCGAGTATCAGATCGTGGCGCCGGAACGAGTGGCGGCGGCCGAGTCGCAGGCGCGGCAGGCGCTCGCGGCATTGGCCGGACAGGCGACTGAGAACGGCGTGACGCTGTCAGCCCATGTGCGCGAGGGAGATGAACTGTGGCGCGAGATCGTCGACGAAGCACGCGAGCGGCATGCGGATCTGCTGGTGATTCGCAGGGTGGGCAGGCGCGGCATGCTGGCCCGCCTGATGGTCGGCGAGATGGTCAGTCAGGTGGCGGCTCACGCCACGATGCCGGTGCTGATGGCAGCGAGCTCGTCACTGTGGTCGCAGCGTGTGCTGGCAGTACTCGCTCCGCATGCCGATGTCGCAGCCACCGTTCAGATCGCAGCGCGTCTGGCGGCGTTGGCCCACACACCGCTGCAGGTAACCTGCCTGACCGCAGTGGGCGCTGCCGAAGGCATCGCGCAGACCCTGGCGCGCGCGGCAGCGCTTGCGGGCGAACAAGGCGTTACATTCGAAAGCGCGACGGAGGGGGGAACACTGGCGGCATTTACGGCGGATCGGGTGCGCGCTGCACAAGCCGACCTGCTCGTGCTCGGACTTGGCGCAGCAGAGCGTGCACATGGTCGCTTGGGCTCCGCGGTGGAAGCGCTGGTCGGCGCGGTGACCTGTCCGACCGTGCTGGTCGGCGCGAATGCTCCCCGGGCCTGACGCAAGCGTCGATGTGCCATGTCGCAAATGCTCAGCCTCGCCCGCGCCGCGCAGCTCATTGGTCTGCCGCGCGGTGCGTTGCAGAAGATGGTTCGTTCAGGCGAACTGCTGACCTGCGACGGCCTGATCACGCTCGACGAACTGCGCCGCGCCTTTCCTGCCGCGGCGATCGAGGATGCCGGCGCGTTCGAGAAAGTGACGCAGATCCGCGAAGCATCATTCGGCAAACGCGTGCGCGAACGCATGCTGCCGTCGCAGGAAGTGCTGGCGCAGCGCCTGTTCGTGCAGAGCCGGGAACTGGCGGATCTGCGCCGCTACCTGAACGCGTATCACGCGCTGGTGGTCGATGGCGAGCGGCGCTTGCGTGAACTGGGGCGCGCGCGTAACGATGGCGGGCTGCAGGCGCTGGCTGACGAAATGCAGACGGGTTTGCGGCGCGCGCTCGGAACCGAACCAGCGGAAACGATGGATGCGATGGTCAACATGTTGAATGTGATCTCGGCACAGGTGACGGTCCGTCCCAGCGGGCATCAGTTCCTGCTCGAAGGCAACGACTCGATCCTGCAGGCGGGACTGAAGGCGGGCATGCGCTTCGCCTACGGCTGCGGCACCGGAACCTGCGGCTTGTGCAAAGCGCGCGTCGTCAGCGGCGACCTGCGGCAGATCGAGCACTCCGACTATCCGTTGTCGGAAGCCGAGAAGCAGCAGGGTTACGCGCTGCTGTGCACGCACACGGCCGTCACCGACGTGGTGGTGGAAACCCTCGAAGCGCACGGGCCGGCCGACATCCCGGCGCAGGACCTGGTCGCCACGGTGCGCGCGATCGATGCGCTCGCACCCGACACGCGACTGCTTCACCTGCAGACGCCGCGCAGCAGTCGACTGCGCTTTCTGGCCGGCCAGTCGGTGACGCTCGGCACTCCGAGCGAGCAAGGCGACCTGCAGCAGAGTGCAGCTCTGGCCAGCTGTCCGTGCGACGAGCGCAACCTGCACTTTCATTTTTCACGTGAAGATGAGGGCCCGCTCGCGCAGGCGCTGTTCGCGGGTCGAGTCAAGCCCGGAGCGGCAGTCAGCGTGCGTGGTCCAAGCGGCGATTTCGTGCTCGACGCCGACAGCACGCGGTCGCTCGTGCTGATCGCCTGCGATACGGGATTTGCGCCGATCAAGAGCCTGCTCGAACACGCGATGGCCGGCGAAAATAGCGAGGCATTCGACCTTTACTGGCTTGCCACCCGTCCCGACGGTCACTATCTGGCCAATCAATGCCGCGCCTGGGCGGCGGCGTTCGATCAGTTCAGATTCCAGCTCCTGACCGATTCGTCCGCGGCGGCCGGCGCCTGGCAGGTGATCGAAGCGGCGCTTGCGACGCGCAAGGAACTGGCGCAGTGCGATGTATTCGTCGCCGGGTCGGCCGAGTTCGTCGAACCGGTGATCGAGGGTCTGCGCGGCGCCGGCGCGTTGCCTGGGCGAATGCGCGGACTTTTCACTTGAATTGATTCCAACTCAATCATGAGCGACGCACTGAATTTCCTCGTCAAGGCGCGGCCCGACGCGATGGGCCACTACTTCAAGTTCCTGAAGGAAGCGGGCAAACATCTTGACCCGAAGACACGCAACCTGATCTCGGTGATCACGAAAGTGCATGCACAGACGGAGCGCGGATTGCGGCAGTACCTGACGCGCGCGCTGCGCGAGGGCTGCACGCCGGTCGAGGTGCTCGATGCGTTGCTGATGGCCTTTCCAGCGCTGGGGTTGGCCAAGATCGTGTGGGCGGTGGACGTCATCATCGACATGGATCTGCCCGACTTCCAGCCCGACGCGATGGGCCTGCCGGGCGATTGGCACGACGTGATGACGGCCGATGTGATCGAAGTCGGGGCGACGCGGCGCATCGATTGCGACGGGCGCGGGCTGTTCGTCTATCGCGGTGCCGAGGAGTTTCGCGTTTACGACAGCCGTTGTCCGCACCAGACCACCAACATCCCGCATCTGGCTCTCGAAGGAACGCGGCTGACGTGCCCCAAGCACGAATGGGCGTTCGACATCACCACCGGCGCATGCATCGCGAAGGGGTCGACGCCGCTGAGGCGCTGGAAGTGCAAGGTCGAAGACGGGCGGTTGCTCGCATACTGGTAGGCGGCGCCATCGCGGCGCGATCCCATGGAAAACCTGCCGATCTTCCTCAAACTTACAGGCCAGCCCTGCGCCGTCATCGGCGGCGGCGAGGTGGCCGCACGCAAGGTGTCGTTGCTGCTCGACGCCGGTGCGCACGTCACCGTCACGGCGCCGTTGCTGTGCGACGCGCTGGCACAGCTTGTGACGAGGGGCCGCGTCGCGTACCGCGCAGAGAAGTTCAGTGCCGATGCGTTGGCGGATGTGGCACTGGCGATCGCAGCGACCAATGATCGCGCGGTCAACGCCGAGGTGTCGCGCCTGGCGCAGGCGCGCCGTATTCCGGTCAATGTGGTCGACGATCCCGAACTGTGTTCATTCATCCTGCCGGCGATCGTCGATCGCTCGCCGGTGGTAATCGCCGTGTCGACTGGCGGTGCGTCACCGGTGCTTGCCCGACTGCTGCGCGCGCGGCTCGAGGCGCTGATTCCCTCCTCCTACGGCGAACTCGCCAAACTGGTGCAGCGATTCCGCGCGAGCGTGAAACAGCGCTTGCCGCAAGCGGCGCGTCGGCCGTTCTGGGAGAAGGTATTGCAGGGACCGATCGCCGAGCTCGTGTTTTCTGGTCGCGTTGCGCAGGCCGAGCAGGCGCTCGAACGCGCCGTCAACGATACTGCCGACGCCGGGCCGGCGCCGGGAGAGGTGTATCTGGTCGGCGCCGGTCCCGGCAACCCCGATCTGCTCACCTTCGCCGCGATGCGCCTGATGCAGCAGGCCGACGTGGTGCTGCACGATAACCTCGTCTCGCCGGCGATCCTCGAACTCACGCGACGCGACGCGCAGCGCATCTATGTCGGCAAGCAGCGTGCCGACCACGCGATGCGGCAGGAACACATCAATGCACTGATGGTCGATCTTGCCAGGCAGGGCAAGCGCGTGCTGCGGCTGAAGGGAGGCGATCCATACGTGTTCGGTCGCGGCGGCGAGGAAATCGAATCGCTCGCCGCTTCGGGCATCCGCTTTCAGGTCGTACCTGGCGTCACGGCCGCATGCGGTGTCGCGGCCTATGCAGGCATTCCGCTCACGCACCGCGACCATGCGCAGTCGTGCGTGCTGGTGACCGGGCACCTGAAGGATGGCTCGATGAATCTTGACTGGCATGGGCTCGCGCGGCCGCGCCAGACTGTTGTGGTCTACATGGGCCTGCTTGGACTCGAGAAGATGTGCGCCGAACTCATCGCACATGGCATGCCGCCCGACATGCCGGCCGCGGTGGTTCAGCAGGCGACGATGCCGCAGCAGCGGGTTGTCACCGCGACACTGGATGAACTGCCGCGCCGCGTGGCGGAAGCAGGGCTGCATCCGCCGACACTGGTGATCGTCGGCGACGTGGTGAGGCTGCGTGAGAAGCTGGCGTGGTACGACGGCGGGCAGGATGCAGCGCCCAAGGTCAGCGGCGCGGTGCCGATCGCGGACTGAGCTTTGAAGCCGCGATGCGGCCGCTGAACGACGGCTCGTGTCAGTGCGGTTTGGAAAAACGGCGAGTGGCTTCGACGATCGCCGCGCTGCCGCCGCTTTGCCACGCCGAGCGCAGCTCGAGCGCGGCCGCGAGCCAATCATCCCGCGCCGCCGGCACTGCGCGTTCGAGGGCCGCCGTGTCGATGCGGTTTGACTCGGCGCAATAGGCATCCGCAAGTTCCGGCGCCAACTCGCGGCGAATGCCGTCAAGCGTGGCAAACCAGAACCGCAGCGATGCGTTGGCTTCGCGCGCCAGCAGCTCAGGCAGGGTCACGAGGCAGTCGGCCAGCAGATCGCGAATTGCGCGCAGCGTCAGTTCCGCGCGCCGATCGCTGATCTCTGCAAGCATTTCCTCCCACGCCTCGCCAAGCAATTCGCCGGCGCGCAGTTCACCCAGTTCGTGCAGCACCAGCGTCTCGACTTCGCCGCGCGCCATGCGCTCGACGGCGGCGGCGGCGCCGTCCGCGACACCGTACTCGCCGATCGCGGCGATGAATGTGCGTTCGTGACTGTTGCGCTGCGCCGCTTCGGCGCGGGTCCATAGCCAGCGTCGCAGCGCGTCCAGACGAATCAGGATCGTGCGGTCGCGACTGGTGGCAGGGGCGGCGACCACGCCGCGCGCGAATTCGCGATCGGCAACGATCACCCGCGCGCCGTCGCGCATTTGCTCCGACTGCCGCGTGGCGAGGAAAAAGAGCGGCGCGCCGAACAGCCCGATTCCAGCTCCGTACACGAGTCCGTGGCCGGCAAGTTGCCGGTTGGCGCCCGCTTCGTCGAATGGATCGATCGCTTCGTCGAATGGCAAGCAAGCAAACGAAACACCGGCTTGCTCCCGCAGCTCGTCCCACACTCGTTCGCGGTTGGCGATCCAGCGGCTCAGACGCGCTTTGTCGGGCGTGGCACCAAGTGGCAACTGCTCGGACCAGCGAAAGTACTCGCGCATGCCGAGCAGGTACGTGCACAGCGATTTTTCGCGCGCATGCAGCGCGTCAGCCAGTTCGCAATTGCGCTGGACCGTGTCAACCAGTCGCGCAAGCTCGGCACGCTCCATGGACGTGTCGCCGTTCACTCGACGTAGCGCCGGGTCTGGCGGCGCCGGCCCGGTCGGTTCTTCTGGATGATCACGCCGCGCACCGCTTGCAGGTCGGGAAGATCGATCGACGCATAACCCGGATTCAGCGCCGTCAGGCGCCAGCCGTCTCTGCGACGCTGTAGCTGGCGGAAAATCCATTCGCCGTTGACGAACGCCAGCACATACGAGCCGTCGGTCGCATGCCCGTCGGGTTCGATGATGACGATGTCGCCTTGCTGGAACTCCGGCCCCATCGAGTCGCCCAGCACCATCAGCGCAAAGGATTCAGCGCCCGAACAGGTGCTGGACGCGGGCTCGGTCCTGATCGGAATCGCGGGTCGTGCTGGCGTGGGAAGCTGCGACAATGGGACAACCCTTTCCGGTTTCGGGAACATCATGCCGGCTTCGATTCTGCGAGCCGGGTGCGCTGGGCTGAATCACCCATGCGGGTAGCCGATGTCACGCCCTCCAAGTGATGTTCGTCATGGTCGCATTTTCGGGTTAATCGCTAAACTGCGCCGATCGAGCGCATGCGGTTCGGTGGCGCGGGACGGTCTTGACTGGGAGGTGCGGCATGAATTACGACAAAGAACTGGACGCGCGCGGGCTCGCCTGTCCATTGCCGATCGTGAAGACGCGCAAGGCGCTGAATGACCTTACTTCCGGGCAGGTACTGCGCGTGGTGGCGACCGATTCCGGATCGGTTGCCGACATGAAGGCATTCGCCGAGCAGACCGGCAACGAGCTGCTCTCCTCGGCGCAGGAAGGCGCCACGTATCTGTTCTATCTGAAGCGCCGCTAGCTGAAGTCCGTCGGCGCGGAGCGCGCCAGCTGCGCCGCGTGCCGTTGGCGGCCCGTGTGGTCGCGTTGTTGTCACTTGCGAGGTCTGTATGACACAGAAGAGAATGGCGTTGATCGCCACCAAGGGCACGCTCGACTGGGCCTATCCGCCCTTCATCCTTGCCTCGACGGCAGCGTCGCTGGGGTACGAGGTGCAGATCTTCTTCACCTTCTACGGGCTGCAATTGCTGCGCAAGGACATCTCCCACATCAAGATCAGTCCGCTCGCCAATCCGGCGATGCCGATGCCGGTGCCGATGCCGGTGCTGGTGCAGGCGCTTCCGGGGATGGAAGCGATGGCCACGATGATGATGAAGAACAAGATGAAATCCAAGGGCGTCGCGTCGCTGGACGATCTGCGCAGCATCTGCATTGAATCGGATGTCAAATTCATCGGCTGCCAGATGACGGTGGACCTGTTCGAGTTCAAGAAGGAAGACTTCATCCCGCAGACCCAGTTTGGCGGCGCGGCCATGTTCCTCGGCTTTGCCGGCGACGCCGACATCAGTCTGTTCATCTGATTTGGAGCGGCGGAGCGCGACGGGGGCGGTCGCGCAGCCAGATCGGAGGGTCAGGCATAACCCTTCGGAAGGAGTGTTTTTTGCGCGTGCGGCCTGCTTAATATGGGCTGACCGCAGGTGGATCGAAGTGGATTCAAGGGGCAGAAGCAATGATCGGATGCAGACGCGATTTCCTCAAACTGACCGGCGTTTTCGGCGCGCTGGCGACGATCGGTGTTCTGAGCCTGGAAGAAGCGCTGGCGCAGCAGGCCGCGTGGAACAAGGCCGCGTTCGAGACGAAGAGCCTGAACGACACGATCAAGGCGCTGGGCGGCGCAGGAGTGACGCAGAGTGCCGACATCGCCATCAACGCGCCCGACATCGCGGAAAACGGCGCGGTCGTTCCGGTTGGCGTGGCCAGCAAGATTCCGAACACGCAGGCCGTCTACATCCTGGTCGAGAAGAACCCCAACTCGCTCGCCGCCGGATTCCGCATTCCGGCGGGGACGGAGCCCAACGTGACGACGCGGATCAAAATGGGTCAGACCTCAAACGTGCACGCGGTGATCAAGGCGGGTGACAAGTTCTTCATCGCCACCAAGGAAGTGAAGGTCACCCTCGGCGGCTGCGGCGGCTGAGCACGCACCGAAACGCCGATCCTCAGGAGACAGAGATGGCAGACCCGATGCGAATCCGCGCCACCGCGCAGCCCGATGGCGTTGAGGTACGCGTTCTGATGAGCCACGAGATGGAGACCGGACAACGCCGCGACGGCAGTGGCAACCTGGTGCCGGCACATTTCATCCAGACGGTCACCGTCACCCACTCCGGCAAGACGGTTCTTTCCGCCGATTGGGGACCGGCGGTGGCGAAGAACCCATACATGCAGTTCAAGTTCCAGGGTGGCAAGAAAGGCGACGAGCTCACCGTCACCTGGGTTGACAGCAAGGGCGAGACCCGTACCGACAAGGCGATCATCAACTGATCATGCGCGCTGCGGACAAGGTCAGCCGCCCGAAAGCCACTCGCGACGTGAACGTCGTGCCATTCGGCGTCGCCGAAGCGGCGCGGTCGCAGGTGGGAGAAGGTCTGGCTTGCGATCGTCCATAAGCGGACGATTTCATTTTCCTCATCGCCGACAAGGAGTACACATGGCCGGCCGACGCTTTGCGCATCTGACGCGCGGACTCGCACTGAGCTTGCTGGCGGCCGCCAGCGTCGGTGCGTCGATGGCCAATGCCCAGGACAAGACCCTGCAGGAAATCGAGCGTTATCGCCAGATGCTCCAGGATGGCAATCCGGCGGAACTGCTGGTGGCGCGCGGCGAGGATCAGTGGAAGGAAAAGCGCGGCCCGAACAAGGCGTCGCTCGAGCAATGTGACCTGGGCCTGGGGCCGGGCGTGGTCAAAGGGGCGTACGCGCGCATGCCGCGCTACTTCGCCGACGCGGATCAGGTGATGGATTTTGAAGCGCGCCTGGTCCACTGCATGGTCAATCTGCAGGGTCTTGACCGCGCCGCGGTGACCAAGGAACCATTTTCCGGGGCCGGGCAGAGGCCGACCGACATCGAAGCGCTCACAGCGTTTGCCGTTGAACAGTCACGCGGCACGTCGATCTCAGTGCCCCAGCAGCATCCCAAGGAGAAGGCCGCCTACGACCGCGGCAAGACGTTGTTCTACATGCGCGCCGGTCCGTACGACTTCGCCTGTTCGACCTGCCATGGAGTGGACAATCAGCGCATCCGCCTGCAGGACCTGCCGAACTTCGAGAAGTCGGAGCCGGCGCAGCGGGCGTTCGCGACGTGGCCTGCGTATCGCGTGTCCCAGGGCGCGCTGCGCACGATGCAATGGCGGTTGAACGACTGCTTCCGGCAGGGGCGCTGGCCGGAGCCGACCTTCATTTCGCAGGGAACGATTGATCTGATTACATTCCTCGGCGTGAAGGCCAACGGCGGCAAGATGGACTCGCCCGCGATCAAGCGCTAGGAGGGCCCAGGCATGAAGAACAGACTCCTGGCTGCTGTCTGCGGCGTAATCGCGGTGACCGGATGTGCGTCGCTGATGTACTCGCCACCGAACCGGGAAGAGACGATGGCGGTGATCAAGTCGAGCTTCCACGACCGGGGAATCGCCAAGGTCGAGCGGCTGAACCAGAGCGAACTTCAGCTAGTTTGCTCGGAAACGGGCAACAATCCGCCGAAGGACGTGCGCGAGCGCCTCGAAAGGGCCGCCCTTGCCGCGGTCAAGTTCCCGGCCGACGGCAATTGGCTCGGCGACCACAAACTGGGGGAGCGCGTCGCGCAGACCGGCGTCGGCCTGCAGTGGACCGACAAGGCGGACACGCCCGCCGGCGGCAACTGCTACGCGTGCCATCAACTATCGAAGGCTGAAATCTCGTTCGGCAATATCGGTCCATCGCTGTACAACTACGGCAAGCTGCGCGGCGATACCGAGCAGATACGCCGTTACACCTGGGCCAAGATCTGGAACACGCACTCGTTCAACGCGTGCTCGTCGATGCCGCGCTTCGGCGACGCAGGCATCCTGACCGAGGCGCAGATAAAGGATGTAATGGCGCTGCTGCTGGATCCGGCGTCGCCCGTCAATCAGTAAGCGAGTGATGAATGAACTTGGACGGCATTGCGTTGCGCCGCCCTTCTTTCGGCGCACGGTGGTGATCTTGGCCGCCCAACGATGGATCGCCAGCCTCGCAGTGATTGCAGCGATTCTGATGTCTGGGGGGCTGCGCGCCGCCGAGATCGGTGATCGCGTCGTGTGGTCCGACGTGACCCTGATCGACGGCCGGGTGCTGCGGGCGTCCGAGCTGGTTGGTAAAGCAGTGGTGGTCGAGTTCTGGGCCACGTGGTGTCCGTTCTGCGCGGCGCAGAACCCGCACATCCAGAAGCTGCATGCGCTGCAAGCCGGCAAGGGACTGGTCGTGCTCTCCTTCTCGATTGACAGAGACATGGATCTGGTCCGCAGCTACATGGCGGCGCGCAATTACAGTTTCAGCGCGGCGATGGCCGGGCCGCAGTCGAATGCGTGGTTCGGCCGGCGCAGGGCATTGCCCGAGGTCTTCGTCGTCGACGCCGGTGGCCGGATCGTATTCAAGGAGCTGGGCGAGATGTTCGAAGAAGACGTCGCAGCGCTTGCCCGATTCAGTGTCCGGCAGTAACAAGAGCAGGAGGCAGTTGAATGCCGATGGGCCGCCGCGAATTCATGCAAGTGCTTGCGGTCGCAGCGGGGGCCGGCATGCCATTCGCAACGCGCGAGGTGCTTGCGCAGTCGCCGGAAGCGGTGGCCCGCATGTACGACTTGCCGCGCTTCGGCAACCTGCACTTCCTGCATTTCACCGATTGCCACGCGCAACTACGGCCGATCTACTTTCGCGAACCGAGCGTCAACGTCGGCATCGGCGATGCGGGCGGTCGGGCGCCGCATCTGGTCGGCGGTGAGCTTCTGAAGAATTTCGGGATCAGGCCGCACACCGCGGAGGCGCACGCGTTCACCTTCCTCGACTTCGAGACCGCCGCGCGCACGTACGGCAAAGTGGGCGGCTTCGCGCACCTGGCCACGCTGGTGAAACGACTGCGCGCAGCGCGCCCGGGTGCATTGCTTCTCGACGGTGGTGACACCTGGCAGGGATCCGGCACGTCGCTGTGGACCAATGCGCAGGACATGGTCGATGCCGGCATATTGCTCGGTGTGGACGTGATGACGGCGCACTGGGAAATGACCTACGGTCAGAAGCGTGTGCAGGAAATCGTCGAGAAGGACTTCAAGGGCCGGATCGACTTCATCGCGCAGAACATCACGACGAACGACTTCGGTGACCAGGTGTTTCCACCGTATACGCTGCGCGAAGTGAACGGCGTGAAGCTCGCCGTGATCGGACAGGCGTTTCCGTACACACCCATTGCGAATCCGCGGTACATGGTCGCGGACTGGAGCTTCGGCATCAAGGACGACACGATGCAGAAGCACGTCGACGAAGCGCGCGGCAAAGGGGCGCAGGTCGTTGTGCTGCTCAGCCACAATGGCATGGACGTCGATCTGAAGATGGCGACGCGGGTGCGCGGCATCGACGCGATTCTCGGCGGCCACACGCACGATGGCGTGCCCGCGCCAACGATCGTCAGGAACGCTGGCGGCCAGACGCTGGTGACCAATGCCGGCAGCAACGGCAAGTTCCTCGCGGTGCTCGACTTCGATGTGAAGTCCGGCAAGGTGGCCGACTTCCGCTACAAGCTGCTGCCCGTATTTTCGAATCTGCTGCCGGCCGACACCGAGATGGACGCGTACATCAAGCGGGTGCGCGCACCTTTCGATGCGAAGCTCAACGAGAAGCTCGCAGTGACAGAGGGGCTGCTCTATCGGCGCGGCAATTTCAACGGCACCTTCGATCAACTGATCCTCGATGCGTTGATGGCGGTGCGCGGCGCCGAGATCGCATTTTCACCTGGGTTCCGCTGGGGTACCTCGCTGTTGCCGGGGCAACCGATCCTGATGGAGCACGTGCTTGATCAGACCGCGATCACCTATCCGGCCACGACGGTCAATGATCTGTCGGGCGAGATGATCAAGACGATTCTCGAAGACGTCGCCGACAACCTCTTCAATCCTGATCCGTACATGCAGCAGGGCGGCGACATGGTGCGCGTCGGCGGCCTGCAGTACGCGCTCGATCCGATCGCGAAGATGGGTTCGCGCATCAGCGACATGCGTCTGAACGGCAAACCGATCGAAGCCAGCAAGACCTACAAGGTCGCCGGCTGGGCTTCGGTGCAGGAGGGTGTGCAAGGCGAGCCGGTGTGGGACGTGGTTGCGAAATACCTGCGAGATCAGCGCGTGATCAGCGCGCGCAAGCTGAATGATCCGGCGCTCAGGGGTGTCAAAGGCAATCCCGGCATCGCCTGACTCGACGTGACCCCATCTGCAATCACACTGCCGAACCGACGCGTGCTGCTGCGGTGGCTCGGCCTGCTGGCGATCGCTCCCTGCACCGCGAGCCGCGCGCAACCGGTCGCCGAGGCGGAATCGCTTGTGCGCATCGACGATCTTCGGGCGCTTGCGGCGAAGGTTCGGCGCGAGCGCACGCCGTTGCTGCTCTTCTTCAGCACACCGGGGTGTCCATACTGCCGTGACGTCCGGCGCAGCTACCTCGCGCCGCGGGCGAGGGAGGGCGCGGCGGCCGGCATCGAGATTCGTGAAGTGGATATCACCAGTGGCCGAGTGTTCACCGGCCACGACGGCAAGCCGACCAGCGAGATGGAACTTGCCACCCGCTACCAGGTGCGCGTGGCGCCCGTCGTCGTCCTCGTGAATCAGGACCTGGTTCCGTTGGCCGATCCGCTGGTAGGACTTGACCGCGCCGGCTTCTACGAGGGCTACCTGAGTTCGGCCATCGAAACAGCGCGGGCAAGGCTCGCGAACGAATGACTCCATGACCTGTACCCGATAAGTAGAGAGATCGCTTTGCGCACGAAGGAGAAGGCAATGAGCAGCCGATGGGTACTTGTTCTGGTTGCACTGTGGCTGGCCGCACTGGCAGTGCCGTCGAGCGCGCAATCGCAGTCGTCCGCCACGGGCGGCTCAGCAAAGAAATATCGGGTCGTGATGCAGGTCAGTGATCCGGACCCGCGCGGCTGGAACCAGACCCTGAACAACGCCCTGCAGCTGACCAGGAATGCCGGCAAGCAGAACGTCGAGATCGAGATCGTCGCCAATGGAATGGGAATCGCGATGCTCAAGCAAGGATCCCACAGTGCTGAGTTGATTGCGGCTGCGCTGGCCCAGGACATCAAGGTCCTTGCCTGCGGCGTCACGATGAAGGCGCTGCTGCTGGAGAAGGAAGACATGTTGCCGAACATCGGCTATGTGCCGGGAGGCCTGATCGAAATCCTCGACCGTCAGCGCGACGGCTGGCAGTACATCAAAGGCGGATGACGACCGCACTGTCACTTCCGTCCGCATTCCTCGACCAACCACTGACCACAGGGAGCTCTGCCAGTGAAACGCATCCTCGCTTTCCTAGCCACGCTGATTCTTGGCATCCTGCCCGCCAGCCACGCGATTGCCCAGACCTCGATGCCCGGAGGAAAGGAGCGCATCGTCATCCAGGTCAGCTCGCCCGAGACGCGACTCTGGAATCAGGCGCTGAACTACGTTGAGAACCTGCAGGACCTGTACGGCAAGGACAAGGTCGAGGTCGAGATCGTTGCCCTTGGCTGGGGTATCGGCATGCTGAAATTTGATTCACCGCTGGCGACCCGCGTCGGCGATGCGCTGAAGCGCGGTGCCAGCATCCATGCCTGCGAAGTGACGATGCGTCGGCAGAAGCTGGAAAAGGGCGACATGCTGCCCGATATCGGCTACGTTCCGGCCGGCCTGGGTCAGATCATCAAGCGTCAGAAAGAGGGCTGGTCGTACATCAGCGGCTGACGTTACGGGGTTGCCGTCACGGATCAGCTTTGTGGCCCTGGTCAGACTCGTCCCCATCGTGCATGCCGCCGGAGGTGCGACATGCACTGGGGCCTGTTGCTCCATGCCGTCCTGGTCTATCTGGTGGCGCGCGAACGCAATGCGTAACCCGTGCCGGAGTTTGTCAAACGCCGGCGGGTTATTTTCGCCTTGATCATTGTGAGCGGGGCGTGCGGACACTTGATCGGCGTGGTGCTTGGCTGACTCCTGTCGTGCGCGAAGCGGATTGGATACCAACCAGTCCGCATCCGGGTTCTGGGCAGTGGCCAAGGCGAAAGCACCTATCTTGGCGCCAGCGGCGGCGGTGGTGGCGGGGCCAACGATGGCGCACTGTAGTCGTACGGGCTGTATGCGCGCGTCGGCACCAGGTTTCCCTTCGAATACATGCACTGCAGGTACGCGATGTCATAGCGGCGTTGTGCGTCAAACGCGGTGACTGCGCTTTGATTTGCGCCAGCCGTGGCACCAATCACCGTGCCTATGGCGGCGCCGGTGCCAGCACCTCGGTCGCCGCCCGCCACTGCCCCTGCGATTGCGCCAATCGCCGCACCCGCGACCGTCGATGAGAGCATTCTTTCGGCAGCCGCGTCGTGGCCCGGTATGCCGATCGAATGCGCCGCCCAACCGCGGCAGAGCTGATCGTCCTGCATGAAGACGTCGAACGGTTTGTTCTGGCCTGGCATGACGGCGATCGATGGTCCCGTCGGCATCTGCGCACAGCTCGCCAACAGGAGCGACACAGCGCCGACGACGACAATGATTGGAAGTCTTACGCGCCGGAGCGCGACATTGAAATTACGTTCTGCGTTGGTCATCGTGACCCTCTACCTTGGCTGCGCTGGTGCCGTATCGCTCGGCGTGGCTGGGACCTGCTTCCATCCGCCGGGACAACTGGCAACGTACGGGTAGTAAGCGCGCGATGCTTCGCAGTAGTACCAATGTTGCGTCGGTGGCGGCGGCGGAGCCCTATCCGTGGGTGGATTCACCAGGACGACGGGAGGCGGCTCCCAGGGGTTCGGGTAGGGATACACCGGCGTCGGATAGAAGTACCAGAGTCCGCCTACAACCCACCACCAACCCAGGCGCCCGTCGTGACGGCCGTGAGTCCAGTGACCCCCTCGCCAGACGTGCCAGTCGTGTTCGTGAAAGCGCGTGATGTCACCGCGCCATTGGTTACCGTGAGGGGGCGCTGCTCGCCGTTGCGCATAGGTCGCTGGACTCATGCTCAACGCAGCGAGTGCCACGGTCAATATTGTCAGGACGAATTTGCTTTTGCGATTGCCGATCGAACTGATGTTCATCTTCAAACCTCCTGAATCGCTGCGCTGTCGGAGTCGCGGTTCCGAGCTGCATCGCGGCTTCATTGGCAGCGGTGCCTACGTCAACGCACCGCACCACGAAGAATCGCCGACATCAGTAATGGGGAAACCCGCATCAGCGCTGGTTGATTGTCCGATTGCGGCGTTTCGGGAAACTGACCCCTCTCAATCGAAGGGGCCAGTACCGTCTTCTTCCATGCATTTGAACAACATGCTGAGACGGTTGTTGCCAAACCGAACGTGTTCCTGCGTAACGCATGTAACAGAGGGCTACCGGATTGCGTGTTGACGCGAGCGGTGGGTCGCTGTTTTCTGCCGCGCTTGTGTCAAATTTGATTCCTGTTAACCGGAGGCGGAACAACAGGGCGCTACGTTGCGATCTGTGCTGCGCTTATGGGATCCGCGCGGCAGGTGCGGTGTCACTTCAAGGAGTCATTGCATGCTTGGATCTTCTTCTGCTCTGACCCAGCGTGCCGGCGTTCTACTGCTGCGCTGGACGGTGGCCGGACTGATGCTGTTCCACGGTATCGCCAAACTGCAGAACGGCATCGGAGGCATCGAGTCGATGCTGTCGAGCATGAGGCTTCCAAGGTGGCTTGCCTTCGGCGTCCTGATCGGCGAAATCGTCGCGCCGCTGCTGGTGCTTGCGGGCGTGTTTGTTGGCCCCGCCGCTCTTGTCATCGCATTTAACATGGTGGTGGCGGTCGCAATGGCGCATTCGCAACAATTGTTTGCGCTGGGCGAGAGCGGTGGCTACGCGCTGGAGCTGCAGGCCTTTTATTTCTTCGGGTCGCTTGCTATCGCACTGCTTGCAAGCCGCGAACGCAGACCCTGACGATTCGTACGCGACAAGCGCTCCGAGAATTGTGGCTGGGGCGCACTGATTCAGCCGCCACGACAGCGCCGGTTGTGGCATCGATCACTGTCGGGCTGACCGCTATCGATGCCTTAGACAAGGACAATTGGAATCTCGCCAAAGATACCCATAACGTTTTGAGCATGAGACCCCGGCAGCCCGCCGAGGGAACGCTTCAGAAGGAAAGCTCCCATGTCCAAGCTCACCACCCCGTCCGGCGTCCCCGTCGCCGACAACCAGAACTCGACCACGGCCGGTCCGTGTGGGCCGATCCTGCTGCAAGACTTCAACTTGATCGAGAAGTTGCAGGACTTCAACCGCGAACGCATCCGCGAGCGCGTCGTGCACGCCAAGGGCTCAGGCGCCTAGGGCATGTTCACCGTCACGCATGACATCACCAGGTACACGAAGGCAAATCTGTTCAGCGCGATCGGCACGAAGACCGAAATGTTTGCGCGTTTCTCGACCGTCAGCGGCGAGCGTGGCTCGGCCGACACCGAGCGTGATCCGCGCGGCTTCGCGATTCGCTTTTACACGGAAGCAGGCAACGGGGACCTGGCGGGCAACAACATGCCGATGTTCTTCATCAAGGATCCAATCAAATTTCCGGACTTCGTGCAGACGCAGAAGCGCGATCCGCAGACGAATCTGAAGTCGCCGACGATGATGTGGGACTTCTGGTCGCGTGCGCCGGAGTCGCTGCACCAGGTGACAATGCTCTTCTCCGACCGTGGCACGCCTGATGGCCACCGTCACATGGATGGCTTCGGCAGCCATACCTCAGTCTGATCAACGCGGCTGGAGAGCGCGTGTGGGTCAAGTGGCACTTCAAGACCAAGCAGGGCATCAGGAACCTGTCGGCCAAAGATGCGGTGCGCCTGGCGGGCGAAGTCCCGGACTGCGCGCAGCGTGATCTGTTCACCGCGATCGCACGCGGCGATTTCCCGAGGTCGGATGTCCACATCCAGGTGATGACCGAGGCAGAGCGCATCACATGGGAGAAGCGGACCGGCTGGAACACGTTCGATCTGACCAAGATCTGGCCGCACAAGGATTTCCCGCGCATTCCGGTGGTCCTGCTGGAACCGAACCGCAATCCTGACAACTATCACGCCGCGGTCGAGCAGGTGGCTTTCAGGCCCGCCAACGTGGTGCCGGGGCTCGGCTACTCGCCGGACAAGATGCTGCAAGGGAGGCACTTCGCGTACCACGGCGCCCAGTTGTATCGGGTCGGCACCAATCATCACCAACTGCCGGTGAACCGGCCGCGCTGTCCGATCCATCACCAGCAGCGCGACGGTGCGATGGCGCTGGAAGACTCTGGCGCGCAACCGAACTACGCGAACGTCGAGGCCGCCGGCACCAAACCGCAGGGCTTTGGCCATTGCAATCTGGGCTGGTCGGTCGAGGGCGTGGCCGGACGCTATGACGCGCGCGGCACCGAGGACGACGACACCCAGGCCGGCGATCTATTCCGCCTGCTGCCGCCGCAGGAAAGGCAGAACCTGTTCGACAATATCGCCGGGCCGTTGTCGCAAGTGAGCGCGGAGATTCAGCAGCGCCCGCTCGCGCACTTCGACAAGGCCGATCCGGGCTATGGCGCGGGCGTGCGCACCGCGCTGGCTGCGAAGCCAGCGCGATGATCAAGGACTGAAGCCGAGTCCGACCCCTAACCCTCTGCTCGCCAAACGCCCGTCTCCTTGAGCGTTGAACGCTGCTCGGAG
>DAITAC010000157.1:0-6584 GCA_036824465.1 Burkholderiaceae bacterium
TCGTCGTAGCCCTCTGCGCGCCAGTCGCGCACCAGTCGCTCGTAGGTGAACAGAGGATAGTCGGCACCGAACATCACGCGCTCGCGCAACCGGCGCGAAATCTCGTGCTTCAGATCGGGCGTGAAGTACTTCGGCGACCAGCCGTGCACCTCGTACCAGATGTTCCGCTTGTGCATCAACACGGCGATTGTTTCCGCCTGCCAGGGCCAACCGGGACGCGCGGCGACGATCGTGAGCCGCGGGAACTTGGCGGCGACGAAATCAAGATGCCGCGGGTGGCAGTCGTCCAGCAGAATGCCATTGCCCCCGGGTAAGCCGGCCCCGAGCCCCGTCGTGCCGACAAAGATCAGCACCGGGATCGCCGCCTCGACGCACAGGTCGTAGAACGGGTACCACTTCGGATCGCTGGGCGGACCGCTGCCGGATCCGGAGACGGCGAATCCCAGGAAACCCGGCGCGTTATCGATACAGCGGCGCAGTTCGCGCACGCCGTCGGCGCGCGTATCCGGATCGATGTGTATCCAGTGACCGAGGATCGCGTCGGGATGCGCGCGCTGCGTCGCAAAGCCGTAGTCGTGCGTCGCGGCGGCTTCCGCAAGCGGAATGAATTTCGTGAAGCCGAAATCGAGCACGACCCGCACCTGGCTGGCCCGAAAGTAGTCAGCCATCTCCTGCTCGGTGTGGTAGCGCGGCTCCGAATTCCACGTCTTCTTCTGCTGCGCCAGTTCTTCCTCGGTGCGCAGCGTGTAGCCGCGCCGCGTGCCCCAATGCGAATGGATGTCGATGATCTTCAATGGCTCGCTCCCAGATACGTGCGCTCGATGCGCTCGTCATGCATCAGTTCGGTTCCGGATCCGTGAAATGCAACGGTGCCGTTTTCCATCACGTAACAGTGCTGCGCCAGGCGCAGCACCTTGCGTGCATTCTGTTCGGCGATCAGTACGGCGGCACCCTCGGCGTTGATCGCGCGCACCTTGTCGAGGATGAGATCGAGGGTCTTCGGCGCCAGGCCAAGCGAAGGCTCATCCAGCAGCAGGATCTTCGGGCTCGACATCAGCGCGCGCCCGATGGCGAGCATCTGCTGCTCGCCGCCGGACAGGTAAGCAGCCGCCTGCGCGGACCGCTCCTTTAGGATCGGAAACAGGGTGAATACGTGTTCGAGACGCTGCTCCACCGCTGCGCGGTCCCGGATCAGGTAGGCACCCAGTTCCAGGTTTTCTCGCACGGTCATCTCGCCGAAGAGCAGCCGCCCCTGCGGCACCTGGATCACGCCTCGCTGCACGATGTCGTCGGTCGCCGAACCCCCCAGATCGTTACCGTCGAACACGACTCGACCGCCGCGCACCGGATTCAAGCCGGAGATTGCGCGCAGCAGCGCCGTCTTGCCCGCTCCGTTGGCGCCGAGCACCCCCACGATGCCGCGTTCGGGCACGCTGATCGAGACGTCGTGCAGCACGTCGATCGGGGTATATCCCGAGCGGAGGTTCTCAACGACCAGCATGGGTCGTCTCCTCTCCAAGGTAGGCATCGATTACCGTCGGGTTGCTCTGGATCTCGGGCGGCGTTCCCTCAGCGACGAAGCGGCCGTACTGCATCACCGTGATGCGGTCGGCCAGCGCCATCATCACGCGCATGTTGTGCTCGATGACAAGCAGCGTGATGCCGCGGCTCTCGGCCAGTGCGCGCGCGGTGGCGATCGCGGTGTCCGCCTCCGATTCGCTCATGCCCGAAGTCGGCTCATCCATCAGAAGCAGCGTCGGTTGCGCGGCAAGCGCGCGCGCAAGGTCCATGCGCTTGAGCAGACCGAACGGCAACTCCGAAGCGCGCGTGGCGTGATACGGCGCGAGGCCGAAAGCGTCGAGGGTAGCGAGCGCGATGTCACGCGCTGTCCGTTCGCCGGCGCGTGCGCCGGGCGTGCGCAGCGCCGCCGCTGCGAAAGGCACATGCGCATGGCGACCGGTTCCAACAAGCACGTTGTCGAGCACGCTCATCTCGCCGAACGGCTCGACGTGCTGGAAAGTGCGCCCGATCCCGCGCCGGCTGATCGCATGACTCGACAGCCCCGAGATCACCGCGCCATCCAGGCGGATTTCGCCGGCGCTCAGGGGCACTGCACCCGTGACTGCATTGATCACCGTCGTCTTGCCGGCGCCGTTCGGCCCGATCAGCCCGCGGATCTCGCCGGGCGCGATCGCCAGCGACAGATCACGCACGGCGACGACACCGCCGAAGCGCACCGTCAGGTTCTTCAGTTCGAGACGCAGGTTCACGACGACTCCCGGCGGGTGCCGAACACGCCCATGCGTAACCGCTGCCAGACGGTGACCAGGCCGTGCGGCAGAAAGAGCAGGAAGCCGAGCAGGATCGCGGTATAGATGATGTCGCTGTATTCCTTCACCGGCCGCAGGATTTCCGGCAGACCCGACAGCACGGTGGCGCCGATGACGGAGCCGGCCACCGAGCCCATGCCGCCGACGACGATGAACGTTATCTGCCGCAGCGCTGCCGAGACACCGAATTCGGTGGGATCAATGAATCCCACGACATTCGCCAGCAGACCACCCGCCAGCCCGGCATAGGCGGCAGACAAGGAAAAGGCCACCAGCTTGACGCGCGCAACCGACACGCCCAGCGCCTGCGCTGCATGGGGACTGAGGCGCACCGCGTTCAGTTCGCGGCCGACGCGTGAGCCAAGTATGTTGCGCGCAGTCCAGACCGCAAATGCGCAGCAGGCCACGACCACGAGGTAAAGGGGGTACTGGGCCAAACGCAGACCACCGTAGAACGTCGGCTTGGGCACGCTCATGCCGCGCACGCCGCCGGTCACCCCGGCAAGTTCCTCGACCAGGATCTGGACGATCTGCAGAAATCCAAGTGTCGCCAGTGCCAGATAGATGCCCTTCAACCGGATCGCGGGAAGGCCGAGCAGTGCGCCCAATCCTGCTGCGGCGCCGGCGCCGATCGGAACCGCGAACCAGAACGGCATGCCGAGTCGCGCAGTGAGAAGCGCGGCGCAATATGCGCCGATCGCCATGAACGACGAATGACACAGCGAGATCTGCCCGGCATTGCCGGTCAGCAGGTTCAGACCCACTGCCGCGATGACGTTGATCATCGCCAGGTTCAGCAGATAGGTTGGATAACTGCCAAGAAAGGCGCCCGCAAGGGCGAGCAAAGCAAAAGCAAGAGCGCCAACGAGAGGTGCGCGCTGCATTGGTATCAAACGCGCTTGATCTCGGCCGCGCCGAAGAGCCCATAGGGCCGGAACACTAGCAGCAGGATCAGCAGCAGGAAGGGCACGAGGTTCTTCACCGCGCTGCCAATGAGCACGCCCGAGTACGTCTCGATCAACCCGACTGCCAGCCCGCCGATCACCGCGCCCGTCACACTGGTGAACCCGCCGATCACGGCGGCGACCAGCCCGCGCAGGATCAGCGAGCCGATCTCGGGGTTGATACCGATGACGGGCGCCACCAACAGACCCGCAAAGGCGCCGATTGCCGTGCTGATTGCCCATGCCCAGCGGTACACCGAACTGACGCGGATTCCCATCAACTGCGCCGCCTCGGCATTGATCGACACCGCGCGCATGGCCTTGCCCATGCGTGCGTATTTGAAGAAAGCGATGATGGCGAGGGTGACCGCGGCCGTGCAGGCGAGAATCCAGGCCGACGTCGGATTCACGCGCAGGTTGGCGAACTCGATCGGCACCATGCCGAACGGCCCGTCGATGCTGACGGGGCTGTCACCGAAGCGCAGCGAGATGGCTCCCTTGATCAGCAAGCCGATCGCGAAGGTGGCGATCACGATCGTGAACTCGGGTGCGCGGACGATCGGACGTATCAGCACGCGCTCGATCAGCACGCCGCCCAGCGCGCCCAGCATCAGCACGACCAGGACCACGACCGGGTACGGCAACGCGAGCGTGGTCAGGACGAGCGCGAGATACGCGCCGGCGGTGACGACTTCACCCTGGCCGAAGTTCAGCACTCCGGAGGCCTTGAAGGGAATGACGATCGCCAGCGCCACGAGAGCGTAGATGCTCCCGACGCTGACGCCGGCGATCGCAAGTTGAAAGGCGAGCGTGCCCGTCATCCGCTGTCGCGGTGCGTGACTGGCGGACCGGCGCTTACTGGTAACGCTTCAGGATGTCGCTTTCACGCGTGCTGTTCCAGGGCAGCGGCTCCCACGCGCCGTTTTTCACCATCATGGGCACCAGGGTCAGATTGCCGATGTGGTGCTTGGTGGCAAAGGTGCGCGGCGTGGCGACCGGACCGACGCGGTAGTTCTGGATACCCTCGAGCGCCTTGATCAGGCTGTCGGTCGTCAGATCCTTGCCGGCACGACGCAAGGCCTCGGCCATCACATGGGCGTCGCCATACGCCAGCAGGTCAAAGTTGTTGGGGCGCCCCGCCGGCGCGTTGGGGTACTCCTTGCGCCAGGCGGCTTCCCACTTGACCATGTCCGGAAGCTGCGAGCCGGGCAGCAGCGGAATGAGCGAGAAACCGGCGACTCCTTCCGCGTTGGTTCGGGCCGCGGCGATCAACGAAGGATCGACCATGTTGCTGCCGACAAAGAACGGCTGCTTGATGCCAAGTTCCTTGGCCTGGCGCATGGCGATCGAAGCCTCCGCCGGGTTACCGAAGAAGGCGACGATGTCCGGGTTCGATTTCTGCACTTCGACCAGTTGCCCCGTGAAGTCCTTGTCGTTGATGTTGAACTCCACGCGCGCCACCGGTGTGATGTCAAACCAGCTTTTCAGCTTGGCGACCGTGGCCTCGCCTTCGTTGCGCGGATATTCCTCGCGTCCGTTCATGATCGCGATGCGCTTGGACTTGGCATTGGTGGCCAGGTACTCGGCGTACAGCTCGCCGTAACGGGCCGCCTCGGTCGTGCCGCCGCGGAACAGGTTGCGAGAGAACGGCCAGGTCACCTGCGGCGCGGATGCGATGGACACGTACATCACCTGCCCGCGCTCTTTCACGTAGTCGACGGCACCGACGGTGGCGTTGCTGCCGCCCACCGACATCACGGCGAAGACCTTGTCCTGCTCGAAGAGCTTCTTGACCGCGGCGAGCGCGCGCGTCGGCGAATGCGCGTCGTCTTCGAACACGATCGCCAGCTTGCGCCCATTGATGCCGCCTGCGGCATTGACTTCCTTGACGGCCAGGTTCATTCCGTCGCGCCCGCCTAACCCGATGTAGGCGGCAGGACCCGTAATCGGACCAAAGGCGCCGATCGTGATCGTGTCGGCTGTCACCCCCTGCTGCTGCGCCAGCGCCACCGCCGGAAGCAGCGCGGCCATTGCAGTCCACACAAACGCCCTGACCCGTTTCATCTCTCCTCCTGTGCCCATCGATCGATTCAACCTGACTGAGCGCTCAGAATACGAACGCCGATACGAAACCTCAAGGCGCATTGCAGCACCTGGCGCGCCAATTGTCTACTTCTCAACTGCAAATGAGCGGCACCTGTTCGATGGCGCGCTTCTAGCGCCCAGAAATCCTTCGTATACTGAGCGGCCAGTCAGTTTCACGGAGCTCAACCGATGGCAGTGGCTTCAAGCTCGTCGGAGCGCGCCGCGGTACGTGCGCGCCAGATCAAGACGCCGACCAAGGACCCCTCGCTCGTTCGCGAGCGCCGCGAGCTGCTCGTGAGCGCCGCGATCCGCGTCTTCATCGAAAAGGGATTCCACAACGCCACCGTGCGCGACATCGGCCGGGAAGCCGGAATGACACAGGGCACGATCTACAACTACGTTCGCTCCAAGGACGACATCCTGTACCTCGTGTGCGACCGCATCGTCGCCGAGTATCAGGAGCAAGCGCGCAAGGCACTCGACACGACCAACGACCCCATATCGCGCATCCGATCGTCGGTGCGGGCGGTGTGCGAGGTGATGTACCGGCATCAGCAGGAGATCCTGCTCATCTACCAGGACAGCCACCTGCTCGAACCGCGGTCGCTGCGGGTGATCCTGGCCCGCGTTGAAGAGTTCATCGGCATGTTCGAACGCATCGTTGCCGACGCCGCGCGCCAGGTCGGCATAGCGCTCACGCATCCGCACCTGGTCGCAAACATCGTCACGTTTCTGCCGGTCATGATCGCGCTCAGGCGCTGGTCGCTGTATCGCGACCTCTCGCACGAGCAAGTTGTAGACGGCATCACGGATTTCATCGTGCGTGGCCTCGGCATCGAACCGGGGCCAGCAACGAGCGCAAAGCGCTGAGGCCTTTCGCTCGCGCACTCGCCCCTGCAGACGGCGGTCGGAATCAACCTCGAATCTTCACCTTGGAGGGGCGCTGCAGGCGTGAACGCGAGGAACGGGCGCGCCGTCATAAACCGACGACTTTGCACAATTGCTGAAGGTCCGTTTCTCGGCGCCGAATGAGTGTTTCGACTCGCCGCATTTCCCGACACAACTGGGTCGCATCCCGTTGCCCCGGCCTTCGCGTACCCGAGGGAAAGGAAGCCAAATTTGGAGGGCCGCGTCGCTAAGGAGCGTGCCGCATGATCGACCGGAGACGCCAAACCGCTGTCTGCATCTCCGCGACAGCGCATTTTCCATGGGAGATGGTATGGAC
>DAITAC010000072.1:0-21181 GCA_036824465.1 Burkholderiaceae bacterium
TGACCCCACCGCTGATCAAGGCCATCCTGCAGTACTCGGCGCAGCCGATTGCCGGTGCCAACCTGCTGCAGCAGGGTGCCGGGCTGCTGAACGTGGAGGGTGCGGTGCGGCTGGCCAAAGCGCTGCGCACCGACGTCAAGACCGCGGTCGAGGCCGGCACCATCGCCGCTGGGGCCGCGCTGCTTGCGTCCGGCAACACGATGCCGCAGGCAAGTTCGACGATCGCCGGCCAGACCTTCAACTGGAGCCGCATCGTCTACGTCGGCGGCAATCAGGTCGTCAGCAGTGATGCGCTGTTCACGAAGTTCCAACCTATCTATGACCACCGCCTGGTGTGGGCAGGCAAGGTCGCACGCCGCCACACGGTGACGTACTGGCCCGCTGCGAGCGGCGTACCTGCCAACACGTTCGTCAAGGCCATCACCTGGGCACCGGCATCAAACCAGTCGCTGGTGACCTCGGGCGTGGTGCAGGCCACGGCGCTGGCGGGCACGAGTTCTTCGACCGGCAAGACCGGCGCCTTCATCCCGAGCGCGACGCTGTCGGGCTGGATCGCCAGCGGCAGCGGCATCATTCTGAGCGAAGGAATCATCCTGAGTGAAGGCCTGATCCTGAGTGAAGGCCTAATCCTGAGTGAAGGCCTGATCCTGAGTGAGGGCCTGATCCTCAGCGAAGGCCTGATCCTGAGCGAAGGCCTGATCCTGAGCGAAGGCCTGATCCTGAGCGAAAGTGGTCAGCCCAACCCGACCAACTCGAACGACTCGTCGCTGCTTGGCGAATAGTCAGCGACACGGTGCCTGATCACGGCTGCGGCGCTTTGCACCTGCATAACGCGCCGCGGCCTCGCCACTACGGGTACCCATGAGCTCGATCGCCCCGCCTGTCGCGCCGTCCGCGCCCGCCTCCCCCTGGGCGCGCCTGCATCAGGCGCTGATGCCCGACTACAACCGCAAGGCGGCGGTTTACTGGTGGACGATGGTGGTTCTCGGCACGGCGAGCATCATCTATGCGATGCAGCGTGTCACTGCGTTGCCCACCGACGCAATGTTGCAGGTCGCGGTGGGAACGGCCATCGCGATGGTCGCGGGCGCCTTCCCGCTGAAAATCCCGCGTTCGAAGAACTCGTTCGCTGCCGGCGAGACCTTCATCTTCCTGCTGTTGCTGATGCACGGGCCCGCGGCCGCGTGCCTGGCATCCGCGGGAGAAGCCGGGGTCGGCGTCTTTCGCACGTCGACGCGCTGGACCAGCCGGATCGCCAGCCCGACGATGGCGGCCCTGTCGATGCTGGTCGCCGGCACGCTCTTCACCACGGCGACCGGCGTGCTCAAAGCCTCGGGCCTGTACAACGAAGGCGTGGCGCTCGGCTCCACGATGCTGTTCGCCGTGCTGTATTTCGTTTTCAACACGCTCCTCGTCACGCTGGTCGTTTATCTCAAGCGCAGCCAGATGATCGTGTGGCGCGAGTGGCTCGCGAGCTTCGGCTGGGTCGGCATCGCCTACGCCGGCACAGCCTCGATCGCCGCGCTGCTATACCTGACGTTCCAGCAGTTCGGCATGGGGGTGCTGCTGGCCGCCGCACCGATCATCGCGATGCTGCTGACCACACTTCACTTCTACTTCCGCCAGCAGGAGACCGACGACCTGAGCCGCAAGACGCGGGTCGAGGCCGCCGAGCGCGAGGCAGCGCAGGCGGCGCGGCACGTGCACGAACTGCAGGAGAGCGAACGGCGCTTTCACAGCGCGTTCACGCATGCATCGATTGGCATGGCACTGGTGTCGTTCGATGGACGCGTTTTGCAAGTCAATGCGGCACTCACGCGCCTGCTGGGCATGGACGACAAGCAGATGATCGGCCACGCCTTTGGCGAGTTCGTGCGCGCGGAGGATATCCAGACGCTCGGTGCGCAGATTGCGCGCGTCGACGAGCGTGACATCGATTCTTCTGCCGTCGAGCTGCGCTGTCGCCACCGCGATGGCAAGGACGTGTGGGTCGCACTGCACTGCAGCTTCTTCTCGGAGCCGGGCGTGGCGGCGCCGTGCCTGATCCTGCAGGCGCAGGACATCAGCGCACGACGCGAGGCCGAAGGCCGGCTGCAGCACATTGCCTTCCACGACAACCTGACCAGCCTGCCCAACCGTAGCCGTTTCCACGAACACCTGGCGCACGCGATCGAGCGCGCCCGCCTGAGCCCGCGCTATCAGTTTGCGGTGATGTTCCTCGACTTCGACCGCTTCAAGCTCGTCAACGACAGCATGGGGCATGGCGCCGGCGATGAACTGCTGGTGCAGGTCACGCGCCGGCTGCGCGAGAACGTGCGCCCCACCGATGTCGTCGCGCGGCTGGGCGGAGACGAGTTCGCGATCCTGTGCTCCGACATCGAACGCGAGGAGTCTGCCGTGCAGCTTGCTGAACGTCTGCAGCACGTGCTGCGCCAGCCGCTGCAGATTGCCGGCAACGACATCTCGACCAGCGCCAGCATCGGCATCACCTTCAGCGACTTTGGCTACCACACGCCGGAAGAAGTGCTGCGCGACGCCGACATCGCGATGTACAAGGCGAAGGCGAGCGGCAAGGCGCGCCATGCACTGTTCGATGCCGGGATGCACGCCAAGGTGTCGGAACGCGTGCGGCTGGAAGGCGACCTGCGGCGCGCGCTCGCCGTGGGCGAGTTATCCCTCGCATACCAGCCGCTCTTCAATCTCGTGAACGGCAGACTGCAGGGCTTCGAGGCGCTGGCGCGCTGGCGTCACCCGGAGCGCGGCCTGATCAGCCCGGCGCTGTTCATTCCGGTCGCCGAGGAGTCCGGCCTGATGGTGCCGATCAGCGACTTCATGCTTGATCAGTCCTGTCGTCAGCTCAGGCGGTGGCAGAACAAGGACGCCGCATTCGCCGACCTGCGGATGCAGATCAACGTTTCCGGCAACGACCTGGCGCACGGCGCCTTCGTCGATCGCGTTCAACGTGCGATCGCAGAGGCCCAGATCCGGCCCGAACACGTGACGCTGGAACTGACCGAGAACATCCTGATGGAACGGCTCGAAGGCGCGGTGGAAACACTCGGGCGGATGCGCGACCTCGGCATCGGCATCAGCGTCGATGATTTCGGCACGGGCTACTCGTCGCTCAGTTGCCTGACGACACTGCCGATCGACAGCCTGAAGATCGACCGTTCCTTCGTGCAGAACCTGCGCGCGAAGTCGAAGGAGTCCGAGATCGTCCGCGCCATCGTGTCGCTCGGCCACTCGCTCGGCAAGTCGGTGATCGCCGAGGGCATCGAAACCCCCGCGCAACTGGCGCAACTGCGCACGCTCGGCTGCGAGATGGGGCAGGGCTATCACCTGTCGCACCCGCTCGCGGCGGAGCGCGCCGAGGCGCTGCTCAACGGCATGGAATCACACGTCGAGCTCGGCTCCACCCGCGTCGATCAGCGTGCGGCCACGCTGTTGCACTGACCGCGCGGCAAGTCCGTCAGGCCCGCTGATAGATCTCCGCGCCCTTCTTGACGAACTCGATCGACTTTTCTTCCATGCCCTTCTGCAGCGCGTCCTGTTCGCTCACGCCCTGCGCCGCCGCGTAGTCGCGCACGTCCTGCGTGATCTTCATGCTGCAGAAGTGCGGGCCGCACATCGAGCAGAAGTGCGCGGTCTTCATGCTGTCCTTGGGCAGCGTTTCGTCGTGGAAGTCCTTGGCGGTATCCGGATCGAGGCCCAGGTTGAACTGGTCTTCCCAGCGGAACTCGAAGCGCGCCTTTGACAATGCGTTGTCGCGCAGTTGCGCGCCCGGATGGCCCTTGGCGAGATCGGCCGCGTGCGCGGCGATCTTGTAGGCCATGATGCCGTCCTTCACGTCCTTCTTGTTCGGCAGCCCCAGGTGCTCCTTGGGCGTGACGTAGCACAGCATCGCGGTGCCGTACCAGCCGATCATCGCCGCGCCGATTGCGCTCGTGATGTGGTCGTAGCCGGGCGCGATGTCGGTGGTCAGCGGTCCCAGCGTGTAGAACGGCGCCTCGTGGCAGAGCCTCAACTGCTCGTCCATGTTGTGCTTGATCAGGTGCATCGGCACATGGCCCGGTCCTTCGATCATCACCTGCACATCGTGCTTCCACGCAATCTTGGTGAGTTCTCCGAGCGTGGCGAGTTCGGCCATCTGCGCCTCGTCGTTGGCGTCGTAGATCGAGCCGGGCCGCAGCCCGTCGCCGAGCGAAAACGCGACGTCGTAGGACTTCAGCAGTTCGCACATCTCTTCGAAGCGCGTGTAGAGAAAGCTTTCCTTGTGATGCGACAGGCACCACTTGGCCATGATCGAGCCGCCGCGGGAAACGATGCCCGTCATCCGTTTCGCGGTCATCGGAATGAAGGGCAAGCGGACGCCGGCGTGGATCGTGAAGTAATCCACGCCCTGCTCGGCCTGCTCGACGAGCGTGTCGCGGAAGATTTCCCACGTCAGCTCCTCAGCCTTGCCGTCAACCTTTTCGAGTGCCTGATAGATCGGCACGGTGCCGATCGGCACGGGAGAGTTACGCAGGATCCATTCGCGCGTCTCGTGGATGTGCTTGCCGGTCGACAGATCCATCACCGTGTCCGCGCCCCAGCGGATGGCCCACGTCATCTTCTCGACCTCCTCGCCGATCGACGAGGTCACGGCGGAGTTGCCAATGTTGGCGTTGATCTTCACCAGGAAGTTGCGGCCGATGATCATCGGCTCGGTTTCCGGGTGGTTGATGTTGGCGGGAATGATGGCGCGGCCGCGGGCGACCTCGTCGCGCACGAAATCCGGGGTGATCATCCGGGGCAAACTCGCACCGAAGCTATGGCCCGGGTGCTGGCGCTTGAGCATCTCGGCAAACAGTTCCGCGCGCTGGTTCTCTCGGATCGCAATGAACTCCATCTCGGGCGTGACGATGCCGCGCCGCGCGTAGTGCATCTGCGAGACATTGGCGCCGCCCTTTGCCCGCCGCGGTTCGCGCTTCAGGTTGAAGCGCAGTTCGGCGAGCTTCGGATCGTGCAGCCGTTCGACGCCGTAGCGCGAACTTGGCCCGGTGAGCGCGTCGGTGTCATTACGCTGCGCGATCCACGCGGCGCGCAGCGGCGCCAGACCCGAGCGGATGTCGATCCTGACCGCCGGATCGGTGTACGGGCCGGACGTGTCGTAGACGTACAGCGGCGGGTTCTGTTCGAAGCGCGCCGGACCACCCTGTGCGGCGGCGCCGACCAATGGCGTGTCGCTCTGCGTGATCTCGCGCATCGGCACGCGGATGTCCGCGCGCGAGCCGTGCGCATACACCTTGCGCGACTTCGGCAACGGCTGCACCGCCGCGTCGTCTACATGCGCATCGGCGGCTTTGAAATCGAGGCGGGCATTCATCGGGCTCTCCTGTGAGGGCGGAGAGCCAACGGACGGATGAAGGGGAACATCCGCGCGTTTCCCTCCGCCGGTATTAACCGGTTCAGGTTCGAGGGGACTGTCTCAACCGCCGGACGGCCGGCGGTACCCCCAACGCTGCGCGGCAACGATAGTCCTGCGCCCCCGGCGATGCAAATCCGGAGCGAGCGGCGCCCCGCGTCGGACCAGCGGGATATGTGCCGGAAAGTGACTCCTTTCCCTCGACCGACCGATCGGTGTAGAGACATAGACTCATTGCCTGACTCAGCAGAATTCAGATAATGGGACGGCCCACGTGCCTTCGCTGCGCAAGAACAATCGAACCCAAGTGAAAGAAATGGGAACCAGCGTGAACTTCTTCAAAACACTCCGCCTGTCCATCGCATGCTTCGCCGCGTTGGCGCTCTTGAACGCGGCGCTGGCCGAAGAACTGGTCATCCCGGGCAGCGGCAACCCCGAATATGTGCTGGCGAAACTTGCCGCGGCTTTCAACGCCCAGCAGACGCAGCACAGCGTCAGCGTGCCGCCCTCAACGGGCACTGCCGGTGCGCTCCGGGATGTGGAAGCCGGCACCGCCAGCCTGGGGCGCGTCGGACGGCCGCTCAAGCCGGAGGAGCAGGCCAAGGGCCTGACCTACGTCGCCATCGGGCGCGACGCCGTGGTCTTTGTCGCCGGCGCCGGTGTCACTGCGCGCAACATCACGCAGGCGCAGGTCGCAGATGTTTACACCGGCAAGGTGTCGGACTGGAGCGACCTGGGCGGCAAGCCCGGACCCATACGCGCGATTGGACGCGAGGTGACCGATACCTCACGGCAGTCGATCGGTCGAATCATCAAACCCCTCGCGACGATTGCGCTTGCCGACAGCGTCAAGATGGCGCACCTGGACCCGCAGATGATCGAGCTGCTTGACCGGTTTCCCACCAGCCTCGGGTTCCTCAACCAATCGGCGCTGCACGCCTGCAAGACCCGAGTTGTCAACCTGGCGCTGGACGGCATCGAGCCGACGCCGGAGAACGTCGGCAACGGGCGTTATCCGTTGTGGCTGGAGTTTGGACTGATCTACAAGCCCAATGCGCTCACGCCGGCAGGCAAGGCGTTCCTTGAGTTCGTCCAGTCACCGGCCGGATCCCGAATACTGCGCGAACATGGCGTATTGCCCGCAAGTACAGCGCGCTGAGAGCCGCCGCAGAGGCGCCAGCCCGGCCCTGATCGAACAGGCGCCGGTGCGATGAACAGGCGCTTGAGCCTCGGGCTCATGCTGGCCCTTGTCCTGGCCATGCTTGCGGCTCTGTCGCAATGGGCCTCTTACAAGACGACCACCGAACTGCTGAGCCTGACGGTCCGCGAGCGCGAGATCGACAAGATCAAGACCGTCAGCCGGGTGATCGACGGCATGATTGCGCAGCATGCCAGGCGCCTCGAGCAGCTGACGAAATTGCTGGCAGGGGAAGACGAACTGCCGCAGGCGCTGATGCAGAGCGAGCCCCAGCGTCGCGCTTCCATCGCTGAGTTTCTCGACCGCGGACTCGATATCTTCAAGGTGGATGTTCTCGAAGTCACTGACGACCGGGAAATCATGGTCTACCGAGCACACGCGCCGGAGCGCCACGGTGATCGCGCGACCGAGTGGGGTGTGGCCGAGGCGCTGGCCGGCACCGGGATGCTGGTGAGTTCCAACAGTCCCACGGGCATCCTGATTCGCGCCGTTGAGCCGCTGCGATCGGGCGACCGGGTGACCGGAACGCTGAGCGCCGGAATCCGCCTGAATGAGGCCTTCTTTCAGGCGCTGAGCCGCGAGGTCAGCGCCGAACTCGCGCTGCTGTCACGGTCAGGGAAGACCCTGGCCATGAGCCGCGCTCTGGAGGGCAAGATCGATTCGCAGGCGGTGACCGAAGCGTTTCACCAGAAGATCCCGATCTACCGGGAGGACGCCGCCGCGCGACTGACCAGTGTCTACCTGCCCGTGCTGATCGTCGACGAGGCGTACGTGGTGGTGGCGCAGATCAACAGCGGCTCGGCGTATCAGATGCTCGAACAGAGCGCGCGCCACTCGGCGGGGTACGCCGCGCTGATTGTGGTGGGTTGCGTCGTGCTCGGAATTCTTGCCCTGCGCTATGCCCTGGCGCCACTGCGTCGCCTGCGAGCTCGTGCGGAAAGAACGGCCGTCGAATTGACCGGTGAATCCATCAAGGCGGGCGCCGGCGACGAAGTGTCCTCGGTCGTCCACGTCCTGGACACACTGACGGAGCGACTGATTCGGCGCAACCGTGATCTCGCGCAGGCAAAGGAAGCCGCCGATTTGGCCAACGAGTCCAAGACACAGTTCCTTTCCAACATGAGCCACGAGATCCGCACGCCGCTCAATGGCGTGCTGGGCATGGCCGAGCTGCTGCAGCACACGACGCTGGACCCAACCCAATCGCGCTATGTCGAGGCCATTGCCTCGGCGGGCCGCTCGCTGCATGGGCTGCTGAGCGACGTCCTGGACCTGGCCAAGATCGAGTCCGGCAAGATCGTCCTCGAGCAGATCGATTTCGACACGGCCACGCTGGTCGAAGACATCGCGGTGGTCTTCCGCGAACTCGCCTCCAGGCGCGGCAACCTGCTGATCACCGAGTCCGACCCGGCCGCCGATGTTCGCGTGGCGGGTGATCCCACGCGGCTGCGCCAGGTGCTTTCCAATCTGCTGGGCAACGCAGTGAAGTTCACCGAACGTGGCACCGTCACGCTGTGCCGCAGGAGGATCGATCCGCCTCCCGGCGACAGCCGCATCTGGCTGCGCTTCACGGTGCGCGATACGGGCATCGGCATTGCGCCCGACGTTCTCGATCTACTGTTCAAGCCTTTCGTGCAGGCGGACGTTTCAACGACGCGACAGTTTGGCGGCAGCGGTCTGGGCCTGGTGATCAGCAAACACCTGGTCGGGCTGATGGGCGGTTCGATTCATGCCGACAGCGCGCCCGGGCAAGGCGCAACGTTCTGGATCGACTTGCCGTTCGCGCAGGCAGCTTCCCCTTCGCCGACATCCCAATCGGTACTGCCCGTGCCGCGCCACGCTGCGGTCCGCGTGCTGGTCGCCGAGGACAACCCCGTCAATCAGACCGTGATCGAGGCCATGCTGGCACGCCTGGGCGCAACGCCGACCATGGTCAGCAATGGCGCGCTGGCGATCGAATCGCTGCAGGCAGGCAAGTTCGACATGGTGCTGATGGATTGCCAGATGCCGGTGATGAATGGCTACGACGCAACGGCGCAGATCCGCGCGAGCGAGTCGCCGGGACGTCGAATGCCGATCATCGCGCTCACCGCCAACGCGCTCGCCGAAGACCGCGAGCGTTGCATCGCCGCCGGCATGGACGATTACCTGGCGAAACCACTCAGTCTTGCGTCCCTATCGGAGATGCTGCAGCGCTGGGCACCGGCGGTTGCACCGGCCGACCGCGGCGGGACTGCGCGCAGCCCCGCAGTGTCCGAGCAGTCAAACGCGACGACACAAGCCTCCTGATCGCGCTGACGCCGATCGCGCTTGCAAGCGCGCGCTGGACAGCCGGGGAATGCCGCGAACCGTGCAGCGCATCTTGTGCAGCGGTGCGCCGTGAGCTACACCTCGTTTCCCGGCTTTCCGCACACGAGGAGACAGACCATGCACAGATACCAGCCATTGGCCGTCTACGCGCCGCGTGCCGCGGCGCTGGCGCTCGCGAAGTCCGAGGCGCATGCAGACCTGAATGACCCCGCGGTCGATTTGTTCACGGATCTGCGCGTGGCCCCCGGCGTCGTCGTTCCAGCAACGGAGCCGCTCGAGGAAACGCGGCGCCTGATGCAGCTCGCAGGCGTGCGCATGGCGTTCGTCGTCGATGCGGCCGAACGCGTGATCGGCCTCGTCGTGCTCGCGGACCTGCAGGGCGAGCGGCCGACGCTCGAAGCCCGCAGTCGATCTGCCACGGTGCGCGATCTCGCCGTGACCGATGTCATGACGCCCGTGCCGCTGTGGGACGCGGTCGACGTCGGCAGCATCGCCAAGGCACGCATCGGCCATGTCGTCGCCACCTTCCGTGCGACCGGGCAGCGCTACCTGATCGTGACGGAGGAGCAGCGCGACAGCCACGGCGCCGCGCATACCCTCATCCGCGGCCTGTTCTCCGCCAACCGGGTCGAGCGCGCGATCGGACATCCCATCGAAGTCGAACTGCGCTCGCGCAATTTTGCCGAGCTGACTTCGGCGCTCGCCAATTCGTGATTCGTTTTCCCCTTCAATGCACGGGGAATGACTCGTCGCCCCGGCCATGCCGGGGCCCGGTCGGCGGTGACCCAAGCTGCTTCAGCGATGCGTGCCGACGAGACTGAGCGCGGGCGCGCTCATCGACCACTGTTTGGCCAGCAACGCGGGAATGTCGGTGGCGGGGACGGGCACGCTGAAGTAATAACCCTGCAACGTATCGCAGGCCAGATTCTTCAGCGCTTGTGACTGCTCGGGCGTCTCAACACCTTCCGCGGTCACGCTGAACCCGAGGCTCTTGGCCAGCGAAAGGATCGCTCGCACGATGGCGAAGTTCTCCGCATCGTCCGGCAGGCCCTTCACGAAACTCCGGTCAACCTTCAGGTTGTTCAGCGGCATGCGCTTGAGGTAGCTCATGGATGAATAGCCGGTGCCGAAGTCGTCCAGCGCCACCTGCACCCCGGCGTCGCGCAGCGCGCTCAGAGTCGCCAGGGTGGCATCACTGTCCTCCATCACCGCACCTTCAGTGATTTCGAGTTCCAGAAGTTCGGCGGCCAGTCCGGTCTGCTTCAGGACACCGAGGACGTTCTGCACCAGACTGGGATCCCTGAACTGCATCGGCGACAGATTGACCGCGACGCGCACGCCATGGCCGGCGCGCTGCCAGCGGGCCGCGTCCGCGCATGCGGTGCGCAGCACCCACAGGCCAATCGGAATGATCAGACCGTTCTCCTCGGCCAGGGGAATGAAATCCGCTGGTTCGACGATGCCCCGCTCGGGATGCATCCAGCGAATCAGCGCCTCCACCGACTTGATGCGCGCGGCGGCAACGTCCAACTGAGGCTGATAGACAAGAGTGAATTCCCGACGCTCGAGGGCCAGGCGCAGACTGCTTTCCAGTTCCATGCGTTGCATGGCCTGCTCGGTCAGCGACGCGCTGTAGAACTGGCTGTTGTCGCGACCCGAGTCCTTGGCGTGGTACATCGCGGTGTCCGCGTGCTTGAGGAGCGTCGCTCCATCTTCGCCGTCCTGCGGGTAGAGCGCGATGCCGATGCTCGTCGTCAGCATCACTTCGCGCCCGTTAAGCACGAACGGTCGCCGCATCAGATGCAGGATCCGGTTCGCGACCATGAGCGCATCTTCCGGGCGCGCGATGTCCAGGATCATCGCGGTGAACTCGTCGCCACCCAGGCGCGCGAGTTCAACGTCGCCCCCCGCCTCGGTCGCACGCGACACCAGGTCGGAGGGGCGCAGTCCGCGGTGCAGGCGGTCCGCCGCCCACTGCAGGATCAGATCTCCTGCGCTGTGCCCCATGGTGTCGTTGATGTTCTTGAATCCGTCGAGATCCATGAAGAGCACACCCAGCTTGTGTCCGCTCAGTTGAGCCCGCCTGATTTCCCGATCCACCCTCTCGAGGAATGACTGCCGGTTGGGCAGCCCGGTCAACGTGTCGAAGTAGGCTAGCCGCAGGAATCTCTGCTCTGCCTCCTTGCGTTCGGTGATGTCGCGCGACAGGACAATGAAGTGCGGCTTCTGCCCGTCCCCGGTCGCCTTGCGGGACACGGACAACTCGAACCAGAACGTGCCGTGCGCAAGTTGCAGTTCAAACTGCTTGCCGGTGGATACGCCTTTTTCCTGCGCCACCCGCAATGCGGACATGCACACTTCCGCAGCCGCCGGCGGCAGTATTTCGCTGACCGTCTTGCCGATGAAGCTTCCGACCGGCGCCGCCAGCAACTCGATGTTTGGGGAGTGGTAGTCGATGTAGCGACCATCGATGTCGAGCTCGAACAACAGATCCGGGATGGCTTTCAGGACTGCGGCGTTGCGGGCCTCCGCCGCGCGCAGATCCAGCGCGGACTGATATCCGCGCAGCAGGTATCGCACCCGATGGCCGACGAGCGCCCAGTTGATCGGCTTGGGGATGAAGTCGGTGGCACCGGCGCGGTATGCCTTGTCGACCGACTGCACATCGTCCCGGCCCGTGACCATGACGATCGGCAGCAATTCACCCGCCTGAGCGCGCAACGCGGCGCAGACCTCATGTCCGTTCATGCCCGGCATTTCCACGTCGAGCATGACCATGTCGAACCGGCTTTCACGAAACTGGCGCAGAGCATCCTCGCCGTCGACCGCCGTGCTGACATCGAAGCCGGCCTTTTGCAATGCCGCGCGCATCAGGATCAAGGCGGTGGGATCGTCGTCGACGACCAGGATTTGCGTCGGCGCCTCCATCACCCGGCTCCCATCAGGATTTCCTGGATACTCGACACGGCGCGGTGATGTTCCCGTTTGACCTGATCAAGAATTGCGCGGGCCTCTTCGATGCGCTCCTCGCGTCCCAATCTCTCCAGCTGTCGATAGAAACCGGACAGCGTTTCGGCACCGACATTGGCCGTACTCGATTTGAGCGTGTGGGCCGCCCGGCTCAACACCTTGCTGTCGCCGGCGTGGATCGCGTGTTCAATCTGGACCACGCTCTGCTGGGCAGACTCCAGAAAGATACGCAGGACTTTCTTCATCAGATCCTTGCCGCCTGCTTCGTCGAGTTCGCACAGGGATTCCAGCGCATGCACGTTGATCGCCGCAGAGTTCGCAGGCGGCGTCGCTTCGGCCGGGTTGACGGGTTGCGCATCCCGGCTCTGCAATCCAATTGCTGGTTGCAGCCAGCGAGCGAGCAGGACCTGCAATTGCGTCAGCGTGAAAGGTTTCGCCAGAAAACCATCCATGCCCGCATCCAGGCATTTCTGCTCGTCGCCCTGCATGGAATTGGCGGTCAGGGCAATGATGGGCAGGCGTTTGTCGCGACCGGTTTCCATTTGCCGTATGGCTGCGGTGGCTTCATACCCATCCATCACCGGCATCTGACAATCCATCAGCACCAGATCGAATTTGTGTGCACGCACCATATTGACCGCTTCGCGTCCGTTGTTCGCCAGGCTCATTTCCAGCCCCAGCTTGGCCAGCATGGCGCCCGCCACCTGCTGGTTGATCGGGTTGTCCTCGACCAGCAACAACGTCCCTTGCAGCACCGCTGCGGCTTGCGACGGTGCCGGCGCACTGGACTCCGGCGCGGATGGGGCCGAGGTCAGGATGCCGCTGATGACGCGGAAAAGATCGGCGCGGCGAATGGGCTTGTTGACGTAACGCAGGATGCCCGCCTCGAGCCGAGCCGGCTGATCGGCATTGGAGAAAGTGGAAGTCAGCATCATCAGCGGCGTGCCGGCCAGAGCCGGCAGCGCCTTGATCGCGCGCGCCAGTTGCAGCCCGTCCATCGCCGGCATGTGCATGTCAAGGATGGCGAGCTCGAAATTGGTTCCGACCCGCGCTGCCAGCGCCATCAACGACAGCGCTTCGTCGCCGCTTTCGGCGCACGTCACGCGCATGCGCCAGCCTTCGAGCTGATGCTGCAGGATGTGTCGGTTGGTCTGGTTGTCGTCCACCACCAGCACGCGCACGCCTTCGAGCGCCGCGGCCGAGACCGGCGCGGTGGACGTGGCGCTGGCTCGTGGCAGAGTGAGATCGACGAAGAACTTCGAGCCTCGACCCGGCTCGCTTTCGACGCGGATGCTGCCCCCCATCAAAGCGAGCATGCGCTGGCAGATCGCCAGCCCAAGGCCGGTGCCGCCATAGCGGCGTGTCGTCGACCCATCGGCCTGCGAGAAATGCTCGAAGATCTTCGCCTGCGCTTCGGGCGCGATGCCGATGCCAGTGTCTTCAACACACAGGCTGATGGCGGTTTCGGTGTCGCTCTGCTCGCGCAACACGACCCGAACCACGATCTCGCCTTCTTCAGTGAACTTGATCGCGTTGCCAAGCAGATTGGCGATGACCTGGCGCAACCGGAACGGGTCGCCACGCAACCCAATCGACACATCGTTGGGAGTGAACTCGGAAGCAAGCTCGAGCCCTTTTCGCTCGGCCGGCTGCGCGAACATTGCCAAGGCCTCTTCCACCAGGTCAACCAGGTCGAAGTCGACCGATTCCAGCTCCATGTGTCCGGACTCGATCTTGGAGAAATCAAGGATGTCGTTGATGACGCCGAGCAGATGCTGTCCGGACGTTTGCACCGCTTCGCCCCACAGGCGCTGCTGTGCCGACAGTTCGCTGCCTAGCAGCAGTTCGTTCATCCCCAACACGCCGTTCATGGGCGTGCGGATCTCGTGGCTCATGGTGGCCAGGAATTCACTCTTGGCCTGGCTGGCTGCTTCGGCCGCTTCCTTGGCCTGCAGCAGATCTGCGGTGCGAAGCTTGACCTCGTCCTCGAGATGGTCGCGATGCGCAGCGAGGCGCGCATCGCGCTCCTGGATCTCTTCGAGCATCTCATTGAAACCCTTGGCCAGGGCATTCAGTTCCGCGATTTCGCTGGACTCGGCCCGCACGCTGAAGTCGGCGGCGTCGGAGACCCGATCCATCCGCGCGGTCAGACTTGAAATCGGTTGCAGCACCGACGCGTTGAGTCGCCGCAGCAGAAGTCGGCTGGCGATCATTGCCAGCAGCGCGGCGCCGAGCGTCACGAGAACCTGCCACGTGGTCTGCCGGTAAAGCGCGCCAAGATCGACGCTCAGATGCAGGCTGCCAGGGACCTGCTGCTGGAAGCGCAATGGCTGGGTCACGCTGATGTGCGCAGGCGTAATCGAAATCCCTTCCGACGGCACGTCGCGCGGCGGCTCGTCGGTGCTCCCCTCCTGGCGATAGACGGCCAACATGCGCCGTTCCTTGGTGTACAGCACCGCGAAATCGACGTTGGGCGAATTGCGCAGGGACTGCAGCAGCTCCTTCGCGGCGCGCTCATCCTGGAACATCAGCGGTGCGGCGGCATTTTCGGCCAGCACCCTGGCCTGAACCCGGCTCGCATCCACCAGCGCGTACAGACCAAGGATGAAGTTGCTGACAATGATGATCGTCGCGACGATCGCCATTGCGGCACCCAGCGTGATCTGGCTGATGCGCCGCAGGCGATCGCCCAGGGTGATGTGCGACGAGTTGTGGCCGAGGCGCGTCATTGACGAACCTCCGTGGCCAGGCGTAGCAGCTTCGAGCTGAGGTTGAGCCCCGCGGCACGCGCTGCCTGCAGGTTGGCCTCGAACGTGATCTTGTTCTGCACCACGCCCATGTTCAGCGCCACGCCCTGGGCTGCTGCACCGGGACTGTCGGCCACGGTCAGCACCGCGGTGCCGCGCAGGCTGTCGAGCACGCGCGGCAGGTTAGCGGTGGCCGAGCCGGCGATGAATACGATCTGACAGCCTTTAAGCGACTCAACGCTCGCCTTGCGGTGAACTGCGACGGAGCGGTCACCGACTTTTTTGCCCTGCAGCGGGTCGATTTCCTCGCCAAACGGATCCTTACCGAAGACACAGAGGTTCAGTGTCGTCCCGATGTTGGCGGGCCACTCGGTAAACAGTGCGAAGTTGTAGATGAACGCCGCCTTCAGCCGGTATTCGGGCAACTCCTCGCTCAAGGCCTGAGGCGCGAATGACGCGAGCGCCACACTGAAGAGCCACAGCAGGATGCGGGCGCTACGCTGCATGGCGGCTCCCGGCAGGCTGCCCAGAGGCCACAGTCAGCACGCAATCCACTGGTGCCTGCGAAACGCGACGCGGCGAAATCTCGAGTTGCAGCAGACGCTCCAGCGGCAGGCGCAGCAACTGCTCCAGCGTGTAGGGATGCGCGGCGCTTGGAAAGGCGAGCGCCAGCGCCAGCAACCTAGGCAACAGGCGCCCGCGCCAATGAGCAGTGCTCACAGGCAGGCAGCGGTCAAGGTGCAACGAGCCTTTCATCGACGATCAGAACTTGAAGCTGACCTTGACGCGAACGCTGCGGCCATCCTGTTCGAGGCTGTTCTGCCAGTTGGTGTCAGCACCCGGGTGCGCGTAGTGCTTGTCGAACAGGTTGTGGATGCCGATCGACACTTCCAGCCCCTTCGCCCACTGAGCTGCAACGAGGTTGAGGTTCGACAGCGCATAGCCGGCGAGCTCGGTGCCGTCGATCGTCTCGCGCCGGCTGTCGTACTGCAGTTCGTAGCCGAGGAGCAGCCCAGCGACGTTCAGCGGGCTGGAGAAGTTCAGCTTGCCGAGGAATTGCGGCGAGTTCTTAAGGCGTGCGCCATCGGCACTACGGACGTGCTGGAACGACGCGCTGCCGCGCAGGCGGGCGCCCCGCTCCCAGGTCTTGTCGACCGACAGTTCCAGCCCGTCAGCCTTCACTTGCTCGCCGGACTGGTACTGCGTCAGGCCGCTGACGGGATCGATCCCGAGCGTGATGAGGTTGCGCATGTCCCAGCGATAGACCGAGGCGCGCACGACCAGGTCGCGCGCGACCCGATGGTCGGCCACGAACTCCAGCGTGTCGATCGTCTCGCCCTTGAGCGCGGGATTGGCGACCTGCGAGACGCTGTCTTCATAGTCGCGCTCGTAAACGTTGGGCGCGCGATGGGCGCGGCCATACAGTGCCTTGAGCGAAGTCGTTGGCGCTGCCTGCCAGATCAATCCGGCACGAGGGCTGGTGTTGCTTCCGGTCGTGTTGTTGCGGTCTACGCGCACGCCGAGCGTGGCCGTCACCGCGCTCGCCAGTTGCCACTCGTCCTGAAGGTAGACGCCGGCGCGATAGCCCGAGCGCGCAACGACGACGTTGCCGATGAGGTTGGACGGGTCACCGAAAGTCTGGTCCTGGCGGGCGTTGTCCTGTGCCTCCAGGCCGATCATCAGCCTGTGTTTGGCCACCGCGGTGGACAGCGCGCGCAGCTCCAAGCCGCGCCAGTCTCCCGCTGCGGTAGCGGGCGCCCAGGTGCCGCCGTAGCTGTTCTCGGCGTTGAAGCGATAGTTGCCGACGAACAACCGGCCGAACAGATGCAGCGTGTCTGCCGCGAAACGGTCCTGGTATTGCAGCTGCGACAGCACGTAGCGATCGCGCTGATACTGTCCCGCCACCAACGAGTCGGAAAAATACACACCGGTGGGGTCGTCCTTGCGGCGATCTCCATAAACGAGGTCGAGCGACCATGGGCCTCGCGCGACGCGGGCGAAGAACTCCTTGTCCCGCTCGCCATCCATGGCGCGCGCGGCGCCCGAGACGTCCGCGCCGTCCGGAGCCGCGCCCGGGTACACGAAGAAGCGGTCTTCGCCCCGCGCGCGCATGCCGGAAACCGACAGCATTACATCGACATCGTTGTCGAGGACCTTGCCCCAGGTTGCGCGGCCTTCGCGCGCTGACTGCGGGTGCTGGTAGGCGGCGGCCAGTTCGGCTCCATCGACGCCACCGCCGTTGCGCGTGACCACGTTGATGACGCCGAACATCGCGTTCTGCCCGTACACCGCGCCGCCCGGGCCTGGGATGAATTCGATGCGCTCGATCAGATCGAGATCGAGCGGCAGCTCGCGCCCGCTCGACACGCCGTCATAGACGTTATCGTTTACGCGGTTGCCGTTGATGGTGAGCAGCACGCGCGTCACGTAGTCGCCCGGCAGGCCGAAACCGCGCACGCCGAGGTAGGTGTACTGGCGATCGTAGGTGAGATGGACGCCGGGCAGGCTGGCGAGGGCCTCCGCGAGCGTGCGCCAGCCGAACGTTTTGATTTCGCCGCGCGTGATCACACTCACCGCGGCGGCGACCTCGCTCTGCTTCTGTTCGTACTTGGAGGCACCGACAATGGTGACGTCGAGCAACTGCTCCAGGCTCAACGAAGTGAGATCTGTCGCCGCCTGCGCCGGGAACGCCGCGGCAACAGCGAGGCAAAGCAACAGCTTGCGTTTGCCATCGATGGACCTGCGCAAGGCTTGTGATTCCTTTGTCGAGGTCATTTCTTTCCTTTCGAAATCGCGCGCCATTCGCAAGCAAATCGCTCGGTCGGCGATCAGCCATCAACCCGTCAACACTTAAGTCCGCACTTCCACGTTAACGGCCTCGATCAAAGGTTTTTAACGGACACCCCGACAGCGCATTCTCTTGAATTGACATGAGAAAACAGCGCTCCCGCCGATGGTCGAACTCCGCGATGAGTAAGTGGCCGCATTCCGTGGCAATTAGACTGAAGCCATTAGCTCGGGAGAATCCGGCAAACGATCTAGATCGATCGTCGTTCATTGCCGACGATCGTTCCGTCCAACTCGCTGAGCGGCGGGTCGCTTACCCGACCAGTTCAATCGGCGCGAAACAGCATCCGTCACGTTCTGCACCAACCACTGTTCAAGCCGTTGGGGATGGGGCCCTTACGGAAGGATTCACCGGCGCCCACCGTTCCACCGCCGCTGCCAGTTGCGCGCGCGTAAACGGCTTGCCAATGTGATCATCGAAACCCGCCGCCAGACTCGCTTCAGCGTCGCCCGCCATCGCGTTTGCAGTCAGCGCAACGATCGGCATGCGCGTCCGGCCGGCGGCGGACTCCTCGGCGCGCCAGTGCCGCACAGCCTCGTAACCGTCCATGCGCGGCATATGGCAGTCCATCAGAACGAGATCAAACGCGGCGCTGCGCAATTCTCGCAGCGCCGCCTCCCCGTCCGTCGCGGCGGTGATCGCGACGCCGAGCCGGTCGAGCATCGCGCGCACCACCAGCATGTTGACCGGGTTGTCTTCGACGATCAGGACACGCACGCCGGCAAAGCGCGCCGACGATTCCACCACGTCGTGCGAGGCGCACTCCGCCTGTGGCTCGCTGCGACCAGCCGACAGCGCCAATTCGATCCAGAACACGGAACCCTGTCCTGGCAGGCTTTTGACGCCGATCGTCCCGCCCATTCGCTCGATGATTTGCTTCGAGATCGCCAGTCCGAGGCCGGTTCCGCCGAAGCGGCGCGTGGTCGACGCGTCTGCCTGCGTGAACGGCGTGAACAGCGTCGCGGCCGTTTCCGGCGACAGTCCGATGCCCGAGTCCTCGACCTCAATCCGCACGCGCGACCGGGACGAATCATCATTGACTCCAGCCGCCATCCGCTGCGCGCGCAGAAAGACGTTGCCGCGGTCGGTGAACTTGATCGCGTTACCGACCAGGTTGGTCAACGCCTGTTGGAGCCGCAACGGGTCGCCGACCAGTGCCCGCGGCAGCGCCGCGTCGCACGAGAATTCGAATGCCAGCCCCTTGGACTGCGCCTGCGGCGCAAACAAGCGCCCGACGCGCTCGACCAATCCGCTCGGGTCGAAATCAATCTGCTCCAGATCGAGCCTGCCAGCTTCGATCTTCGAGAAATCGAGGACGTCGTTAATGATCGCAAGCAGGCTGCGTCCAGAACCGACCAGAAGCCCGACCTTCTCTCGCTGCGATGGGCTCAGCGTTTCTTCCTGCAGCAGCTCGGCGATCCCGAGCAGGCCGTTCAACGGCGTGCGCATTTCATGGCTCATGTTTGCCAGGAACTGGGACTTCGCCATGCTGGCGGCATCGGCGGCCTGCTTCGCGCCGCGCAGCGCCTCCTCCGCTTTCACACTGGCGGTGATGTCGCGCGCGATACCCTGATAACCGCAGAAGTGGTTCTCCGAGTCAAACATCGGCACACCGGATACGAGAACGAAGTGTGAATCGCCGTCTGCACTGTCGCGCCGCAAGACCAGATCGCGGAAAGGCGCGTGCGCTGCAAGTAGCGTCCTGTGCTCCTCCCACGTGCAGCTGACCGGATGGGTATTGGGCAACTCCCAGCGCCGGCGGCCAACGTGATCCGATGGCGCCAAGCCTCCGCGTCCGTCGCTGCGACCCGCGGTGCTGACGAAGCGGAGCTGCGCGTCCTGCTCCCAGTACCAGTCGGTCGACAGTTCGGTCAGGCTGCGGAATTTCGCTTCGCTGGCCCGCAAGTGCGTTTGCGCTGTCTTGTGCTCGGCGACCAGTTGCGCAATGCGTGATGACAGCGCTTCCAGCCCGGCATCGCCCTCGTCTGGCAGGTTCACGCCCGCGCTCAGCGCCAGTTGGTGCATGGACTCGCGCAGATGCTGCACAACCCGCTGCTGCGCGGACGCTTCGGCGCGAATGCTCAGGTTGGCCTCCAGCAGTTCGCTCGAACTGATGTCAAGACTGCGACTGCTCAGGGTCAAGTCCCGGTCGTATTGCTCATAGGCTTCGTCGATCTTCTGCAGCAGCGATCGAAGACCGAGGAGTGCGCGCGCCACAGGCCCGGCCTGTGACTGGGCAGCTTGCTCGGCGGCGTGCAAGAAAGCCTCGAGAGAAAGTGCGCCGTCCAGCCCGAGGCTGCGCTTCAATTGCCGGGAGAGAAGCCTGTGCTGCATCACTCGTACAGGTACGTGATCGTCATCGTCTGGTTGTGCAGCTCGCATTCGGTCGAACCGACGAACGGGCTGATCTCACCATTCGAGTAGAACCCCGTGATCGACGCACCGGTCCCGAAGACGTTGGCCACCGCCTCGACTTCGTCGTCGACGCGCCCACCCATCACTAGCTTGCGTCCGACACAGCTCACCAGAATCGCCACCCCAGGACGCGGCGACTCGAACATCTCGCGCGCTGCGTTGGCCGCCGCCTCCGCACCTTCGATCAGGGCGTTCGTGCTCGCGTGCATCAGTCGCAGATAGCCGCTTTCGCGGATGTCGCCGGCAAGAATCAGGCTGCCGTCTGCTTCATCGATGCCAAGGATGGTGCGGATCAGGCCGATTTCGCGCTGATCGTTGCCGAGCATTGCGAACGGGAAAAGCAGCCCGGAGGCGGGCAGATCCTTTGCGTACTCGCCGAGGTAGCGCTTATAGACGTCAAGCGCCGGCTCGCCGTCGAGCTCGTACAGAAGATTGCCCTGCGCACGAGTGACTTTGCGCGGGGGCCCGAAGGGTTGCCATCCGCCGAATGAGCCATGCGCGATCCGGATCGCAGATCCATAGAAGCCGATTGCGACGATCGCGCGCTCCGAGACGCCATCGTTGCACAGAGTCCATGTGCGCTGGAAGGCACCAGCGTCGCCGGCGAGGCCTCCAGTCAGTACCACGTTGCGGCCGACACCTCCGGTGATTCCGTCGATGAGTGCGCTGCCGTCGATCTGCACACCCTGGCCGAGAATCAGTACGGCAGAAAGATCGTCGGCGACGAGCTGCGCCGCCAGGCGCGCACCCGCTGCGAGTGAATCGTCCATGCCAGTCAGTTCGACCGCGGCGAGGCGGAAGGCCGGCGTGCTGAATCGGATCGCAGTGATCACCACGCTGCCGTCGCTCACACCGCTGTTTGAAATTTCGCCCGCCGTGCTGCATCCCACGCGCTGGGCCCGCGGAAACGCGGCTGCCAGCAGTGGTGCGAAATCCTGACGCTTGAACGCCTCGACCGCGGCAAACACCAGCAGCAGATGCGGGTCGAGCTCCGCGAGCGCGGAAAAGTCCGCCGACGCCAGTGACGCGGCGTCGACCTCAAGTTGCATGGCACGCATGAGACCTCCCGTGGATTGCCGTCGATTCTGGTCAAGCGCCCCCGCGGTCGATAGGCGGAAAAACTTGAACAAATCCGCCCTCTTCCCGACTGACCAGCTTGATCTTCTGCAAACCGCCTCGGAATTCGGCGCCTGGCGGCCGAGGTGGTCTGATTGAATTAGCTCGTTGGTTCTTCACTAGGCGCGATCACGATCAGTCGTTGATTGTTCTTTGTCATCCCACGGTTGCTG
>DAITAC010000158.1:0-6540 GCA_036824465.1 Burkholderiaceae bacterium
ACGTGATGAATCAATCACTTGGCCACCTCGACCCCGGCGAATCCGCTAAGTCGGGATAGGAGCCTGTCGGACCTCACAGCGCCCGGTCGTAGATCCGGTAGGTCTTCGCGAGCTTCGTCCCCGCGCGCCTGAGCGTGCCGCGCGAACTCGTGTTGCTCTCGAGCACCCACGAAAATTCCCACCCTCTGAGGCCCCACGGCTTGGCGGCCTCGACGAGCCGGTCGAGCAGCACGATGGCGAACCCCGACTGCTGGAAATCGGGCAGCATCGTCACGGTCAGCGCCCGCGCGACGTCGATCCGCTTCTTCCCCCACATCAGCCGGAAGAGGCCGAACGGAAACAGCCGGCCGTTGAGCTTGCGGATGATCTGGTTGTAATCGAGCAGCGCGAGCACGGCGCCGACGGTCCTGCCCCCGACCATCGCAAAGGCCACGAATTCCGGCGCGATGATGTGCCGCAGCTCCGCGGCGATGTGCTTCACTTCGCCCTCCTGCAGCGGGGTGAAGCCCCAGGTGCCCTCGAGCGCGCTGTTATAGAGCTCGAGGTAGGTCTTGATTTCCTCGTCGAAGCGCGACGGGTCGAGCTGCCGCACCGACAGGCCACCGCCCTCGAGCGCCGACATCACCGCGGGTTTGTAGCGTTCGACCAGCTTGGCGAGGAGCGCGACGTCCATCTCGTAGGCGTAGAGGTCCTGCGCCTTGGCGAACCCGCACGCCTCGATCAGGGCGGCGTAATACGGCGGGTTATAGGTCATCAGAAACACCGGCGGTTTGCCGAAACCGTCGACGAGCAGGCCGCAGGTGTAGTTGAGCGACGGATTCACGGGCCCGCGCCACGCCGTCATGCGCCGCTGCAGGAGCCATGCGCGCCCGGCGTCGAACAGCCCGTGCGCGACAGCAAGGTCGTCGATGCACTCGAAAAACCCGAAGAAGCCCCGCCTTTCGTCGTACTTCTGGTTGTGGACGTTGTTGACAAAGACGGCGACGCGGCCGACGACCTTGCCGCGCCGCTCGGCCAGCAGTGTCACCATCTCTGCGTTGTCGAAGAACGGGTGGTGCCCCCACCCCAGCAGAAGGCGCTCCTGCGCGAGTATCGGCGGGACCCAGTTCGGGTCGCCCGCGTAGATCGTCCACGGCAGCCTTTGAAAACAGCGCCGATCCCGCCACGATGTCACCGCCCGGACCGTGACTGCGTCGTTCATTGCAACGCCCGATCTTCCATCACCCGCCGACACACGTTCGCGATATTCAGCGCTGCGGAATTGTTCTGCACGGGCAGCAGTCTGCGTAACTCGTTCATCGGGTAGTCCGAATACGTTTCCTTGCCGAGGGCGAGGCCGACGAACACCGTCGATGAATAGCGGGTGATGAGCACGTCGCAGTTGGCGATCATCTCTTCCGCGCTTCCGGTCCTGAATGTCATGGCTCCCGGGGCGTACCGATTGACCTCCTGCTCGGCGCGGGCGAAGTCTTCGTTGGGGTGGAACTTGAAGATCATCGGACGCCCGTTGGCGATCCTGAAAGCGTCCAGGATGAAGGACTTCCGATCCTCGCCGCGGAAGATTTCCCGCAGCGGCGACGTGCACACGAGCACGTAGTGGCGATGGGGAAAAGCGTTGTTGCGATAGCGCTCGCAATTGTCGAAGTTCGGGATACCGGTCACTACGATCTTGTCCGCCTTCGCGCCCTTGCGGACGAAGAAGTCGCGGTACCCGTCGCTGGCGACGCAGAACGCGCGGTAGGCGTCGCTCAGGCCCGTGGCGGCGGTGCCCGCGATCCAGAGCGGAAGCCAGCGGTGGCGCTGCACCAGGCGGAAATTGCGGTCTTCCGGATCGGTGATGCCCTCCTGGACCAGAACGATCCTGCGGTCGCGGATATTGCCTTGGACGAAGACATCGGAGCACGTGACCACGAGATCGTACGCGTCGCGGCGCCCCTGATAGTCGATCGGCAGATGCTGCTCCTCGAGGTACTGGCGGCAGCGCCTTGCGAGCTTGTCGCCGATGATGGTGAACTCGAGCATCTTCAGCCGCCGCATCGCTTCGAGCACACCATCGCAGTAAAAGGGCGTGAACGCCTGCTCGTACTCGGTGAGATGCCGGGAGACCTCGTGCATCTGCGTGGTCTGGTTCATCGATCCGCAGATGAAGAGGATGCGCTTGCCCGCCGTCACGTCTCCTCGTCCCACCGGGTCTTGAACGTTCCCGCGACGAACACGATCGCGGCAAAGCCGGCGGCTACGCCCGCGAGCCGCAAGGTGGCCGGATCATCGACGAAGATCATCGCCGCGCGCAGCGCCTCGTTCACGTAGTAGAGCGGCAGCAGCTTGGCGAACGACTGCAGGAAGGGCGGCATCATCTCCACCGGGAAAAAGGTGCCGGAGAGAAACATCATTGGAAACAGGAAGGCGTTGCCAACCGCCGACGCGCTTTCCGCCTCTTTCGCGAAGGGGGTGAGCAGCATGCCGATGCCGACGAACGCGATGACTTCGACCACGACGATGAGCGGGAGCCAGGCGCCGATGTGCAGCCGAACGTCGAAGACGGCGTAGCTGACGAGGAGGATCGCGACCGTCGAAACGACGGAGAGAAGGAGCTGGTACAGGATGCTCGAGACGAGCCAATCGGTGCGCGTGATCGGCGTCGTCGCGAGCTTGCGCAGGATGCCTTTCTGGCGCAGCTCTGCGTTCATGTTGAGCGCGTTGCCCAGAGACGAGGTCATGATCGCCATCGCGATGATGCCCGGGACGAAGAACTCGATGAAGCGGTACTGTTCGGAGAGAATCGACGCCGCGACGAGCGTGATGAAAGGCGGCGTGCCGGTCATCTTCTGGTTCATCGCGGCCACGATCGTGTCGAGCGCCTGGATCTTGGTGTTCACCGAGGTCGAGCTGGGATCGTGGACGTACGTCAGCGCGACGGACACGCTCGCATCCCGTGCGCCGAGCCGCTTTCCTTCCAGAACGGCGAAGTTTTCGGGGATCACGAGCACCAGGTTCTGCTTGTGCTCTTTGGCGTATTGCGTGGCGTCGACGTCGGCGGGAACGGGCGTGATCCTGAACGTGTGATCCGTCGTGAGGGCATCGATCAGCCGGGCCGACGCTGCGCTGTGGCTCAAGTCCTGCACCGGGAGGTCGAAGTCCAGATGCTCCGGCTTGGTAAAGATCGTTCCGAAGACGAGCACGAGGATCACGGGGAATGCGAACGTGAAGAACATCGCCGATTTTTCGCGGTAGAAGCTCTTGAGCCGTACGACCAGGTTGGCGGCGATGATTCTGGGCGTCATCTGGAACCCTCGTCCGCGCCGTCCTCGTGACGCTCTTCCGTGAGCTTGAGGAACACCTCTTCCAGGTTCGGCTTGCGCACATCGATGCCGCGGAGGGAAAGACCGGCCCTTTCGATTTCCCCGAGAATGCCGCGCACGTCGTCCGCGTTGTTGACAGGGACGCAGATGCTTTCGTCGCTTGTCCGCGTGGGGTCAAAGCCCATTTTCCGAATCAGGCCCGGCGCCGCCGCGTCGCTCGACTCCAAGGTGAGCCGCATGTGATTGGCGTGCTTCTCCGTGAGGCGCGCCGGCGAGTCGGTGGCCACGATCCTGCCCTTCGAGATGATCGCCACGGTATCGGCCAGAAGTTCGGCCTCCTCCATGTAGTGGGTCGTGAGAAAGACGGTTTTCCCACGGTCCTTGAGGCCCTTGAGCACATCCCAGACCGCGTGCCGGGCGTGCGGGTCGAGCCCGGTCGTCGGTTCATCGAGAAACACGACCTCCGGGTCGTTGACGAGCGCGGCGGCGATGCCGAGGCGTTGCTTGAGGCCTCCCGAGAGGGTATTGAACCGGGCGTTCGCCTTGCTGCGCAGATGGGTGAGGTCCATCAGGGCGTCGACATCGGCGTCGCAGCCGAACACCTGCGCATAGTACGAAAGGCTCTCGCGCACGGTGATCCGGTCGAACGAGCTGAAGCCCTGTGGGAGCACGCCGATCCGCCGGACGACTTTGGCCTTCGACTTGGTGACATCCATCCCGAGCACGGTGACCTTTCCCGACGTCGGCGCGCGGATGGTCTCGATGATCTCGGCCGTGGTGCTCTTGCCGGCGCCGTTGGGGCCCAGGAACGCGAACACCTCGCCTTTCGCGACGGTGAACGAAACGCGGTCGACGGCCAGCAGCGTGCCGTAGCGTTTGCACAGCTGCTCGACGACGATCGCGTGTTCGGAGTTCGGCATGCCGTGGCGCATCCAGTCCACGCGACGAACGCATTCGCCGCGCTAGAGTTTTGCGAGCTCCTCGACAACGGCACCGACCGCGTTCCTGACGTGCGTTTCGGTGTGATTGGTCGTGATGAACAGCCGCAGGCGTGCTGCGCGCTCGGGAACCGCGGGATGGATGATCGGCTGCACGATGATGCCGCGGCGGAAGAGGGCCCGGGAAAGCAGCAGGCATTTGACCGAGTTGCCGATGATGACCGGAATGATCGGGGTTCCGCCGGAGAGACCGGTGTTGAGGCCACGTTCGCGGGCGAGGGCGAGGAAGAGGCTCGACAGCTCACGGAGCCGGGTAACGCGCTCGGGCTCGCGCCGCAGGAGCGTCAGGGCCGCGAGCGCGGCGGCCGCGTTGGGCGGCGAGATGCCGACGCTGTAGACGAACCCGGGGGCGGTGTACTTGAGGTATTCGACGAGCGCGGCGGAACCCGCGATGTAGCCGCCGCAGCTGGCGAGCGACTTGGAGAGTGTGCCCATCCACAGCTCGACGTCGGAGCGATCGATGTCGGCGTGCTCGCCGATACCGCGTCCGGAACGGCCCATGGTTCCCAGCGAATGCGCCTCGTCGACGAGCAGCAGCGCGCGATGCTTCTTCTTGACTTCAACAAAGCGCGCGAGGTCGGGAAAGTCGCCGTCCATGCTGTAGACGGCTTCGATCGCGATCAGCACGCGGCGGAAGCCGTGGCGGGTGCCGGAGAGCAGCGCGTCGAGCGCGCGCCAGTCGTTGTGCGCGAAGCCGCGGCTCGTCGCACCCGATAGCCGAGCGCCCTGCAGGATCGAGTTGTGGGCGAGGATGTCGTGGACGATGAGGTCGCCCGGGCCCATCAGGTGGCCGATCGTCGTGACGTTGGTCGCGTGCCCGGAGACGAAGACGATCGACGCGGGTGTGCCAAGAAAATCGGCGAGCGCGGTTTCGAGTTCGCGATGGATCTGCTTTTCGCCCGAGACGAGGCGGCTTGCGCCGGCGCCCGTGCCGTAACGATCGATCACGGCCTTGGTTGCGGCGGTGACGAACGGGTCGCGCGCCATGCCGACATAGTCGTAGGCGCAGAAGTTCGTCACCTCGCGCCCGTCGATGTGGGCGATGCCGCCCATGCCCGACGCGGGCATTACCGCGCCCTGGTCGACACGGAAGTAGGGATTGCTCCCGGCGACGGCCAGCAGCATGCGCTCGTGGCGTTTGAGCTCGAGGTATTCGGGAAAGCGCGTGACGTCGTAGTTCTCCGCGGGGATTTCGCCCTCGGGGGCGTCGCTGTGCGGGTGATCGATCAGATGCTTCTGCACGGCGGCGGCGAGGTCGCCGAGGGTCGTCGCTTGGCTGTAAACGGTGTCCGGCAGATGCCGGCCGAAACTTCCGTCGAGCGCGGCCACCAGTTCGACCCGCTGCAGCGAATCAAGACCGAGCGCCGAGATCGGCGTTTCGGGCGTGACGTCCGCGAGACCGGTGCCGGACAGCGCCAGCGCGTGCTGGCAGACAGCGGCGAACGCGGCGGACTGCGCGGGCGGTACCGAAGGTGCGGGATTCGTCCGGGGGCAGTGCGGGTCGAGCGCCTTGAGCTGGCCGGCGAGGAAGGCGGCGCGGTTGGCGTTGCGCTGGACTTTGCCGCTGCTCGTCTTGGCGATTGTGCCGCAGCGGATCAGCACCACGGTATCGAGCGCCAGGCCGTGCTCTTCGAGAACCGCGGCCCGGACGGCATCGACGACCGGCGCCAGGTCACAGCTGCCGTCGCGCTGGACCTCGTGCACGAGCACCAGGCGTTGCGCACCGCCCTCGTCGACCGCGAATGCGGCACCAAGGCCGGATGCGAGCAACGGATGACTTTCGTGCGCCGTGGCTTCGATGTCCTGCGGATGATGGTTGAGCCCGCGCACGATGATGAGGTCGTCGACTCTGCCGGTGATGTAGAGCTGGCGCTCGTGGATGAAGCCGAGATCGCCGGTACGCAGGAACGGGCCGTCGCCGTTGTCACTTCGCCTTGCGTTGAACGTGGCCGCGGTCTGTTTTGGGTCGCGCCAGTAACCCTGGCCGACGGACTCGCCGGCGACCCAGATCTCGCCGACTCTGTCGGGTCCGGCGGGCGCCAAGGTCTGTGCGTCGACGATGGCCAGGCGAAGCGAACCGACGGGCGCACCGCATCCGACGAGGCGGCGGGCGTGCGGCGCGGTGTCGGGCAGCGGCTCGACGCGATTCTGCGAGAGAGCTTCGTCGCTGAACGCGCGCACGGCGGCACCAGTGCCGGATTTGGGTCCCGTGACCATGAGCGTTGCCTCCGCCAGACCGT
>DAITAC010000159.1:0-6513 GCA_036824465.1 Burkholderiaceae bacterium
AACTGGATCAGGAACACCATCGCGTAGAAGAGCTTCACGTCCTTGGTGATCGCCGAGAACGCGCCGGCCACCACCAGCGGTCCGAGGAAAGCGGTGAGCAGCACCAGCAGCACGTTGTAGCCGTCCAGGCCGATCTGGTAGTACACGCCCCAGTCGGGAATCCACGGCAGGCGGGTCTCGAACTGCAGGCCCGCGACACTCGGATCGAAGCGCAGGTACAGGATCACCGTGAGGAAGAACTGCGCGAGCATCACACCGAATGACGTCGTGCGCATCCGGTCTTCGTGCCCGTCCGGCGTGGTGATCAATAGCGCGATGCCGAGCAGCGGCAGATACAGGACCAGATTGAGCATGACCGCGTTATCCATGGCGCCAGCTCCACAGCAGTGCGCCGACGATGCCCAACAGGACGAACAGGGCGTACAGGTGCAGGCTGCCCGCCTGCACCCGCACAAGCCGGCCGGCTGCGCGCTGCGCCAATGCAGCCAGGCCATTCAATGTGCCGTCCAGCAGCAGTCGATCGCCCAGCCGCAGGAACACGCGGTCCGAGATCCACAGCAGCGGCCGGCCGATCAATGCGTCGTACAGCTCGTCGATGTAGTACTTGGCGTACAGCAGGCGGTGGATCGGCCCGAACAGCGCCTTCAGCCGCTGGCCGCGCTCGCCCGCGCCGCCGTAGACGAACCACGCGCCGGCCAGCCCGACCAGGCCCAGCGCTACCGAGATGCCGACCACGGTCCAGTGGTAGTGGTGCGCCGCTTCTTCGGCCTTCGGCAGCGGCAGCAGGGGCTCGAGGAAATGCGGAATCGAGATGTAGCCGCCGACGACCGACAGGAAGGCGAGGACGACCAGCACCGAGGTCATCGACCACGGCGACTCGTGGATGTGATGCGCGACCTCGGGCTCGACGCGCGAGTGTCCGAAGAACACGAGCCACAGCAGCCGGAACATGTAGAAGGCGGTCATCAGTGCGGTGAGCGCCATCACTGCAAAGAGTGCCTTCGAGCCCCACGGGCTGACCAGCGCATAGAGCAGGATCTCGTCCTTCGAGAAGAATCCGGACAGGAACGGGATGCCGGCGATGGCCGCCGTGGCAATCGCGAACGTCGTGAACGTGAGGGGAATGTTCTTCGCCAGCGCGCCCATCTTGCGGATGTCCTGCTCGCCCGACATCGCGTGAATCACGCTGCCCGCGCCGAGGAAGAGACACGCCTTGAAGAACGCGTGCGTGTACAGGTGGAACACCGCCACGCCATACGCGCCGACGCCGGCGGCGACAAACATGAACCCGAGCTGCGACACGGTCGAATAGGCAAGCACCTTCTTGATATCGGTCTGCGTGATCGCGATCGTTGCCGCGAGCAGCGCCGTGGCGGCGCCGATCGCGGCGATGATGTTCGACGCAACCTCGGTGTGCAGGTAGATCCCTGACATCCGCGCCGTCATGTACACGCCCGCGGTCACCATCGTTGCGGCGTGGATCAGTGCTGACACCGGGGTCGGGCCGGCCATCGCGTCGGGCAGCCACACGTACAGTGGAATCTGTGCCGACTTGCCGGTGGCGCCGATGAACAGCAGCACGCCGACCAGCGTGGCCAGGCCGAGCAACGAGGCAGCCGCGGTCGGTGACATGAACGCCGCATTGATGCGGTCCATCTCGAGAGTCCCGAGCGCCGTGTACAGCACGAACATTCCAAGCAGGAACCCCGCGTCGCCGATGCGGTTGGCGATGAAAGCCTTCTTGCCGGCCTGCGCATTGACCGGGTCCTCGAACCAGAAGCCGATCAGCAGGTAAGACGCCAGGCCCACGCCTTCCCAGCCGACGAAGAGCACCAGCAGCGAGCGGCCCAGAACCAGCATCAGCATGAAGAACAGGAACAGGTTCAGATACGCAAAGAAGCGCGCGTAGCTGGCGTCCTTGTGCATGTAGCCGATCGAATAGATATGGATCAGCGAGCCCACCCCGGTGACGATCAGCACCATCACGGCGGTGAGCCGGTCGAAGTAGAACGAGATGTCGAATACGTTGGTGCCGATCGCGGCCCAGGTGAAGAAGGTCTCGATGATCGGCGCGCCACCCGACAGGGAGCCGATGAAAGTCTTGACCGCGATCGCGAATGACAGGATCGGCAGGCCGCAGCCGACCACGTTGACGAACGTATGGCCGAAGCGGTTGCCGTACAGCCCGTTCAGCAGGAAGCCGACGAGCGGGAGGAGAACGATCCACGTCAGCGCACCCATGCTTATCCCTTCAGGTCCGCGTACGCGTCGGCATCGAGCGTGCGCTTGCGGCGCACCAGCAGCAGCACGATCGGGATCGCGATTGCGATCTCGGCCGTGGCGACCACGAACACCAGGAACACCAGCACCGCGCCCGCGGCTGCGCCCATCTGATGCGCGAAGGTGACCAGGCTCAGGTTCACGCCATTGAGCATCAGTTCCATGCACATCAGCATCACCAGCAGATTGCGGCGGATGATCACGCCGGTCAGCCCCAGCGCGAACAGCGCCATCGATACGCCGAGCAGCATCTGCACCTTATCCACGGCCGTCTCCCGGCGTCTTCCGGCTTACCTTGATGACAGCGAGCGCGGCCACCACGGCGGCAACGAGCAGCACCGACGTGAGTTCGAAGTGCAGCCAGTATTCGTTGAGGAACGCGGCCGCAAACTGCGACAGCCCGAATCCGGTCGAGCCGGTGGCGCGCGAACCAGTCGGCAGCGCGTTCCAGATGCCGATCACGAGCGCGCCCAGCAGCAGCACCAGTCCGATCGCGCCGGGCACCAGCAGCCACGAGTAGCGGCGCGTGAACGCTTCGCGCGGATCGAGCAGCATGATCACGTACACCATGAACACCATCACCGCGCCGACATAGATCAGCACCTGGAAGGCGGCGATGTAGTGCACGCCGAGCAGACCGTAGATGCCGCCCAGGAACACCATGGTCGAGATCAGCGCCAGCGCCACCCGCATCGGCTGCTTCAGAACCAGCATCAGTGCGGCGCCGATCAGTGCACAAAGCGCGAACACGACCAGGAGCAGCGTGTCCAGGCTGGCGAGCAGGGTGTTGATCATCCGTGGCCTCGCACTTGAACCGCCGCGCCCTTGGGCGGATAGGGCTTCGCCACATCGCGCTGCGGTTTCCACGTCAGCAACTCTTCCTTCGCGATCCACATGCGCCCGCGGTTGCCCGAGGGGAAATCCGGCACCTCCGGCACCATGCGGATCGCATCCTCGGGGCAGGCCTCGACACACAGGCCGCAGAAAATGCAGCGCGAGTAGTCGATTTCGAAGCGCGCCGGGTATTTCGGATGCGCCGGATCATTCAAGTCGAGCGCGGCGTCGATCTCGATCACCTTGGCCGGGCACACCGTCGCGCACATGTTGCAGGCGATGCACTGCGGGCTGCCGTCGGGCCGCTGCGTCAGCACGTGCTTGCCGCGATTGCCGGGCGCGTAATCCCAGCGCCGTTCCTCGGGGTAGTAGGTCGTGATCGCGCCCTTGCGGCCGGTGATCCACTTGCCCATGTTGCGCAGGAACACGCGGCTCGTGATCCACATGCCGCGCAGAATCTCGAACAGGTACGCGCGTTCGTACCAGCCCATCTCGGGCTCGTTCCAGTACTTCTTGCGCACGTAGGGTTTGCGGGCCATGGTCGCTCTCAGTGCACTGCCCACAGCCAGACGGTGGTGACGGTGAGATTCACGAGCGCCAGCGGGAACATGAACTTCCACGCGAAGCGCAGCACCTGGTCGTAGCGGAAGCGCGGCAGCGTCCAGCGGATCAGGATCTGGAAGCTCGACATCACGAACACCTTGGCCAGGAACACCACGAGCTGGGTCACGACCACGGCGCCGTGGCTCATCTCGATCACCGTGCCGCCCGGGAACGCGAAGCCGTGGTCGTTCATGTACGGCAGGTTGTAGCCGCCGAGGAACAGCGTCGTGAACAGCGCCGCGATGATCGCGATCTCGATGAACTCCGCGAACATGAAGAGCCCCATCTTCATCGCGCTGTATTCGGTATAGAAGCCGGCGATGAGTTCGCTTTCGGCTTCCGGCAGGTCAAACGGGATCCGCTTGTTCTCGGCGATCGCCGCGGCCATGAAGAGCGTCGCGGCAAACGGCTGATAGACCACACCCCATGCGGGCAGCACGCCGAGCACCACACCCGACTGCTGGCGCACCATGCTGTCCAGGTCGACCGTGCCGAAGATCAGGATCAGCCCGAGCACCGTCAGGCCCATCACCAGCTCGTACGAAATCATCTGGCTGCCGGCGCGCAGCGCGCCCAGCAGCGAGAACTTGTTCGATGACGACCAGCCCGCCAGCATCGAGCCGATGATCGTCATGCTGCTGAAGGCGAACACGATCAGCAGCCCCGCGTCGAGGGTGGCAATCTGCATCGGGTAGGTCTTGCCGCCGAACCAGTTGGCCAGTGCCGGGAACAATTGGCCGGGGTTGAGCATGCCGCCGAACGGAACTACGGCGAACACCAGCAGCACCGGCGTGAAGACGACCCATGGCGCGACGGCGTACGCGTACCAGTCGTAGGTCTTCGGCTTGAAGTCTTCCTTCAGCAGCATCTTCAGGCCGTCGGCCATGCCGTGAAACAGGCCCCACCAGATGAGCTTGATCTGCGTGAACGGGATGCGCAGGTAGGCGCGATTGGCGCCGATGCGGTCCGACATCACCGCGGCCTGCTTGCGCTCGACCCAGGTCAGGATCGTGCCGAAGCCCATCAGCACGCTGATCGCGTACGTGATGAAGATGACGTAGATGACCAGGTCCTGGATCATGCGGTCACCCTGGTCGTTGCGGCGAGACGCGCGAAGATCTCGTCGGCATGTGCGACGGTCGGTTTCTTCGCGAAGCACGCTTCGAAGCGGCTCACCTTGCCCTCGAAGTTCGTGTAGTGACCGCCGCGCTCGGTCTGGATGCTGATGGGGAGGAACACATCGGCGTGACCGTTTTCGGGCGCGAGGTATGAGTTCAGGTAGATCAACTTGACACCGCGCGGCAGCTCGGCGAAGTTGCAGCCTTCGCCCCACACCAGCACGAGGTCGGTGCCTGCGGCGAACTCGGGTGCGGCACTGCCAAACAGTTCGCGCGCGCGGCGCGCGTTCGGATTCTTGTCCGCCTTGATCAGTACGTCGTCTTCGACGCGCTCACCCGCTTGCGGCTTCCAGTCCGTCTTGACGAAGCACTTCAGGCGTCCGCCGAGCGCCTGCCGGAACGCAGCGAGTTCCTCGTTCGAGCCCCAGCTCGATACCAGCGCGACCGGACTCTTCGCTCCCTCGATCAGCCGGCGCGCGGCATCGACCGCCGTGGCGAGTTCGGCCGGTTTGCCCTTGAGCATCGCCTGCTCGGCGCGCGGCCGCTCGAAGATCTGTGCCAGATCGCGGCCCTTGTTGCAGATCCAGGGCCCGTTGACGTCCGCATTTTCACGCGGCGTCACGCGGGCGATCGAGGTGTTCTGCTGCGGGTCGAGCACGTTGAGCTTCCATTCCTGCTTGCGATGCCAGACGTCGACATTGCAGCCGCGTTCGCAGCCCGGGCACACGGAAGGGGTGGCCTTCAGGTACCAGACGCGCGACTTGTAGAGGAAGTTCTTTGACAGCAGTGCCCCAACCGGGCAGATGTCGATCACGTTGTCCGAGTACGGGTCGGCGGCGAACGCATCGTCTTCGGATGCGCGCACCAGCGAGTGGTCGCCGCGGACTTGGATTCCAAGCGAGTGCGACTTCGACACCTCGTTGGTGAAGCGCACGCAGCGCGAGCACAGGATGCAGCGCTCGTTGTCGAGCACGACGCGCTCGGACAACTGATGGAACTTGGTCGCATGCACCTTGGCGTCAAGCGACACCGAACGCTCGCCGTGGTAGGTGTAGTGGTAGTCCTGCAGCGTGCACTCGCCGGCCTTGTCGCAGATGCCGCAGTCGACCGGGTGATTCAGCAGGATCAGTTGCAGTGTTTCCTTGCGTCGTGCCCGGACGAGGTCGGAATCGGTGAGCACCCGCATGCCTTCACTGACGGGCATGTTGCAGGCGATCTCGGCCCAGTTGCCGCCTTTCGGGTCCTCGACCTCGACCACGCAGATGCGGCAGTTGCCGGCCACCGACAGGTTCGGGTGCCAGCAGAAGTACGGAATGAAGAAGCCGGCGGCGAGTGCCGCCTGCATCACGGTCTGGTCGCGCTCGGCGTGGACCGGTTGCCCGTTGATGAAGAAATCAGGCATGCCAGGTTCCTTCCACTTCCAGCGCACCATTGCACTTCGAGCGCTTGTTCGCGATCCAGTATTCGAACTCGTCGCGGAATTTCGCGATGAAGCCGACCGTCGCGTAACCGGCCGCATCGCCCATGCCGCAGATCGTGGTGCCGTCGTTGGCGTTGGAAATGGCGATCAGCCGATCGATGTCTTCCGGCACGCCCTTGCCATCGATGATGCGATCGATGATCCGGTGCATCCAGCCCATGCCTTCGCGGCACGGCGTGCACTGGCCGCACGATTCGT
>DAITAC010000073.1:0-6030 GCA_036824465.1 Burkholderiaceae bacterium
AGGAACTCGGCGCAACCATTGCGCAACTGTCGGCGGACGAAACGCTCCGCTGCATCGTGCTGCGCGGCGCCGGCGAAAAGGCCTTTTCGCCTGGCAACGATATCTCCGAGTTCGAGACGGTGCGCTCGAACAAGGCGCAGGCGCGCGAATACGGAAAGGTCATGCATGCCACGGCGCAGGCGCTCGCCGATTGTCGCCATCCGCTGGTGGCGCAGATCCATGGCCTCTGTGTCGGCGGCGGGCTCGAGATCGCGGCGCTGTGTGATCTGCGCATCTGTGGCCAATCGAGCCGCTTCGGCGCGCCGATCAAGAACCTCGGCCTCGTGATGGCCTACGCCGAGATGGCGCCGCTGGTGAAGCTGGTGGGAAGCGCGATCGCGCTCGAGATCCTGCTCGAAGGGCGCATCTTCGATGCGCAGGAAGCCAAAGACAAAGGCCTGGTCACGCGCATCGTGCCGGATGATGAGGTCGCCGTGGAAACCCGCGCGACGGCGGAGCGCATCGCCGACGGCGCGCCGCTCGCCGCGCGCTGGCACAAGAAGTTCGCACGCCGCCTGGCCGACCCGCGTGCGTTGACCGATGCCGAGCGCGACGAGTGCTTCGACTGCTTCGACACCGAGGACTTCCGCATCGGCTACCAGGCGTTCCTCGCGAAGCGCAAGCCGCAGTTCGTGGGGAGGTAAGGACTCTTTCACCACAGAGACACAGAGGGCACAGAGGAAATCAAATGAGCTTTTCTCAGTGTTCTCTGTGTCTCTGTGGTGATGACCAGCTTTTCGCGCCATGATGAACCAGACCAAGATCGGCCCGCTCGCCGGCATGCGCGTGCTCGAACTCACGCAGATCATGTCGGGTCCGACCTGCGGGCTGATGCTGGCGGATTTCGGCGCCGACGTGATCAAGGTCGAGAAGCTGCCGGGCGGTGACGATGCGCGCCGCTACAGCGAGCCGCGCGTAAATGGCGTGTCGGCGCCGTTCCTGATGCTCAACCGCAACAAGCGCGGCATCGCGCTCGACCTGAAGAAGAGCGAGGGACGCGCGGTGCTGCTGCGCATGGTGCGCGACGCTGATGTGCTGGTCGAGAACTTCCGCACCGGGACGATGGACAAACTCGGCCTCGGCTACGACGTCTTGTCGAAGGAGAACCCGGGGCTCATTTACTGCGCGATCACCGGCTACGGCCGCACCGGGCCCTTCGCCGACAAGGGTGGCTTCGATCTGCTGGCGCAGGGTTTTTCGGGGCTGATGAGCATCACCGGCGAGCCGGGCGGCGCGCCCGTGAAATCCGGCCCGCCGTTGACCGACATCGGCGCCGGCGTGCTGGCAGCCACCGGCATCATCGCCGCGTACGTGCACCGGCTTAAGACCGGTGAAGGTCAGATCGTGGACACGTCGCTGATGGAGGCCGGGTTGCAGCAGACCTACTGGCATGCGGCGATCTTTCTCGCCACCGGGCGCTCGCCCGGGCCGACCGGGTCGGCGCACGTGCTGACCGCGCCGTACCAGGCGTTTCATGCGAGCGATGGCTGGATCAACATCGGTGGTGCGAATCAGTCCAACTGGGAGCGCATCGCCGAAGTGCTCGGCCACCCGGAGTGGAAAGCCGATCCCCGCTTCGCCACTAATACCGACCGGATGAAGCACCTCGATGCGCTGGTCGATGCGATGAGCGCAGTGCTCATCACGCGTACGCGCGCGGAGTGGATCGCCGCGTTCGACGCTGCCGGCGTGCCGGCCGGCCCGGTGCACTCGATCGGCGAGGCACTCGTGCATCCGCAGACGCTGGCGCGCGGGATGGTGGTCGACGTCGATCATCCGCAGGCCGGTCCGACCAAAGGCATCGGCTGCCCGCTGCATTTCTCCCGCACGCCGACCGCGGAACCGCACGCCGCGCCGCTGCTCGGAGAGCACACGGGCGAAGTGCTGCGGGAGTTCGGCTACTCAACGCAGGAGATCGACGCGCTCGTCGCGCAAGGTGTGGTCGCCCACAGCGGCTGAGACACCGGATGAAACACTACAATCCGCGCTTTGCATTCGGCCGTACGAGATGACCAAAGCGAAACAGGCCGCGCCCCTGGTCGGCGTGGTGATGGGATCGAACTCCGACTGGGACACGATGCAGCACGCCTGCAACGTGCTGAAGGAGTTCGGTGTCGCATTCGAGGCGAAAGTGCTTTCCGCGCACCGTATGCCGGACGAGATGTTCACTTACGCTGAGGACGCGCGGGCCCGTGGCCTGCGCGCGATCATCGCCGGCGCCGGCGGCGCGGCGCATCTGCCGGGCATGCTGGCATCGAAGACGGTGATTCCGGTGCTCGGCGTGCCGGTACCGTCGAAATACCTGAACGGCCGCGATTCGCTGCTGTCGATCGTGCAGATGCCCAAGGGCGTACCGGTTGCCACCTTTGCGATTGGTGAAAGCGGCGCGGCCAATGCAGGTTTGTTCGCGGTGGCGATGCTCGCGGTCGAAGACAATCAACTGTCGATGAAGCTCGCACAGTACCGCGCGACGCAGACGCAGACCGCGAAGAACATGACCTTGCCGCTGTGACGGCGGCGGCACCTGAAATGACGACGATCGCTCCCGGCGAATGGCTTGGCCTGCTCGGCGGCGGGCAACTGGGCCGCATGTTCTGCATGGCGGCGCAGAGCATGGGTTTCCGCGTGTGCGTGCTCGATCCCGGCGACGACAGCCCCGCCGGCGCAGTGGCTGACGATCATGTCCGCACCGACTATCTCGACGAAGCGGGTCTGAATGAACTGACGCAGCGCTGCCGCGCCGTGACGACCGAGTTCGAGAACGTGCCGGCCGCGGCGATGAAGAAACTGGCCGACCACTGCGTCGTACGTCCGTCAGCCGAGAGTGTGGCGGTGGCGCAGGACCGCATCCAGGAAAAGCGTTTCATGGTCAACAACGGTATCGCCACCGGGCCGCACCTGATCGTGCAGCGGGTCGATGACCTCGAAGGCGCGCCGTTGAGTCTGTTTCCAGGCATCCTGAAGACCGCGCGGCTCGGCTACGACGGCAAGGGGCAGACAAGCGTGTCGTCGCGCGATGAGGCGATCCATGCCTGGTCGCGCGGCGGCCGCGTGCCGTGCGTGCTCGAGCAACGGCTGCGGTTGCGGCAGGAGATCTCGTGCCTCGTCTGCCGCGATGCGGACGGCACGATGACGACGTTTCCGATCGTCGAGAACGAGCATCGCGGCGGCATCCTGGCGGTGGCCGTCGCGCCGGCGCGCGTCACCCAGGAAATCGCCGACAAAGCACGCGAGGTGGCGCAGAAGATCGCCGAAAAGCTCGGCTACGTCGGCGTGCTGTGCGTCGAATTCTTTGTCCCCGACGATGGTCGGCTGCTGGTCAACGAGATCGCTCCACGGCCGCACAACTCCGGGCACTTCACGATCGACGCCTGCGTCACGAGTCAGTTCGAGCAGCAGGCGCGCATCCTGGCCGGACTGCCGCTGGGCGCCACCGCGCAACTGGCGCCTGCGGTGATGCTCAACATCCTGGGCGACCTCTGGTTCCACAACGGAGAGCGGCGCGAACCGCCCTGGGCCGACGTGCTTCGCATCGGCGGGGCCAAGCTGCATCTGTACGGCAAGCGCGATCCGCGACCCGGTCGCAAGATGGGACACGTGACCGTGCTCGGTGGGACCGTGGCGAGCGCACTGGCGCGCGCCGGTGACGTGGCGCGGGTGCTCGGCATCGAGCCGCCCAAGGCCTCGCCGCCGCCGACTCTGCAACTCACGCCGCAGCCGGCGTCGCAATGAGCATGACGGTCGATGCGGCCGCTCGCGCCCTGATCGCGCGCGCGGCCGGGGTCCTCGCGCACGGCGGGCTGGTCGCGTTTCCGACCGAAACGGTCTATGGCCTCGGCGCGGATGCCGACGATCGGGCGGCGGTCGCGGCCATCTTCGCCGCCAAGGGTCGGCCGGCCGACCACCCGGTGATCGTGCATGTGCAGGACGCGCTTGCACTCGATGCGTGGGCGCGCGATGTGCCGGCGGCCGCGCTTGCGCTAGCGCAACGTTTCTGGCCCGGGCCGCTCACACTCGTGCTCAAGCGCAGCGCGCGCGCGCACGACGGCTTGACCGGCGGCCAGGACACGGTCGGCCTGCGCAGCCCCGCACATCCATGGGCGCGTGCGCTGCTCGCGGCGTTCTGCGCCGCGCGCGACGATGCGACTGCCGCGCTCGCCGCGCCGAGCGCGAACAGTTTCGGCCGCATCAGCCCATCAAGGGCGGAGCACGTGCGGGCCGATCTTGGAGAAAAACCCAAGGGCCGTATCGATCTGATTCTCGACGGCGGACCGTGCCCGGTCGGCATCGAATCGACCATCGTCGATCTTTCGACCGATCGCCCGCGACTGCTGCGGCCGGGCGCCATCACGCGCGCGCAGATCGAGGCGGTCCTCGGCAAGCCGCTTTCACATGCGGATGAAACCGCACCGCGAGCGTCCGGCCGACTGGAGCAGCACTATGCGCCCCGGACGCCACTGGAACTGGTCGAGCCCGGTCGGTTGCCGGCGCGCGTCAATGAGTTGCGGGGAACAAAACTCGCCGTGCTGGCACCCGCGGCCACGCTCCTGGATCGCACCGCGGACATCGTGCTGCGACTGATCGCACCTGCGGACCCGCAGGAATACGCAAGGCGCCTGTACGCAATGCTGCATGAACTCGATGCAGCAGACGCCCAGCGCATCCTGATTGCACAACCGCCGGCGGGCCCGGGCTGGGAGGCTGTGGCGGATCGACTACGCCGCGCCGCCGGCTGACGAATTGGACCCATTCGAGCGGCGCGCGCGTATGATCCCGGCCGCGCGTCCGAACCGAGACACGGGCGTAAACACTGGGAGGAGACACATGATCGACTTTCTGCAGGCGCGACGTCGCGCGCTTGGAATTGCTGCGGCATCGGCCTTTGCGCTGCTTCTCGTTTCGTGCGGAGGCGGCGACGTCGGCGAGCCGCCGCTGTTCAGTACCGTTGTCGTGTTCGGCGCCAGCGTTGACGACATTGGCAACACGTGCATCCTGTCGCCAAAGGATTGTCCGTCCACACCGCCGTATGCAACCGGTCGGTATTCCGACGGCACGCTGTGGGTGGAAACCGTTGCCGCCAAGTATGGAGCCAGCGTGACGCCGTCGCTCAAGGGCGGCACCAACTACGCCTATTCCGGCGCGAAAACCGGAGCGATCCCCGGCATCACAACACCGCCGACTCGTCCGAGCATGGTCACGCAACTTGGCCAGTACCTCACGAAGGTCAACTTCCAGGCAAACCCACGGGCGCTTTACATCGTCGACGCGACCAACGTGGGGAATAACATGTTCGATCTGCCCACGTTGCTGCAGACTGATCCTGCCGCGCCAACAAAGGTCGTCACCGCGGCGGTGGGCGATATCGTCAATATGGTGCTGACACTGTATTCGGCCGGCGCGCGTCACATCCTCGTGACCAATTCGGTGAATCTTGGCCGCCTACCACTTGCCCAGGCCGGCGGCGCTGCCGCCGTCGGGCTCTTTACTCAAGTGTCGGTCGCTTTCAACGGTGCGCTCGCGCAGCAGCTTGTGGGCTTGAAGGCTTTGTCAGCAGGTCTGAACCTCTATACGGTGGACAACTTTGCGATCGAAGCGCAGGTGCATGCCAACCCGGCAGCGTACGGCTTGGTGAACGTCACGCAAATGTGCTTCAACAGTCTGGTCCCTGCGCCGCCCCCGCCATGCACAAATCCGGGACAGTATTACTACTGGGATGACCACCATGGCACCGCTGCTGCCAACGCGATCTACGCGAAGAGCGCGATTACCGCATTGGGTGGATAAGTAGTTTCGATCTCAATGAAGACGGCGCCTGAGGGCGCCGTCTTCATTGGTGAGCTACCCATGCCGCAGCTTCAGCACGAGGATGAACAGCGCCAGCGACAGCGTGATCGTATTCGCCACGATCAGCGGCCAGGAAGAAATCAGCACGCCGTAAACCAGCCACATCGCCACGCCGGACGTGAAGATCGCATACATCCCAAGTGAAAT
>DAITAC010000073.1:6130-20715 GCA_036824465.1 Burkholderiaceae bacterium
AAACCAGCCACATCGCCACGCCGGACGTGAAGATCGCATACATCCCAAGTGAAATGCCGGCGGTCGCGCGCGTGCGCCAGGTATGCAATGCCTGCGGGACGAACGACGCCGTGGTCAGCGTGGCAGCCAGATAGCCAAGGAAATCGTGGTAAGCCATTCGGCGCTCGATGCGAGAGGGCACGGCCGGATTGTGCTTGATCGTGACCAAAGCAGGGCCGGCGCGCGATCTCGGTTACGCCGCATAGCCAGTGCGCGCTATCCGTCGGGCTGATTGCGCATCCCACCAAGTTGCCCCATCGTCTGCCGAAATACAGGCTTGGCACCCTTGCCGGATCGCCTCGGAAACGGCTGACTCCATCGATGCAACCCCTGTTAAAGCGCGACGCGTCGCCGAACGGCTACTGACATGCCCGTGATCGCTGTCGTCAACCGCAAGGGCGGAAGCGGCAAGACCACACTGGCGACCCATCTCGCGGTGTACTGCGCTGGGACCGACGCCCCGGTGATGCTCGCGGACGTCGATCGCCAGCGCTCCACGCAAGCGTGGCTGCGCCGGCGCGCGGCGCAGAAGTTGCCTCGGCACGCTGCGATCAAGGGCCGTACGTTCGAGCCGAATACGGTCGTGCGGCCTCCGGCCGGTTTCGCGCATGTGATTCTCGACACGCCTGGCGGCCTGCGTGGCTTCGATCTGATGCGCGTGGTCATGTACGCCGACGCGATCCTGATCCCGGTTGGCAACTCGGTATTCGACCGTGAATCGACCGCGGATTGCTTTGCCGAACTCAAGGCGCTGCCACGGATCGCAACCGGGCGCTGCAAGGTGGCGGCGGTCGGCATGCGGCTGGATGCGCGCACCAACGCAGACGAGGTGCTGCGCGACTGGGCTGCCGGGCTGCAGTTGCCGTTTATCGGCGCCTTGCGCGAGACGCAGGCCTACGTTCGTTGCGTGGAGCGTGGCCTCACGCTGTTCGACCTGCCCGCGGCCAAGATCGAGGCCGACATGCGCCAGTGGCAGCCGATCATCGACTGGCTCGAGCCGGTTCTCGAATCGGAGAGCGGGGCGATAACGATGGGTCGTCCGACGTCGTCGTTGACCCTGCCGCGCAAGTCCGCCGATTGGGATGTGACGCGCGTGCCCACGGCTGCAGCGCCCCTGAATGAAGCAGCGCTGCCGCCCTTGTCGCGCGGGCGTGCGCAGCCGTTCGTTGGCGTGCCGGCGGCGCGCGCATCGATCGCGACGCGGATCGGCCGGCTGATGGACGCGCTGCCCGTGCCGCGCTTCCTGCAGCGCACTCCATAACGCGGTCCCAATCGCTGACTGACCGTTCGGTCAGTCAATCGCCAAGACGGCGATTTCTGATGCAGATCACGGAATCGCGCTGACGAAAGCCCATGATTGGCCTCTCCATTCAATCGGGGAGGCATGCATGCAACCCGAAAAGACCGCGGCCACGCGGCATGTTCCCACCTATTGCTACAACTGCGTCGCCGGGCCGGACCTGCTGACCGTCAAGGTCACGGATGGCGTGGCGACCGAGATCGGTCCCAACTTCGCCGGTGTGGGCGTGCATCCGAGCGATGGCCGCCCGTGCGTGAAGGCGTACGGGCTGATCCAGAAGACCTATCACCCGGCGCGCATCCTCACGCCGATGAAGCGCACCAATCCGAAGAAGGGGATGAGCGAAGATCCCGGCTTCGTGCCGATCTCGTGGGACGAGGCGCTCGACACCGTCGCCAACAAGGTGAACGAAATTCGCGCCCGGGGGCCGCTCGATGCGCAAGGGATGCCGCGCATTGCAGCGACGTTCGGTCATGGCGGAACACCGGCGAACTACATGGGGACGTTCCCCGCGTATCTGGGTTCACTCGGCCCCGTCGATTTCAGCTTCGGCTCGGGGCAGGGCGTCAAATGCGTGCATTCGGAGCACCTGTACGGCGAATACTGGCACCGCGCCTTCACAGTTTCCGCGGACACGCCACTGTGCAACTTCAACATTTCGCTCGGCAACAACAACGAGGTCACGGGCGGCCCGTGCGCCACCTGGCGCCATGCACAGGCGCGCGTGCGCGGCATGAAGCGGGTGCAGATCGAGCCGCACCTGTCGATCACCGGAGCGGCATCTGCCGAATGGGTGCCGATCAAGCCGAAGACCGACGGCGCCTGCATGTTCGCGCTGATCCACGTGATGCTGCACGAGCATCCGCGCGAGCGGCTCGACCTCGAGTTCCTGCGCGACATGACGTCGTCGCCGTATCTGGTCGGTCCGAACGGCTTCTACCTGCGCGAGCCTGAATCCGGCAAGCCGCTGCTGTGGGACACAACACGCAATGCGGCCGTGCCGCACGACACGCCGGGCATTGTGCCGCTGCTCGAAGGCGGCGGGCGCATCGTAAAAGCGGTTGAAGTCGGCGCCGACGACGAGCGCTGGATGCACCAAGACATCGTCGCCGAGACCGCATTTACGAAACTGGTCGCGCACATGCGCCAGTACAGCCCGGAGTGGGCAGCGAAGATCTGCGAAGTGCCCGCCGCCAAGATCCGCAAGGTCGCCGGCGAATACCTCGACAACGCGTGCATTGGCCAGACCATCGAGATCAACGGCGACGTGCTGCCGTATCGCCCGGTCGCCGTGACGCTTGGCAAGACCGTGAACAACGGCTGGGGCGCGTTCGAATGCGTGTGGTCGCGCACCGTGCTCGCGGTGCTGGTCGGCGCGCTCGAAGTGCCGGGCGGAACGCTGGGCACGACGGTTCGGTTGAACAAACCGCACGAAGACCGCCATGCGAGTGTCAAGCCCGGACCGGACGGTTTCATGCTCAACGACCTGAATCCGACGGTCAAAGGCAAATGGGCGATGAACCAGGGCGGACGCAATTCGCACCGCACCCTGGTTCCGCTGGTGAAGAACAGCGGCGCGTGGAGCCAGTCGCTTGGTCCGACGCACCTGGCGTGGATGTTTCAGAAAGACACGCCGGAGAACTGGCCGCCATCATCCAAGCCGGAGATCTGGTTCGCCTATCGCACCAATCCGGCGATCTCGTTCTGGGACACGCATGCGGTGGCCGAGACGATGGCACAGTTTCCGTTCACGGTCTGCTTCGCCTACACGGCGGACGAAACCAATCACATGGCCGACATCCTGATCCCGGAGGCGACCGATCTCGAATCCACACAGCTGATCCGCCTGGGCAAGACGAAGTATGTCGAACAGTTCTGGGAGCACGAGGGCTTCGTGCTGCGCCAGCCTGCGGTGGCGCCGAAGGGCGATACGCGCGACTTCACGTGGATCTCGACCGAGCTCGCCCGCCGCACCGGCGTGCTGGAGAGCTACAACGATGGAATCAATCGCGGTGTCTGCGGTGTCGCGCTGAAAAACGCTGAACGCGATTACTCGCTCAACCCCGCCCAGCCGCACTCCGTGGACGAGATCTGGAACGCGGTGTGCAAGGCGGCGAGTCACGAGATCAGCGGCGGCGCGCAGGTGCATGACCTCGACTGGTTCAAGGAGAACGGCCTGATGACACGACCGTTCAAGCACACAAGCTGGTACCTGTACCCGACCCTCAAACGCAAGGGCCTGCGTTTCGAACTGCCGTACCAGGAGCGGCTGCTGCGCATGGGGCGGGAGCTGGCGAATCGCCTGCACGAAACCGATATCAACTGGTGGGATCGTCAACTGCTCGAATACCAGGCACTCCCCGTCTGGCATGACTTTCCCAAGCTGTGGGAGGACGATCTCGTGCGGCGCGGACTGAAGCCGGCCGATTTTCCGTTCTGGCTGATCACCACCAAGAGCATGCAGTACCACTCGGGCGGCAATGCGGCGATCCAGTTGATGGACGAGGTGTCGACCAATCTGCGCGGACACCGTGCGGTCGTGATCAATGCTGCTGCAGCAGAGAAGCTGGGGATTGACGAAGGCGACCTCGTCGAAGTCTCGTCAGCGATCGGCACCACGCAGGGCCCGGCGATGCCGGTGCAGGGCATCCGCCCCGACACGCTGCTGATCGTCGGCCAGTTCGATCACTGGGCCACGCCCTACGCGAAGGACATGCACGCGCCGAGCCTGAACACGATCGCGCCGATGTCGCTCGAACTGACCGACGCGACCGGCTCGGGCGCGGATGTGGTGCGAGTGGCGGTGCGCCGAGTCAAGTCGCAAGCGCGTGTATGAACGTCGAACAGTTCCGGCTGCTGATCAAGCCGGTCGCCGACGCGGTGGCCGGCAAGTCGCTGGCCCCCAAACTGGGCGACGAACTCGACCGGAAATTCCCACCCGCGTCACCCGAGTTCAAGGCGATCGAAGCGGCATGTCACCAGGCCATTGCCGCCGGCTGGATGTGCACGCAGGGCGGCGCGGGACGTCGCTTCGGGCGCGTGATCGAACCTGCGCCGCAGACCTCGAACCTGAGCGTCGATGTCGTCGACCTGACTGACATCGTCGGTCCGCACCACCGCCATCCGAACGGCGAGGTCTGCATGGTGATGCCGGTTTCGCCGAGTGCGCGCTTCGACGGCAAGGGCGCAGGATGGAAGGTCTATCCGCCCGGCTCGGCGCATCGCCCGACCGTCACCGACGGCCGCGCTCTGGTGCTCTACCTGCTGCCCGACGGAAAGATCGAGTTCACCGACCAGAAGTGATCGGCATCAGCCGGGCTGCCTCACGCGCTCGCGTCACCGAGCCTGATCGTCTCGGCATCGCCGTCACGCGTGTACAGCCTTTCGACCAGCGCAGCGCGGCGATTCAGCACCGCGCGTTGATTGATGTAGCCCTTGTCGGTGATCTCACTGGCGTCGATCAAGGGCGGCTCCTCCATCAGCAGTGCGCGTGTGGCGAAGCGCGAACTGCCGCCGCCCTCCTGCGCCAGTTGCCGCAGTCCATGCGCGACATGCGCCCGGAGACGCGCATCGCGCAGCACTTGCTCCAGCGGTGCGTCGGCGGGCAGATCGGGGCACAGCGCGCGGCAGCCGGCTGCATTGGCGAAGATCAGCAAACCGACCTCTTCGCGATCGTGCCCCGTGACCACGATGTCCTGCGCGACGGGTGCGAGCCGAGAAAGCGCCTTGACGCGCAGCGCGCCGACGGACACCCACGTGCCGCTCATGAGTTTGAAATCTTCGGCGATGCGGCCGTCGAACTCGATCCCTTTCGCCGGGTCACTCGGATCGGCGAAACGGCCCGCGTCGCCGATGCGATAAAAGCCGTCTTCGTCGAACGCCGCCTGGGTCAGATCGGGCCGCTTCCAGTAGCCGGGCGTGACGTTCGGTCCGCGCACGCGCAGTTCCAGCTTGGCCGCACTCGGCACCATCTTGATCTCGGTCCCCGGCGCCGGCAATCCGATCACGCCGGCGCGTTCCAGTTCGAAATGCGCCGACGTGGCGAGCGGCGCGGTTTCGGTCGAGCCCCAGGCCGAGGTCATCATGACGCGCAGCCCTTTTTCCTGGATGCTGAACTGCTCGAGCTGTTCCCACAGGTTCTGCGGCAGCGCTGCGGCGGCGTAGAAGATCAGCTTCAGGTCACGGAAGAAGTTTCGCCGCAAGGCCTCGTCGCGCGCGAGATGCGGAATCAGCATGTCGAAGCCGCGCGGCACGTTGAAATAGATCGTCGGCGCGACTTCGCGCAGGTTCGCCACCGTCTTCTCGATCAGGCCGGGCGCAGGCTTGCCGTCGTCGATGAAGAGCGTGCCGCCGTTGGCAAGCACCAGGTTGAAGTTGTGATTGGCACCGAAGGTGTGGCTCCACGGCAGCCAGTCCACGATGACGGGTGGTTCATCCGCAAGAAAGGGCCACAACTGCGTGATCGCCTGCTGGTTGGCGCACAGCATGCGCTGGGTATTGATGACCCCCTTCGGCTCTCCGGTGGAGCCCGACGTGAACAGCAGCTTTGCCACCGTGTCCGACGTGACCGCCGCAAAAGCCCGATCAACGTCCGCTCCCGGCGCGTGCGCGCACAGCGATGCGAACGCGGTCGTTGCCATGCCGTCGATGCTGCTGCCCGACACCACTTCGGCGCCTTTCAGATCGAGCGCCCGCAGCGCAATGGCAAACCGCCCGTCCGCGGCGTACACGAGGCCGGGTTCGAGTTGGCCGAAGATATTCTTCAGCTTGCGAAAGTCCTTCGACATCAATGAGTACGCGGGCGAGACGGGTGCCACCGGAACGCCCACATGCATCGCACCGAGGGTGAGCAGCGCGTGCTCGATGCTGTTGTCCGAAAGGATCGCCACCGGCTTGTTCGCCGCCAGCCCGCGTGCGAGAAGCGCGGCGCCGATGCGTTGCACGGCCGCCAGCACCTCGCTGTAGCTCATCCTGCGCCAGGCGCCGCCGGCCCGCTCCGCGAGAAATGTTCGATCCGGCGCCTGCTTTGCCCAGCGCACAAGGAATTCGCCAACGCAACGGGCATACGGCCGAAGCGTCTGAGGTGAGCGCAGCAGGATCGCGCCATCGCTGCGCCGCTCGACCTCGACGGCGGCCGGCGCGAGTTTGAGATGCGCAAACGGAGGTTTCATAGGCGGGCCGTTCGCGCCGATCTACTGCGCAAGCTTCCAGGTCCCGTTTTCGATCCGCACCATCACGCGCGCCCGATCGTCAAAGCCGTTGTGATCAGTCGGCGACATGCTGAAAACGCCGTGCGTGGCAGGCAACTCTCTCGTTGCCTCAATACTGTCGCGCAGCGCCTGGCGAAACTCCGCCGTTCCCGGCCGCGCTTTCTTCAACGCCTGTGTCGCCGCCTCCTGCAGCAGCAGAAAGGCGTCGTACGCATGCGCGCCGAACGTGCTGCGACTGCCGGCGCCGTGCGCGCCTTCATAGGCCTTGATGTAGTCGAGCGCCGGCTTGCGGCTCGGATGTGACTCCGGCAACTGTTCGGCGACCAGCATCGGCCCCACCGGAAATATCGTGCCGTCCACGTTCTTGCCGCCAACGCGCAGGAAATCGTTGTTGGCGATACCGTGGGTCTGATAGATACGGCCCTTGTAGCCGCGCTCGAGCAGCGTCGATTGCGGCAGCACGGCCGGTGTGCCCGAGCCCGCGATCAGCACGGCGTCCGGATTAGTGCTGACGAGCTTCAGCACCTGGCCCGTCACGCTGGTATCGGTGCGTTGATAGCGCTCGACCGCCGGCATCTTGATGCCTCTCTTTTCCAGCGCCGCGGTCATTGCCTTGAGCCAAACCTCGCCGTAGGCGTCGGCGTACCCGATGAAGCCCATCGACTTCACGCCCGCGGCGGCCATGTGATCGACGATCGCGGTGGCCATGATGCCGACGCTTTGCGGCGTCTGAAAGACCCACGCATAGCGGGGCGCATCGATGGGTGCCAGCGGCGCCATGGCAACGAGCGCCGTTTTGCCTTCCGCCGCGACTTCCACCATTGCCATCGAAGTGGGCGTGGTGGTCGAGCCGAGGATCAGGTCCACCTTGTCCTCGGAGACGAACCTGCGCGCGTTCTTCACCGCCGTCGTGGGATCGGTGGCATCGTCCAGAACGATGTACTTCACCTTCTCGCCGCCGATCGAAGTCGGGAGCAATGCGACGGTGTTCTTCTCCGGGATGCCCAGCGATGCCGCTGGTCCCGTTGAGGAAAGGCTGACGCCGACGGTGATTTCGGCATGGACTGTGGTTGCCAGCGCGATGCCAACCAGCAGCGCCGTCAGTTCTGTGCGCTTCAGCTTCATGATGTCTCCCCGATGGTTCTTGTGGCAGCAAAGATAAGGCTGCCGGTGGCGCTTGGCCAGCGAATTTGATTCAGGACTATGCCGCGTCGCGCTTGAACAACCGCCGCAGCACGCCGCGCAGCCACGTGTGCGCCGCATCGCCGGTCACCGACTGGTGCCAAAGCATCCGCACGTCATATTCCGGCGCGAGATCGGGCAACTCCCACACGCGGACCTCGAAGCGCGGTGCCAATGACTTCGCATACATCAGCGGCACAATGGCCAGCAGGTCGGTGCGGGTCACAATGTCCGGCAGCGCGCCGTAGTGCCGCGCCCGCAGCACCGGGCGATCGGCGAGCTTCTGGCGCTTGAGCATCAGCTCAATACCGCCGTGAAACGTCGCGGTAGGTGCCGCCACCGCCAGCGCCGCGCCGGCGAGTTGCTTTGCGTTCAGCGTCCGGCCTGCCCGGCCCAGCGGCGGCTTCCAGTCGGGCGCGCTGATCGCGACGAAGCGTTCCTGGAACAGCGATTCGCTGGCGATGCCACTGTGCGCAGGCTGCAGGATGCCGACCGCGAGATCGATGTCGCGCGCCTCGAGCGCCGCACTGACCCGCTCCGCGGCGACGGCGACATTCGAGACCTGGCTGCCCGGCGATTCGCTGCGCAACGCTTCCGCGAGCGCCGGCAGGAACAGGATCTCGCCGAGGTCCGACAGCGACAGCCGCCAGTGCGCGCGACTGCTGGCGGGATCGAAGGCCTCTGCACTTTGCACGGTCGATTCGAGCGCCTGCAGTTGTGCGATCACGGCCGGCGCCACGCGCTGCGCGGTGCGCGTCGGATGCAGGCCACGCGGCGAGCGCACGAACAGTTCGTCGCCGAAGAACTCCCGCAGCCGCGCCAGCGCGTTGCTGGTGGCCGGCTGCGACAGCGCAAGCTGGCGCCCGGCCTCGGTGACCGATCCGGTGCGGTACACCGCCGCCAGCACGCGCAGCAGGTTCAGGTCGAGGTGGCGGAAGTTGAGTTTCGGCATCACTATCCGATCCGTGAATGTGGCGCATTCTGACAATCAATTGGACGAATGGGTAGGGGCGGCCTAGATTGGGCGCGCGCGGGAGGGAAAACCAGTGCTGCAGATCATGATCCAGGGACGGGGCGGGCAGGGCGCGCAGACCGCGGGCAACCTGCTCGCGATGGCGTTCTTTGCCGAAGGCCGCCAGGTGCAGGCGTTCTCCAGCTACGGCGGTGCGCGCCGCGGCACGCCGGTGAATTCGTATCTGCGCGTTGACGACAAGCCGATTCGGCTGCGCTGCGACATCGAGAAGGCCGACGCAATCCTCTGTTTCGATGCGAGCCTGCTCGAAGGGAAGCTCCTCGCCACGGCGCGGCCCGACACGCTGATCGTCGTCAATTCATCCAAGACAACAGCCGACTACGCGCGCTCACTGCCCGGCTACCGCGTGATTCCAGTTGATGGCCTCGGCATCTCGCGCCGCAACGGCCTGGGCCGCATCGTCAATTCCGCGCTGCTGGGCGGGTTCGCACGAGCGATCGAAGCGCCATCGCTCGAGGTGCTCACGCGCACGCTGACGGAAGAAGCGCCCAAGCTGCATGACGAGAACATCGCCGCGTGCGAGGAAGGCTATCGCTGGGTCGATGCGCGAATGCAGAAGGTTGCGGCATGAATGCACCGATCCCACCCATCTGGACCACCGGCTCGACGGAAGTCTTCAAGACCGGCACGTGGCGCGCGGCATTGCCACAGCACATTCGCGCACCGTCGCCGTGCCATGCTGCCTGCCCGGTCAATGGCGACATCGCCGACTGGATCGGCCATGCGCGTGCGCGCGACTTCCGCGGCGCGTGGGAAATCCTCACGCGCCACAATCCGTTCCCCGCGATCGCGGGTCGCATCTGCCACCATCCGTGCGAAGCCGCGTGCAACCGAACCTCGTTCGACGAGTCACTCGCGATCTGCAAGCTGGAGCGATTCGTTGGCGATCTCGCGCTGCAGGAGCACTGGCCGTTCGCGAAACCGGCCGAAGAGCGCAAGGAACGCGTTGCCGTGGTCGGCGGCGGACCATCGGGACTCTCGGCGGCGTTTCAACTGCGCCGGCGCGGCTACCAGGTCACGCTCTTCGAGTCGCAGCCGGAGCTCGGCGGGCTGATGCGCTACGGCATTCCGCCGTACCGCCTCGCGCGCTCCGTGCTCGATGGCGAAATCGCGCGCATCGTCGAACTGGGTATTGACGTGCGCAGTGGTAAATCGCTTGCGACATCGGCCGATCTCGAAGCGCTGCGCAGCGAGTACGACGCCGTGTATCTCGCGGTCGGCGCGCGCCGCCAGAAACGACTGCCGCAACTCGATTACGCACAGGCGTGGGTGATGGACGGCGCCGAGTACCTTGCCCGCTTCAACTCGGGCGACACACCCAAACTCGGCAAGCGCGTGATCGTGATCGGTGGCGGCAGCGCCGCGCTTGACGTGGCACGCAGCGCGCGCCGTGCCGGACACGACGTGACGATCCTCGCGCTCGAAGGCGCCAACCAGATGCCGGCCCAGCGCGAGGAGATCGATGAGGCGCTGGAAGAAGGCATCGTGCTCGTCAGCAGCGCGATGCTCTCCACGGCGACCGAGAACGACATTGGCGTGCGTCTTGACTGCGTGCGAGTGCGCTTCGAGCCCGGTGCGCAGCGCGGCCAGTTCACGGTGACACCAGTTGCCGACAGCGAGTTCGCGCTCGAGGCGGACGCCGTCATTCCGTCGATCGGCCAGGACCCGGATCTCGCGCCATTGCAGGCGCTCGACGCTGTCGGTGCGCTGCTGAAGGTTGACGAGCGCCAGGCCACCAGCCTGGACCGCGTGTACGCCGGCGGCGACATGTCGAGCATGGCGCGTTTCGTGACCGAGGCGATCGGCATGGGCAAACGCGCGGCGCTGCAGATTGATCGCGTGCTGCGTGCAGGACTCGAAGGGCCGCTGAGTCTCGAAGAGCCCGTCGTCAAGCTCGGCAACATCGCCACCGCCTACTACCCGAAGCAGCCACGCGCCGCCGAGCACCATCTCGATCCGGCACAACGGTTGAAGAGCGATCTCGAAGTGCAGCTCGGTTTCGATGTCGACGTCGCGCTGGCCGAAACCGAACGCTGCTTTTCCTGCGGCACCTGCGTCTTCTGCGATAACTGTGTCAACTACTGCCCCGACCTCGCGGTGAAGCGTGACGACGCCGGCTACCTCGTGCTCGCCGACTACTGCAAGGGCTGCGGCCTGTGCGTGAAGGAATGCCCGACCGGCTCGATGAAGATGGTCGAAGAACTTCGATGAACGCGCGCGATGAACTGACCGCGCTCGAAAGAGCAAGCGCGCAGAACCGCCCGGTGCTGCTGACCGGCAACCATGCGTTCGCGTGGGCCGCGCGCCTTGCCCGGCCGAAGGTGGTGCCGGTCTATCCGATCACGCCGCAGACGCCGGTGATGGAGAAGCTCACCGAGTTCCAGGCCGAGGGCGTGTTCGACGCCGAGATCATCACGCCGGAGTCGGAGCACTCGGTGATGTCTGCGTGCATCCCGGCCTCCCTCGCGGGCGTGCGCGTCTTCACCGCGACCGCGTCGCAGGGCCTGCTGCTGATGCACGAGCTGCTGCACTATGCGAGCGGCGCGCGGGCACCGATCGTGATGGCCAACATCAACCGCACGGTCGCTTCGCCGTGGGCGTTCTGGCCCGACCAGACCGACAGCCTCGCGCAGCGCGATACCGGCTGGATCCAGTTCTATTCGGAAAGCGCGCAGGAGTCGCTCGACACCACGCTGCACGCCTTCAAGATCGCCGAGCGCGTGCTGCTGCCGGCGATGATCAGCCACGACGCGTTCTACATCTCGCACGCGCTGGAACCGGTGCAGATTCCGGCGCAGGACCTGGTCGATCGATTCCTGCCGGCGTATGCGCCCGCACACCGGCTCGACACCGCGCAGCCCGAGTCGTGGGGCAACGTGATCACGCAGGACATGTTCTATCGCCACCGCCAGGACCTCGAAAGCGCGATGGCCCTGGTGCCCGGCCTGGCCGATGAGATCGATCGCGAGTGGGCACAACTGACCGGCCGCAGCTATGGCGGCGCCATCGAGCGCTACCGCTGCGATGGTGCGCGCATGGCGGTTGTGACGATGGGCAGCATGTGCGGGACCGCGCGCGACGCGGTCGATGCGTTGCGCGACGCGGGCGAGTCGGTCGGTTTGCTCAAGGTGCGCCTGTTCCGCCCGCTGCCGGTGCAGACGTTGCGCGCGGCGCTGGCGGGCGTGCCCGAGGTGCTGGTGCTCGACCGCAACCACTCGCCCGGCTGCGGCGGCGTACTGCACCAGGAGCTGCGCGCAGCGCTGTATGGCATGCAGAATGCGCCGCGCGTGCACGGCTATCTCGCCGGCGTGGGCGGAGTCAACGTCTCGCCGGAGAAGATCGCCGAATTCGTGCGCAGCGCGCAGGGAACCGAGCCGCAACCGCAATCCATCTGGGTCAGGTGAACGACATGATCAAGCTCGAACTGCACGACGACCCGATGCTGTGCTCCGGCCACGCCGCCTGCCCGGGTTGCGTGGAGGCGCTGTCGGTGCGGCACATCCTCGCGACCATGGGGCCGGACACGATGGCGGTGATTCCGCCGTCGTGCATGGCGATCATCGCCGGGCCGCAGCCGTACAGCTCGCTGAAGATCCCCGTCTACCAGCCGACGCTCGAAGCCAGCGCCGCCGCGGCCACGGGCCTGCGCCGCGCGCTCGACGCGCAGGGCAAGCGTGACACGCAGGTGATCGTGCTCGCGGGCGACGGCGGCACCTACGACATCGGTTTTCAATGCCTGTCGTCCGCAGCCGAGCGCAACGAAAACTTCATCTACTTCTGCCTCGACAACGAGGGTTACATGAACACCGGCGCGCAGAAGTCCTCCTCGACGCCGCATTTTGCCAAGACGGGCTCCACGCCCGCCGGCAAAACCTCGCGCAAGAAGAACCTCACGGAGATCATGGCTGCGCACGAAGTCCCGTACGTGGCCACCGCAAGTGTCGGCTTCCTGCCTGACCTGCTCGCCAAGGTGAAGAAGGCGAAGTCGATGCGCGGCACGCGCATCATCACGCTGCTGATTCCGTGCCTGGACGGCTGGGGGCTGCCCGACGACATGGGCATGACCGCCGCGCGCTATGCAGTCGATTGCGGCGCGTTCCCGCTATACGAGGTGGAAGACGGCCGCACGTGGACGATCAACCACACGGCTCGCACGCGACCGGTCAGCGATTACCTGTCATTGCAGCGGCGCTACCGGCACCTGAAGCCGGAGCAGATCGAGGCGTTGCAGGACGAAGTGGACGAGGCGTGGGCAAGGTTGGCGCAGAAGGCCGAGCGTGGGACGCCAGACCGTGACCACGGACGCGAAGCCTGGGACCACGCCACACAGGGAGCGCATTTGTGAATCATGCGCGGCAGCCCGGCCGCGCCAGCGGCCCGGACGTCGCCCAGGCAACAGCGGTCCTCGAGCGCGCGGCAGGCGAGGGACGCACGCTCCTTGCGGACGCCGAGGTGGCGTCGCTGCTCGCTGCGCTCGGTATCGGATTCGACGCCGGCGATACGCGCTCACAGGCGGCGCCGGTGGATTTGCGCATCGTTCTTGCGAACACGCGCGAATTCGGGCTCGTCCTCTCGGCTGGAGCGGGCGGGCTCGAGGCGATCGACGAGCGTAATTTCAAGAGAGATCGCGGGTCCGTTCACGCCGCCGCGGATCTGACCGACGCGGCGGATTTCCTGCATCTCTTCCGGCGCACGATCGCCTACCAGAAGCTCGTCGCAAGCGCGCAGGCGCGCGGGCTGCCGGCTCCGGACTCCCAGCTCGAAGCCTGCTTCGGCGCGCTGCTTGCACTTGCCCGAGCGCACCCGGCCGGAGCACCGGGCGCGCGCTTCGCGCTGCGCAAGGTCGAGCTAGATCCCGTTCGCGTCGGTCACGCGCTGGCGGTCGCCGCTGCGCAGTGTTCGATCGACGCGCCCGTCGCGCGTCCATTTCCGCGACCGATCGACAAGATCGACAAGCTGCTGCACCCGGCGTCCCTCGGGATTGTCGGTGTGTCGGCGACGGGCATGAACTTCGCCCGCATCATCCTGCGCAACCTGGTGGGAAGCGGTTACCCAAAGGAGAAGATCACGATCATCCGGCCCGGCGAGACCGAGATCGACGGCGTGCGCTGCGCCGGGAGCCTGCGCACGCTCGAGCACAAGCTCGATCTGCTGATCGTCGCCGTCAATGCCGATGCCGTCTACGGTCTCGTCGACGAGATCATCGAGACGGACAAGGTCGACGCGGTGATGTTGATCCCGGGCGGGTTGGGCGAAACGAAAAAGAGCCGCGAGCCCGCAGCGGCAATGGCCGCGCGGATCAACGCCGCGCATGGCAAGACGGGTGGGGGTCCCATCTTCCTGGGCGCGAACTGTCTCGGCGTCGTCTCGCATCCGGGTTCGTACGATTCGTGGTTCATCCCGCTCGAGCGGCTGCCGAAGCCGAAGAAGAAGCCCGAGCGCAACTCGGTCATGCTGAGCCAGAGCGGCGCCTTCATGATCACGCGCCTGTCGCACAACCCGTGGCTCGATCCGCGCTACATGCTGGCGATGGGCAACCAGACCGACCTCACGCACGGCGACCTGCTCGCCTTTTTTGCGGATCGCCCGGAGATCGAATCCATCGGCATCTACATCGAAGGGTTCAAGGACCTCGATGGCCTCGACTTCGCCCGCGCCGTTCGTCGAGCGGTGCGTAGCGGCAAGGACGTGGTCGTTTACAAGGCGGGACGCACCGCGCCCGGCGCCGGCGGCGCGCTGGGACACACGGCGTCGATCTCTGGGGATTACGCGCTGTTCGAATCCGTCGTGCGCCACGCCGGTGCGATGGTCGCGCCGGATG
>DAITAC010000160.1:0-6374 GCA_036824465.1 Burkholderiaceae bacterium
ACGGACTCTAGCGCCGCCAGCACCGCCGCACGATCGTCCTGAGGGTTGATCGGTCGGTCGTCGCCCTTGCCCAGAAGCCTGACCGACGCATCCGAATTCACCGCGACCACGAGGCTCGCGCCGAGCGCGCGCGCCTGCGCCAGGTACGTCACGTGGCCGCGGTGCAGGATGTCGAACACGCCGTTGGTGAATACGACCGGGCGCGGCAGCCGGGCGACCGCGGCGGCGAGTTGATCGCGCGCGACGATCTTGCGCTCGAAACCGGGCGCGGGGAACTTCGCTTCAGACATCGGCGTGCGCAGACAGGGCGCTTGGTTCCGCGCTCGCGACGGCCTCGGCAAGCGAGCGAAAACGGGCCGTGGCCAGACCGCCATCGTCCGCTCCGGGCAACGCTGCGCCATCCGTGCCAAGCAGCACGCGCTGAGGCACACCCGCGGAAAGGGCGGCTTGCAGGTCGGACAGTTTGTCGCCGAACAGGACCGAGCGCGCCAGATCGAGTCCGACGTCTTGCGCCGCCCGCAGCAACATCCCGGGCGCCGGCTTGCGGCAGTCGCACGCGACTCGATACGCGCCGCGCGCGTTCAGCGGGTGATGCGGGCAGTGGTACACGCCGGCGAGCGGCGCGCCGGCGGCGGCGAATTGCGCGCGCATCCAGGCGGTGAGGGTCTGGTAGTCGGCTTCCGTGTACAGGCCGCGGCCGATGCCGGACTGGTTGGTGATCACGACCAGTGCGAACCCGCGCTGCGCGAGCGTGCGGCTCGCGTCGAGCGCGCCCGGCACGAATTCGAAGTCCTCCATTCGAGCCACGTAACCGCGATCGATGTTGATCACGCCGTCGCGATCCAGAAACGCGGCGGGACGGTGGGCGTTCATCCTGAATGCTTGAGCAGCCGGCGCATATACGCGGCGGTGCCGTGTTCGACCGTCATCATCGGCTCCCTGAATCCGGCTGCGCGCAGCCGCGTCACATCAGCCTGTGTGAACGCCTGGTACTTGCCGCGCAGCGCCTCGGGAAACCTGATGTACTCGATCAGCCCCTCTTCAACCGCGTGTGCGAGCGTCAGGGGCTTCTGCCCGCTCGCTTCGCGCAGCGTGTTGACGACCGTGAGCGCCACGTCGTTGAAGCTTTGCGCGCGTCCCGTGCCCAGGTTGTAGATACCGGCGGTGGGCCGTTCCCAGAAGAACAGGTTCCCGCGCACCGCGTCGTCCACGTGAATGAAGTCGCGCCGCTGCTCGCCGTTGGCATAGCCGTGGCTGCCTTCAAAGAGCCTTACCTTGCCATCAGCACGAAACTGGTTGAAGTGATGGAACGCCACCGACGCCATCCGGCCCTTATGCGATTCGCGCGGACCGTACACGTTGAAGTAGCGCAGTCCAATCACCGGCGCCGTCGCGTTCGGCAGCATGCGGCGCGCGATCTGGTCGAATAGGAACTTGGAGTAGCCGTAGACGTTGAGCGGCTTCTCGTGGGCGCGCGCTTCGACGAAGTTCGGACCCAGTCCATACACCGAGCCGGACGACGCGTACACGAAGGGGACGCGCAGCTCCTGGCACCACTGCAGCAGTTCCAGCGAGTAGCGGAAATTGTTGTCGAGCATGTAGCGCCCGTCGGACTCCATCGTGTCCGAGCAGGCGCCCTGGTGGAACACAACATCGGGCTTGGGCGCCGCTCGCCGCTGCACCAGGTCCCGGAAGTCGTCCTTGTCCAGGTAGTCCGCGACCTCGCAGTCGGTCAGGTTGTGGAACTTTTCCGATCGGGTCAGGTTGTCGACGGCAATGATGTCCGTCTCTGCGCGGTCGTTGAGTGCCTTGACCAGGTTGGCGCCGATGAATCCGGCGGCGCCCGTGACGATGATTTTCATGGTGGTTTGGCTTTCGTCGATGATGTTGCCATAAACAGCACATGATGGCAAACTTAAACCTCAATGCCATTGAAGGGCAAGATTGCCATGAATTCGATATCGAGCCGGACTCGCATCGGGGCAGGCGGGCGGATTGTCATCCCCAAGGAAATGCGTCGCGCCTTGGGTGTCGAGGAGGGCGACGCAGTGGTTCTCGAATGCGATGAGGCCGGGCTGCACGTGCGTTCGGTACGCCACGCGGTGAGGCTATTGCAGCAAACGGTTGCCAAGTATGTGAAAGGTGATCGTTCACTGAGCGCGGAGCTGATCGCGGAGCGCCGACGCGAGGCGGAGCGTGAGTAAGTACGTTCTGGATTCGTCGGCGCTTCTCGGCCTGACCATGGGCGAACGCGGCGCCGAGCGCGTGACGGATTTGCTCGAGTCTGCCGACTGTGTGATGAGTGCAGTCAACTATGCCGAAGTTGTCGCCAAGCTGCAGGAGATCGGCATGCGCGCACCGGAGGTCAAGGCGCGGCTGGAAGGATTGCGATTGGCGGTGCAGGAGTTCGATCGCGAGCAGGCACTCGATTGTGGTTGGCTGCGTGAAAGGACCCGGTCACTTGGTCTGTCACTCGGCGATCGCGCCTGTTTGCAGCTTGCGTCGGCCATGTCGGCGACGGCTGTTACCGCCGATCGCGCATGGGAGAAACTGAAGATAGGAGTGCGGGTCGAGTTGCTGCGCTGAGTTTGTCTACGCTTCAAATAATTCATCGTACGACACGGTCGCCGTCCCCAGCTTGCCAACCACGATGCCGCCCGCGCGGTTGGCAATCTCGATCGCGGACCGCAGGCTGACCCCGGCGGCCAGCATCACCGCCAGCACGCCGATCACGGTGTCGCCCGCGCCGCTGACATCGAACACCTCGCGCGCCTGCGCGGGCACCGACCACGGGGCGGCGTCGGAGAACAAGGTCATGCCTTCCTCGCTGCGGGTCAGCAGCACTGCATCCAGCCTGAGATCGCTGCGCAGCTTGCGCGCGCGCGCTTCGAGGTCAGTCTCGCTTTTCCAGCTCCCAATCACTTCACGCAGTTCTGCGCGATTCGGCGTGACGATCGTCGCTCCTGCATAGCGTGAGTAGTCGTCGCCCTTGGGATCGACCAGCACCGGCAGCGCAGCCGCGCGTGCCATCTCGATCATCCGCGCGATGTGTGTAAGTCCGCCCTTGCCGTAATCCGACAGCAGCACGGCGTCGTAATCGGGCAGCAGCGCGGCGTATTCGTCGAGGTGCGCAGATAACACCTCGGCCTCGGGAACGCTTTCAAAGTCGATCCTCACGACCTGTTGCCGCCGACCGATTACGCGCAGCTTGACCGTGGTGGCCAGTGTCGCGTCGGTGTGCAGGTGCGGGCGAATCGTGCTCTTCTTCACGAGTGCTTCGATTGACCGTCCCGCATCGTCCTCGCCAAGCACTGCCAGCAGCCCGGCTTGCGCGCCCACCGCGACGATGTTTCGGGCCACATTGGCGGCGCCGCCGAGTCGTTCTTCCGTGCCGCTTACTTTCACGACCGGGACCGGCGCCTCGGGCGAAATACGTTCCACCTCACCAAACCAGTAGCGGTCGAGCATTGCATCGCCAACCACCAGCACGCGGCAACGCGCGAGTTGTTCACGCGACATGGCGCTCATTCTTCCCAGCCGCCGATGCCGAGTCGCTGTTCGATGCGCGCGCACATCACGTGGCCGAGAAAGATGTGCGCTTCCTGAATACGAGCGGTTTCATTCGACGCGACAACGATCGGCAGGTCGACGACAGCGCCGAGCTTGCCGCCGTCCCGGCCGAGAAAGCCAACCACATAGATGCCGATCTTCCTGGCTTCTTCCGCCGCCCGCAGCACATTGGGTGAGTTGCCCGAGGTCGAGATCGCGATCAGGACGTCGCCCGCGCGTCCGAGCCCCTCGACCTGGCGCGCAAACACTTCGTCAAAACCGAAATCGTTGGCGATGCAGGTCATTGCGGAGGAATCGGTCGACAGTGCCAGCCCCGGCAGCGCGCGCCGGTCCCGTACCAGTCGGCCGACCAGTTCAGCCGCCAGATGTTGCGCGTCGCCTGCGGACCCGCCGTTGCCGCAGAAGAGGATCTTGCCGCCGCGTGCGATGCAATCGGCCGCGCGCGTCGCGCAGGTCTCGATGGCGGGCGCCAGCGTGGCGATGCCATCGAACACACGCCGGTGCTCTGTAAACGCCTGATCGAATAGCAAGGGTGTGCTCATGTTTGCGCGCGGCCAATCACCAAGCGGTGGATTATAGGTAGCGCTCGCCGCTCACCGCATTGCCTCAACCGCTCAGCCGCTGTCGCAATGACGCCAAAGTCGGTGTGAGAACATCATTGCAGTCGTTCGCGCCAACCGATGCGGATCGCTTCAAAACCTACACGCTCCCTATCCAAACAATGCTCGTTCCTGTCATTCTCTGCGGCGGCGCCGGTACCCGTCTGTGGCCCGCGTCGCGCGCCTCGATGCCCAAGCCGTTCATCAAGATCCGCGACGGCAAGAGCCTTCTGCGACTGACGCATGAACGCGTCAGCCAACTCAAGGGGGTGTCCCATGTCGTCGCGGTCACCAACGTCGAGTACGGGCTGCGGACCGCGGAAGAACTGAGCGGTATCGGCGCCGAGCTGCAACTTCTTCTCGAGCCATTTGGCCGCAACACGGCGCCCGCCGTTGCGATCGCCGTTTTGTGGATCGAACGCAAGTACGGACCCGACGCGACGCTGCTGGTTGTTCCGTCCGATCACCTGGTCGAGCCGCAATCCGCATTCGCTGACGCTGTGAGCGCAGCGTGTGAGCAGGCCGAACTCGGCAAGCTCGTTGTATTCGGCGTCCACCCGACGCGGCCGGAGACGGGCTATGGCTACATCAAGCAGGGTGCCGCGCTGGGATCGAGCGCGTTCGTTGTCGAACGGTTTGTCGAGAAACCGCCGCAGAAGGAAGCCGAACGCATGCTGGCCGATGGCTGCTACACGTGGAACAGCGGCATGTTCTGTTTCAAGGCATCAGCGATGCGTGCGGCGCTGAAGAGATATGCACCGGACGTGCTGAAGGGCGCGGAAGACGCGGTCGCCAGCGGCGTTGCGCGCGCGGGGATGGTGGAGTTTCTAGCCTCCTCCTTCAGCACGTTGCCTGACATCTCGGTCGACTACGCGGTGATGGAGCGCGCCACCAATGTCGCGATGATCCCGTGCCGCTTCGTCTGGAGCGACATCGGTTCGTGGAAGTCGCTCGCCGACGCCCTGCCGGTCGATGCCCAAGGCAATCATGGCGAGGGCAAGGCCATGCTCGTCGATTCACAGAACACCTACGTGCGCTCAGGTGGAAGGCTGGTCGCAGCGATCGGCTTGAAGGATCTGGTCGTGATTGAAACACCCGACGCCGTGCTGGTCGCGCACAAGGACGCAAGCCAGCAGGTCAAGGAAGTTGTCGGCAAACTCAAGATGGACGGTGACCCGGCGGCAACCGAGCACCTGACGGTCGAACGTCCATGGGGAAGCTTCACGGTGCTTGGCAGCACCGACTCGTTCAAGCTCAAGCGCATCGAGGTCAAGCCGGGGCGTCGGCTGTCACTGCAGATGCATCACCGTCGCAGCGAACACTGGGTCGTGATTGAAGGCACGGCGCGGGTCACGGTGGGGGACCACCTGTTCGACGTGCCGACCGGGGAATCGACGTACGTGCCGGTGCGCACCCGGCATCGCCTGGAAAATCCGGGCGACACGCAGCTCGTGATTATCGAAGTGCAGTGCGGGGACTACGTCGGCGAAGACGACATCGTCCGCTTTGCCGACGATTACGGGCGTACTTCCTGACTTTCCTGCATGCCCTCTGTCTCGGCAGCGGGGCGCGCGGCGGCCTGAGTCGCCAACATTTCGCGGTAGCGCCAGAACGGCCGCGACATCCACATCCGTGCAAGGCTTGCCAGGTGCCAGCGGAAATAACGCGGCGATCGATGGCTTAGCTGCTGCGCGGCGTGGACGACTTGCACCTGCGGTGCATACGCGACTGGCCAGCCGGCAAGCCGCATCCGCGCGCAGATATCGAAGTCCTCGCAGTACATGAAGAAGCCCTCGTCGAATCCGCCGACTGCCGCAAAGGCATCCGAACGAAACACGAGAAACATTCCCGCGAACCAGACCGGCTGCTCGGGCGGCGAGTAAAACGGTGTGCGCCGGAAAATCAGTTCAAACGGCGTGATCACGCGCCGCGCCGTATCCGCCAGCCGGCCATCCGGTTCCAGCACTGCCGGCGCTGCCACTCCAGCGCCACCCCGCAACGCTGAAATCAGCGCCGGGAACGGGTTGTGCGTCATCGCGATATCCGGATTTGCGATCGCGAAAAACTCCGTGTCGCAATGGCGGAACGCCGCGTTGTGATTATTACCGAACCCCTTGGGAGTCCGATTCTGAATCACGTCGATCGGTGGCAAGTTCGGTGCGCCCGCCGCCGCTGGTCGCTCAGGCAGGTTCTGCGTCAGAACGA
>DAITAC010000242.1:0-1908 GCA_036824465.1 Burkholderiaceae bacterium
TGAACGAGCGGCAGAAGCGCGTGCTGTTCGAGAAGATGCAGCGCTTCTTTGGCGGACAACTGGCTGGTAAGCGCATCGCGCTTTGGGGGCTGGCATTCAAGGCGAACACGGACGACATGCGAGATGCACCGAGCCTGGCACTGATCGAAGCGTTGACGGGCGCCGGCGCCAGATTGGTCGCCTACGACCCAGTGGCGCAGGGCAATGCGCGGCGGCTGCTGGCGGGGCACGGTCTGGTCGAGTTTGCGGGTAGTGCCCGAGACGCATGCGACGGCGCTGATGCACTCGCAGTCGTAACGGAGTGGTTGGAGTTCCGTAGCCCGGACTTCGAGTGGTTGGCCCAAGCGCTCAAGTCGCGCGCGATCTTTGACGGCCGCAACCTGTACGACCCGGCGCAGGTGCGCGCGGCAGGGCTGCATTACTTCGGCATTGGGCGCGGGGCGCGCTGAGTGGAGATTCCCTAATCGCGGATGTTTGCCGGGCTTCCTTCGGCACTCAGCCGAACGCACATCCGGCGCAGGCTGCGTTGCCGAGTCCTGATAATGCCGCTTTGAGTTCCGGCGCTTCCTTAGAGCGGTGTGATCCGTAGAATCACCTGCGGCTATTGCCTCGAGCCAGCTTGTTCAAGTTGGGAGAGGTGTTGTCTAGAGATTTTTCAAGGAGTCGACCATGGCAGAACTCGATCGCATTACCCGGCAACCGGAAGTGATGGGCGGCAAGCCGTGCATCCGCGGAATGCGTGTCACGGTCGGAATGATTGTTGGGCAGATCGGCGCTGGACGCAGCGTCGAGCAGATTCTCGAGGACTACCCCTACTTGGAGCGTGAGGATGTCATGCAGGCGCTTCGCTACGCGGCATGGCTGGCCGAAGAGCGCGAGGTCGTGCTGGCGACGGAATGAAGCTCCTGCTCGATATGAACCTGTCGCCTCGATGGGGCGTCTTATTGGCGGCGGCTGGCCTCGATTCTGTTCACTGGTCCCTACTCGGTGCGCCTGACGCAACCGACGCGGAAATCATGATGTTTGCCGCGGCAAACGACTATGTGGTGCTGACGCACGATCTTGACTTCAGTGCGATCTTGGCGACACTGCGTGGCACAAGGCCCAGCGTCGCTCAGATTCGGGCGGAGGATGTCAGCACCGAAACGATTGGGAAAGAAGTCGTCGCCGCCTTGCTGCAAATGAAAACTGAACTCGAAACAGGCGCAATAGTGACGATAGAGCCGGGGCGCGCACGCGCGCGTGTACTTCCTATCGGAAGCGGACGATGAGCGGAACTGTCCTCGTCACGGGCGCGGCAGGTTTCATCGGCGCCCAGGTCGCCGCGACGCTGCTCGCCCGCGGCGAGCGCGTGGTCGGCCTCGACAACCTGAACGACTACTACGATCCGCGACTAAAGCAAGCGCGACTGGTGTTGCGTGCCGCTCTTGACGGCCGCAACCTGTACGACCCGGCACAGGTGCGCGCGGCGGGGCTGCACTACTTCGGCATCGGGCGCGGGGCGCGGTAAGCGGGCAACCGGCTGAGGCTATCGCTGGCTATCCAGGGAGGTCGCCAGCTTTGCCTGCGAACGGTTGCTCAAGCTCGATGCTCCTACGCGATAGAAAGCAATCTCATCGCTTCAGCGTCGGACAGGTCCCGATTCATCTTCGCCGCATGTATCCCGAACTGCGCCGGTATGACGTTCGGTCGTTGTTGGCCGCAATCAGGGAATTTGGACTTTCGAGTACGTCCCCTCGGCGGCCGCGTCGACGGCGGCGGTGACAAGTCGCGCTGCAGCTTCGATACGTGGCCAACTCGTTGTGCTGAGAACTACGATCGCGATTGACCGCGAGGCAAGGTTCTGTTGGTACTTGAGTTTCGTGTCGGTCGTGACCAGAACCTGAAATCTCTGTGCTTCGGCTGCAA